>NZ_JAAXLJ010000099.1 GCF_012641075.1 Secundilactobacillus angelensis | reverse complement strand
TGACAAAAATAAACTTTAATCTGATAGTCTTGTTCTATGGATCGATAATCGGCAAACTCCTTACCATGATCAACAGTTATAGATTTCACTTGGGAACCGAAGGTCCCCATAAAATTTCCAAAGGTATCATTTAAGGCCTTGGCGGTGCGATTAGGGGCTTTGATAGCCCATAGAAGCCGGGTTTTACGTTCTACAAAAGTGACCAAACATGCTCGTGACTGACCTCGGCTAGAAAGTACCGTATCGACTTCCCAATGACCAAAAGCTAATCGCTGATTGACAGATTTTGGTCGT
>NZ_JAAXLJ010000098.1 GCF_012641075.1 Secundilactobacillus angelensis | reverse complement strand
GTTTTCTGTGGTTACTAAATATCATAAGGGAAGGCATTCCCTATTTCTATACAATTCAGAAATCTTTTATGCATTTACACAAGATATTTTACGCTCTCGTCACTTTTGTAGAACGTAAAACCCGACTTCTATGGGCTATCAAAGCCCCTAATCGCACCGCCAAGACCTTAAATGATACCTTTGGAAAGTTTATGGGGACCTGCGGTTCCCAAGTGAAATCTATAACTGTTGATCATGGTAAGGAGTTTGCCGATTATCGATCCATAGAACAAGACTATCAGATTAAAGTTTATTTTTGTCA
>NZ_JAAXLJ010000097.1 GCF_012641075.1 Secundilactobacillus angelensis | reverse complement strand
GCCTGTCCCATCAGTCGTTGGCGTCGTTTCGATAACGGCTACCGTCTTGTCGCCATCGGACCAGTTCTTGGTAACTTCAGTAACTGCTCCGCTGCCATCAACTTTGGTATCAGTCGTTCCGCCTTCTGGATCAGTCGTCGTAGTGACGTTGTAGTAATCCTTAGGGTCGACTGAGACACCGTCGCCGTTGGCTGACTTGAAGTAGGAAACTGTTCCATCGCCTGTGACATGTTCACCAAGGCCTGGAGTGGTGTTGGTATCCGTCCCAGTCGTGTCATGCGTCATCGTCACACCTGGATTATCGTTCGTAACT
>NZ_JAAXLJ010000096.1 GCF_012641075.1 Secundilactobacillus angelensis | reverse complement strand
TCTACGTTACGCTTTGAAGACCAATAACTGGAATAACTACAATGCCACTTTTTGGCATACAGATGGTATCTCGCCAGAGATGCAATCCACTTTAGAAACATTGAAAGAACATCATGATGAGATTAAGAACGCCTTTAATTATCCCTATTCTAATGGTCCACTAGAAGGTACCAACAATAAAATCAAGGCGATTAAACGAGCAGGTTTCGGGTATAAATGCTTCCGCAAGTTTCGAGTGAGAGTACTTTATACTTTGCATATTAAAACTAAAAAAGTCCTAATCACAAAGTAGTGATTAGAACTAATTTATAAATTTA
>NZ_JAAXLJ010000095.1 GCF_012641075.1 Secundilactobacillus angelensis | reverse complement strand
GCCGGCAGCAACGTTACCAACAACAGTAGCGCTGCGGCAAGCAATTCAACTGCCGCTAGTGATGCTGCAACGTCAGCAGCAACCGATTCAACTAACGCCGCCAGTGTCGCTAACTCAATCAAGAGTGCCGCAAGTGATTACCCAAGTGACACCGACTTAAGTAGTGCCGCAAACACTGCCAGTGATTTAGCATCAACGGCAAGCAATGCCGCTAAATCTGCCGGAGCTGCTGCTAGTCTGGCTTCAGAAGAAGCGAAGAAAGCTTCGAGTGCTACCTTAGATGCCAGCTCAGCTGCCAGTGCTGGTAATTCCAGTGC
>NZ_JAAXLJ010000094.1 GCF_012641075.1 Secundilactobacillus angelensis | reverse complement strand
TAAATTTATAAATTAGTTCTAATCACTACTTTGTGATTAGGACTTTTTTAGTTTTAATATGCAAAGTATAAAGTACTCTCATTCGAAACTTGCGGAAGCTTTTATACCCGAAACCTGCTCGTTTAATCGCCTTGATTTTATTGTTGGTACCTTCTAGTGGACCATTAGAATAGGGATAATTAAAGGTGTTCTTAATCTCATCATGATGTTCTTTCAACGTTTCTAAAGTGGATTGCATCTCTGGCGAGATACCATCTGTATGCCAAAAAGTGGCATTGTAGTTATTCCAGTTATTGGTCTTCAAAGCGTAACGTAGA
>NZ_JAAXLJ010000093.1 GCF_012641075.1 Secundilactobacillus angelensis | reverse complement strand
TTATAAATTGAAGCGGTGCTCAGGTTAAAAGCTGTCGCAATCGCTTCTGGTGACCAAGTTAAACGTAGGTGGTTGGTAATTAAAATTGTCAATGATGGCGTTAGAATTGAATGGCGACCACAAGCCCGCCTTTTATGATCTGCGTCTTGTTGCGCTAATTCGGGATCATAGGGTTTGACCCGATCTAATTCATAGCTAATAGTTGATTTGGCAACGCCTAAGGCGTCAGCCATATCTTGGTAAGTATGATGGCCTTCACTGACCAGTTGAGCTAGCGCACCACGTTGAAAACGTGATAAAGTAGAAGTACCCAAAGTAATCACTCCTTATA
>NZ_JAAXLJ010000092.1 GCF_012641075.1 Secundilactobacillus angelensis | reverse complement strand
TGAAATTGTTGAATCAGATGATGATTATTGGGGTCAGTTTAAATAATGAAAAAACTAAGATTTAAACCACGTGCAACCTTTAATGCTGATCTAAAACGGTTAGCCAGTTTAGACAAATCTATTATTGATGAAGTTCGAGCAGCCATTGATCTGTTGCTTGAGCAACAACAATTACCAGCAGAATTTGAAGATCATGAGCTTAATCGGCGAATGAGCGGTTATAATGAATTTCACTTACGAGATACCCCGAAAAACAAAACACCAAGCGAAACTAACGATGTCCTGGTGGTTTATACGATTGATAAAGATGAACTAGTCTTAATTGGCATTCGAGTCGGATCG
>NZ_JAAXLJ010000091.1 GCF_012641075.1 Secundilactobacillus angelensis | reverse complement strand
CGATCCGACTCGAATGCCAATTAAGACTAGTTCATCTTTATCAATCGTATAAACCACCAGGACATCGTTAGTTTCGCTTGGTGTTTTGTTTTTCGGGGTGTCTCGTAAATGAAATTCATTATAGCCGCTCATTCGCCGATTAAGCTCATGATCCTCAAATTCTGGTGGTAATTGTTGTTGCTCAAGCAACAGGTCAATGGCTGCTCGAACTTCATCAATAATAGATTTGTCTAAACTGGCTAGCCGTTTTAGATCAGCATTAAAGGTTGCACGTGGTTTAAATCTTAGTTTTTTCATTATTTAAACTGACCCCAATAATCATCATCTGATTCAACAATTTCA
>NZ_JAAXLJ010000090.1 GCF_012641075.1 Secundilactobacillus angelensis | reverse complement strand
CTAATAAAAAACTCAAAATACGCGGTGTTCTCGGCTTAATTAATGAAATTAATTAATATAAAAGAAAATTGATATTATCTAGTTTTCAAAGAACCAATTCTATGACCCCTTATGGGATCAATGGAGAATAGCGGGATCGAACCGCTGACCCCCTGCTTGCAAAGCAGGTGCTCTCCCATCTGAGCTAATTCCCCATAACAAACAAAGTTTGTTGAGTGGGCCTAAATGGACTCGAACCATCGACCTCACGCTTATCAGGCGTGCGCTCTAACCAGCTGAGCTATAGGCCCAAAAAGCGTTATTAATCTGAGAGTAGACCTCTCAAAACTAAACAAAGTTTTGT
>NZ_JAAXLJ010000009.1 GCF_012641075.1 Secundilactobacillus angelensis | reverse complement strand
GGGCGGGAATGCCCGTTTTTTTATTAAATAGTAGTGTAACAAAAAATCTGTTATCAGTAATAGATAAAATCTATTACCAACAACAGATATTGTAGAACCAAAAAACGTTATCCATTTTGGATAGCGTTTTTTAGTCTGCAGAAATATAAAAACCCCAACCACAACGGGCAGGGGTGCTTTTTTAAAAGTTAAAGAATGATAGTTGCTTAAACTGGTCTTGTTTAGTGGCGGAAGGATGGTACTCGTCATAGCGTTTTGCCAGTTCAGGGTGATCCAGCAGATTCAAAGTTGAAATGACCAGCTGGCGAATCGTTGCTGTATCAATCTGAGAATAACCGGCAATTTGGGCGAGCACAAGTGCGTTGATGCGGCGAATCAGACGGTCATCGTGCGTCAAGTGGTTCAAGCTCCGTAGAATCTTGCGCGCATCAAACACCGCTTTTTTCCCGTTTTGCTTTTCCACAAAGTGAACCGTAATCTGAATATGTGACTGTTGCGGTTTTTGTTTGTTCACGGCTAAGTCTCCTTTTTATCAATATGTTAATCGTAGAACATCTGTTTGAAAAAAGCAACAATATATAGCATAACTTAATTATTTTTCTACCAGATATGGTAGATATCGCTTTTTAAGAACTAACAGAGTGTTGTCTTATTTTTTTGATAGAAAAATTTGCTAGAAACAGAAAGTCGTCATATGCAAAAAGCCCCGATTGCCAGTTTGGCAATCGGGGCTAGGGATATTCGTTTAAATTAGTCTAAGTCGGTTACTCGAGCAGTACCAACATGATGCCACCAGGGTGCTTTAACGGATTCGATGATCACACCGCGGTTTTGAGAATCAATCATCTTACCATTACCGATGTACATCCCAACGTGACTGATACTGTGCTTGCTGCCACCGAAGAATACCAAGTCACCCTTCTTAGCGTGGGCGTACTTAACTTTTTTCAGCTTGTTGTATTGTGCTTGGGCAGTCCGTGGAATGGCCTTTGAAGCGCCCTTCTTGTAAACGTATGAAGTTAAACCTGAGCAGTCAAAGCGTGAAGGACCAGTTGAACCCCAGCCGTATGGTTTGCCAAGTTGGTTTTTGGCAACCTTATAAATCTTTGAGTAAGATGGTGTGTCAGCTTTTGCTGTGGTGCTGTGAGTCATGTTAGTAGCAATTGTAAAGCCAAGTACTGCGATTGCGGTTAATGCGAGTTTAACGAACCATTTCTTCATAATTTTGAAATATCCCCTTTTTGATATGTAGTCGAATAACGTTTTTTTAAATTTTAAATTTATCTTAATCAATTCAACGAGACTAAGTGTATCAATTGGAGATTACAGTAGTGTTTCAGTGAATTATCTATTAGATTAATGAAAACGACAGGGTCGTAATTTTTGCAGTCAGAAAACGACCCTTTCCATGACTAAACGCTGTTATAACAGGCTCTCATTGTTTGTTGCAAGACTGTAACAAAGCCTGGAAATTCAGGGGAATTTCTGCAAAATAACGTAAAAAACCCGCAATTTTAAAATTAAATTGCGGGTTTTAAACATCATTTGCTGAAAATCAGAGGTTAATTTTAGATTTTGGTGTTGCGTCAGTTGGCAATTGTAAATACTGAAGATGGGTCATATCAATGATACCAATGTAGTGAGTAAAATTATGATTGGCAGGTTGTTTACCGGTTTGCCTTGGGATAATGACTTGATCAAGAATTGAGCTTGCCCTTGAAACGGCTGTTGCTGCCGTTGCTGGTTGTGGCTGCCCCCAGAGGTTAATGGTTGTTCTAATGAAACGATTCGTGGGAATTGGCCCCTCTGGTAGAGGCCGATGTTCATCAAGCCAGCGTTTGGCAGCGTCCTTCACGTGCACGTTATCAGTACTTAAAAATTGATTAACGCGCTGTAGGTGGTCGGCTAATTCGGGTGTATTAGTTAATACGTTCAGCGGATCGCTGATTAGCTTCAAGGACAGGGTCGTTGGTTCTAAGACGGCAGTTGCTCCGGTTTTATCTGCCAATAGCCAGTGGAATGGGTAGACTTTATTTTCTGCGTACCAGATTTTACCAACGAGAGCAACGTTAGGAAGGTCGGCGGCAACTTCGGCAATCGTACTGTGCTGACTGAGCACCCACAAAATTAAATCCTGTGGTGTCAGGTTAGTCTTTTCGGCTTGCGGCTCGTCAAAATAGTGAGTCCGATTTGGAAAATAGAGTTCAGCACAGGCCAATCCTGCACTGTTTAATCCATCCCCAAAAAGATAATGGCCGTTTAAATGGCGAGCTGAGCCAACTATGCGGTACTGAGTAGCGTGGCTTTCACCAAAAATTGGCTGCCAATTAGTACCAACTTCAAGAATTGTCGGCTGCCAAGGATCAACGTTAGGAAAGTCCATCGTTCTTGCCAACAGGTGTGTGCCATCGGCTGCGGTTAATGTAAGACTGGTGCACATTTCAAAAGCCCCCTAGATATGTTGTATAATGCCATTATAGGCTAGTGAAACATTTCTACATAAAGACTTGTTTTCAAACCTCATTTTAGATAACCTAAAGGAAAGTTAAGCGCGACTCTAGGTAGGACATAGTGACAAAAGCGTTAAATCATGGATAAGAATGGGAGAAATTGACATGAAATCAGCATGGAATTTAGTTGGTATGGGGCTATGGCTCCTACTATTAATCTACTTAATTTGGATGGTGCACGACATGCGGGTTCGCCGGCTGAAGCTTTTGGTTACGGAGAAACGTTCCTGGTCATGGCAAAACATCACTAAATCTGGTGTTGAACTCGTGATCTTCTTGCTTGGTCTGTGGGGGATGAGCTATGCCACCTTATTTCAGGACGTACAGCAGCTTAATCCTAATCGGGTCACGGTGGCTTACCATTACAAACCGCTAGTCTTAGATACCAGTGCGACTAATAGTTCAGATTATGTGACTGTTAAAACGGGTAATGGCCGTAAGCCAGCCCAATATTATACTTTCTATACGGAGGGTGAAAAAGACATCGTCCCTGGTGACAGCGCAACCGTTTCAACTGGGAGTCATCCAATCAACCTGGTTGCTTCATCCTATAAGTGGGATATGAAGAAAGTTGGTCAGATGGAAAAAAATCATCAAAAAGCCTGGGTTGGCGTTGTGGAGACCACTTATAAGAAGAATTTCTTAAATGGTATTGGCCTTCACGCCGGTCGACTAGCTAACCGCTTCACGTTGATTCGAGTGCCAGATCATTCATTTGTTAAGCAAGTGACACACGATAATGAGCAATAACATATGTAGAAACTAAAAGCACCGTCCTTCACATAAAGGGCGGTGTTTTTTTGAGTTAACTCAGTTCCAATCCTTTAGCAGATTGGGGGTAATCACCATGGTCAAGCCTGGTCGCATCTCTGCGGAGCCACGTACTTGAGCTGATCGTTTGGAGGTGGTAATCACCATGGAATAGTATAGTCAGTTTTGCGGTGAATGTTTAATATATAGCTCAATTTTTTATCAATGAGAAAAGTCGTTTGGATTGGCATCTAACGGACCGTAATCATCCATATTCGTATCACGGTAATCCCACCACTCGTTTTCATAGCCGACAAAGCCGGCGTCAGTCATCGCCTTCACTAAGGTTTGAAAATTCTTTTCTTGAGCGGGGGTTCGTGGATAGTCGCGGACAGCTTTTCCAGTGAAATCATCAAAGCCAGATTGCATTTCGATTTCGTTATCCTCTAAGTCAGTTAAGGTGAGGTCAAAAGTGACCCCTTTTTGATGGGAGTAATTCGGATCTGGTTTAGCCACCCAAGTTGGGTTGGAGACAACTTCGAATAGTTTTTCCTGAGCCGCTGTTGGCCGGTAAGCGTCCCAAACTTTGATTCGGTAGCCCTGTTGCTTTAATGCTTTAGCGGCCTTGCCAAGCTTTTTTGCTGTACCAATTCGAGCAATCGCGGTCGTAAAGTCGTAAATGACGCGACCGGTAAAATTATCAGTAGTCGCGTATTTAAGGTCAACAATAATGTCTGGATCAGCATCTTGAATGTTCATATAGCCTTCTTCAATCATCAAAATCCCTCCTAGGGTAGCAGTTTCAAGTGGATTATAGCATATACCAATACTGCTGGGAACCGATATTTCGCAATTGGTGGGCGACGTTAATTGTTTGATTTAGACCAATAAGTAAAGATTTATGCTCACAATTAATAGAAAATTAGAAATTTTCAAAGAATGGTCATAATTTGGTTACTTATCTCCGATAAACTAAAAATTGTAAAAAGATTAGTAATAAGGAGATGAGGACGATGCAAGCACCTAAAACGGAACCAAAAAAAAGACGGTTTAAAATGCCGTCAGCCTACACGATTTTATTCATGATTATTACCTTAGTGGCAGTTCTTACCTGGGTTATTCCAGCGGGAGCGTATAACACCGATAAGGCCGGCAATATTATTGCGCATACTTATAAGTCAGTTACCGCTAACCCGCAAGGTATCTGGGATGTCTTTATGGCGCCAGTATACGGCATGATCGGTAACGACCATACTGAGGGCGCAATCTCGATTTCACTATTTATTCTGGTAATCGGTGGTTTCCTTGGCGTCGTTAATAAAACCAAGGCCCTGGATGACGGGATTGGTGCTGTCGTCCGTCGATATAAGGGTAAAGAAAAACGCTTGATTCCAATTCTGATGATTTTGTTTGCATTAGGTGGAACGACTTACGGGATGGCGGAAGAAACCATCGCTTTTTACCCATTACTGATTCCGGTAATGATTGGCGTTGGGTTTGATTCGCTGACTGCCGTGGCCATCATTTTAGTTGGCTCACAAATTGGTGTGCTGGCATCTACCGTGAACCCATTTGCAACCGGGGTGGCTAGCCAGACGCTTGACTTATCCATGGGTCAGGGAATTTTTCCTCGGTTAGCACTGTTAGTGATCACCTTGGTATTAGGTATCTGGTATGTATATCGCTATGCATCCAAGGTTGAAAAAGATCCGAGTAAGTCCGCTGTATTTGAACAGCGGCAAGAAGATTTGGACCGTTTCTCCGTGGACGATGCGGATGACGCTGGTACCATGACGGGTCGGCAAAAGGGTGTTCTGGCACTGTTTGGGTTGACCTTCCTGCTGATGATTATCGGCTTGATTCCTTGGAGCACGATCAACGATAAATGGACGTTCTTTGAAAGTGCAACGAAGTGGTTAGCAAGTATTCCAGTTATCGGTAATATTTTGGGGAGCGATATGGTGCCAATGGGTGACTGGTACTTCTCAGAAATTACCATGTTGTTCTTGTTAATGTCAGTTGTCGTGATGTTCGTCTACAAGATGAAGGAAGCAGATTTCATTAATGCCTTCATTGGCGGGATGGCAGAGTTCCTGAGTGTGGCGATCATCGTGGCTGTGGCTCGTGGAATTCAAGTGGTTATGAACGATGGCTTAATCACCGATACAGTACTGCATTGGGGTGAAATGGGACTGAAGGGTCTCTCAGAAAGTGTCTTCATTATCATCACGTACATTTTCTACATCCCGATGTCCTTCCTGATTCCGTCAACGTCAGGGTTAGCGTCTGCAACCATGGGCATTATCGGCCCAATGGGTAAATTCGCCGGCGTGGATGGCAGCGTAGTTATCACGGCGTACCAAGCAGCATCCGGTTGGGTAAACTTAATTACCCCAACTTCAGGTGTTGTAATGGGGGCCTTGGCAATTGCTCACATCAACATTAGCGTTTGGTGGAAGTGGATTGCTAAGCTGATGATTTACCTGTTCGTTGTGACGAGTGTATTTCTTGGAATATTGGCAATTTTGTAAGGTGCGTATACAGGCGGTTAGAGACTGGAGCCTAAGCTGATGCCGGTAAAAATCCCGGTTTTGGATTTATACCGGTATTGGCTTAGGTGCAAGTCTCTGCCTGTAGGAGCCCGATTAAGAAAAGGTGAGGAAACAAGCAAGGTGCAAAAAAAAGCACTTAGAGAGCGGAGTGTAAGGGACGGGCGCCAAAAATCCCGAACTTGGATTTTAGGTGGCTGTCCCTTACATGCAGTTCTCTGCTTGTTGTAGCCCGATTAGGCAAGGTGCGCAAACAAGCGGTTAGAGACTGGAGCCTAAGCTGATGCCGGTAAAAATCCCGATCTTGGATTTATACCGGTATTGGCTTAGGTGCAAGTCTCTGCTTGTTGTAGCCTGATTAGGCAATATAACCTCAAACAGCAAAAACACGAAAACATTCTATATAAAAAATCCACCAACAAAAAAGGAGGCACCCACATGCAAACCGAAATCAAAGCAACCCACCAAAAAGCTGCAATAGAGGCCCTCAAACGACTAGTCAAACATCCTTCAAGCACCACTGACCCAGCTCCAGGTGCGCCATTTGGGCAACCCATCAGAGATGCATTAGATGAAATGATGACAATCTGTGATGAGCTCGGCTTTAAGACCTATACGGATCCCGAAGGCCATTACGGTTATGCCGAAGTTGGTGAAGGTATGGACATCTTTGGCATTCTCGGTCACGTAGACGTTGTGCCTGCCGGAGACATTGCTGACTGGAGTTATGACCCCTTTGATCTCACCGTTGAAAACGGCGTGATGTACGGGCGCGGCGTCCAGGATGATAAAGGACCGTCAGTAGCTGCCCTCTATGCTGTTAAAGCGCTGATGGATGCCGGCGTAACGTTTAAAGAACGAATCCGGTTTATTTTCGGGACTGACGAAGAGACCCTTTGGCGCGGCATTGCTGTTTATCAGAAAAATGAAGAACCCATCACTCATGGGATTGCACCTGACTCTGAGTTCCCGGTGACTTATGCGGAAAAAGGGTTACAGCAATCCTACTTTGTGGGGCCGGGCAGCACTGAATTTAGCCTTAAAATGCAAAACGCCTTCAATGCTGTTCCTGCTAAAGCTAAATATAATGGGCCAAAGTTGGAAGCGGTTAAGCCAGCACTTGATGCATTCGGCTTTGGCTATGAAACGGATGACGAGGGGATTACAGTCACCGGTAAATCCGTGCACGCAATGCTGGCGCCAGAAGGGACCAACGCAGTGTTGCGATTAGCGATGGCGTTAGACAAAGTGTTCCCAGATGGGCCACTAGGACTGATTGGACGGTGCTTCAAAGAAGATGCCACCGGTGCCAATCTAGTAGGTGACGTGGCCGATAGCGCCTCCGGTCATTTGACCGTCAATATTTCAAACATCGAAGTAAGTCCAGAAGAAACGCGAATGCAAGTTGATATGCGAATTCCAGTAACCGTGGATCACGATGAATTGATTGAGAAAATGACTCAAAAGATTGACGGATATGGTTATCGTTACGAAGACTTTGATTATTTAGCACCGTTATACGTACCGAAAGATAGTGAGTTAGTTGAAAAATTAATGACAGTTTATCGCGAAGTTACGGGTGATACGACTGAGCCACAGGTTTCTGGCGGAGCCACTTATGCTCGGACGATGAATCAGTGTGTGGCATTCGGTGCGATGCTGCCCGATGTAACGGACTACATGCATCAGGTTGATGAACAGTGGGAATTGGAAAAAATGTTCACCGCGATGGACATTTATGCTGCGGCAATTAAGGCAATTGTAAGCAAATAGTCAATAAAAGGACTGAGAAACTGGTTATCATAGCCGTTTCTCAGTCCTTTTGATTTGAACTAGTTAAGCTTCATAATGATCATCCAGATAAACACCGATATCCTCCACAAATAATTGGCCAGTATACTGTTTACCTGATTCAGTAACGAATCCCTTTTTGGCGTATGCAAATGAACTCGTGGCAGTTGCTTTAACCGTGGCGCCTTGAGGCTCACCAGTATCGGCGTTTAAGCCAGATGGGACGTCAACGCTAAAGACTCTAGCGGATGAGGCGTTAATAGCGTCAATCCAATCGGCAAATTTACCCTCAACCGGTCGATCCAAACCAATCCCAAAGATTGCGTCAACAATGGTTGTGTAGTCAGCGAGGTCAGTACTAGCAGGCATCACTGGGATCTTGTAATAGTGCAAGATCTTAAGTTGCTGTGCTGTTTCCGTGGAAGTGTGGTCTTCTGCTCCCGTTAGCATGACAGTGACTTTGACATCACGAACGTGTAGCATCCGCGCAATCGCCAGACCGTCACCGCCGTTATTGCCAGTACCAGCAAAAATCAGCACATTAGTGAGATCAAAGTTGCCATTTAATAGCCGCCCTGTTGCGCCTAGCGCCGCCCGCTCCATCAAAACTAACGATGGAATTCCAATTTCTTGAATTGTATGTGAGTCACCCTGACGTGCCTGAGCGATGCTTACTGTTCGTGCCATGTTAATAACCACTCCTTAGTTAGTTTATTTCAAATCTAGCGTAGTCGTTTCTGGCGTAAAATACTAGTCAGAAATGGGGCGCCTCTAGAAGAAGCAAAAAATTCCGTTGACGATTTTCGTTAATCGCAGCGGAATTTTTAATTGATTATAAAATGGTAGATTATTTTTTAACTTTCGGATCAACAACATCGTTCTTTAATGGAATTTGGTGCCGGTCTGACAGCACGACTCTCGAAATATCGAAAAGTTCGCGTCCTAAGTGGTTGATATCGATATCTTTTAAGTCCGGTGCGATAGAGTCCCACCATTTCTCAACTTGGGACAACCCATAATCCAGCAATTCTTTACCATCTTCAGTAAGGGTTAGTTCTTTAACCCGTTTGTCTTTGGCGGAGGCTTCTTTATGGATTAAACCAAGCGCAGTTAAGTGTTTGACCATCCGTTTCATCAAACCTTCATCAACGGCCAAAGTGGTAGATGCCCGACGCTGACTGATAGGTTGGCTTTCGAGGATAAGGACCATCAGATACATCTCAGTAATATTGACGGGTAACTTATCCTTGATCAGCAGTTGGTTCATATCACGTTGGAGTTGACGATGAAGAATCGCACTGTAAGTTGAAACGGTTAAATAATCTTTCTTGAGTTCTGCCACTAACTTTCACCTCGGTAACTTAAGCATTTGACTATTAAAGTATAACTGTCTTTATATAATTTGAATAGCTTTACTTAGTCAATTTTTAAAATTCTCGTGATAGCTGCCTGCATTTCATCAGGTTGAACCGTGGTATTGTGGCGAACTTTAGCATCAAAGAGGGCTTGAATTGCTTTAGGCAGCGGTACGTTGATGTGTTCTTGCAGCCGCTTAACCGCCTTCAGACCGTCAACTTCGACGTCGTGGCCTTCAATGGCGCTGAGTACGGCGTTAGGGAACTTATAAGGACTGGCGGTTGATACGATGACCATTGGGTGAGCATCGTTAGTTGTCTGGCGGTATTTGTCAGCCACAGCCTTGGCAACCGCGGTATGCGGGTCGATGGCAAACTTGGTCTGGTTGAAGACGTTAGCAATTGCCTGTCGGTCATCATCACTACTGGCAAAATCGGCCGAAAAGACGGTCTGCAACTGTTGGAGCACAGCCGGTTTTACTTGATAGTGGCCAAGTTTTTCAAGTTCATGCATGTATGCAGCGGTTTGAGTTGCATCTTCACCGGTTGCATGGAAAACCAGCCGTTCCAAATTGCTGGAGACCAGAATATCCATGGATGGTGAAGTTGTGGTGAAGAATGGCCGGATCCGGTCGTAATAACCCGTTTTGAAGAAATCGGTCAAAACATTGTTCTGGTTGGAAGCACAAATCAGTCGGTTAACTGGTAAGCCCAGCTGTTTAGCATAATAACCCGCTAAGATATCGCCAAAATTACCAGTGGGTACCGTAAAGTTGATTGTGTCACCATTTTTAATGGCGTTTTGCTTCACCAGTTGCCCGTATGCGTAAAAGTAATAAGCCACTTGAGGAACCAGACGACCAATGTTAATCGAATTAGCCGATGAGAACTGGAAGCCGTGAGTAGCCAACTGAGCTTGGAACTCCTGATCATTGAAGATTTCCTTAACATTGGTCTGTGCCTGATCAAAGTTACCGTTGATTGCTACCACGTAAGTATTTTCACCCACTTGGGTAATCATTTGCTGTTTTTGGATCGCACTGACGCCTTGGCTAGGATAAAAGACGATAATTTTCGTGCCGGGAACATCTGCGAAACCGGCCATGGCGGCCTTACCGGTATCGCCAGAGGTTGCGGTGAGGATCACAATTTCTTTTTTGAAATGATTCTTCTTGGCAGCCGTGGTCATCAGGTGAGGCAAGATTGATAATGCCAGATCCTTGAAAGCAATCGTGGCGCCATGGAATAACTCCAGGTAATAATCATCGCCATGGTGACTGACGGGGGCAATCAACTGGTCATCGAATTTATCATCGTAAGCTGCGTTGACACAATCTCGAATCTCCGAGTCTGTAAAGTCGGTCAAGAAAGCTTTCAGTACTTTAAAAGCTACTTCTTGATAGGCCATGGTTGGTAATTGCTGTAAATCCAAATCAAGTTGGGGTGCTTCAGTTGGCACGTAAAGGCCACCGTCTGGGCTTAATCCTTGTAGAATGGCGGCGGATGCAGTTAAGACGTCACTGGCGTCTCCACGGGTACTGCGATATAAGAGTGTCATGATTGTCTCCTTTTTTCATCTGAATTGAGTCTCTTTATGACTAGTTTACCTGATTTAATGAGAAATTACAGAGGAGATTTTAATTTATCGTTCATTTTTCTACATCGGAAAGTAACCATCACTTTCCTTTAGTGCTAATGATTGTTAAGATGATTTACAGCGAAACGATTCTTCAAAGAAATTTAACAGGTCTTTTACAACGTATCATGCTAAAATGGCTTGAAGACTATGACGAAAAGAGGATTCACTCATGGAAATTGAAGTTCCGGAAACCATGGCAGAAGTCGAAAAAGAAGTTACCCGGCGTCAAGCAAACGGTGAAACCGTTACAGTTGCCGACGTGATTAAAGATACAGTGTTAGCCTCATTTCAGGCTTATTTAGAGTTCGCCGAAGAAGGCCACTATGATTCAGCTCAGTGGCAAGATGAAAACATTGAAGTAATCGATATCATGAAACAACCAGTTGAGACCATTACGCCGCAAACTGATTCATTCGTGAATGATTTTAAAGCCAGCAATGATGCCTGTTTCTTATATTTGCAGGAAGCAGCGGCAAAAATAGCCGGCATGCGTTAATTTGAATTTTCTTTCTATATAGAGTAGAACGCTGATTAGTGTTCTACTCTTTTTCTTTTGAGAAATTAGTATCCAAAACTTGTAAAGTTATATGTTCATACCTATACTCGAGTTGTGAATGGTCTACGTTAGGGCAGTCACAATTGGAGGAGGATACTATGCAAAAAAGAGCAGTCAAATTAAGTGCGCTATTAGGGATTGGCGTGACGGCATTAACCGCTGGCTTAATTTTTAATTTTAATGGATTAAGCCCGGTTAGTCAGATGAGTGAATCAGTAGTGTTAGCGGCCACAGTCACAAAATCTGATAGTGAGATTAAATATCCAGTGCTATATAAATCGATTAATCCGGATACTTCAACTTATACAGTCGAGCGCTACACTAAGTCCGACTATTTAGCTCGAGCTAAGTTTGTTGTTGGTGATACCGACGACTATTATGGTGCTTACACACAAGATATCGCCTTAATGGGCGGGAATCAGACCTACGAGCTTAACTATGTGCTTCGTGGAAATGGCGATGTGACGCGGGTCAGTCAAAGCCCAGATGAACATCCTAAAGATGTGTACAGCCAACTCACTGGATTTACCCGGATGTCACCGAATGGCGATATGATTAGCCTGACCTTTGATCCTAAGACGGAAAAGGTGACGACTGCGACAGCCTACGTCAAAACCAATACAAAGCCAACCGTCACCAGTTTATCCGACGATGGATTAATCGGTAAAAACAGTGCGTTGACCCATAATGAATATGATGTCAACATTAAGCCGGCAGACGATGCCACTAAAACGACGGTGACGGATCAAGGTATTGATCAGCCAATCGTGGTTGGTCCATATACCATCACTTTGGATAAATTAGGGTCATTTAAAGTGGTGCACAAAGCTAGCGATGGCGCCACTGATACGATGACATCGAATCTAAACACGGAAGTTATGCAGGGCTACCAAGATAGAACTGGGACTTTCTTCCCAGATTACTCGTTTGATACAACTTATACCAAGCCAACAAATAATTCAGGAACTACGGGTGGCTCAACGTTAACTCCGCCTACTGGTGGCGATTCGTCCTCAACACCGATCGATAACTCGACACAGACTGTTCCTAACAACGGCAATGATAGTGCCACAGCACCATCGCAAGCTGTGACGACAACTTCTGGCTCAGGTACGGTTGTTCCCGGTACAAGTGTCCGGAAGGGGCAAGCCGTTTATGCGGTAAAGAGTATTTACATGTATTCAAAACGGGATTTTGCTACCAAGTATCGTAAGATCTACTATCCTAAACAGAAGCGAATTAACCGGCCAATGTTTGTTGTCACGGGGTATACCCGTTCAAAGAATGGTGCAGTTCGATATATCGTGCGTGATGTCAATCACACCAAGAAGACGGATGGTAAGAAGGGGTATATCACAGCTAATAAGGACTATGTTGTGCCAGTATACTACAGCTCCTTGCCAGCTTCTAAGACGGTTACAGTAATTGCGACCCATGGCATTAACTCGTATCGAAAAGTTAATTTAACCAACAAAGTAAAGCACTACAAGAAGGGGACTCATCTAAAAGTCGTTAAAATTGTGAAGCACAATTTGACTACTCGCTATATTATGAGTAACGGCCAATATTTCACGACCAACAAAAAGTTTGTGATTGCTGGACGTTATTAATTGAAAGCTTGTAGCAAGATAGTATTTAAAAATTAATATGAAAAGTCCGCATTCCATTTGTTGATGGGATGCGGACTTTTCGCTCTCTGAAGCTGAGTGTGGACGGATGGTAGCCTACTACAATACTTGAAATCCTTGGGAAACACCGCTATCATAGTTATGTTGAGCGCCCTTAGTGTAATGGATAGCACATGAGATTTCGGTCCTCATGATCCGAGTTCGACTCTCGGGGGGCGCATAATATGAGTATTATATGCGGTACAAACGCTGATATATAGCGATTCTTGATCAAGCTGTATTTTACTGGTGACATTTTTGGTGACTTTTGGTTGTTAATTAATGAGTGTGTTTAGAAAACTAGCACTGATAAACACCGTTAAATCAGTGCTTTTCAGTTCTATTTTTTGGCGATTTCTAAATGTAAGATTAATGACGTCGAGCTGGTGACTTTCCGCGCCAATCAAGTGTACCAGATTCGTAATGGGACCAGCAAGAATGGATTGTAACCGTTTTTAATTTTTGATCAATTGTATAGACAACACGGTGCTGACTGTTTATTCGGCGGGAATAGAAGCCAGCACCAGGTGGTGTTAATTTTTCAAATGATTGTACTGGTTCATAGGGATTAGTAGCTAATACCTTTTCGATTGCTATAAATGCATTGCGCAACGGACTCTGAAGCACCTTTTTTAAGTCACTTTTTGCGGATGACTTAATCTTGATCTGCCAATTATTTTTCATTGTCAATCTCTCGAATCATTTGATCTAGATCGACTTCTTCGTCGTTTTTGTCATTTTGTCTAGCGATGGCGTCTTGTAATTGACCATTCATAATTAAAGACATGGTTTCTTGCATGGCATCATAATCTTTTTTGCTCATTAATACTGCGCTGCGTTCTTCATCAGCACCAGCAATAATAACTGGGTGCGAATCTTGATTTGTCATTTTAATAAGGGCGTATAGGTTTGAACGAGCTTTAGTTGGATTAACAATTTTTTCCATCGTAATCACCTCTATCTTAGTAAGTTAATTATATCAGTACGTGAATGCGTACGTCAATCGAATGAACTTAGCTGTTAACTGAAGTAATTCTGGTTGGACTTCATTATAATCTTCTTGCAACTTAGTTTCGAATAGGGGACAGATATTAATAAGTTGCTTTCTTTGACGATAATACAGCCATGTTTTTATGAATTATTGTGTTATGTCTGTTTGAAAAAATCCAATGGTTGCCCAAATAGTAGGGTAACCATTGGATTTTTTACTTGAGCTGGTTTTGATTAAATTAGTAACGATGGAAGTAATGGGTCTCGTACTTATCGCTGATTTTGATTTTATTATGGCTGTACCATTTAGCTTTGAAAGTGTAAGTCGTCGAAAGCGCTTTACCAGTAATTTGGTAAGTGTGCTTGCCAAGATATTTGTATTTGGCATTCATAGCAATCGGCCTGGACATATCAGATGATCCTCGTTTCCCTTTGATATAGCCGGTTTCGTATGAGTTAACGTTTTTCTTGCTGATGCTAGTCCGAATGACCTTCAAGTATTTAGTTGGCCCCCCATCCCGAGTATACCATTGAGCTTGCCACTTCCCTTGAAGTGACTTAGGCGTTCCTTTATGCCAGCTGGCAGCATTGACTGAAACTGATCCGCTCCCGACAACGGTTAAACCTACAGTAATCGTTATGATACTTTTAATGATTTTGTTTTTCATAATAGTCCCCCCCTAATTGAATAAAAGTATACCATTGTGATTTATATTTAGATATATGCCTTTTACAAAACTGTCAGGCGGCATAGTTAACAACCGACCATACTGCCCCAATGGTTGTTTATTATTCCATTATTTTGACCTTTTCAATGTAATATTATTAGCTGATTTCGTATCAGTGTAAAACTCGGTTTCCAAAATTTATGGCTGGAATAGTGTCACTGCACAATTGTCTGCCCAGCATTATTTGTTGTGAATACTAACATAGCGACGGATTTTCAATTTTTAGAAAATCTGTCGCTATATTTTTAACTTGATTAATTTAAACAAACCTGATCTTATGCACCGCGCAAAGTACTATCCCAATTCCCGCTTAAGATAATCCTCAAAACTGTGCGGTTTTCTGCCCAGTAACATGGTTAAGACATTTGGATTGCCATCTAATCCCCACTGGCTATAGCTATCAGCTAACTGATGGAATCCAGCCCTGAAGTACAAATCTTGCGCACCAATCTGATCAAGAAATTGGTCTGGTGAGATGTAACTAGCCTTTGCGTTGAGTCCAGTATAGGCATTAAACATAGTGACTAATTGTTTGGGTGTGTAAGGCTGCGTACCCACCAATTCGTAGGTTGCCTTGTTATGTTTCTTTGGATCAGCAATAACCTTTTCGACAACTTCTGATACGTCTAAAGGATCGACGTAAGCAACGCGGCCGTCCAAACTATAGAAAATTTGGTACTCGCCCGTCTTCTTTACCTGGTTGGGGTCAAAGTTATGCATATAGTGCATCGGTTGCAAAATCGTATATGGGAGCTGAGTCGACATTCCGGTGTAAATGAGATGTTCCTCGACGTCCCGTTTAGCAATATGCTGTAATAATGAGCTTAAAATGGGGTGAGTAACCGATACGAAGACAAATTGCTGTAATGGCTTTGCGGCGGCTAAATCAATTAATGATTTACCAATTAACGCTTCTTCGGCAGAGAACAGCGGCGGAATATAAACCAGTACGTCGGCAGCATCAATCACCTTGTGTTGAACTGATAAATCAGTCAAATCGCCAACAATCGAATCTTGGATTCCCGGTAAATCGGCAACTTTGGGATTAATGTCAGTTGCGGTAACCGGGTAACCTTTATCAACGAGATACTTTACAATAATCGAACCTGTATGACCGGCAGCGGATGTCACAATAATCATGATTATCATCTCCTCACCAAAATAGTATCACAAATTAAGTGCATATGCACCTAATTTGTGATACTATGCACTTGGATAAACAATATCTTTTAGGAGGTCACCATCATGAAACTTGTTAATCATCATGTGTTAATTACCGGTGGAACTACAGGGATAGGTTTTGGTCTGGCACAGAAATTGGTCGATTTAGGAAATGAAGTTTTAGTCGTCGATTATAGTCAAGAAAATATTGATCACGCCAAAAAAGAACTTCCAGCACTGAAAACGTTCAAAGCTGATTTGAGCGATGATAGCGAACGTCAACGCTTAGCTGATTGGGTTCAGGTCAACTATAGTCAGTTAGATGTATTGATTAATAATGCTGGTATCCAGCGTTGGATCAATCTTCTAAATGGAAATAATCGTCAATCGTGGGATTGGTATCGCCAAGAATTTGCGATTAACTTTGAGGCACCATTACATCTAACCATGTTGCTGCTGCCGCTGATTACCAGTCATAAAGACAGCGCCATTATCAATGTTTCCTCAGGCTTGGTGATCACAGTTGGAGCGTGGGTGCCAATTTACACGGCATCCAAGAATGCCGTTCATGGCTTCACTCAATCGTTGCGGCTGCAGCTAGATCATACTGACACCGCCGTATTTGAGATTTTGCCACCAGCTGTCAATACTAACCTTGGTGGTAGCGGTGAACACACATATGGTACTGATCTGAATGAATTTGTTTCCGCCGTTATCGAGCAGCTTGGTAATGATTTACCAGAAATCACCTACGACACCTCATGGACGCAGTTACGTGCAACTAAGCAGGAGAATCAAGAAATGACAGAAAAAGTTTGGGAAATGTTTAAGGAGAATCCAAACTTTAAGAACGCTTAGTGATTGGCTGCTGTTTTCATTTATTCTTTAAATAAGTAGTTTTGCAGGAGAATTTTAATTCGTATAAAGAAATGGCTTCACCCCAGAAAAATTCCGGAGTGAAGCCATTTTATTTGTTAGTAGTTTAATCTGCCAGTTGATAGTGCTTCTTAACCGCGTTAGAGAGGTAAGTTAAGATGGCAATCAGAATCAGGTACATCATGGCGATCAAGAACCAGACCTTGAAACCTTCCATGTTCTTGGCGATGATGATGGTTCCTTGTTGGGTCAGTTCAGCAACCCCAATAGCGGACAGAACGGAAGTACCCTTGAGGGCGATAATGAACTGGTTGATGAAGGATGGCACCATGATTCGAACCGCTTGTGGAAGAACAATCTGGCGCATGGTGTCAAAGTAAGACATCCCACAGGCACGGGCAGCTTCCATTTGCCCGCTTGGAACAGCTTCAATTCCCCCGCTAACGAAAGACGCTGTATAGGCGCTGTTTTCTAGCGTGATGGTCACAACCCCAGCGATGAATAAAGGAATTTTTTGACCGGTCAAATCTGGCAGCCCGATGTAAACGAAGAAGGCGAGCACCATAACGGGAATACTCTTGAAGATGAAAGCGTATGTGCTCGAGATGGCTCGGAGCGTTTTACTAGGAACCGTGCCTAAGACGCCGAGAATCACACCAATAATGGTGGCAAAAATGATGGCTAACACGGTGATTTCAATAGTCATCGTGATACCACTAATAAATGAGTCGGCGTTTTGACGCAGCAGACCAATGAAGGAACGATCCACTTTAGTGGCACCAGTAACGGTACTGTTCTTGCCAAGGTAGGTAGTCATAATTTTATTGTAGGTTCCATCTGCTTTAATGGCTTTTAAGCCCGTGTTAAATTGCTGCAGTAACTTCTTGTGAGTTCCCTTTTTAACTGCAAAGGCAACTGGGTTTTTATTGTAGGCTTTACCAACGAGGTGAAGTTTCATTTTATTTTTGATGGCGGATTCGACAGTTGCAGTAGAATCGACAGCTGCCACAGTGTTGCCCACCAGCACATCGTTTAATTCGGTATTACTATCCTTAAAACGTCGTAGTTGAAAGCCGTACTTCTTTTGCATGGACTCGGCGAAGGCTTCAGAGGTAGACCCGGCTTTAACGGCAACGGTCTTCCCCTTTAAATCAGACCAGCTGTTAATTTTACTCTTAGTTGGAGCGGCCAAGGTCAACCCGACATTTAAGTAGGAATCGGAAAAGTCCATTTTTTCTTTCCGTTCAGGGGTGATCATCAGAGCGGCGAGGACGCCGTCTGTCTGGTTGCCTTCCAGAGCAGTGATGTTGGCGGTCAGTTCCATGGGTTTAAAGGTATAGGTAAAATGTTCCTTTTTGGCAATGGCTTTGAAAATTTCAATCTCTAATCCCGGATGTTTTCCGGTGTAGCCACCCTTATTATCCTGAATTTGGAAAGGCATGAAAGTTGGACCTGTTCCAATCGTATAGTGATCAGCCGCTTTAGCTTGGCCCGGAAAAAGTAGGGTGAAAGCGAATAAACAAACAAATACAAGTGATAATTTAATCAAGTTTTTTCTCATCAAATTCACATCCCTGACGTTTTTTACATACTATAGCACGGCTAAATAGAAATTAAAAGCGGTGTTACTTCAAATAAAAGCTTGAATATTCATCTAAAAACGCGTGAATTGTAGATTGTTGACAGATTAGAAAATAATTAGTATATTTTAATCTAGTGAGTAATATTCATTCAAAAAAACTGTAATTATTCTGATTATTAACTCTGTAATCTAAAAACTATTCATGAAGAGAGGGACTGCATTTGACTGTAAAAATTGGTATTGCAAGTAACCATATGATTCATCCAACAAAAACGCTAGACACGAACTATTTTGACTATATCCAAATTGATTACGTGGATGCTGTTCGTCACGCTGGTGGAACGCCAGTGGTTTTACCGATCGGGGATCCAAGTGAGGCAGCAACTTACATCGAAATGGTGGATGGCTTGCTGTTAGCTGGTGGCCAAGGAGTGACGCCGGTTTTGTATGGGACGGAACCACTTCGAGAAGTGACCGATACGGATGTGTATCGTGACCGGTTTGAAATCGCATTAGTTAAAGCAGCAATTGCCGCACGCAAACCAATCCTAGGCATCTGCCGGGGGTCTCAAGTCATCAATGTCGCGTTGAACGGCACGTTATATCAGGACATCTACTCGCAAATGGGTGCCACCGAAAAACACAATCAGTTACCAACGTCTTGGGAAATTCCAACCCAGCACGTGACGACAATAGCCGGATCGTGGTTGGATAGGTTGTTAGGACACCGTTTTCTGGTCAATACTTTCCATCATCAGGCCATTCATGAGCTGGGAGATGGGTTAACCGCAGTGGCAAAAAGTGATGATAACGTGATTGAGGCCATTGGATCTTCAGACGGAAACGTGGTGGGTGTGCAATTCCACCCGGAGCGGATGTTCAAAACAACACCGGAGTTTAACGCTATATTTGATTATTTTATTGAACGTGCTCAGTAACTGAAAAGGTACGGAATGGAGGTAGCAATATGTCGATGATTGAATTTCATAATGTTGAAAAGTACTATGGCGATTTTCATGCTTTACATGATATTAACCTGACGATTGAAAGTGGCGAAACAGTGGTGTTGATCGGGCCATCTGGTTCCGGAAAATCTACCCTCATTCGAACAATCAATGGACTGGAGACCATTCAAAGGGGGCAATTAATTGTTAACGGTCAAGATCTGGCCAATAAATCCACGGATATGAACCGGATCCGTAAAAATGTGGGCATGGTGTTTCAACACTTTAACCTGTACGCTAACAAAACCATTTTGGAAAATATCATGTTGGCGCCACGGATGGTATTGAAACGGCCAGAAGAAGAGAATAAAAAGGTTGCCATGGACTTGCTGGATCAGGTCGGACTCGTTGATCAAGCTGCCAAGCTGCCTTCACAACTTTCTGGTGGGCAACAGCAACGAATCGCCATTGCCCGGTCGTTAGCCATGCATCCTAAGGCATTATTATTTGACGAACCAACTAGTGCCTTGGACCCTGAAATGATTGATGATGTGCTCAACGTTATGAAAGATATCGCTAGAGACTCTGACATGACCATGCTAGTGGTGACTCACGAAATGGGCTTTGCTAGAGAAGTGGCCAACCGGGTTATTTTTATGGCGGATGGTCACATTCTGGAAGACGATAGCAAGGAGCACTTCTTCAATGGCCAACCTGAGAATGAGCGGGCACGGCAGTTCTTGGCAAAGATTATTACGCATTAATAGATGGAAAGTTAAGTCTTATAGGAAGATTACTGTTGATAATTGCTTTTATGTCTTTACATTTAAAGATTGATTGTCCCAGTTAGGTCTCAATTCAGGCCTAAAACTTGCGGCAGGCTGGAGACATGATATAATAAAGTTGCAATTAAAAAAGTAGCACTATATACACCAAAAGCCTTAGCAGCTGCCACTGCTAAGGCTTTTTTACGTTGATAGACGGGGTGGGCTAGTGTTGCCTAGAAAATTTACTTGCGGTGCTTACGGTCTAGCCAATCCGCAAACCAGATCGATATAATCGAAACCACAAGTGGGGCAATTAAAAAGTTAAGCACTGTATACACCTCCCAACCGTTGCGGTATGGGTTAGGCAACATTTAAAATTGTACCATGTGAAGAAGAGTTAACCTATACACATTACAGCTCACGCAAAAAAAAGACGGGACATAACTAGATAATGTCCCAAAATTAAATTGATCTCATGATAAACTAGTATCAACTACATAATTTACATCGAGGTGATCAGTCGGAATGAAGAAACAGATTACAGTTTCAGCAACACGTCCAGCAGTTTGGCAAGATACTGACGTCACTTATGCGCGCGTATTCACCCAAGATGAGCATACGGAAGTTGATTTACATTTGTCAGTTCTTCGACCCTTCGAAAGCCCGTCACATCCATTACCAGTTATCTTTTGGTTTTGCGGTGGTGGCTGGGTCACTGTTGATCACACTGGCCGGCTACCCAATTTAGTTGATTTTGTCCGTGCTGGGTACGTTGTGGTGAGCGTCGAATATCGTACGAGTGATCAAGCACACTGGCCAGCTCAATTAGAAGACGCCAAAGCAGCTATTCGCTATATTAAAGCGCACGCCAAACATTATGGCATTGATCCCCAGCGTACAACAGCTATGGGCGAGTCAGCTGGAGGGCATTTAGCCAGCATGGTTGCTTTAACCGGCGGGATCCAGGAGTATGAAAAGGGTAACTATCTATATCAGAATAGTGATGTGAAAGTCGCCATTCCGTGGTGTGGCATCGTGAGTCCACTGACCGCTAAGCAACGTTCCCAGACGGATACGCTGGACTACATTTATGATAAATTATTGGACTGTGAACCAGAGGACAATCCGGCATTGGTGGCAAAAGCCAATCCGCGGAGTTTTATCCATGGACAAGACGTTTCTTTCCTATTACTACACGGTACCAATGACGATGTGGCGCCGTTGCAAGATGACGAAGAGTTTTACAACGATCTGATTGCTCATGATATGACTGCTGATCTATATGAGTTGGATGGTGCTCGACATCTCGATGCAGATTTCTTACAGCCGGAAGTGATTCAGATTGTTTTGACGTTCTTAGGGAAGAACTTGTAACCATTTCTCCT
Source organism: Secundilactobacillus angelensis (assembly GCF_012641075.1). Taxonomy (GTDB): domain Bacteria; phylum Bacillota; class Bacilli; order Lactobacillales; family Lactobacillaceae; genus Secundilactobacillus; species Secundilactobacillus angelensis. The sequence continues at coordinate 66,283 of NZ_JAAXLJ010000009.1, read as the reverse complement.
AATGCGTGATTATTGTGTAACAATCCCAATAATTGTTGCAATACTGATCCAAAGTACCACTCCAGCAATTGCGAGAGTCACAATAAGCGTGATACAGCTACTCATGCAACTGAATAGGCAGTCAAAACCATTTGAAAAGTTTTCCATGATTGCCTCCTTCCTTTAAAGTACTTGTTGGTTGCAGTTAGTTGATTTTTTCCAGAACATGTCAGTTCTGAGAAGTGAAATTGACAAAAGAAAAAGACGTGTAATTTACACACGCCTTGGTTATAGCCTAGTGAACTTTTCCACATCCTATGGCTTTCTCTCTCGGGACTGCTCTTCGCCCCAAGTAGCATTATAGCACGTTTCTTTAGAATAAATGGCCTTCAGTTGATTTTTAACTTCGACTTGCCGGCAACAACTATTAAATTTAAATACAAAACAAATTGATTTAAATAACTTAGATTTTGGCGCCATCAAACACCCATAGGGAGAGAATATTTATGAAAATTCGTCCAATTGAACCAAAGGATAATCAACCACTAAAAGCGATCATTCAATCTGCTATTCGGGAGTACGGTAACGACGTCCCAGGCTCGCCATATTATGATCAAGTCTTAGACCATTTAGCTGAACATTATGCCCAGTTGGACAAAGCTAAATATTGGGTGGCAGAAGTCGATGGTGAATTGGTCGGCGGTGCTGGATTAGGACCATTTACCTATCCCAATACGGCCGAATTCCAGAAATTATACTTATCACCTGCTGCGCGCGGTCATCATATCGGCCATCAATTAGAAACCTTAGCGGAGAAAACGGCTAAGGAATACGGCTATGAAAAATTCTATATTGAAACCTTTTTGAACTATAAAGCAGCCCGTGGCCTTTACCAGCACGTTGGGTTCAAGCAGCTTGATGAACCGCTGGGAGATCAGCCGTCGCATGAGGCATGTAATGCTTGGTATGTTAAGGATTTGAAATAAACGTAATCCTTATAAATAGGATCGCACGCTAAACTGGTTATAACCAGTTTAACGTGCGATTTTTTCTATTATTAATTAGCCAATGTGTTTTCGTTGGATTAAATCCAAATTAATATCAATATAACCAATCGTTAACTTTGGATTGAATTTTGTTAGCAAAATAATTAATTATATTATATGAAAATTAACTATTTATTAAGAATCCTAGTTATGCTAGCATTAAAGCATATGTTTTAGGGATGGATGGCACTTATGAAGACAAAATTTTACATACTTGGGACACTGGCGCTTTCTGTGCTTCTGACTGGCTGTGGCACTAATAACCACGCAAAGACAGCGGCACATGCCAATGGTGATCCACAAACTAGTCAGAACGCGGACAGCAAACAGCCCCAAAAGACAGCAGATCCGCAACACGTTCACGTACCACAGCTTAAGCTGTCAACTGGTGGCGGGAGTCAAGATTGGGTGGGCACGCACAGTTCAACGGGACTGGTTAACGTCATCAACCAATCAATGCGAGGCATTCAGCCAGGCACGCATGGTCCTGCTAAGTGGACAGTGGCAGTGACATCGCTGGATGGCAGCCAACAAGCGTACATGACGAATTGGTCGCCGGGCCACGCACAGTCATCAGCTTCAACCATTAAATTATTCATTTTAATTCGTTATTATCAGGAGCTGCAGAAGGGCACGATTCATGCATCTGACCGTTATACGTTGCAGAAGACTGATAAGGTTTCCGGCTCGGGTATTTTGTTACACAAGCCAGTTGGGACCCAATACACGTTAAAACAACTGGTAAAACTGATGATTGAAAAGAGTGATAACATTGCCACTAATGTTTTGATCGATCGGTTAGGCGGATTCAAGGGCGTTGACCAAACGATTTCAACCGTTATTGGTCCCACTCATTATTCCAATCTTGAACGGAAGATGATGGATATTTCAAATATTAATAATGGTAAAACTAATCGAATCAACGCTTGGGAGGCCGTGCAGACATTGAGGGCCATTTATCGTGGACACTTGATCGATGCTACCACTGATCAGGCAATGTTAACGCCAATGCTCAAAACCGAGAACCGGACGAAACTACCGGCGAAGTTACCAAAAGGGGCTATCTGTTGGAACAAGAGTGGCGAGTCCAACTATCGTGGCGTTGAAAACGATATGGCAATTATCAAGTATCAGGGCCATGTGTTTATGATTGCCGCCTTGATTGAGTTAGACGGTGATGGTCAGACGCCACAAAATGCGAGTGAAGAGCAAACTGACAGTCAGGTAGCTGCGATTGCTCGATTAGGGGCAAACGTGACAAATTGGATGGTTCAACAATAATTTAGAAAGTTTAGGGGGGAATATGGCTATGCCAAATCGATCAAACAGTCAAAAATCATCTAAGAACGCATTAATGACGTGGGGGATTTCAGCACTCATCGTCATCGTTGTTGTTGCGGGTGGCTTCGTCTTTTACCAACATCAACAAACGAAAAAAGCCTTCGCAAGCGATATTGCGCAAGCACGGAAACTGGTGTTATATAATCCACTGGTTAAAACTGGTGCGGCGCAAAAATTACAAGATGAGTTACCTGGTACAGGGGATAAAACAACGGATGCTCAGCTTGAAAAACGACTTAATCGCAAACAGTTTGAAAGGTTGCTTAAGCAAGCTAAAACGCAGCTAGCCAAAACTAATCAGTCGGAGCTCGATAAGCAAAACAAGTTGGCAGGTCAAACCGAAAAGAAGCTGGATGGCTTGAAAAATAAATCTAGCTTCCCGGCTACTTCAAAGAAGGATGCTGATTCATTGACGCAACTGAGTCAGACCTACTATCAGCAAAAAGATGCCGTTGGCTTGAACGTTTCGGTTGCTGGTCTGCAATCATTGGCGGGTCAAACGGCTACTTTGATTCAAAAGAAGACGGCTAAAGCTAATGCCTTGGCTAAGGCTGCTACTTCTGGCAATTATCCTTCCATCGGTGCCCTACGTGGTGATTTACCATACGGTGCCGGAGTGATTTTGATTGATGAAATGGATGATGGTCCTGCAGCCAAAGCCGGGTTGAGTACCGTTGATGATGGCGGTTGGGACGACAGTAACGTGATTGTCGGGATTGACCAATATCCTGTTAAATCATCAGTTATTGGTAATGACAGCATGGATAACGCTATGAAACAAATCGAGTTAGGTTCCGAGGCAACAGTCAAGATGAAGGATGGATCCACTCATCGTATCAAGCTGAACTTGTCCCATAACGATGTCAACACAGGTGATATGCAAGACTTTAAGAATCCATCAGGCGATGGCGATACTGATATTGACTTTGGGGTTAAGGGTTATAGTATCCGAACTCACAATAACGATAAGGAAATCGGTATGGTGATCACCAGCATCGAAGACGACAGTTCGGCCAGCGATAGTGATCTTAAACCGGGTGATGTCATTTGCCGGATCGATGACGAAACGGTTGGTACCGAGCATAGCATCGACCAGATTACCAGCGATTATTCGGATGGCGATTCTGTCACGGTTGATTATGTGACTAAGAGCGGTCATTTGAAGAGTACCGACGTGTCATTGGTTGAATACTAGGGGGGATTATTGATGGAAAATGCAAAGTTATTCTGCCCTAACTGTGGCACTGAAAACCCGATGTCAGCTGCTTTTTGTCAAAACTGCGGCGCGGATTTAACTCAGGCGAAGGCACAGGTTCAAGCAAGGGTTGAAGCACAAACTAAGGCGAATCAAGAAGCTATTTATCGGCAAGCAGTTGAGCTGGCAGATAAGGGTAATGCTCGTCAAGCAGCAACCTTATTCGAACAGCTTGGTGATTATCAAGATGCCCATGAGAAGGCGGTTGCCAACCAGACTTTAGCTGCTGCGCAAGAGAAAAAACAGTTAGAAGCTCAGCAACAACAGCTTTACGACAACGCCATGTCAGCGTTCACTCAGGGTGATTTGACCAATGCAGCTAACATGTTTGCGCAACTTGGCAACTACCAGGATGCTCAAGACAAGCTAGGCTTAGTTCAAAAAGCATTGGCTGACAATCAAAAGCGGGTACAAGCACAAAACTATGAGCAGGCTTACCAGGCAACATTAGTCCGTGCGAACCAAGCTAGTCGTTCAGTTGATGTTCAAATTGCGCTGAATGATTTGGCACAATTTGGCGATTATAAGGATGCTCGTCAACAGAGCGCAGCGTTGCAAGCTAAGTTACCCGCCATGTTGGCAGCTGAAAAAGCTAAGAAGGCAAGCGCTAGCAAGCGGACGAAACGGATCGCAATTATTGCAAGTATTGTGGTAGTCATCCTCGTCATTATCGGTGGCGGATACGCATACCACGCGCATACGGTTAGCGCGCTGAGGACTCAAGTAATGGCGCAACGTGGTAGCAATGCCAGAAGCTTCAATGCGCTGCCCAACACGACTCAGCACGATATTCGCGACATGGTTGCCACTTATCATGGCAACGTCAACGATTACACATACTCGTTGAAGCAAAAGACCACTAACTACAATATCGTTTCGTACCGGTTTGTTGGTCCCAATCACAGCAAGGATGTGTTACCAACCTCTGGCACGCGCACCTACAATCAAACAGCTATTACTCATCAATAAAAGGAGTGAATTAATATGAAATGTCCAAATTGTCACAACGAAATTCCTGCCAATTCAAAGTTCTGTACGTACTGTGGGTTTAAAATTCCACAAGTTGCCGCTACGGGTGCTCAGGCACAAGGCACGCAGCCTGGTCCACAACCACAGTACGGTCAAGGTCAGCCTAACCAATTTAATAACAACCAATTTAACAATGGTCAGCCTAACTTCAACCAAGGGATGAACCAGCAACAAGGTTTCAATCAGTCTAATCAAACGGGTCAAGGTGGCGTGAACATTAATATCAACATGGATCAAACCTCAGCTTATGCTAAGAATTACTGGGCTTACCTGATGCATGGTGTTAGGCATCCTTCAGATATCGATACGAAATTCAATAAGTACTTTGGTCTGATTTCATTGTTCGCTGGGTCGTTGATTGTTGCACTAACGTTTTTGATGACGGAGGTTCATTTGGCCAGTGGTGCTTTGTCTGAACTAGACAGTTATGCAGGCAGTAATACTTCAGCCACCGCTAGCTTTGGAACATTCTTTGGGGTGCTACTGGTTTGTATCCTCTTCTTATTTTTGGTTTTCAGTGTTACTCACTTAGTAACTCGTGGTTTCTTGGGTGATAAGTCTGCTAATTATATGGAAGATATGACCCGCTATTTTCATATTTCAAGCGTGGGATTGTTAGTCGCGTTTATTGGTTTTGTCCTCTCCATCATTGGTTCTTTTGCAATTATATTGGCGGCAATGTGCTTGATGTTTTATTATAGTATGGTTTCAATGGGTTACATCGCATTGGTCTTCAGAGCACACACTGAAAATCATTTTGACCGTGTATACGCATATTTTGTTGGGAGTATTATATTAGTAATTGGAATGGCAATTGTGATGGGCTTGCTAGGTGGTATTATTGGCGTAAGTGCATTGAGTAGCTTGTCAGATTTATTTTAAAATTGAGTTTATTGAGCTGATTTGAGGACAAGTATTGCCTATCGAATCAGCTTTTATTTGAGAAACAGTCAGGGTAGTGATAGTTGATTTAAAATATCAATACTCAGTAAATTGGGATGGGACGTGCTGTTATGACAAATTTAGTTGTCGATTCCGCTTTCTGGGAGCTTTTCCCGGAGGCACAAATTAATACGCTAACCGTTCATGGATTAGATAACACCGTGGATGAGTCACAGGATCCGCATTTTCAGGCGCTATTGGATGAAGCCATGGAAAAGTCGCACCAGTATTTAACCGCCGACGTTTTTCGCGAAAATCCCATCGTGGCACAGTGGCGTGAGGCTTATAGCAAATTCAAGAAAAAGAAGGGCGCTCGTTCGTCCATCGAAGCGTTACTGAAACGGGTCGATCAAGGTAAGCACTTGTCGCCCATTAATCCTTTGGTGGATGTGTACAATAGTGTTTCGTTAGAGTTCGGTGTTCCTTGCGGTGGTGAAGATCTCGCCGCAATAGATGGTCCTATGCACCTGGGTGTTGCCAAGGGCGGTGAAGCCTTCAAGCCACTCGGTGTTGATGAAGATGAACCAGCTTTACCAGGTGAAGTGATTTACTACGACAAAATTGGCGCTGTCTGCCGTTGTTTTAACTGGCGAGATGGTGAGCGGACGATGTTAACTGAGAAAACTACGGATGCCATTCTGGTGATTGAGGCAATCAATGCGGAGCAGCGTGAACGTCAAGCTGAGGCGGTAGCGACTATGCAACAACGGCTGCAAGCTGAATTTAGCGTCGAAGCACAAGTTGATGCGTTTACCGCTGATTAAATCTGGAGGGTTCAGATGGAGTACGTATTGCTAATGCGTGGAATCAACGTCGGTGGTAATCGACGCGTAGTGATGGCCGAGCTGCGTGATTGGCTGACGGCTGCTAGCGCTGAGAACGTCAAAAGTTATATTAACAGTGGCAATCTGTTATTTAGCTATCAGGGTGACGCCCATGAAATGGTTGACCAAGTCTTGGCTCAACATTACGATTTTGAAATCACTCACGCCGTTATTGCAGCGCAAGACTATTTGGCGGAAGTGAACGCTGCGCCTGAATGGTGGCGCACCGATAAGGAAGGGCGCTATAATGCGTTATTCAAGTTGCCAGGTTATCAACCTGAGTACGATCAATTAATTGAGGATAAACGTTCTGATTATGACGAAGTTGTGTTTACTTCTCACGTCATCTTTTGGCGAACACCAACGCAAATCAATTACTCACGATCTTTTTTCGCGAAGATGTTGTCGGAGCCGTTCTATCCTGTGGTTTCAATTCGAAATCGGAATACGACGTTGAAGTTGGCGCGGATGATTGAGGAACGGATGAGTTAAGTTCATTACCCAAAATAAAAATGGTTAGTCCTTCGCAATTGAAAGGCTAACCATTTTTGAGTTTTTAGAATAATTTTTCGGTATAGTACGAGTCATCTGTAAAGAAACCGTCTACCTTAGCTCGTTTTGCCATTTCGACTTGTGATCGGAAATCGATGGTGTAAGCAGCGGCCTTTTTGTGGGTAGCGTGAATTGCTGCGATTTGACCAGGCTTCATCGCGTTCGTGTAGACCGTTGTGAAACTGACGTACCTGGGGACTTCTCTGGCAATCTGAAAAATATCTTTCGACTCGTTGCCAGACAACAGCAACATCGTAGGCGCTTTAGGCAAACGGTGGTGCATGTAAGCCAGACTTTTCTGGTTGAACGATTGGAGAATGACGTGGTTAGAAACGTGGTAGTGCTTAATAGCCGCGATAATTCCTTTTTCTAGCTTGTGACCGCCAGCCGTTGATTTTTTAGATTCAATCACATAATTGGTGGATTTACCGTACTTTTTAAATAGCTCAGGTAAGGTATGAAGGGACTCACCGTTCTTAAACTTGTACCGCTTGATTTTATGGAACTTAGACGACGTGATATTGACGTTATGGTGAAGGGTTCGTTTAAGGTTATTGTCGTGGGAGTCGACCAACTTTTTATCCTTTGAAAGCACGATGTCTTGCTCGATAAAATGACTGCCATGCTTCATTGCATAGTTATAGCCTGCATAACTATGCTCTGGAAATTTCAAAGGGCTGCCCCGATGACTGATAATGAGCGGGTGCTCAACGTTATATTGTTTAATGGATAAAGCGTGTGCGCCAGTCGTGAACAACGCGCTTCCAGCGATTGCCATGCACAGTGTGGTAATCATAAGTAATAACTGTTTTTTCATGATTTCATGTCTCCTAATTTTCAGCACAATAGTACTATTAAACCACAATTAGCAGACTGTTTCAAAATAGTGCTCAGTAGATTTTTTTATATTACCATAGTCTGGTGATCCAGGTTCCCCCAACTCATTATTTTGTTCGAAAAATAGCAAGACAACTTATTTGTACCCAGTAAGGGTAGCGGTTACAATCTTGACGTAATAAAAATCTTACTTTTGGAGGTATCATCTTATGACAACAGCTTTTGCTAGTCCTTCGACCTTTATTCAAGGCAAAGGATTGCTGAAAGATGCCGCGAAGTACATCAAGGTATATGGGGACCATGGTATTTTGCTGACAGACGATATTGTTTGGAAATTGATTGGCGAGACATTTTATACAGATCTGGTTAGTGCAGGTTTAAACATTGAACATGTTGCATTTAATGGTGAAAGTTCACCAGAGGAAATTGATCGGGTTAAGGAAATTGGGTCAAAAACTGACGCCGCCTTCATCATTTCCTTAGGCGGTGGTAAGACCAACGATACAACAAAGGCAGTTGGCGACCAATTGAAGATTCCCGTGGTTATTGTCCCAACGCTAGCTTCAAACGATTCGCCATGTACGCGATTAAGCGTGATTTACTCGGAAACTGGTGAATTTATGAAGTATATGTTTTATGATAAAAATCCGGATTTGGTTCTAGTGGATTCGTCGGTGATTGCTAACGCACCGGTTAAGTTCCTGATTGACGGTATGGCGGATGCCTTATCCACAAATGTGGAAGCTCAGACTGTGGCACGTGCGCGCGAAGTGACATTATTGCCTCTGCAAACTCAGCAGACATCTGCTGGATTAGCGCTGGCAGAAAAGTGCGAAGAGCTATTATTTAAATATGGTAAACAAGCAGTAGATGCAGCTAACGACCACGTGGTGACACCCGCCTTGGAACACATTGTTGAGGCTAATATTTTGTTAAGTGGTGTTGGGGCTGAAAGCTCTGGTTTAGCAGCGGCGCATAGTTTTCAAAATGGACTGACCGCTTTGACTGGGGATGTGCACAAGATGTCTCACGGTCAAAAGGTTGCTTTCGGTACACTGTTGAATCTCGTACTGGAAGGTGCAGACGACGCTACACTTGAACGCTATTTGAAGTTCGAATTGAAATTCGGTTTGCCAACGACTCTAGCTGACTTACACTTGGCGGATGCCAGTGATGCCGACTTGATGAAGGTTGCTGAATTGACCACGCAAACGGGTGAAACCATTAATAATATGGGCTTTAAAGTAACGCCGCAAGATGTGTTTGAAGGAATTAAAGCGGTGGACTTGTTCTCGAAAGCTTATCAGAAAATTCATGAGAAATAGACAGAGAGAGCTAAATGTCAACTGGTTCAAGACTAAGGAAGAATATACAAAATGAGGTAGGGCAAGATGTTGTCCTACCTCGTTTTGACTTTAATCAGTCAATCTTATATAGTTAGTATACTAACTATATAAGAAGGAAGAATCACCATGAATAACTTCGGTTACCTCATAATGGATGTCGCTAAGGAACTACGCTATCAAATGAACACTGCGTTAGAAAAAGAAGGGATCACCAGCGCTCAGTGGGCCGTCATTGCTCAAATTGAAATTTCTAAGGTGCCGCTCACTGCAGCACGAATTGCAGCCATTGTCGGGATGGATCGAGCGACTATTTCTGGGATCGTTAAACGGCTTGAAGCAAAAGAAATGATTACCATTCAGCCTTCCAGCGAGGATCGTCGGGCACGGGTCCTTACTTTAACTGCTGACGGTGAGAAAGCCTTCAAGCGCTGCAAGCGGATCGCTAACGTTCAGATGTCAGACTTTGCAGCCCCACTGGCACCAAAAGAACAAGCGACACTAGTCAGTTTGTTGGTTAAATTGGAAGAGGGGCATCACGTTGGATAAAATTCTGGTTTTAGGCAGTACCGGTAATATTGGCTGGCCGGTAGTACAACAACTAGCTGCTATTGATGATGTGACTGTGGTCGCAGGAATTTATCACGCTGAGTCAGATCAGATGAAACGGTTGGGGGTGGAGACTCGACATTTCGACTTCTTGGACAGCGAGACCTTCGAACCAGTGTTAAAAGGTGTCAACAAAGTTTTCTTCGTTCGACCACCAGAGTTAGCGAAACCAGAGGAAGATATGAAGCCATTCTTGGCGGCAGTAAAACGACACGGAATTGCTCAGGTGGTGTTTGTGTCGTTGATTGGTGTGGAGAAGAATCCCATGGTACCGCACCGTAAGATTGAACGGATGATCACCGACATGGACTTGCCACATACCTTTATTCGGCCAAGTTTCTTCATGCAGAATTTAACTAGCACTCACTTGCAGGACATCCAGCAAAATCACGACTTATTCGTGCCTGCTGGTCGTTCCAAAACTAGTTTTATTGATACCAGAGACATTGCGGCGGTCGTTGTAGCAGTGATGCAGGATTCAAAGTATCTGGGTCAAGCACTAGAAATTACGGGACCTGCGGCGATTACTTATCAACAAGCAGCTGACATTATGACGCAAGAGTTAGGGGTAACAATCACTTACAGCAAACCCAGTCTGCTGAAGTTCCGCCGTACCATGATTCAACGGGGAATCAAGAAAGAATTTGTGAACGTTATGGTGATGCTGTATGTGATGACGCAATTGGGGACCGCTAAAAAGGTTACCCAGACGATTGCAACTGTTTTGAATCGGCCAGCGACATCCTTTGCTGAATTTGTGAGGGATAATAAGCCACGATTTTCAAGCCACGATATTATCTATTAAAGATTATTTTGTTTGACTATCTGTTGGTGCTAATATATTAAGAGTAAATGTGTTGTAGCATCCCTGTAACACAGATGGCAGTATTTAACTTCGGGCGTAATGATCCGGTGCTAACCGACATTACGCTCATTTTAATGGGATCAATAAATTGATTAGTTGGAGAGGCAATTTTGTAATGAAGCGAAAAGTAAAAGAGTCACCTGCGTTACGTCGGTCAATGACAGCCGGACAGATGGAAATGATTTCCTTGGGGGGCGCAATCGGTGTTGGCCTGTTCATGGGTTCCACTTCAACCATTAAGTGGACCGGACCTTCCGTATTGTTGGCGTATATGTTCGTCGGTTTGATTTTGTACATTGTCATGCGGGCGCTGGGGGAAATGATCTACATTAATCCCGGAACGGGTTCTTTCGCAGACTACGCTACCGAATACGTACACCCCTTAGCCGGTTATTTGGCAAAATGGGCCAACGTGTTTGAGTATATCGTTGTCGGTATGTCCGAAGTCGTGGCTGCGACTCAGTATCTGCAGTATTGGTGGCCGCATATTAATACTTTCACCGTTGGGGTCATCATCATTGCTTTCTTAGTCGTCGCTAACCTTGCTAGCGCGAAAGCATATGGCTCACTGGAATTTTGGTTCGCCATGATCAAAGTCATTACGATTATTTTGATGATTATTCTGGGCCTATTGGTCATCTTCTTTGGTTTTGGTAATGGTGGTCACCCAACAGGATTCAGTAATCTTTGGTCTCACGGTGGTTTCTTCACCGGTGGGGTTAAAGGGTTCTTTTTCTCAATGTCAATCATTGTCGGTTCTTATGAAGGTATCGAGTTGCTGGGTATCACTGCTGGAGAAGTTGCCAATCCGCAAAAAGCAATCGTTAAATCGGTAAAATCGGTTCTACTCCGAATCCTGATTTTCTACGTGGGTGCCATCTTCGTTATCGTGACCATTTATCCGTGGAATCAACTTAGTGCCATTGGATCGCCATTCGTCTCGACGTTCGCAAAAGTTGGGATAACTGCCGCGGCATCGGTCATCAACTTCGTGGTTTTGACTGCTGCTTTATCCAGTGCCAACTCCGGAATCTACTCTTCCAGTCGGATGCTGTTTAAATTAGCACATGAAAATGATGCCCCAAAGGTCTTTGGCCATTTGTCAAAGCGGGTCGTTCCTAGCGCGTCAATTCTAGGAATTTCTGGTGGGATCTTACTTGGGTTCATTCTTGATATAGTTTTCTCTGCTTATAACAAGTCCACGTCGAATCTATTCGTGGTGGTCTTCAGTTCATCAGTTCTTCCAGGCATGATTCCGTGGTTCGTCATCCTATTGGCTGAGCTGCGTTTTCGGAGAAATAATGCCATGGTGATGAAGGATCATCCATTCAAATTACCGTTATACCCATTCTCTGATTACTTTGCAATCGTGATGTTACTGGTCATTGTTGGGTTCATGTTTGTGAATCCCGATACTAGAATCTCTGTTATAGTTGGCGCGGCAGTACTGATTGTCGCGACGCTGTTTTATCTCGTTCGGCATCGTAAAGGGCGATTAGATTAATACTTATGGAGTGATGCACGGAAAGGTGCATCACTTTTTTTCTGGATTGAGAGTGGTATTATCATGAATTTCCTAATCATACTTTAATTTTTGTGATATAATGTGTTCTAAACTACTACATGTTCAGTGGTTAACATATGATACTAAAGACAACATACATAGAGGAGTGTTTCAAATGAACTATAAATTTTCTAACCGTGTCCCTAAGACTGATAACGACCCCGTTGGCGACATTTTAAAGGCTGCAGCGGATCCTAAAGTCACTTCGTTTGCTGGAGGCTTACCGGCACCAGAATTATTCCCAGTCAAGCAAGTTAAGGCTGCAGCTGATAAGGTGTTAGATGAAAAGGGTGCCGCAGCGTTACAGTACAGTTCTGCACAAGGCGTGCCTGAGTTACGGAATGTCGTTTGTAAACGACTTGAAGTTGAAGGGATTCATACCACTGCTGACCATGTCATGATTGCGACTGGTTCACAACAATCCATTGATTTGACTGCGAAAATGTTTCTAGATGAAGGCAGCGCAGTGATTGTTGAAGACCCAACTTACTTAACTGCTGTTGACGTTTTCCGTTCATACGGTGCCCACTTTGTTGGCGTTGACATGGATGAAGACGGGATGAAGATGGATTCTCTTGAAGAAGCGTTAAAGAACAATCCGGATGCCCGATTAATCTACACTGTACCCACTTTCCAAAACCCGACTGGTCGAACGATGACCATGGAACGGCGTAAGAAGTTAGTTGAATTAGCTGACAAGTACGACGTAATGGTTCTAGAAGATAATCCATACGGTGCAATTCGTTGGGAAGGTGAAAACCTGCCTTCATTAAAGTCGTTAGACAAGACTGGTCATGTCATTTACATGGGAACCATGTCAAAAATCTTCTCACCCGGTTTACGGATCGGCTGGGTAGTTGCAGAACCAAAATTAATGAAGAAGTACACCATGATGAAGCAGTCTGCTGATTTGCATACTGACAGCTTCTCACAATATGTTTGTGCGCAGTACTTTACCGATAATGATATTAATGAACACGTCAAAAAAATCACTGCACTGTACCATAAGCGCGAGCAACTCATGATGGAAGCAATCGATAAGTACTTCCCAAAGGGTGTTTCACACAGTTATCCTGAAGGTGGGATGTTCTTATGGGTTACGGTTCCTGGCGTTAAGAGTTCGCAACAGTTGTTTGATGCAGCCATGAAACGTAACGTAGCCGTGGTTCCAGGCGACCCATTCTATGGGAACCAACCAGAACCAGGGACGTTTCGAATGAACTACTCCAACACGCCTGAAGATGGTATTGTGGATGGCGTCAAGCAGTTAGCTGAGGCATTGGATGAAGTGATGTCCGAACCAGCCACCAAGTAAGTTTAGTTAAAATGAATAGTGAATCCCGTTATGAATTGGATGGTGCATGCCTGTATCATTCAGCGATAACGGGATTCTTGCGTTATACTGGAATCAATTAAAATTCGTGAAGCAGGGGGATTAACATGAATCTTGACGAAAAATTTGCGTACATGGCAACCGGGCAACCATACGATGATTTAGATCCAAAATTAGTGAAGGTTCGAGAAACAGCGACGACGTTTACTCAAAGGCTGAATGGTACGGTTGATCCGGCGGCGCGGAATGAATTGTTTTCTCAGTTGATTGGGAATGCTGGTGAGGCGCCATTTGTTGAACCTAATTTTAGATGTGAATTTGGTCGTAATATTACTGTCGGCGACCACTTCTATGCCAACTATGATTGCGTGATGTTGGATGGTGCGCCTATTACCATTGGCTCACACGTCCTTTTCGGGCCCAAAGTGGGGCTTTATACCAGTAATCATCTTTTTGATCCGAGTGAACGGCGCACAGGTGGTTGTATTGCTAAGCCTATCACTATAGGCAATGACGTTTGGCTGGCAGCTAACGTGACGGTTTTGCCAGGAGTGACTATCGGTAGCAACGTTATCGTCGGCGCTGGTAGCGTTGTGACTAAGGATATTCCGGATAATGTCATTGCGGCTGGAAATCCGTGTCGTGTGCTGCGGAAAATTACTGATGATGATCGAACTGGTTTTAACGGTCAGGACTTCTCGGCAGGAAATAGTTAACTTGGTGAGTGTTCTTAGTTGCCTTAGACCTACTAGAAGGTCATACAATATACTGTAGAACGGATAGGGAGGAATTTTTCATGACCACAATTACAGATACATTTGAATTAAATAATGGGTTAAAGATGCCCAAAGTGGGTTTTGGTACCTGGCAAACCAAGCCTGGCAAGGAGACTTATGATGCCGTTAGTAATGCATTGAAGGCTGGCTACCGGTTTATTGATACAGCGAAGGCTTACCGCAATGAAAAGAGTGTTGGCGAAGCAATTGCCGATGGTGATGTGGCAAGGGAAGATTTATTCGTCCAAACTAAATTGCCAGCAGAGTCAAAAACATATGATGCTGCCATAGCTGATTTTGAAAGTAGTTTAAAGGCTTTGAACCTTGATTACGTTGATTCTTATATCATTCACGCACCATGGCCATGGGCACAGGAAGGTACCAACCACGATGCTGAAAATCGTGATGTTTGGCGAGCCATGCAGGATATCTACAACAGTGGTCGAGCAAAGTCAGTTGGGGTTTCAAACTTCAATACCCATGACTTGGAAAACTTATTAAATTGGGATGGTTTGTCAGTTACACCCGCTGTGGACCAGATTCAATACTACGTCGGCTACACGCAAGATTCGATTGTGAAAACAGCTAAGGACAACGGGATTGTCGTTCAGGCGTATTCACCATTAGCAACAGGTGACCTAGTTAATGATCCCGATTTGCAACGGATTGCGGCATCTTATCAGGTTTCGGTACCACAACTAGCCTTACGCTTTGTGATTCAAAATGATATTGCACCACTGCCAAAAGCGCGGTCAATGGCACACGTTAAGGCAAATGCCGAACTTGATTTTGAAATCAGTGATAACGACATGGCCGTTTTAAATCAAGTTGCTGCTGTGGATCATATTCATCCGGTTGGTGATTAATTTCTGTGGAGTTAACCTGGTTTTGATTGGACATGGTTCTATACTTTGATATAGTCTAATCGAGCGCCAAAACTCAGATTACATTACACTCTGAAATCTACCGAGTTTTGTTCCTCACTGTATCCGTCACAATTACTTAAACAAATCAAGCATTTTGTTAAAAAATTAAGGAATTAAATTTAATTTTTGAATTAAAAGTGTTAAACTAAATGTACCCAAAACATTCGTGTGTTGGGCATTCAGTAATCTGATGATAAATCAAATTTGCTGAATTACCGTCAAGCAGCGGATACAGTTGTAGGCGAGTTGATTAATCAACTTAACTATTTATTGTTATTCAGCTGTTTGACAAAGATGTGTCTTTTTAAAGATCCACTATAATTGAGAAAACCGATCGCTATAAGTCCTAACGGGATAAAATAAACTTCTCCCTGTAAATTTTAGTAAACTAAGTGTTATTTCCCCCATAATAGATAACCAATTAGTTCCCGTACAAGGATGATCGCGTGAGTATTGATTATAGCGTCGAAGAGCTTCGAACCTCCCCAGTTCGGAGCTTTTTGTTTGGGCAAATTAATTGTACGCAAAAGGGATCTGACACTGTGGCGCGTCAGATCCCTTTGAAATTGCCGTGGTGTTAGTCCAAAATTTCGGTTTTGATTCGGCCTTCAGGAATATCACGATCTGTGTATCCATCGGCAGTTTGCCCAACTACTAAGCCAGCGACTGGGGTGAAACCTTCACTAATTTTCAATGACCGTTTCAAGCCATCATCACCAGCGACAGCGACAATGGCGCCCCAAATATGGCAGGCACCAAGGTCGAGGTCCACTGCTGCCAGGTTTAAGTTCTCAATGATAGTTGCAGTGTTGGAATACGCCGCGTTGTCAGTGGCATCGCCCTTTAATTGAGTTGAAGCAATAATCAACATCGGTGCACCATAAAGCATCTTCTCCCGACCAAAGCGTTTGGCCGCTGTGTCATCGATTTGCGCCAACAGCTCAGGATTTTGCACGACGGTCAGTTCAACTGTGTCATATTGACCCATTGAAACGGGTGAGGCATAGGCTGCCTTCAATAACTGATTACGCTGTTCAATCGTAACGGGTGTCCCTGTATAACTACGGACAGACTTGCGTTCCAATAATGCTTTCATTGTATCCAAAACGGTCACTCCTTTTGTTTCAGTTTAGCACGACGAATAACGTGCTTACAATTCAGACGGTTCATCGCTTGCATGATGTTTGTCGTAATCAGATTATGCTAATCGTTAGCTTTCAGCCAGTTATCCAGAACTTGAATGAACTCGTCATGCTGGTCTAATAAGGCCAAGTGTCGGCTGTTGGCAAATAAGTGCCACTTTGCACCCGGAATATGATCGTAAACGGATTTAGCAATCAGTGGGGTACATAGATCATCAGTACCGTTGGTCACTAAGACGGGTACGTGGATCTTATGCAGATCATCAGTCACATCATAATCGCTGATGGTGCCATTTTCGGTGAATTCGTTAGGTCCTTCCGCAATGAGGCTGGCCCGTTTACCATTCGTTTCACGTCGCAAAGGCTCTGGTGAATTTTCATCTGGGTCATCCCAGCAATAGCGTTCCATGTAGCGGTCATTGGCGGCCAGATACTTAGGACCAGTGAAGTTACCGGTTCGTTCTGCTTCCGCAATGGCTTGCCGGTCTTCATAACTTAGGTAGGAAATTAGCCGGTGCTGCTCTTGCGTCCATAGCTTAATTGAAGCAGGGGAACCATCGATCATGACACTCTTCACGCCGGTCTGGTCGTATTGAGTCAGGTAAAGCATTTCCAGCATACCACCCCAAGACTGACCCAACATATGGATCTGGTCGAGGTGCAGGTATTTTCTTAAGGCAATCAGCTCTTCCGCCCAAGTTTCCTTGACGTAGACACTTTCGTCTTCGGGTAGCGAAGACTTGCCGCAGCCAACTTGATCGTACATAATCAGCTGACGGCCGGTTTCTGCGTAGTCGTCTAGTAATTCAAAATAGTTGTGAGATGAACCGGGGCCGCCATGAATCAATAATAGCGGTGCTTTACCCGGCGTTTTTTCGCCCACGATTCGATAATAGGTTTTATAGTCCCGAAATGGCATGTAGCCTTCTTGAATTTTCATTCTAATCAATCCCCTTTGCAATATGGTTTCATAGTTGATTGTACTACTGATTGTGCGCTGTTGGCGGAATCATTGACCAATTTTAGATGGTATAACCGCTTGAAAAGATAGCCCTGCCTATCGTAGAATATACTTAGTGATTATTTACACAATATAGGGTGAAGGTATGGTGAGGTCAATCATGGCAGATTCAATTGTGCAGTTAACGGTGGCTGACACTGAGAAACTGCAGACAATCAGTCGCGAAACGTTTCAGGATACGTTCGGCGCGTATAATACCGATGACGATATGGAGTGGTACCTTAACAATGAGTTGAGTCTTAAACGACTCCAAGGGCAGCTGGAAAATGCACATTCATTCTTTTATTTTTTAAAACAGAATGGTCAAGTTGTGGGTTATTTAAAGCTAAATATTAACGACGCTCAATCCGAGGATCAGGGCGGTGATGCGTTAGAAGTTGAACGCATCTATGTGCGGCCGGACTATAAGCGATTGGGCTATGGTCGGCAGTTGATGGATTTCGCCATCAAGCGGGCATACCAATTAGATAAAAAGTTCGTGTGGTTGGGGGTCTGGGAATATAACCATGCTGCGCAAAAATTCTACGAAGCGTTAGGCTTCACTCAATTTGATGATCATCTGTTTACTTTAGGGGGCGCAAGGCAGAGGGATGTGTTGATGAGAAAAGAGTTGAGAGTGTGAAAGCCGGCGCTTAGAGACTGGAGCGTAAGCCAAGGAAAACGGTGATTAGGCGTTTTTTGTCTGATCGCCGTTTTCCTTGGCTTACGTGCAAGTCTCTGCCTGCTTGAGCACGTTTAATCTAAATAGCAGAAATAAAACCAACATAGACCAAATTTTCACCATTTTCTCCCCAAAACAATCTCAACCCACAGTAAAATAAAGACAGAATGTGACATATGGGAGAGAATTTCATGGCAACACAAAAATTAAGTACCCGCAACCTCATTTTTATCGGCATGATGTTATTCGGCCTCTTTTTCGGTGCTGGTAATCTGATTTTTCCAGTGTTTGTTGGTCAACAGGCTGGCACCAATTTTTTGCCTGCCTTAATTGGTTTTCTGATTTCTGGTGTTGGTCTACCCCTGCTGGGTGTAGCAGCAATCGGAATTACCAAATCAGATGGCGTTTTTCAGCTGTCCCAAAAGGTCAACCGGTTTTACGCCTATGCCTTCACCGTTTTACTTTATCTCTGTATCGGGCCGTTATTTGCACTGCCACGATTGGCATCGATTTCCTTCGAAGTTGGGTTGAGTCCATTTGTGGTTCAAAGGCATCAAAGTAGTGGCTTATTGGTATATTCCTGCCTATTCTTTTTAGCGGCTTGGTGGTTTGCCCGAAAGCCCAGTAAAATCATGGTTTACGTTGGTAAGTTTTTGACGCCAGCTTTTTTAATTTTACTAGCAGCACTATTGATCATGGTGGTGATTAAGCCGATGGGCAGTGGTCAACTGCCAGTGGATGATTATGTGAAGTCACCTGTCGCCGCGGGCTTTACCGCGGGTTATTCCACTATGGATGCCTTAGCAGGATTGGCGTTTGGCATTATTGTCGTCAACGCAATTCGTGAGCTAGGGGTGACGGAACCAACTCGGGTGGCCAGCGATACTATTCGGGCTGGCAGCATTGCGGTGATCTTCATGGCTGTGATTTACAGTTTGCTGGGTCTGTTAGGTCGTAACGCACTGGGGCAATTCAGCCGGGCTGCTAATGGGGGGCCAGTATTAGCCAATGTTGCCAATTATTATTTTGGTGATTTCGGAAATCTACTTTTAGCTGTTTTGGTGATTTTAGCTTGTTTGAAAACTGCTATTGGACTGATCACTGCGTTTGGGGATACCTTTAAAGAACTATTTCCTCGTATTCCCTATGCGGTGCTGATCATTTTGGCCAGCGCAGTACCGCTGATTTTTGCCAACATTGGCCTAAATCGCTTACTGTTATTTTCCACACCGTTACTTTACTTTATATATCCGCTAGCGATTACCTTGATATTGATGAGTTTATTGACACCGATTCTTGGTGAGTCACGGTGGCTGTTTGGCACCGTAACGGTATTTACTTTGATTCCGGCGGTACTTGATGGGTTAAATGCATTACCAGCTGGTTTACATCATGGCTGGATTGCGGATCTGCTATCGCTGGGCCACTTGTTACCGGGATTCAGCGTTGGTCTTGGTTGGACGGTACCTGCGTTGATTGGGCTAGTGATCGGATGGGGTTTGGCACAAATGTTTGAACAAAAAATTGAGCACAAAAAATGACGGCAAAGTTGCCGTCATTTTTTATACTATGGTGAGTGGGTTTATCTTATAAAGCCCAGGCACCCATACCTTGTGCCTTGTACAGTGAAACTGCAGCATTCACTTGGGCAGTAACATCGCCACCGTTGATGTGCATGTTTTGGAACAGACCGTAAGCACCGCTTGAACTGTTACGGATACCAGCGTTCCAGCCTGATTCACGAGTGATGATTGCGTTCCAAGTAGAAGCAGAAACACCAGTCCGTGAAGCCATTTGGTTCAAGACGTAGCTCTTCATGTTGCTACCAGTGTAGCTTGATGAGCTAGCGTTGTTGCTAGTTTGAGTAGCAGTTGTGTTGGTTGAACCGTTGTAGTTGTTTGTTTGAGCTTGGTTATTGCTGTTGTAGGCTGTGGTTGCATGGCTCGTAGTAGCAGTTGCTTGATGAGTCGTTGAGCCATCAGGAATCGTTAACTTGTCACCTGGCAAGATTAAGTGGTTGCTGATGTGGTTTGCTTGTTCGATTGAATTGATAGTGGTATGGAAGGTTTGTGAAATCGCCCATACTGAGTCACCTGACTTAACGGTGTAAGTCGTAGATGCGCTGGCGCTACCTGCACCTGCAAAGAACAAACCGATAGCTGCTGCTGATGTTGCTAAGATTGAAGTAACAAATTTTTTCAAGTATATACACTCCTATAATTTAAACCTGTGAGGTCCATCAATGTGTCGATTCATATCAATCAACAGGACTGAGTTTACATGCTAGGTGTTACCTGGGCGTATCACTGAATTTAAGAAAATAAGTCACTATGCAACAATAAATTGAACTTTCGTAATATTTGAAATAATAAAGAAATTTTAAAGCAGCTAGTATAAACACGGTGAGGTCGTGTAACGGTTACGGTTTCAAAATCTAATATATCCTCGATGGATGTTAAGTATATTACTGAAAAATGAGTTTTAGACATATTGTGTGACCAAATCGTTCCCAGATACATTTCTAGAATACTTTAACGGTGATTACTATATATTGTGGTAATAATTGGAAATTCTTTCAGATTGTACACAATATATGGTTGAAGTGACGAAGGCAACACTATATTATGTATTTGTGAGCAAATAAAGTACCATATATGGAGTTGATTGGAATGCAGGAACCCAAAGAATTAACAATAGAAACGTTAACTGTTCTTAAACGTGATGGCAGGGCCGTTAAGTTCGACACCAAAAAGATCGAACGTGCAATTAAACGGGCTGCCATTTCAGTTGAACCCGAATTAACGGATGAAGACCAGCACGCCATTGATGACGTGGTGGAGGCTGTTTTGACTGAAATTAGCAGTCGGTTCAAAGAAAACGTCAAGATCTACGAGATTCAAAGCATCGTTGAACACGAATTAATGGAACGTCAGCAGCTCGACTGGGCACAAGCTTACATTAATTATCGTGCCCAAAAAGATCTTAAGCGCAACCAAGCCACTGATATTAACTTTACGATTCAGAAGTTGCTACATAAAGATGAGACAGTGGTCAACGAAAATGCCAATAAAGATAGTAACGTTTTTAATACGCAGCGTGATTTAACTGCCGGAACAGTTGCCAGAACGATGGGACTGAAGATGTTGCCGCCAAAGGTTGCTAACGCACATTTGAAGGGTGATATTCACTGGCATGACTTGGACTACCAACCATACAGTCCAATGACCAACTGTTGCTTGATTGATTTTAAAGAGATGCTGAATCACGGTTTTAAGATTGGTAACGCCGAGGTTGAACCGCCTCACTCAATTCAAACCGCTACGGCACAAATGTCACAAATTATCGCCAACGTGGCTTCTAGCCAGTACGGTGGCTGTTCAGCAGACCGGGTTGACGAACTTTTAGCACCATTTGCCATGAAGAACTATGATAAGCACATGGTAGATGCTAAGAAGTGGATCGAAGGCAAAGACCGCCAAGAAGACTTCGCCAAACAAAAGACCATTAAAGATATCGATGATGCCATGCAGGCGTTGGAATACGAAATTAACACGCTATATTCATCTCAAGGACAAACGCCATTTACAACGCTTGGGTTTGGCCTGGGTACGAGCTGGGTTGAACGTGAAATTCAAAAGGCGATTCTCAATGTTCGAATTGCCGGTTTGGGTAAGGAAAAGCGGACTGCTATTTTTCCTAAGCTTGTCTTTACCATTAAACGTGGATTGAATTTAAAACCCGAAGATCCAAACTATGATATCAAGGAATTGGCTGTGGAATGTGCCACCAAGCGGATGTATCCTGATGTTTTAATGTACGATAAAATCGTTGAACTCACTGGTTCATTCAAAGCACCAATGGGTTGCCGTAGTTTCTTGCAGGGCTGGAAAGACGAGAATGGAAAGGAAGTTAACGCTGGGCGGATGAATTTAGGGGTTGTGACCCTGAACTTGCCGCGAATCGCGCTTGAATCGAAGGGTGATAAGGACAAATTCTGGTCAATCCTAAAGGAACGGCTTGATATTTGTAAAGAAGCCTTAGTATTCAAGGTCAACCGCGCTAAGCAAGCGACGCCCCAAAACGCACCGATTCTTTATGAATATGGGGCTTTTGGCAAACGATTAAAGCCAGAAGATTCTGTGGACGAACTCTTTAAGAACCGTCGTGCCACCGTTTCGCTTGGCTACATCGGGCTATACGAAGTGGGAACAGTCTTTTATGGGCCTACTTGGGAACACAATCCCGAAGCTAAGCAGTTTACGGTTGACGTGGTTAAGAAGTTGTATAACAGCTGCAACGACTGGGAGAATCAGTATGGTTATCACTTTAGTGTTTACGCAACGCCGGCTGAAAGTCTGACCAATACCTTCTGCCAAGCTGATATTAAGAAGTTTGGCCGGGTTAAAGACGTTACGGATAAGGAATACTATACGAACAGTTTCCACTACGATGTCCGTAAAGCACCAACCCCATTTGAGAAAATTGATTTTGAAAAGGATTACCCGCCATACAGTGCTGGTGGCTTCATCCACTACTGCGAATATCCTAACTTGAAGCAGAATCCCAAGGCTTTGGAAGCTGTTTGGGACTACGCTTATGATCGAATCGGTTATTTAGGCACCAACACGCCAATTGACCAGTGCTTCAAGTGCGGTTTCAAAGGTGAATTTAAACCAACGGCTCGTGGATTTGAATGTCCACAATGTGGTAATACTGATCCAGCAACTTGTGACGTGGTCAAGCGGACTTGCGGTTATCTCGGTAACCCTAATCAGCGGCCAATGGTTCACGGGCGGCACGTTGAAATTGCTAGTCGAGTCAAGCACATGACTTTAGGTAACGATAATAACAATATTGCGAGACAGTAAGGTGACAGTATGCAGACTAAAAAAGTGAGATTACCAAAGAATCCCCAACCCAAAGAATGGCTGGCGGATGACTTAAGTGAACAGCGAATCGCGAGCTATAAGCCGTTTAACTTTGTGGATGGTGAAGGTGTGCGCTGCAGTCTGTACGTGAGCGGTTGTAAGTTTAGCTGCCCAGGCTGCTATAACAAAGTTGCTCAAAATTTTCATTTTGGAACGCCCTATACGCAAGAGCTTGAGGATCAAATCATTGAAGATCTGAGCCAATCCTATGTACAGGGATTGACCTTACTGGGTGGCGAACCGTTTTTGAATACGCAGGTTTGCAACCATCTTTGTCACCGAATCCGTAAAGAATTTGGGCACGATAAGGATATCTGGAGTTGGACTGGGTATACGTGGGACGAACTGATGAAGGAATCTGACGATAAAAAAGAACTGCTGAGTTTAATCGACATTCTTGTGGATGGCAGGTTCTTGCAGGCGCAAAAAGATCTCACGCTACAGTTCCGTGGCAGTAGTAACCAACGCATCATTAATGTTCCTGAATCATTAAAGAGTGGCAAAGTTGTGATTTGGGATAAGTTAGTAAAGTAGAGCGTGGAGCAACACGGGTTGACTCCAGAATATAACGACAGTAAGGCGGGTTCCCCGAACTTGGGGACTCGCCTTACTGTCGTTATATGGCCGGAGTCAGTGTTGCGGAGCGCGTTTCGGCGGGGTAAGAGTGAAAAATTTACGCACGATAAAAGGAGCGCTTCATTGTGAAGTACTCCTTTTTGCTGTACATATGTGAATTTTTGTTCCCAAAATTTTAAAAGTTAGACTTTAATCAAAGGATTTCACTGCTTGGAGAACCAAATCAGCGAACCACTCTCTATCAATATGAAAGAGGACCTTGCAATTGGGTTTGTCTTTAGTGATATTGTAATAATCAATTAAGGATTCGCCGGCAGTTAATTCACCCTTTGTTTCAATATCAACATTGCATTTTTTGCTAGTAAACTTTGTCGGATCAATCAACCATGCAATGGTACATGGATCATACATTGGTAGCCCTTCAAAATTCCAATGAAGATCAAAGGTCATCCCGTAAAAGTCAGTCAGGCCAGCGACAGTTTTGCCAACAGGGTTTTTGACTTTATGGATTCTTTTTAAATCTTCATCCAGAAGTTGTGCTTCAAAGCCCACATTTAATGGTGCCAGGACGATTGGAATTCCAGAATTAATGACAATCTTTGCGGCCTCAGGGTCAACTTTAAAATTAAATTCAGTTGTTGGTCCCCAATTTCCAACTCCCATGCCGCCGCCAAGAATAACTAACTGTTTAATCTTGGATTTTAAATCCGGATGAACTGCTAAAAATAATGCGATATTGGTACATGGACCGGTAATAACTAATGTAATCTCATTCGGATTCTCAGAAACAAGTTTCGCAATTAGTTCGATTGCAGGTAAATTTTCTGCTTGAAAGTCAGGATTAGGCAATTCAGCACCATCTAGACCAGTAATTCCGTGCATTGCAACACCAGATACTAATGTCCTTAATAATGGCGTTCGATTCCCGGAAGCGACCGGTACAGAGTGAACCTTCATTAAAGTTAGTAACGACATGGCGTTTCTAAGTGTTTGGCTATGTTTTTGATTCCCTGCAGAAGTCGTGACCCCAAGCAAATTAATCTTTTTGGAGTAAACAGCTAAAATTAATGCAATAGCATCATCATGGCCCGGATCACAATCAATAATAACATCCTCCATAACACAATCCCCCGAAATATTATAATGTTTTAACATTAATAATAGTTAATTTAAGGTTTTATGGCAAGATATTTACGTTTAATGAAATCAGATTTTAATAATAACCTTTCCATCTGAAAGGTTATTCTCAACGATCTCCTGTCCTTCGATGATGCCATTTAGAGTGAAGGCTTTAATCCGATCAATTGGGACATGAAGCTGGTTGTTTCTAATCATTAGAGAAATTGCAAAAAATGCGTCACTGTCAAGATATTTTGGATTGGGAACGACTTGTTTAAAGAATACATTAGGTCTTGTATACTTCTCCGCTGGTAGCGTTGTTAAAGAGACATATGTGCCGTTGTCTTTGATTATCTCGATGCCAGCTTTTCCACCGACACCGTTATTGGTGGCATCGATTAAGACATCTGCAACACGAGAAAATTTCTGTCTGACGGTCTCGTTATCATAACCACCAAATTCATCAGCACCATTTGCGAGCACTCGGTTTTTTGTACTTGAAATATCGGTTCCAATTACATAGAGTCCCATAGCCTTTGCCATTTGTACAAGTAACGATCCGACTCCGCCAGCTGCTCCAAGAATCGCAATGGTCTGACCCGATTGAACTTGGGCTGCATGAACAAGCACATTATAAGCCGTTATTCCTGACAGTGGGAGACCAGCAACTGTATTCGGATCAGCGTTATTGGGTACCAGTCCTAAATGAGTTGATGAAACTTTAAAATATTCAGCATAGGTTCCTAAACCGGGATGTGCCATTACATCGTCGCCTACATGATAATTATTAACATTTCTGCCCACTTTCACGATTCGTCCAATCGCGTCTGAGCCTAGAATAAATGGGAACAGAAGTGTCACTCTATCTCTGAAAGTACCATTTCGAACAGAAATGTCAAAAGCGTTGATGGCGAAAGCAGCAGTTTTAATCAAAACTTCATCCGCACCAATTTTGGGAGTCGGTAATTCATATTCCTGCATAACATGTGAATTACCGTATTGATTTATTCCAAATGCTTTCATTGACATGCCTACTTTCTACTGCAAACTTTTTTTGAATGTTACGAGCGTTTGATAGCCAAGATTGTGGTCGCCTTCGTCTGTTAAACCAGAGATTATCAAGCTGCCAACAATACCAGTATCAGCAACAAAGATTGGAAGACCGCCACCAACAATGGCCACATCTTTTGGTGATAATCCACTAGACGTAAAGAACTCTGATTCATTGTTAAGATTGATTGCTTTCTCATAGAGTGACGAATGGTCGAATAAATCAACGGCCTTTTCTTTTTTACTGATCCAGATGTTGTTTTCGTTCGTAGTAAATTTTCCAGCGTGAAAGAAGACAGGACGCTTGTTTAATTTAATTAAAACACATACTTTTTCGTAGTCATCTTTACCAACTTTTTGTAAACAATCAACAAAATCGTTTAAATCTGATAGTCCAAAGTGGGGCAGTGTAGTTTCAGTTTCTTGATTTAGAATTTCTTCAGCACTCAACATAATTAATCCTCCATAATAAAATTATTCTAGTGGGTAACTCGTATCAACCTTTTGAGGTTCCCCAGTTTCAATTGATTTTTGTGCGGCAACAGCAGCTCGTTGAGCCATAACAACATCACGGCCTTCGGCGACTACTGGTTCATTATTTAAGATGGAGTTTACAAATGCTTTCATTTCAGCGATATATGCTGGCTTATAACGTTCTTGGAACATTGGTAGTGGCTTTTGCAATTCAATTCGCTTATCGTTATACAATTCCACCGTACTGTCACTAACGTTTTCGGCTTTTAACATACCTTCAGATCCAAACACTTCAACCCGTTGATCGTATCCGTAGACAGCTTTTCGGCTGTTATCGATTAATCCATACGCTCCGTTTTCAAACTGGAGAACTAAGGCTAGAGTATCAATATCATTGATATCTTTTAACGTTGGATCAATAAGAGTGCCTCCTTTAGCGTATACCTCAGAAATATTGCTATTCATCATGTAGCGAGCCATATCAAAATCATGCATCGTGAAATCGAAAAGCAACCCACCAATACGCTGGATTAGGTCATGAGGCAACAAGTCAGGATCCCGAGAAGTAATTTTTACAACTTGTGGAGTCCCAATTTTTCCATTCCGGACATTTTCGTAAATATTTCTGAATTGAGGATCCATTCGACGATTAAAGCCAATTTGTAACTTTACTCCCGCTTCTTTGACTGCCTTTAAGACATTTAAGCTGGCTTCTTCGTGTAAGTTCATACTTAGAGGCTTCTCACAGAAAATATTCTTACCAGCTTTAGCAGCTGCTGTAACAATCTCCTCATGTGTATCAGTTGATGTAAAAATGAATACAGTATCGATTTCAGGGTTGTTTAACAACTCATGATAATCCCGAGTCTGATTGGTTAACCCCAGGTTATTTAATTTTTCAGAGATGTTTTCAATAAAAACATCGGCTACTTCAACAATTTTGATTTCGGGCATCATTAACAAATTATTTAGATGCATTTGCCCAGCTCTGCCTAAACCAATAATACCTGCATGGATCTGTTTCATAATAAAAAACTCCCTTTCGTGAAAAAAATTATTTTGATTCTGGATTGACTCCAGATTTGTCACCATATTGAAATTCCATTTGGATCTGCTCTAGCGATTTGCCTCGTGTTTCCGGGGTAAATTTGTAGGCAAAGAAGAAAGATAAAATGTTGAAGAAAACGAAGACCATGAATGTGTACGACATTCCAAGACCTGATAAAAGAATCGGGAAAAAGTACCCAACTAAAAAGTTTGAGAACCAAAGGAAAAACGTTGACACACCCATACCGAGACCTCGTAAATTCTGTGGGAAAATTTCAGATAGAAGAAGCCATACAAGTGGAGAAATGAATCCTTGGAAAAAGCCAAGGAACATCATCGTACATGCCACAACTAGAATTGGTAAAATCGGTGATTTTGACATAGTTTCTGAAACTATAACAATTAAAACCAATGAGGTTGTGGTACCAATTATTCCAGACGTTAGCATCTTGCGCCGATTAACCTTGTTCATCAAAGACATGCCAATAATCGTGGCTGCGACAGAAACTATGCCATTAAAAATATTAGCGATGAGGGCGGCATTGTGTGCAAAGCCAGATTGAGTCAGAATAGTTGTTCCATAATACATCATAATGTTTATGCCGATGAATTGTTGCATCACACCGAGACCAATACCAATAAAGACAAGTCGACGTACCCAAGGTGTAGTTAAGTCCTTTAGTGTTGCTTGCTTAATTTCCTTTTCCTGATCAAGTGCATTTTGGATTTGACTGATTTCAGTTTTGCATGATTCAGGTTGTGCTCGAAGTGTTGATAAGGATTTAAAAGCCTCTTGAACTTTGCCCTTCATTACGAGCCATCTTGGAGATTCTGGAACGAAGAACATACCAATAAATAGTAGTATAGCTGGGATCATACCAAACCCAATCATATATCTCCAAATGTGGGAAACATAGCCAAACACATTTCCTAAAATTGCATTAACAACGAATGCCAATAGCTGTCCCGTTACAATCATTAATTCGTTTTGTGTTACAAGGCGGCCACGAATGGAAGGCGTTGAAATTTCAGATAAATAGGTTGGCACTATTACTGAGGCTCCTCCAACGGCAAGGCCAAGTAAAGTTCTGAAAATAATCATAAAAATAGCATTGGGAGCAATGGAACATGCAAGCGTGCAAATGAAAAATACAATTGCAAGATACTTTAATAGACGTCTTCTACCAATTAAGTCGGAAACTTTACCAGCAAAAACTGCCCCTACAGCAGCTCCAAGTGTAATTCCACTAGTCACCAAGCCTTCATCACCAGGTGTTAGATTTAACTCAGAGGGAGTTGCCATATAACCAATTGCACCATTAATTACTCCAGTATCGACACCAAATAGCAACCCACCAAGGGTTGATATTAGCGCTGTTCTTTGTAAATGATATTTTGCACGTTTTTCAGCAACAGAATTAGTCTGCTGATCACTAGAACTACCCAGCTGATTTTCCGCGCTTAGTTTGGTCATCATATTTTCATCTCCATATTATATATACAAGTCACATTCCCGTCAGATAACGAAAAACAAACATAAATCAAACGTCAATCAAGGTAAAAACACTATTCAGCGGTACATCAAATGTAGATGCGAACCATTATGCTTCGTGTCATAGAAACCATATCAACACAGCTATAGTAAAATGATTTAAAAAAAAGAGTCTAACTATAAAGTCAGTGTGACTGGTTAAAATGTAGCAACTTTCATCATAATCAGAACGTAATCAGAACGACCGAGAAGTAGTCGAATGTAAATTAAAAAAAACACAAAGTATTTAAAAGCTTCTGCTTAGATTATTTCACGACAACTTGTGAATGTCAACACGCACTTATAAATCGCTTACATTTTTCTTGTTTTTTCAAAAAATGCTATTGACAATGGCTTTAATCGTGCTATTCTGAGGTAGAACAAAGCAAGCGATACATTAACCAAAATAATAATATTTCCTGAGTTAGAACTAAATTTCACAATAGCTTGCTCAGTTCAAAATACTGATAGAAAGGGGTGATACGATGGCTGATAGCTCATTATTCACAAAGAAAAAAATCACAATCGGTATTATTGGCATGGGTCGTATTGGTAATGTTCATTATAAAAACCTACAAAAAATGCCTAATGTTGAAATTGCTTATATTTGTGACATTGTCGCAACTAACGAGTGGAACAAAAAATATCCACTGGCAGGAAAAATAGTTAAAGATTATCATGAGGTTCTTGCGGATGCCAATGTACAAGCTGTGATGTTGTGTGTGCCTACTGATCTTCATCCGCAAATGACTATTGATGCGGCTCGAGCAGGAAAAAATATTTTTTGTGAAAAGCCTGTAGGATTTGATGACAATGAAATTTTGAAGGCTTTTAAAGTTGTGAAGGAATCGCACGTTAAATTTCAAGTAGGATTTAATAGACGATTTGATAAAAACTTTAGAAGGATTGTTGATTATCGTAATCAAGGACAAATTGGTGATGAACAAATTCTGAAGATTACGTCACGAGATCCAGAACCACCGTCGATGGATTATGTTAAGCGGTCTGGCGGCATTTTCATGGATATGACAATTCATGATTTTGACATTGCGCGATTCGTTTCCGGTGAGGAAGTTGATTCTGTGTTTGTCGCTGGTGGAGTGATGATTGACCCAAAGATTGGTGAAGCTGGAGATATTGATACAGCGCTTACCACATTGTTTTTCAAGAATGGCATGGTTGGATCAATAGATAATAGTCGGAAAGCTGTTTACGGGTACGACCAACGAATTGAGTTGTTTGGTTCTAAGGGTATGGCACACGCGGACAACGTGCTGAATAGTACAACTACCTATTCGGGTAGCGAGTCAACTCGTGGTGATAAGCCAATGTTATTTTTCCTTCAAAGGTATGTGGATGCATACTTTAATGAATTAGTGTCCTTCTTCAATGCGGTTTTGAATGATACACCAGTTGAGTGTTCATTTGAGGATGGCATAAAGGCAATTAGGCTAGCTCAGGCGGCTAAAAAGTCTTTGGAAACAGGTCAAAAAGTGAAGGTTCAAGATATTTAATTTTAGGAGGTCTTTAGTTATGGCATATGATCCAAGTAAAGATATTAAATGGGGTATTGCTCCAATTGGTTGGCGTAATGATGACATTCCTTCAATCGGTAAAGATAATAATTTACAGCAATTATTAAGTGATATTGTAGTAGCAGGATTTCAAGGTACCGAAGTTGGTGGCTTTTTCCCAGGCCCTGATAAGTTAAACTATGAACTTAAGCTTCGTAATTTACAGATTGCCGGTCAGTGGTTTAGTAGCTTCATTCTGCGCGACGGTATTGACAAAGCTAGTGAAGCATTCGAAAAACATTGCCAATTTTTGAAAGCGGTTCACGCTCCAGTGGCAGTTGTTTCTGAACAAACCCATACAATTCAACAATCTGACTCGAAGAATATTTTCACTGACAAGTATCACATGAACGACGAAGAGTGGGATAAGGTTTGCGAAGGTCTTAATCACTATGGTGACATTGCAGCTAAGTATGGTATCAAGGTAGCTTATCATCATCATATGGGTACTGTTATTCAGACTAAGGAAGAAACCGACCGCTTAATGGCAAACACTGATCCTAAGAAGGTTGGTTTATTGTATGATACAGGTCATATTGCTGTTTCCGATGGTGACTACATGAGCTTATTAAAAGCACATATTGATCGTGTTGTGCATGTTCACTTTAAGGATGTCCGTTTTGATAAGGAAAAGGACAGCCGTGAAAGAGGCTTGACATTCCAAGGTTCATTCTTAAATGGTATGTTTACGGTTCCAGGTGATGGTAATCTTGACTTTAAGCCAGTTTACAAAGAATTAATTGACCATGGTTATAAAGGATGGATTGTTGTCGAAGCCGAACAAGATCCTGACAAGGCAAATCCTTTGGAATATGCTTTGAAAGCTAAAAAGTATATCGATCAAGAATTATTGGGTAAAAACTAAAAAAAGAAAGAGGTATGCATTATGGCTGAAACACATGTAACAAAAGTAGGTATTGTTGGTATTGGTTTTATTGGTTCAGATCATCTGCATCGTTTATCAAAGGTCGTTGCAAACGTTGATGTCACAGCAGTCTGTGATATTGTGCCAGGTAAGGCACAGAAGCAACTTGATAAATTAGGATTAAAAGCAAAAGATTATTCTGATTATCATGATCTTGTTAATGATCCAGATGTAGAAGTGGTTGTATGTACTGCAAGCAATGAGGCACACTATGAAATCGTGATGGCTGCATTAGCTGCAGGGAAATTCACATTCTGTGAAAAGCCATTAGCACTTGATGCACAACAATGTTTGGATATCATTGACTCTGAAAAGAAGCTTGGTCGTCGTATGCTACAAGTTGGATTCATGCGTCACTATGCTCCTGAATATGTACAAATGAAGAAAATGATTGATGATGGTGTTATTGGTAATCCATTAATGATTGATGAACGTCATTATAACCAGACTCAACCTGAGGAATACGATACATCTCGTTCAATTATTGAAACTGCTATTCATGAAATTGATTTGGATCACTGGTTGATTAACGATGATTATAAGAACATTCGGGTATTTGCTGCTAAGCAAACACGCCATGCTCAGAATAAAGATATCATGGATCCAATGATTGTTATGATGGAGACTAAGACGGGAATTAATATCAGTATTGAAGTCTTTGTTCGTTGTCAGTATGGTTATGATATTAAGTGCGATGTCATCGGTGAAGAAGGGGTACTTGAACTGCCAACTGTGCCACAAGTTGCTACGCGTTTGAATGCTCAATATAGCACAGCTATTTTAACCGATTGGAAGGCACGCTTTGAAAGTGCTTATGATATTGAATTCCGTGATTTTATTAATCATGTTTCAAAGAATGAATCACCAGTTGGTCCTTCATCTTGGGATGGATATATTGCAGCTGTTACCGCTGATGCAGCGCTGAAGTCTATTGATCAAAAAGGTGAAACACAAAATCTTGACTTCCCAGAAACGCCTGCATTTTACGCAGCAAAATAGTTGGTTAGTTTCTTAAGATGATGTAGATTATGCAGGTCTTCCTTCCAATTAGATAGGGCCTGCAAATAGCAATTATTTAAAATAGTTATTCTATATCATTGAATATTCGGAGGTGAAAATGATGCAGAATTCAGATGTAAAATCAAAAAATGAGCATAGCGGATATCTGACATTAGTTTCTTGGATTACCGGTATGGGTTCCCTACTATTTGGATATAACACAGCAGTTGTCAATGGTGCTTTAGGATTTATGGCTAAGCCTAGTCAATTAGGGTTGTCGCCATGGGCCCAAGGTGTTGTATCCAGTGGTTTGACCTTAGGTGCCGCTTTTGGTGCAGTTTTTGGTGGACCAATTAGTGATAAAATTGGTCGTAAAAAAATGTTAATTTGGTTAGGTGTAATATTCACAATCTTTGGTGTTGGTTGTGGTCTTGCACCCAACACTGGGACACTTATTACTTTTCGATTTATTTTAGGCCTAGCAGTTGGTGCTGCTTCAGGTACGGTTCCGGTTTATCTTGCTGAAATCGCTCCTGCTGCCCGCCGTGGGCGAATGGTTTCAATGAACCAATTTTTGATTGTCTTCGGTCAATTCTTAGTGTTTGGTATTAATGCTTTGCTGGGTAACTTGTTTGGTAGCAATGCAGGGATCTGGAGAGTTATGGTTTCCTTAGCAAGTATTCCAGGTATTGCCCTTTGGATTGGTATGTATGCTATGCCAGAAAGCCCTCGTTGGTTAACCTCGAAGAATAAGTTTGCCGAGGCTTTAAAGGTGCTTTATAGAATTCGTAGCAAGGCGCAGGCTGAACTAGAACTTGAAGAGATTAAAGCTAATAACAAAAAGGAAGAAGAAGAACAAGAACAAGCAGCTTCCTTTAGAGACTTTAAACAGAATTGGATTATTCAAATTTGTATTACTGGTGGAATGCTGGGTGTTATTCAGCAATTTGCTGGGATTAACTCAATCATGTATTATGGTTCCCAAGTTCTTGTCAATGCAGGGTTCGGTTCCAATGCTGCCCTTATTGCGAATGTTGCCAATGGTGTCTTTTCATGTATTGGTGCCATTGTAGGTATGTACACTGTTGACAAACTTGGTCGAAAGAAGCTTGAATTAACAGGTTTGATTTTCTGTGGAATAGCGTTAGTCACAGTTGGTCTTATTAAAACATATGCTGGTACAGCATCATGGACACCATATGCTATTATGATCATTATTCTGGTTTATATCGTTATTGATCAGGGTACTCTTGGACCTGTTACTTGGTTGTTGAACTCAGAAATCTTTCCTAACCGGTATCGTGGATTGGGTACAGGAATTACAATCTTCACATTATGGATTGCAAACTTCTTTGTTGGATTACTCTTCCCACCTCTGATGGCGGCCATTGGGCTAGCAAATGTCTTTTACATTTTTGCTGCTTGCTGTCTACTGGGGGCATGGTTTGTTGTTGTCCGTGTTCCTGAAACCAAGGGTGTAAATCTGGAGGATATTGAATCATTCTTCCGTTCTCGCTATGATAAGAACTACACTGGCGAGTCAAAGATTTAATAAAGGTTTTCCCAATTTAAGGAGTTTTCAAAGCTATGTAAATCTTTCTTAGATTGTTGTTAAAGCCCTTAACATCGTTTGCGGTACGGAATGGATACGGTTCTCCTTTGAAAGTGAGTATTCAGATACGGTACTGAATTCTCTTATTCAGAAGCGCGTTAATTTTCTTAATTAGAGAATTGACGCGCTTTTTTGATGCTTTTGCCAAAAGTTAAATATTTGCGCTCGTAAATTGAAAGGTTGGTATTTTTGTCATGACAAAAAAATTAAAAATGGGATTAATTGGTGTTGGTCGTCAAGGATCAAATCATTATAACAACTTATTATCAATTAATCAGGTTGATTTACAATACATTTGTGACTTGAAAGTTGATCAATCTTGGAAAGAAAAATACAGTAATATACCACACGTGGTTAAAGATTATCATGAAATCTTAGAGGATCCATCTATTGACGCTGTTTTAATTGCAACCTCAACTGATGCGCATGCACAGGTTGTTTTAGATGCTGCAAAAGCAAAAAAACATATTTTTTGCGAAAAGCCATTTAGTTTAACTGTTTCAGATGGAGAGATTGCTAATATCTTGAGAACGGTTAAAGAAAATAATGTTAAATTACAAATGGGCTTTAACCGGCGGATGGATCCTCAATTCAGAGATATCTATAAGCAAATCCAAGATGGAAATATAGGGACCCCTCAAGTTGTCAAAACAACATCCAGAGATCCATTTGTATTGAAGAAGGAATTGATACAACGTATTGGGACTCTTCCATATGATTTTACAATTCATGACTTGGATTTGGCGCGCTACATGATGGGTTCAAACATTAAAGAGATTTATGCAAAGGGTGGAACTCTAATTGACCCAACGTTAAAGTCGATAGGCGACGTTGATACTATCGCACTAGTTTTGGAGTTTGAAAATGGCGCATTTGGTTTAATTGATAACTCACGGCAAGCTGTTTTTGGTTATGATCAGCGGCTTGAGGTGTTTGGGTCTGAAGGTATGCTGAAGGCCGAAAATGTTTCTAAATCAACTGTGGAACTGTATAATTCAACATCTGAGTCCAAGAAAAATCCTTTGCCTATATTTAATGAACGTTACCACGAAGCTTATGTTGACGAAGTGAAGAGTTTTATTAATTCAGTACAAAACGATGCTCCCGTGGTAGCTGATGGTGTTGATGCGGTATTTGCACAACGAGCAGCTATTGCGACGGACGAATCAATTAAAACAGGGAAACCGGTAAAGCTTGATACTGAGTTTGAAGTATAGGCACAATCACACAGCCTAAACCGGATAAATAAGGGGGGAGATATTCAGATGCTTTCAGTTTTTTTGGTATCAATGAATAGTGTGTTGATTATTATCACCATAATTGTTATTGGGATCATAATTAGAAATATGCATATTGTCAGTGACCAATTCTCAACCGATATTTCCAATGTACTCATTGATGTTGCATTACCGCTTTCTATAATGCTCTTAACTCAGCGTTATGTGACAAAGAACAATTTCAAAATATTGACAGTTGGTACCATACTGATTATGGTGGCTATATTAATATGCTTTTTTATCGCATATTTAATTAGTCGTGGATTGAAATTAGACAAGAGCAGACGGAGCATTTTTATAAATGGTTTTGTAAATTCAAACACACTTTTTGTTGGAATGCCTTTGAATATTGCCCTTTTTGGCATTAAAAGTATGCCATATTTTCTGTGTTATTTTGTTGCCAATACAATAGCTACTTGGGGCATTGGTGTAAAGATAGTTTACAAGGATGGTCCACAAAATAGAAGCACAAGCTCGAGAAAACCTTTAAAACGATTAGTCAATTTATTTACGCCACCCATGTGGGGGTTTATTTTAGGGCTTATCTTCTTTGCAACCAGTTTTGAAGTCACAGGTTTTTTGAAGGAATCTTTTTCTTATATTGGAAATCTAGTGACGCCTCTTTCGCTGATGTTCTTAGGACTGCAATTAGGCAAAACAAAATTTTCGGAAATGAAGGTCGAACGCTTAGATTTAATGGCTCAGTTTGGTAAATTCGTTGTTTCACCGTTTGTGATGTTGCTGGTAATTGTAGCGGCACAACGAATGCAAATAGTCTCTCTGGGTTCAATATTCATTAAGACTATGGTGGTTCAGGCTGCAACACCCATGCTTAACGTGCTTCCTATACTGGCGGACCAGGCTAAGATGGATATACCATTCTCTACTCGTATCTTAACTGAAAGTATATTGATTTTTCCAGTAGCAGTTGTAGTCATAATGTTGTTAGTTTAATTTAAAACTTTTTTGCATTCGAGAGTCGAATATTTTGTTTATGTGGATAAGTAGTGGATGCAACGTTCCTGGTGGGTCTGATAATCGGTTAGTTAAACTTATTGGCTACGTTTCTATTGTGGAAACGTAGCTTTTTGTTTTCAGTTATTAAACGAATCAAACACAGATGTCAAGGGGGGCAGAAAATGCTCATACTGATATTTTCTGACCCCCTTGACTTTTAGTACTTTGCACGGTGAAAAAGGTCAAAAGGTAACCAGGTAAAGGTCCAAAATTTTAAATATCCCATAGTAGTTAGACAAGAAATCTAACTATTATGGGATATTTTATGTTAAACGGCAGACCACTAGACCTTTTTGAAATTAAATTTATTAACAGTTGCATTACTATATAGAAGACGAAATTTTTGTGGTGTATCACGCATCTCATCTTTAAATACCTTTGAAAAATAATGTACAGAACTAAAACCAACTTTGTCCGAAATATCCGTAATTGACATCTTAGTAGTTTTAATAAGATCAGCGGCGTCATTAATTCTTACCTGTTTTATATAATTATTGCACGTATAAGATTCATACTTTTGAAACAGTCTGAAAACCTGCCTTTTAGATATAAAGAAATGATCAGCAATTGATTCTATGGATAATTTTTTTTCAATATTTTCACGAATATATTTTTTGATTTTATTTAATAATTCAGTTTGTTCAGTAATCGCCACCAACATTTGACTGGTTTCACGTGTACTATTGGAACGATCTAACACTAATTGAATTAAGCTTTTAGCCAGTTGAATTACCGACAAGGGTTCCTCACTATTAGATTCTTGAAAAATCAATGCTGTATAAATAAGTGATTGCCACGTTAATACTAATGGGTCCTTACTCGACAAATTAATAACTGGTTCACCTAATTTAACTTGAACCTCATCCGAAGAAAATGCAAAATAGATCATTTCAAGTCCGCTTTTGCTAACTATCTGGTGGATTTGTCCTGGCTTGGTGACAATTAATGAATTTTTCTTCAAAATAAATTCTTCACCGTTCTCAATATATTGGCCGTCACCTTTAGTGATTAAAGTAATCTCAAAAAAGGCATGTGAATGTGGTTTGGTGCCAAAATGTTGGTCAAAAGCTCCCCAATAAGAAATATCAAAACGATTCCCGTTTAATTCAACGGCCGTCACCAGTTTATTAAGAATAACCTTTGCTGAAACTATTTCGCTATAAAACATATTGTCACCTCCACGCATAAAAACTCTAACCTAATTCAAGTGACTTTGCCCCTTATAGCTGTGGTCATATTTAGCTCGGAAAAATGTCTCAATTTTTTCAAGTTCCACACCTTTTGTTTCTGGAACACGCGCCTTTACAAAAAAGATACCTAAGACACAACAAGCGGCAAAAATATAAAATGAGTTCGCCAACCCAAGATATTCTAGCATCGTTGGAAAACACAAACCAACAATAAAGTTTGCGAACCATAAGGTAAATATTGCGATGCCGGTTCCTAAACCACGATATCTCGACGGAAAAATTTCAGAAATAATAATCCATGTAACTGCACCCACTGTCCCTTGGAAAAAGATAATGTAGACTAAAACAATCAGCATGACGGCAATTCCTATCCACGATAATCCGCTCAGAAAAGTTTTTATTAATCCCACCGATACTAAGCACGTAGCACACACAATTAATCCACAGTATTCCAAAAATTTACGCCCCAATTTGTCAACTGTGTACATTCCAATAATAGCACCCAACACTGAAAAGACACCATTTGCAACATTTGAGATTAATGCAGCTTGAGCTCTAAAGCCGCTTGCCTCTAAAATTTTAGTGCCATAATACATCACTGAATTGATACCGGCGAATTGCTGAATCACGCCTAACATACCACCTGTGATACAAATTTGAATAATCCATGGTTTTTTAAAATCTCGCCAAGAGGCTTTAGCATTTTGCTGTTCTTGCTTCGTGACTGTTTTTATCTCATTAATTTCCGACTCTGCTTGTGCTTTACTTCTAATCTTGTACAAAACTTGCAAAGCGTCTGCAAAACGATTCTTTGACGTTAACCAACGAGGGCTCTCTGGCATTGCATACATGCCAATCCACAATGCAATTCCAGGAACACTAGCAAGCGAAATCATTACCCTCCAAATACCTGCATTATTTCCAAATAAATTACCCAATATAGCATTAACTACGAAAACTAAGAATTGCCCGAACACAATTAGTAGTTGATTCATAGCAACCATTTTGCCACGTTTTTTAGTCGGTGAAATTTCGGCTAAATACACTGGTACAGTGCCTGAAGCCGCGCCCACAGCTAAACCTAATATAAATCGACTTATGATCATAACTGTCGTGTTGGGGGCGAACCCACAAATTAATGCAAAAACTGTAAAAATAACGCCCAAGAAAGTCAAAGTCTTTTTCCGTCCAACTCTATCACTG
Organism: Secundilactobacillus angelensis; assembly: GCF_012641075.1. Classification (GTDB taxonomy): domain Bacteria; phylum Bacillota; class Bacilli; order Lactobacillales; family Lactobacillaceae; genus Secundilactobacillus; species Secundilactobacillus angelensis. The sequence continues at coordinate 27,716 of NZ_JAAXLJ010000009.1, read as the reverse complement.
ATTGGGCCACCGAAGACGGCACCAAAAGCAGCTCCTAGCGTTAATCCGCTTGAAACCACTCCTTGGGCCCAAGAACTTAAACCTAACTGACTTGGTTTAGACATAAAGTCCAGTGACCCGTTCACAACAGACGTATTATAACCAAAAGACAGCGCTCCCATTCCAGTAATCCATGAAACCAAAGTCAAATACTTGCGTTGATTATGCTGCGTATGAACCACTTTTGGATTATCCACAACATCCACCGCCTGTTAAAGTTTCCACGTAAGCGCAAAACCTCGTTGAATGGAACTTGATGTATATTCAGAGACTAAGCCCTTAAATTCGGTTGTTTATTCTTTTGTAAATTAATTTACAGGTTCATTATAACCAGTTATCTAAATTATGAAAGCGCTTTTAAAATCTTCATTTTGTACCACAAAAATAAGTGCTATTCCTAATTCCCCATTAAATCAGCGATACCAAGCGTATATTGATGGTTTGGTTACTATTTATTTAAAACTCTGTGGCACTTTTTTGTAAATTTCAGTCTTTTTATTGCAAACATGGGAGCGGTTTCATGTGCTACATTGAACATGTGTTCATGATTAACATTTTGGGAGGTAATGAAATTGAAATTAGCATACGATCCATCTATGTTTCGTGATAATACCTCATTTCACGATATGATAGAAAAAACTGCACGTCTTGGTTATAAATATATTGAGTTGTCGCCTCGGCAGGACTTCATTTGGTTTTATCAATACCCCAAGGTAAATTCAACTATGATTAAACAGGTCAAACATTGGCTTAGTGATGCTGGTGTTTCCTTATCATCGGTATTGCCAGTTCAACAGTGGTCATCACCTAATGAACAAGAACGTCAATCAGCCGTTCGCAATATGCGACGTACCATTGAAATCACCTCTGAATTGGGAGTTGATACACTTAATACCGAATTTTCCGGTGACAAATATAACTCTGTAACTTCAGAAGGTCAGTGGTATAAGTCTATGGAAGAACTCGTCCCTGACTTCGAGAGAAACCACATTAAACTTGAAATTCAGGCCCACCCTAATGACTTTATTGAAACCAGCGAAGAGGCAGCCAAATTGATCCGATCACTGGATCTTGACTGGGTTTCTCAGGTTTGGTGTTCAGCTCATGCTTTTTATTCGGACAAAGGTGTTGGAGACGTTCGTAAACAAATTTTAGGTATGAAAGATACCTTAACCCATGTCTTAATTGCAGACACCATGAATTACGCTAGTAACTTTGGCCTGCGTTACATTATTAATCCTCCTGCAGCACCTGTAACCATTCATCAACACCTAAATCCAGGAGAAGGTGAGGTCGATTTTGAAGCCATGTACCGCACTTTGAACGAAATTGGGTTTGACGGAATTGTCACCAATAATGTATTTGCCTGGCCCGATAAAGTAGAATGGTCGAATGAGAAAACGCTACCAACCATCAAAAAGGGGTTAAACATAGACTGATTTGAGCCTAAATGTATTTACAAGGAGGTTTTGCAAATGATGAAACTATCATTAGTGACAGACGTTTTAAAAGACTTAAGTTACACTGAGATGCTTGATACTGTTCAGAAAAAATATGGTCTGAATGCAGTCGAAATTTCGGCCGGTGGCTGGCAACCTACTCCACATATCGATCGTGAGGCTCTTTTAAAAGATAATGGAAAAGTGAAAGCATTCAAGAAAGAGCTCGAAGCTCGTGGTATGGAGCTAGCTGCATTAAACTGCTCAGGTAATCCCTTAGCGCCTGGTGAACTTGGGGAATTACACACAAAAACAATTCGGGAAACCATCTTACTGGCAGAAAAATTGGGCGTTAAAAAGATCGTCACAATGAGCGGTCTTCCCGCGGGTGGGCCTCACGACACTATACCTAACTGGATTTGCTCCACAATTTCGTGGCCAGATTATATGCCTGAAGCTCTCAGGTATCAATGGGAGGATGTGGCAATTCCGTGGTGGAAAGACACCGGCAAGCTAGCGAAAGAACACGGCGTTGAAAAGATTGCGTTGGAGGCGTTTCCAAGCCAATTGGTTTATAATCCGCGTACTTTGTTGAAGTTACGGAGGGCCGCTGGTGATACGATCGGTATTAATTTAGACCCCTCACACTTTTTCGTCATGGGTATTGATCCAATTTCGACAATTCGAGATTTAAAGGGTGCCATTTATCATGTCCATGGTAAAGATGCACGAATCGAAAAGGATCTAGCTAAGGTCAATGGTTTAATGGAAACTAAACCAGTCACTGATTCCTACAATCGTACTTGGAATTACGTCGGTGTCGGCTGTGGACATGATCTGCAATATTGGCGTGAATTTTTCTCTGTTCTAGGGATGGCAGGTTATAATAACGACTTTGTTTCGCTAGAAATGGAAGACCTCACTATGAGCGTAGACGCAGGTCTTAGAACTTCAATTGACACACTAAAAAATTCAATCATTAAATAATTAACAATCTTAGAAGGGGTGTTACAAATGACTTTAAATGTTGGAATTATCGGTTTAGGTGCAATGGGATCAGATCATGCAAAGCGAATTGCAGAAAGAACCTCTGGCGTAAAACTAGCTGGTGTCGCAGATTTAAAACCAGAATTAGTTGAAAAATATTCAAAAAAATATGGTGCAAAGGCTTTTGAGAGTGGAGCAGCTTTAGTTGCATCACCAGATATTGATGCTGTTATGGTTGTTACTTCTCCTGATGATCAACATTCTCAATTTGTATTGCAGGCAATTGAGGCTGGAAAGTACGTTTTTTGTGAAAAACCATTGATGCCGACGGTTGCTGAATGCCAAAAAATTATTGATGCGGAATTGAACCACGGAAAACGATTAGTCCAGGTAGGTTTCATGCGTCGTTATGGCGAAGGCTACATTGAAATGAAAAAGGCGATTGATTCTCGTAAATATGGTGAACCTTTGCTGGTACACGCTACTCATCGTAACTACGAGGTTCCAACTTCTTATGACACAACAATGTCTGTATCCAATACAGCTGTCCACGAAGCTGATTTATTGCATTGGTTACTCGGAGAAGATTATGAATCAGGTATCACCTTTTTACCTAAAAAACAAACCAAATACACTCATGACAACCTTCACGATCCACAAATCGTAATGTTAGATACTAAATCTGGCGTGCACATTGACTTAGAGGTCTTTGTTAACAATCACATGGGGTACGATATCAACTGTGAAATTGTTTGTGAAGAAGGTACTATTGCTCTCAAAACACCTACCAACATGTCTGTGAAGACTAAATTTCAGCATGAAGATCCAATTCCTGAAGAATTTACAGAGCGGTTTAAAGATGCCTATGATAATGAAATTCAGCAATGGGCAAATGGTGTACAAAAAAATCAAATCACTGGTCCAAGCTCTTGGGATGGTTTAGTTGCGATGGTGACCTGTGATGCCCTTGGTAAATCTAGAGACGAGGGGGGAGTTCGCGAGCCTATCACCCTGCCTGAAAAGCCCGCACTATATAAGGACTAAGTTATAAACACTGATTAATATTTATATACAAATGTTTAATTCTCAAAGGTTTAAATAATGGGATGCCACAGATTATCAAATCTTGGTATCCTTTTTCTTTGGATATCGTTTTATAACCAATGATGATCATCAGAATACAAGTTATAGAGTCTACGAGAGACATCAAATTATGACTAGGCCTTACTTGTTGCATCATTACGATAGGGAAATCAAATATCCTGAAGAATTTTTTACCTCCTTACACACAAAAGTACGCAAAATCTCAAAAAAACTTATGTTGCCATCAAAATTGTAGTATTCTAGACCCTGATATAATTAGAGGGTGACTAATATGAGAAAGTATCGATTACAGACCATTATATTTGTGCTGGTTGCATTTATGTTAGGTTGCAATGAGTTTATGGTTATTGGGATTTTGTCAGACATTGCTTTACATCTTCACGTTTCAGTTGCGCTAACGGGGTATTTGGTGACGATTTTTGCGACTGTATACGCTGTTAGCACGCCGTTTATTACAATATTAACTAGTAAATATAGTCGGTATAAGACACTTTTGGTATTAATGGTGATTTTTTTGATTGGTAATACCTTAAGTGGTTTTGCTACAAATTACGGGTGGATGTTATTATCAAGAATAATTTCTGCTTCAGTCGCAGGTTCAATTATTTCGCTGATTATGACTTTTACGACAGCTATCGCACCCATTGAAAAACGAGCCAGCCTAGTTTCATGGGTTTTTGCAGGATTTAGTATTGCTTCTGTTTTTGGAGTCCCAATTGGAACTATGATTAGTACGAATTATGGGTGGCAATACGCTTTTTTTGCTGTTTCAGGGATCACCATCATCACTTTTTTTCTTCTAATATGGCTACTACCAAAACATGTTGAACAGGTCCAAGGGTCAATTAAAGGGCAATTGAGTTTATTGAAGGATAATCGAATTTATCTGGGTATTCTTTTGGTGCTTTTCACTGCAGCAACTATGTATGGGTATTACACCTATATTCGGCCATTGCTAACTACCGTCCTTGGATTCAGTAATGACTATCTTAATATGATACTTTTTGCTATTGGTATTATGAATATTATCAGTAATCGCTGGTCAGGTGCTGTCAGTGAGCACAATGGCTTACGGGCTATGCCAAAGTACTACGTTGCCGATATTATACTATTGCTGTCATTCCCACTAGCACTTGCTACGAAAGCTTCTGGATTACTCGTTTTGCTGATTTTATCCCTTATTGTGACTTTGGTTAACTCCCCAATTCAAATCCATTTTCTAAATACGGCTGAACGAGAATATCCACAGTCTCTTGTTTTAGCCTCTTCTCTCAATTCAATTTTCTTTAACTTTGGTATTTCGCTAGGATCTGCTACTTCATCGATTCTAGCTGGTGCGATTGGTTTGAAAAATATTGGGTTAGGTTCGGCATTTTTTGCTATTCTTGCACTGGTGCTGATTATCGCACTCAATCAGGCAATTAAGGCACATCAGCAGACAAGAAAAGTACGCTAGTTTTACTAAAAGCTGAACATCAGTTTTGAGGGTCATTAGGTCGCTATTTCTTAACTCTTTTGTTATATCAACGTAATAATATATTTAGAAACACAGCTTACGAAATTTGCTAGGAGTCATTTCAATTTCTTTATCAAAAGTTTTATTTAAATGTGATGAATCATGAAATCCGCACATAGGTGCAATCTCAGAAATACTAAGATCCGGTCGACTGGTTAGCAGTTGTTGTGCATGTGATAGTCGTACTAACATTAGATAGTGGTGAATACTTGTGGATGTATAAGTCTTGAATTCTTTTGACAATCGTGTTGCACTAATATTTAGTTTACGACACAATTCTTCGATTGTGACACTATCATTGTAATGAGTGTCTAAGTACGCAATAGCTCGTTTTATTATTTCAGGTGTCTGATGTAATATTGAACGATCTAGTTCTGTGATGTCGGTAGCTGTCATGTTAATAAGAATTTCATAAAGCAGTTCGGAGTAATGTAAGTCGTTTCCTGTAAATTCGTTCTTGGAAAGCAAGTTCATTAATTGAATGAAAAGGTTTGTTAAGTGGTTTGTACTTGTAAAAAGATGTTGTTGATTTTGAGTGAGATAGTCATACAGGGTTTGAACTTGCACGCCATTAAAATGAAAAAACATAAATCGGCAATTTGATTCTGCGTGATATTGGTTCCGTTTTCTGCAATCCATCAATACAATAGAATTCTCAGATGCAGTAAAACGTTGATTATTATCGAAGGTAAAGTATAATTTGCCTTTTTCAATCAGAAAAAGGATATAAGAATTCATATAGTGACGATCGATATGATAAGTATAATTGACTTCATATTCAGCGCCCCAGAGAGGGTATAGGTATAGCTCTTTTGCAGTATTTGAGGGGTTATTGAAAAAAAGCCCCTGCAGTGTAGTTTTGCCTTCTTCATTTTTCGGTATGTATGCAGAATAGTCTTCCATGGTTGTCACCTCTATAAATTCATATTATCACAAAATATCGAATTCTACTGTAATATTAATAAGATATTAGGGAAGTGTTATTTTACAAGCACCAATAATACCTTCGTATAAAAAGAGCTTATGAAACCGTTATTATTAGTTATATTATTTAAAATATACATTAATAATAAATATACAAAGTGTTGTTTTTTACAAATAATTGGAACTTTTGTACATGGAAAATAGCTAAAATCAATGTTAATTTAATTGTGAAATATAATTTAAACTAACCTTGAGGAGGTATTCATTATGACGTTGAATATTGGTATTATTGGCTTAGGATTTATGGGATCGGATCATGTTAAACGCGTTGCCACTAAAATTAACGGGGCAAGGTTGGCTGGTGTAGCGGATTTAAAACAAGACTTAGCAGAAAAATATGCTAAGGAATATGGAGCCAAGATTTACAAGAGTGGTATTGATTTAATTGATTCACCAGATATTGATGCAGTAATGGTTGTAACGCGGCCACATGAGACACATGAGCAATTTGTGCTGCATGCCATTGAAATTGGAAAGTATGTGTTCTGTGAAAAGCCATTGACTTTAACTGCAGCTGGATGTAAAAAAATTGTAGATGCTGAAGTGAAAGGTGGGAAACGGCTAGTTCAAGTTGGATTTATGAGACGTTTTGATCCTGGTTATATTGAAATTAAAAAGGCAATCGACGACCATGTATATGGTGAGCCATTATTAATCCATGCGACTCATCGTAATTGTTCAGTTGATGAAACGTATGATACTTCGATGTCAATCATAGAAACTGCCATCCATGAAGCCGACGTGTTACACTGGTTGCTGGGTGAGGATTATGAATCAGGGACTACTTTCCTACCGAAGAAACAGACAAAATATACTCATTCTAAGTTACATGATCCTCAAATTATTACTCTAGACACAAAGTCCGGTGTGCATATAGATCTAGAAGTCTTTGTTAACGATCAGATTGGCTACGATATTAATTGTAGTGTTGTTTGTGAAAACGGTATCATTAGCTTACGTTCTCCATTTAACTCATCGGTTAAAAAGGGCTTGTATGACCAGACCTATATTCCAAAAGATTGTACGGAACGTTTTGCAACCGCTTACGATAATGAAATTCAAGAATGGGTTAACGGCGTAGAAGCAGATAAGGTTACGGGGCCAAGTTCTTGGGATGGTTTGGTAGCCATGGTAACTTGTGATGCATTAGCCAAATCACGTGATAATGATGCCGAACGAGTAGCTATAGTTCTGCCTGACAAGAAGCCAAGTCTTTATTAATTTATTACAGAAAGGAAGAGAAGATTTAATGAAATTAGCATATGATCCATCGATGTTTCGCGATAACACATCATTTCATGACATGATTGAGAAAACCGCAAAACTCGGTTACAAGTATATAGAATTATCGCCACGGCAAGACTTTATTTGGTTCTATCAATATCCTAAAGTGAATTCTTCAATGATTAAAAACGTTAAGAAGTGGTTGAATGACGCTGGCGTGGCATTATCTTCCGTTTTGCCTGTTCAACAGTGGTCATCCCCTGATGAACAAGAACGTCAGGCGGCTGTTCGAAATATGCGAAGGACCATTGAAATCACGTCTGAATTAGGCGTTGATACGCTAAACACTGAATTTTCGGGTGATAAGCAGAATCCAGTGGCGTCTGAGGGACAATGGTACAAATCAATGGAAGAGTTAATTCCAGATTTTGAAAGGAATCATATTAAGCTTGAAATTCAAGCTCATCCCAACGATTTTATCGAATCTAGTGACGAAGCAGCCAAATTGATTCGGTCATTGGATAAAGATTGGGTTTCCCAAGTATGGTGTTCAGCTCATGCGTTTTATTCTGATGGTGGTGTTGGAGATGTTCGAAAACAAATTTTAGGCAGTAAAGATGTCCTTACTCATGTTTTAATTGCAGATACGTTGAACTATAAGAGTAATTTTGGTCTTAGATATATTATTAATCCTCCAGAAGCACCAGTTACCATTCATCAACACTTGAACCCTGGAGAAGGGGAAGTGGATTTTGAAGCTATGTATCAAGCGCTGAAGGAAATCAAATTTAATGGGATTGTTACAAATAATGTATTTGCTTGGCCTGATCGTGTGGTTTGGTCGAATAATCAAACTCTACCAAATATTAAAAAGGGTTTAGGATTGTAAAGGAGATCTAAAATGATTGAATTAAATAGATTTTGTTTAAATCGTAAGGCAGCACCTGGAATTTCTTTGGAGAAAACAATTCCGCTTGTGGCAGGTGTTGGAGTGACTAATATTGAGTTGCGTAATGATCTGTATGGAAGTGCTGATAACAACACAATCTTAGATCATCTCTCAGGTAAACAGGTGGCTGACTTATTAAAGGAAAATCACGTAAGTGTAGAAACTATTAACGCTATTGGTAACATGGATAAGCGTGATTTAATTGAGGATAATTTGCGAAGCTTGACAGAGATGCTGGAGATGAGTAAAGACTTTTCATTAAAAAACATTATCTTTTGTCCAGTACGATCAAAGGATGATACACGCAGTTCTGAACAACGACAAAAAGAGGCAATCGCTAATATTAAAGAATATTCAAAATTATTAGCAAAGTATAGCGTTAGTGGATTGCTGGAACCTTTAGGTTTCGAAGACAGTACCTTAAGAACCCCTTGGGAAGGGCAGAATGTTATTAAAGCGTCGGGCGTTGATAATTTTAAATTAGTAGCCGATACTTTTCATTATTACTTAGCATCTGTGACACCAAAGGAATTTGAAGAAAAAGTTGACGTTAATTATATTGGTTTAGTACACCTTAGTTCAGTTATCGACAAAAAAGCACGTAACGTTTTGGATGACCAAGATCGATATATGCTAGATAAAAATGATATTATGGAATCTGCACAGTGGGCAAAAAGATTTGAAGCTGCCGGTTATAAGGGTCTGTATGCTTTTGAGCCATTTTCGGACGACCTGAAGAAATGGGATACTGAAAAAGTAAAAGATGAATTAATGAAAAGTATAGATATGGTGCGTGAGTAATGCGACATGAATATTTTCTGAATTTAAGGTAATCGAGTAATACAAAACAAGAAGGTTCGACTTTGAGGTATTCTCAAAGTTTGACCTTCTTGTTTGCTTAAGATGCATATAGATGGATGTTAAAATATTTCCTTTATCTAAGCGATAACGTCAAGGTTGCTAGGCTTAGTTAAGTATGGAATGTAAATATTCCGGGTGGCTTTTTTGTTAGCTGCAGCAACTGTATAAGTTAGCTTAGGCTTGTATTGGTTTAATGCGATTTTGAACGTAGCTTGTTTACTGCTACCAGTGTTTTGAGCCTGGAGTAGTTTATGTCCGCTATATACCCGAACAGTGCGGTGGGTACCTAATGTGTGGACGACGATGGTCGCATCTGAAGAGGTACGAATTTCGCCAAGATCGATGACATCAGTAGTTGCGTAAGTTGAACTTGATAATTTTTTGATCTGGGTAACACGTTGATGTTTACTGGTTGTACCGTATAGTTCAAAAGTTTTGTACCCAGAGAATTTATAGTTTAACTTGTAAGCTTTATTTTTTAATTTATAGTAGGTAGTATGGTGATTGTACTTCACAGCCAGTAGTTTTACAGACTTTGGCGCTGTAACCTTCGTATTTAATCGAGATGAGGCATACGTGACTTTTTCCGTTTTGAGCTTGGGCAAGGATTTTGCGGAAGCTGATGTAGAAGTGACCAATGCTCCTCCAAGAAGGGCAATTAGCAGGCTGAAAGTAAACAGTAATTTTTGCATGCATTCTCCTTTGAGATAAACGTGATATGTGGAATAACAATTATTTGTGATGATATCACAATCTCTACACATCGTAAAGACGGTCTTAATATACAGAGACTGTATAAGACTGCTCATTATGACAGGTTAATATTAAAATTGCAAGGATTTATTCCGATAATGAAATATTCGGGAATGAATAGTGATATAGCCCTAGGTAGAGGCTTTTAACCAAATCTATTTGTTGCAATATGGTGTTCTTTGTGTGATGTTCAATAATTTCTTGCAATTAATTCGTTAACTTTTTAGATTATTTTGAATTTGGAGAGTTGTCGGGGCAACATGACAACTAATTTGTTTACCATTGAACTTAAAACTTCTATAATTAAGGAAACGCGTCGTCAGGGGATGATACCGTGATGGAAATGGTAATAGCTATTTTTTTACTCAGCTTTATCAATATTGGCTTTATCAGCATCCTGCAACGGTTAATGCATGTGCTGGATTATGATCTTGAAGGCAAAAACACGTCACCATGGCGGACTGAATTACTGTACACGCTGTATTTTACGGCTGTGACAGCTTTCGTTTTTGGGATGGCGCTCAGTTGTCCTACAACTGTGGAACGATTGATGTGGGTAAATTGTGTGTTAGTGTTGATGATGAGTTATACAGATGCGGTAAAAACCCGGCTAAATATAATTTTGGCATTGGTAGTCACAGTGGGATTGTTTTTCCTGACCACGACTTCTTTCAGTTACTGGTTACTCATGACACTGGCGATTGGCATTATTGCGCTCATGGGAGAGCGTCAATGGTTCTTTCCCTTTGACAGGCATCCAGCTGTGGTTTTAAGCGTTAAAGCGTGTATTGGTGCAATCTCTTGGTTGGGGTTGACTGCGATGCTCCACTTGTCATTTATAGTGCTGTTGACGATGTATGTTGTATACTTAGTTGTAACATTTATAACCTACTACTACATGGTACTTATTCGAAGAGAACACCTTAATAACGTGGATGCAGCGCGTAACGTGCTCTTCGATAATTTGACGCATGCCCGTAACTGGCTGAGTTTTAGATCCGATGCCGACGATTATTTTCAAAATTATAGTGCTTTAAACGTTATTGCCATGGACATTGATAATTTTAAGCATATTAATGATACTTATGGTCATTTAGCAGGAAATACCACTTTAATTCAATTTTCCAATCAACTAGAGAAAATCTTAGCTCAAAATACTGAAGGCGCAAGACTCTATCGGACTGGTGGAGAAGAATTTACGATTCTTTATCCAGGTGTTACTGAAGAAGTTGCAACCCAGCTAGCGGAGATTCTGCAAACTGCCGTTCATGATTTGCGGACAACCACTGAAAAGGGTCAGCAGATCAGAGTGACAGTGTCAATGGGTGTCGAAAACCGACGTGAGGATGACAAAGACGCACTAGATATTTTTAAACGTGCCGATCGATTGCTTTATGTGTCCAAACGAAACGGTAAAAACCAAATTTCGATTGGTGCAAAGGATTAAGTTTTGGTACAATGCAGAGTGAAGTCAAAGTTCGTTAAACCTTTTTAACCGATGATGAGGGAGTGATTGAAATGGCCGAGTTAGATCCGAAAAAATTTAAACACATTTTAGTTGGGGTTGATGACTCGCCGGATGCTCAATTAGCGTTCCGGTATGCCATGAACCGCGCTAAAGAAGATGACGCGGAGATGACCATTACTTCAGTTCTGGAATCTGATGATATGAATGTGTATCAGGCCTTAAGTAAAGACTTTGTACACGGCAAGCGTGATGAATTAGAAAAGCACGTTTTGGGTTATCGGGATTTAGCGCTACGGTTTGGTATCAAAAAGGTTAACGTCATCATTGGTGAAGGTGATCCTGGAGAAACCATCGTTAAGCAGATTATTCCCGAAGTTAAACCCGATTTGTTGATCATTGGATCATTGTCCAAGACAGGGATTCGGAAGCGGTTTGGATCCCAAGCAGCCTATATGGCAAAGTATGCCCCGATCTCTGTCTTGGTGATTCGGTAACGTTTGGACCATTCTTAGAAGTTAAATAAAAGAGATTGATTTTCCAAAAAAATGGAAAATCAATCTCTTTTATTTATTTTGTCCCTTACTTTTCCAATACTTAGTCACGTAATAATTCTGTCTGCTGACATAGTCAATCACCATGACGTCTGCCTTATCGATTAGGGTAGGTGCGCCAAAGGAGACAGATTCGAAGTCGACCAACTGTAACCCAATTTGATGTTCGCTAATCATGGAGACTCGCCCGGCATAGACCTCTGGAGCAGTGACCAAACTGATGAGGCGCTGTTCTCCTTGGCATTCCGCCAGTAATCGGTCAACTGTCTGCCAGCTGTGCGGGAGTTGTGTTGCGAGCTGAAACGGATCAAAAATACCGGCAGCTTGGTTTTCTCTGGTCATTGATTGACAAAAATCTAGGTAAGCAGAATCAGTCACAATCTTAGCAATGCGCGAATGGTTAATGATTTCCACACTATCTACTTGTCCGTTATCATCAATGGATATAATGAGCAGTTGGTGAGGGTTTTCGCCCACGACGCTACCGACAATAAATGACTCATCATCGTCTTCCAAATAAATTTCCAAGAGCTTATTGGTCATCTTCCATTTCGCCTCGTTCCTTGGCTTCTTGATTGAGTTTTTGGGCTTTGCCAAAGTCTTCGGTGACAACGTAGCTGCGGATTCCCCACCAATAAAAGCCTAGTGACGCGATGATAATGACGATGAAATCTAGTGGGTAGGGAATCCAGTTTTGGCCGTTAAATTGATGACTGCCAATGTAGGACATGATTGAAATAAAAATCAGGTAACCAATCATCCAACCACTGGCTTTAAAGGCCTGTCGAGTTGAAACAAAGTGGTTACGCCATTCATAGTAGAAGTAGAAGGGTAATCCTAATAGGATAATTAAAATAACTTGAACGGTGGTGGGCCACATTGCCCAGTAGGTTGCTAATGACGCGAGCACAAATGAAAATGGCGCGATCCACGACAATCGTTTTAGGCGAATCGGGCGGTAGAGTTTCGGCCCCATTTTTCGTAAGGACACAGCTGTGACCGGTCCAGTTAAGTAGGCAATTAAAGTGGCTGTTGAGAGGACGGTTGCTAGTACAGCCCATGATCTAAAGACGGTGACCATGACCATACTCAACAGCGTGTTAATCATCATGGCATTACGTGGGATGCCGTATTTTAAGTTGATTTTCCCCAGAAAATGAGGCACGTGACGGTTACCTTCCATAGCGAAAAGTGCCCGAGCTGTGTTGGCAACGAAGGAAACGCCGGTACCAAACGGAGAGACAAAAGCGTCCATATACAACAGGACGGATAGCCAATGAATTCCCAGTAAGATTGCCATGTCCGCAAATGGGGAGTTGAAGACGATGCCGTGCCAGCCAGTAGCTGCAATCATTTTTGGTGGAATTGCCGTGATGAAGGTGCTTTGCAGGATCACGTACAAGATCCCGCTGATCAGTAAAGAAATGGTGATTCCGCGACCGATGTTTTTCTTAGGGTGTTCAATTTCACCACCCATATTAATGACCGTTTGAAAGGCGTCGAAGGAGAAGATGATCCCTGCGGCGGAAGTAGCAGTAAAAATGGGGGCAGAACCATATGGCATGAAGTCATGAAGGTTACTGCCGTAGTTACCAGGATGAAAGCCTGATAAGGTCAGCATCACGATGGTCAATAACGGGATACCAATTTTAAACACTGAGATTAAACTGGTGAAGCGAGTCAAGATGGTGACTGACCAGAAATTCAGTGCCGTAAAAACAATGATGAAACCAAATACGACGAATAAGCCGCTGGTCGTAATCACGCCGTTGCTGAGAAAATGGTGAGTCCAGCGTGCCCAAGACCATGGCCAGGTGCTCATGTACTGAACTGCTGCCACGGCCTCGATGGGTATCAACGTAATCAAAGATACCCAGTTAGCCCAGGCTGCGATGAAACCTAACAAGGAGCCGTGGGAGTATTGGGCATATTTGCTCATACCGCCAGATTCAGGGAACATCGCTCCGATTTCAACGTAGTCATAGGCAATGGAGCCAATGACTAAGCCCCCGATGATCCAGGAGAATATGGCAGCTGGGCCAGCAATCTTGGTGGCTTCCCACGAGCCAAACAGCCAGCCAGACCCAATCAAGGAACCCAGCGCCAGCATGACTAGTTGGAAGAGGTTTATTTTTTTGAATTTTGGTGCTTCCATATGCTGTCCTCCCTTTTTTATATTCTAAATGTTACAAGTATGTATGAAAGAAGGGCCGAATTGAAAGATTGCCAATTCGACCCTCCCAGCTTATTATTCTTGATCCTGACTCATCTTTGTTCGGAAAGGACTCTCAATTTTTTGACCAGGTTCGTTAGCTAGATTCGTCCGAACCACCAGGACGTCGCAAGTTGCATTTCGAGTAACAAAGTCCGTCACAGAACCGTTCATTACCCGTTCCAGTGCGCCCATTCCAGTAGCACCCATCATGATCAAATCGTTTTGGTGATCCTTGGTGAAGTCAAAGGCAATCACTGTTTTAGGATTTCCGAAACGGATGTGGGTACTAATATCAGTTAAACCATACTTCTCTTTGACTTGCTTAGCTAATTCAGCTAAGTATTCCGTTGCATCCTCGACTAAGGAGTTGACGATGGCACCGTTTGATAATCCGCCGTAATAGTTGGATTGGTGGGTATCAATGATACTCAGCAAATCAAGGTGTGATTTATTTCGAGTTGCAACACCGATGGCTTTTGCGAGTGCTAACTCCGCAAACTTTGAGGTATCCAGTGGTACAACGATTGAATTGTATTTTAACATGTGTCTTACTCCCCTATATCAAGCAGGTTGGGCTTGTAATTGGATGAATCAGGTTTAAATTGGGTGACCTATACCCGACCTAAAACGACTTGAGTTGCTTCTGCCAGTATGTGACCTGCCATCGCGTCATGTAACTGGTTAAGCCAGAAGCCATCGTGTAAAGGCAGTTTAGCATCCAAAGCGTAAACCGTCACAGTATAACGATGATCCTTATCTGGCGGCAGCGGACCAGTATAGTGCTGACTGGTCTGCAGATTTTGGTTATTGACTAAGCGTCCGGCAGTGGAATTATTACCGAAAGTCATAGGAACGTCGCCAGACTGGCTGGCGTTTTCAGGAATCGCAGTTAGATTACCGGGCAAGTTGGCAGCTACCCAATGAATCCACGTGAACCCACCAACTGGAATTGCGTCGTGATCGATCATAGTAACTGCATAGGTTTCAGTCCCTGCAGGTGCGTCTTTTATTTCAATTGGAAATGAGCGAACGGGACCATCATCGATTCGATACTCCTTGGGTGCGTACTTACCGTAGATATCAGGCAAGTAACCGTTTGTAACTGGCACTTTGATTTCCATCGTATCACGTCCTTTGTTGAACTTGTTTCTATTATAACGCAATTTAACTGTAGCGCGACAACTACTGTTTAACGGGGGACACCAAGTCAAAATAATCGCTAATAGTCTAGATTTCGCATTGCATTTAGCCTTCTGGGCGGGTTATGCTATTTTAAAGATGTTAAGGTGGAGGCAAAAGTGGAGAATACTGATAAAATTGCAATTTTACAAAAACTCGTTCAAATCGAGTCAGTCAACGGCAATGAAGCTGTAGTTGCCCATTACTTGGCGTCCTTATTTGAGCCCTATCACCAGTCAGCTAAAGTGGAACTTGTGACGTATTCACCTGGACGGGACAATTTGGTGGTCACCATCGGTCAGCCAGAAGGTAAACAGCTAGGATTATCCGGCCACGAAGACGTGGTGGATCCAGGGAATTTGGCTGCGTGGCATCACGATCCATTCGCTGGAGAAATTGTTGATGGTCATTTATTTGGGCGTGGTGCCTCTGATATGAAGAGCGGGCTGGCAGCTATTGTGATTGCCATGCTGGAGTTACTGGAAAACGGCACCCACTTAAATGGCTCGGTTCGGCTGCTAGCGACGGTGGGTGAAGAGACTGGTGAGTACGGTGCCGCACAACTCACGAAGGCCGGGTACGCAGATCATTTGGCCGGCTTAGTGATTGCCGAGCCCACTGGGTTAGATAAAATTGCCTACACCGCTCGCGGGGTCATTGATTATCACGTAGATTCCATTGGTAAATCTGTCCATAGTGCGCAGTCTGCTAAGGGGATTAACGCCATTGATAATTTGATTGTGTTCTACAACGAAGTGACTGAAATCATGAAACAATTCGATAAGATGGATCCGGTATTAGGCGGTCTTCTGCATAATGTTGACCTGATCTCTGGTGGCGAACAAATCAACTCAATCCCTGACAAAGCTCGTTTATCGGCTAACGTTCGTACCATTCCCGCTTATCCTAACCAGATGATATACGACACGCTGGAAAGACTTGTGCATCACTTAAACGATAGACCAGGGTTCCAACTGAAGCTGTCGTATAGCTATCCAGAGGAGGCCATTCCAGGCCGACCGGATGCTCCATTGGTCAAGTTAGCTCAAAAGATCGGTCATCGAGTGATTGGCAATCGGGTCATTCCAGTGGGTGCTGGCGGAGCTAGTGATGCCTCAGAATTTCTGCAATCAAAGGCGCGATTCTCCGCAATTGTATACGGGCCTGGCACTAATACTTCTCACGAAGCGGATGAATATGTTGAAATTAATCAGTTTTTGCAGGCGACGTTGCTGTATCGGCAATTGGCTTTGGCGTTTTTGGTAGATTGAGGTTATGGTGTCTAAATGGGCTACTCCAGGCAGACAGCTACATGTAACGGCGTATCAACTAAAATCTAAGACCAGGATCTTTGTCGACACGCCGTTACACTCCGCTATCTAATCGCCTGGCCTCGCACCTTATTTTTTGGAGGAACAACCATGCAAATTTCAAAGGGGCACGCCAACTTCATGCTGCTTATCGCTGCTATGATTTGGGGCGCCGGATACATTTTTTCTAAGCTGGCCACTAACGCCAATATGCAGGCGGGTATGATCAACGCGATTCGGGGATTCATTTATGCCGGTCTAGCTTTTATTTTTTTCCATAAGGCGATTCTCAAAATGACCAGACTTGATCTGAGGACCGGTTTAACTGCCGGCTTTATCAACTTTTTAGGGTACCAGTTTCAGACTTGGGGATTACGGTTTACTACCCCTTCGAATAACGCTTTTTTGACTGCGATTTACGTCGTGATTATCCCTGTCATTATTTGGGTTATCTATAAGCGGCGCCCAGAAGCGAAGAGTTACCCCGCAATTATTATTGCCATTATTGGCATGGGCTTTTTAACCAATGTCGTTCAAAATGGGTTTACTTTACATATCGGCGATTTATTAACGTTAATTTCGGCCTTTTTCTACGCCTTGCAAATTGTCTACTTTGGGATGCGAACAACCAGTACCAGTCCGTTTGCGTTGTCGTTTATGTTGGGAATCACCCAGGGCGGTTTTGGCTTGGTATGGTCACTCATATTCGAACATGCCAGTTACAGCGCTATTAATTGGCAGGCTGGTCTGTGGCCGGTGGTAGTTCTGGGTATCTTGTCCTCGTTTGGTGCTCAAACGCTTCAAATTTTGGGACAGCGATTTACCGATCCAACCCCAGCCGGATTGATTTTGATGACTGAATCCATGTTTGGCAGTATTTTCTCAGTGGTCCTCGGATTCGAACCCTTTACAACGCACTTGTTACTCGGCGGTGTGCTGATCATTATTGCTATTCTAATCATGCAACTCGATTTTTCACGGTTTCAGTCAGTTAAATAGTGGTACTCAAAAGCAGCGTTCACAATGCACCCTGATGGGAGCTTGTGAACGCTGCTTTTGATCAAGTTCGACTGAATATTGCGCGACTCATTACTTCACAAAACGAAGCACGTAGTTGCCTTGTGCATCTGAAGTAATCGTATAGTTGGAATATCCATCCTTCAGCCATTGCGATTTCGTGGCTTGGGCCCAACTCTTGGCGTCTGAGACGGAAGAGAAGGTATGGGGCTGACTGAATGTGATGGATCCTGAGTTGTTGTTGCTGTTATCGGTTTTCTTGGAAGATGACCCAGCTGAGTTAGAAGTAGTATTGGCGGAGCTAGACGACTGCTGAGTGTTGCCCTTAGGCTTGGTGTTGTCTAGCTTTTTTTGTTCGCTGTTCTTAATTGTTGCATCTGATTCCTGATTAATCGAACTTTGCAAAGAGCTTCGCTGAGACGAAGTGATCCCTTTATCAGCATAGGTTGACCCGTTTGCCGAGCCAGCACTAGAATTATTAGGGTTTGAATTGGGCGTATCGTTTTCAGATGCGCTATCAGACCCAGTGTTACTACTTGAACTATTATCATTAACAGATTGTTCGGTGTTTTGAGCACCATTTTCGACTTTAGTCGAGCGGTTAGCAAGCCAAACGCCAACACCGATGACCAGCACCAATGTGACCAGGATGCTGATGAGAATCTGCCGAAAATGCGATGGCCGTTTCGGTGGCTTACGCTTTGAAGCTGATTGCTTGTCGGTGTTGAAATTATAGCGTTGCATGCGCGATTGCGGTTCTTGATTATTCACGTAAAATACCTCCAATATCAAGAACGGGCGAACAAGCCATGAAATACTACTAGTGACAGTTTAACTCATTTAGGCTTAAAGTTTACTATTTTTTGCTCATTTTGTAAAATTTGATGCGAATTTCTCAGGATTAAATATGGTAAAATTAGAGTTAGCATTGTATAGCGAAAGGTGGTTTTAATTGTGCATAATGATATTCCTCAGATTCCGTTAGCAAATGGTAATACGATTCCTCAATTGGGTTTAGGTGTTTTTCAAGTTGATAACGAAAGTGATATTAAAAACTCGGTGAAGTGGGCATTAGAAGCCGGCTACCGTCATATTGATACTGCGGCTTACTATGCTAATGAACAGTGGGTCGGCGAAGCGATTCGTGAAAGTGGTTTGGATCGCAAAGATTTATTTGTGACCTCAAAACTCTGGAATAACGTTCGCGGTTACGACGAAACTAAGCAGGCCTTTCAAGAAAGCCTCGATAAACTAGGTCTGGATTATCTCGATCTTTATTTAATTCACTGGCCAGCACCGGGTTACGTTGAGAGCTGGAAAGCCATGGAAGATCTTTACCGCGATGGCAAGATTAAAAACATCGGTGTTTCTAACTTTGAACAAAATCAACTGGAAGACTTAATGAGTAAGACCGACATCAAACCAGAAATCGACCAAGTTGAAACGCACCCTTACTTCCAACAAACTGAACTTCACGCTTATTTAGAGAGTCAAGGCATTCAGCATGAAGCTTGGAGTCCACTTGGTGGCGGTAAAAACAGCGCCATCAAGGATCCCTTGTTTGAAAAATTAGCTAAAACCCACAATGTGACACCAGCACAAGTGATTCTGCGTTGGCACGTTCAACGTGAAGAAATCGTGATCCCTAAGTCAATTCATGAAGACCGGGTTAAAAATAACCGCGACATCTTCGCTTTTGGACTTGATGAAGCTGAAATGGCTGAGATTGCTAAATTAGATCAGGGTAAGCGAGTTGGTCCGGATCCTCAAAACACCGAATGGCTGAAAAAGTCTCAGGAATACGGTGCCCGTAAATAAATAAAAAGTTTAATAGTCTGAGTAGCAGTCGTCTGACTGATATTCAGACTATTTTTTGTCGTTAGGTTTGCTTCACTAGCTCAGCTTCGTTAGAATAACGATAGGGTTTCTTAAACGATTGAAGCAACTAAGCAGAGGGGCGATTTTTTGACGCATCGAGCAAAATGGATGACGATATCCGTTATCATTTACGTGATTTTTGTCATCTGTGCAGTAGAATTCAAGTTACTTGACCCAGCGAAAATCGGCTTGTCATGGACCGTTTTCTGGTATATTGCTGCTGCCGGTTTTATGTACTACTTTTACTTCAAAAATATGGCTTATCAAGAAGTGATTTATTACGCGCGCCAATTTCATTTAACGAAAGTGGACTTGGAAGCTATGATGCCAGACCGGAAGAATACGGCGGAAGTACCAGATCCAGAACACCCGAGTATTTTGACGCCGCTTATCCAAGTCCCGCTGAGTGTGACTAATCGACTAACGGATGTGTTAGAAAAACGGGCGAAAGAAGAACGGGTTAAGCCGTTTAAATAGGGCTGGTAGACGCGGAAATGAATTGAGCAAGGGTAGATCGGGTCAATAGTTTGATTTAAATTGGTCTTTGCTTGACACATTACCTTTCAGCATGATAGCATGAGTCTACTTTATTACTTCTCAACTCAAGTAGTGCTCAGTCTGGGTGTCAGAAAGTCGGTGGTTGCTGCGAACCGATCAGGGCTGTGTAACCAAATACTGAGAAGTATCGTACGGAAAGTTCTAGATCCGTTATCATCTAGTGAGTGAGGAGTATTTGCGTACTTCTAAGCTGGGTGGTACCACGGTTAGTCCAATCGTCCCTGTTGCGTCTTTGACGTAGCAGGGACGATTTTTTATTCGAAGGGGTTGTTAACGATGGAAAAAAGATCAGACGTAAAATTTGGCGAAGCAATCGCCGTTTTATTAATAATGTTAGTGGTGATGGGGGTAGGGGTGATTGGCTTTAAAATTAGTCCGCAGATTCCAGTACTGGTGGTGATTGCCCTAGTACTGCTGTGGGCTAGATTTCGGCACTTCAGTTGGAATGAGATTCATAAGGGGATTACAGAAGGTGTCACGACAGGAATCGTACCAATTTTTATCTTTATTTTGATTGGGGTATTAATTAGTGTTTGGATCGCAGCTGGAATTATTCCATCCTTAATGGTGGCTGGCTTTCATATGCTTAGTGTTCAATGGTTTGTGCCATCAGTGTTTATTGTTTGCGCGCTGATTGGGACTTCGATTGGGAGCGCCTTTACCACGATTTCAACCGTTGGAATCGCGCTGTTTGGGATGGGAACTACGATGAACTTGAATCCCGCACTGGTTGCAGGGGCAATTATCTCTGGTGCTATTTTTGGCGATAAAACGTCACCTCTATCAGACTCAACTAATTTGGCGTCAGCGATTGCGGATGCCGATTTGTTTAAGCATATTAAGAACCTGATGTGGTCGACGATTCCAGCCTTCTTAGTTTCGCTGATCTTATACGCCATTTTAGGTCACGGTGCTGCCAGCAGTGATGCACTGACTAAGGTGTCTTCAACGGTGAACATCCTTAGCGGTCACTATGACATCACCTGGTGGGCGGCATTACCGATTTTGCTGATGTTCGTGTGTGCGTTCATGAAGATTCCAGCGATTGGTACGTTATTGATCAATATTACAGTGGCTGTCGTCATGATTTTTATTGAAAATCCAGCAACTAAGATTCCGGATTTGGTAAAAATGATGGAGACGGGGTTTGTTTCTCACACCGGTAATCAAGCGGTGGATGCTTTACTGAGTCGGGGTGGTATTTCGTCTGTGATGGGGACCGTCTCGCTGATCTTCATGACCCTTTCACTGGGTGGCCTACTGATGAAATTTGATTTGATTCAAATTGCCATGAAGCCGTTAGTCTCACGCCTGCATCGTAACGGGGATTTAGTAACCGCCGGAATCTTTGCTGGAATCGGTGTGAATCTGTTCGTAGGAGAGCAATACCTATCGACAATTTTACCTGGTAAAGCCTTTAAGAAGCCGTTCAATGATCATGGCCTTGATAACCTGGCATTGAGTCGAGTATTGGAAGATGGTGGTACAGTTATCAACTACTTAGTACCGTGGGGCGTTGCTAGTTCCTTTGCCGCTGGGACGTTAGGTGTCAGCACGTTAGCATTTCTACCGTTTTGTTTCTTCAGCCTTTTGTCGCCGGTCTTCTCAATTCTGAGTGGGTACACGGGAATTGGTTTGAAGAGGTTACCACAAACTAGTGCAGCAAAGTCTTAAAAAAATTCCAAAATAATTTATAAAGCAGATGGTCAAAGACTTGTAATCTTGTTCATCTGCTTTATTTAGTTGAGTATCAAGGTAACTTTACGAGCGTGGTAGAATCTAAATATCGGGCAACCTTGCCAAGGGAGGAATCATTTTGTGATGACTTTTTACACTTATTCATACTTGAAAAATCAAAACTTCACCACGAGCTATATTCGACTCACAATTTTAACCATTCTGTTGATTGCGGCAGCGGTGGTTTTTCTAAAGTATTTTCGGGATCGAACTTCAGTAAAATACCGTGATTTGCTAGTGATCTTTTTGACAGCGAGTCTATTGTTAATTAGTTTTCAGTTTCAAAATTTTTCAATCCTTCAAAATACTAAGCATAATAGTAATAATGTGTTGGGGATCCTAAGCAGGATTGCAAAGCAAAATCACGTCTCACCGCGAGATCTGCAAACCAATACAGCTACAGCCAGTGATCAAATGTTGGTTCGGGATAGCCAGCACCATCAGTATTATCGGGTGCTGTATAACGATGATCAATCCGGCTTTATGACTGAGAAAATTAACGTCCAGTTAACAAAAACAAAACTGAAAGTAGTGGGGGAATACTAATGTTTGCGTATAGTGATGTGTTAATCAAATTAGTGATTGGCTTTTTGTTCATTACCGTTTTAATTAATCTGACTGGGAAGAGTAACTTAGCCCCAACTTCAGCGATGGACCAAATTCAAAACTATGTATTAGGTGGCATCGTTGGTGGTGTGCTCTATAATCCAAGTATTACGCTCATTCAATTCATTATCATTTTACTGATCTGGTCATTACTGATTTTGATCATGCGATATGTCACGATACATAGTCAGGTGATGCAAAAATTTCTAAATGGCGATCCGGTAACCGTGGTTCGAAACGGCGAAATATTAGTGGAAAATTGTTTGCGAGCGAACTTGCCCGCCAAAGAAGTCGCTTTAAAGCTGAGAATGGCTGGCGTGACTGATGTGACCATGGTCAAGCGCGCCGTATTGGAGCAAAGCGGTCAGCTGACGATTGTCAATCAGGGTGACGCTAACATTAAGTTCCCGGTGATTACGGATGGTACAGTGGATCCGGACGTTCTTGACCTGATGGAAAAGGATCAGGCGTGGTTAGAAGAAGCCTTGCGCCGACAAGGAATCGAACGTATCAAGGACGTCTATTTAGCAGAGTTCAGAAATAATCAGTTGGTGGTTGCAAAATATCATCACTAATCATGAGGCTGTGACACAACTCGGTAGATTCCAGAATATAATACCAAAAACGTCATTCCGATGGGTTTTATCGGGATGGCGTTTTTGGTGTTATATGGCCGGAATCTGAAGTTGTGGAACAGGTTAAGGCTATATGCAAGTCACGAACTAAAGCAAATTTTAGGATGTGTGTGAGTTGAGAAATTGAACTAAATCCTTGTCGAGATAGACTTATGTCACAAACATATTCTAAAGTTCACCAGTCAAAAATTGCGCGTTGCCGTTGCCAAAACTCCAATCAGCGTCTGAATTCATGGTTAAGTTGACCATGACATCCTCGGGTCGAACGCCAGCTTGATCTGAAAGTTCCTTAACTAGATTATGGTAGAAAGTTTCCTTTTGTTCTTGCGTTCTAGGTCGTGAAGTAATGCTAAAGACCAATACCTTTTCGGTACGGGTAAATCCTAAACCGGTATCGAGGATCTGCATTTCATACGGTTCGTGTTGTGCGACGACTTGATAACGGTCACCTTCAGGGGCGTTAAAAGCATCTAACATCACTCGATAGGAAATATCGAGGATTTGTTTGATTTCTTCCTCATTGCGGCCCTTCAACATATCAATTCTCATTAGTGGCATACTGCCCACCGCCTCTCTAAATTAGTGGTGTTGTTTGCAGAGCTGGTTACCAATCACGTTGATTATAAACATTGGCAGTTTGAAAAGCCATTAGGAAGACTGATATTTTAGCAAACAAAAGATGACCAACGATTCGCAAATCGTTGGTCATCTTTATATATAGATTAATAAGAATCGCCGTTTAGAACTGAGTTTTTAACCACTACGTAGTCAACCAGGCGGATATCCATCAGTTTGCTACCACCGGCATAAGAAATCGAGCTTTGCAGGTCTTGTTGCATTTCTGACAGTGTATCAGCAATATCACCACGGTAAGGGACAAGCATTTGTTTACCCTCAACGTTACGATAGGCGCCCTTTTGCGTTTCTGAAGCAGAACCCCAGTATTGTTTGTAGGTTTTACCATCAATTTTGATGATGCTACCGGGAGATTGTTGATGTCCGGCCAGCAGTGAACCAATCATGACCATGGTCGCACCGAAGCGAATTGATTTGGCAATGTCGCCATTATAGCGAATGCCGCCATCAGCGATGAGAGGCTTGCTAGCAGCTTTAGAGCAAAGCCGTAACGCTGCTAATTGCCAACCACCGGTACCGAACCCGGTTTTGAGTTTGGTGATGCAGGCTTTACCTGGACCAATGCCCACTTTAGTAGCGTCGGCACCGGCGTTTTCCAGTTCCCGGACAGCTTCGGGCGTACCAACGTTACCAGCAATGACGAAACTATCAGGCAGGTATTTCTTGATGTGCTGAATCATTCGAATCACGGAGTTAGAATGCCCATGCGCGATGTCGATGGTGATATATTCTGGGACATCGTTGGCAGCTGCTAACTCCTGAATGAAATCAAGTTCTTCCTGCTTAACGCCGACACTAATTGAAGCAAAGAGGTCTTTACCGTGCATCATCTTAACGAAGTCGTGTCGCTTTTCTGGTTGGAAACGGTGCATGATATAGAAATATTCGTGTTGCGCCAGCCAAACAGCCAGGTCGTCGTTAATCACGGTTTCCATATTGGCGGGAACCACCGGGATCTTGAATGTCCGTGGACCAAATTTGACTGAAGTATCGGCTTCGGATCGGCTCTCAATAATACATTTATTTGGGATCAGTTGAATGTCTTCGTAGTCAAATACTTCTGGGTTCATCATTGCATGTCTCCTTATTCTTTAACGGTTGTATCGGTATCTTGCCAAGCGTCAATTAAAACGTTGGTTTGATTCCGGTCAGGGCCAACTGAGAAGGTGGCAATATCGACACCGACCAGTTCAGCCAAACGGTTAACATAGTTTTGAGCGTTAACTGGCAAATCTTCAAAATTCTTAACACCGGTAATATCTTCATCCCAGCCTGGAAATTCCTCGTAGACTGGTTTACAGTTTCTAAGTTCCTTCAGACTAGCAGGGTAGTGGTAAATCGTTTTGCCATTAAGTTCGTAGGCCGAAGCAATCTTCAAAGTCTTAAGCCCGGTCAGTACGTCCAAGCAGTTGAGTGAAAGGTGAGTTAAACCAGACACCCGTTTAGCATGGCGCATAACAACGGAATCAAACCAGCCTATACGGCGAGGACGCTTAGTAACGGTCCCGTATTCGTGGCCAGCTTCACGGATGAAGTCGCCAGTTTCGTCATTCAATTCAGTTGGAAATGGTCCGTCACCGACTCGGGAAGTGTAGGCTTTGCAGGCACCAACCACTTCGTCGATTTTAGAAGGACCAACGCCATTACCAATCGTTACCCCACCGGCAACAGGGCTGGAACTAGTGACGAATGGATAAGTTCCGTGGTCGATATCTAACATGACGCCTTGAGCACCTTCAAAGAGAACGTGCTTACCTGCATCAATGGCATCGTTGATGACGACTGATGTGTCAGTCACGTACTGTTTAATTTCTTGACCATATTCATAGAAGGGTTCGTAAATATCTTCAAACTTCAATGGTTCATGATCATACAGCTTCGTGATCATTTCGTTCTTTTCCTCGAGATTTTGACGGAGTTTTTCTTCAAAAGTATCTTTTTCAAGTAAATCAGCTACCCGGATACCGATTCGCTCAGCTTTATCCATGTAAGCTGGACCGATACCCTTATTAGTTGTTCCAATTTTAGCTGTCTTGGCTGCTTCTTGTAATTGATCAATGAGGATGTGGTAGGGCAAAATAACGTGTGCCCGGTTAGAAATCCGCAGATTATCCGTAGAAACGTTGCGGTCGTGTAGGTAATGGAGTTCTTCAACCAATGATTTAGGGTTAAGTACAACACCGTTACCAATGACACTTAACTTGTCTGAGTAGAAGATCCCAGATGGA
Source organism: Secundilactobacillus angelensis (assembly GCF_012641075.1). Classification (GTDB taxonomy): domain Bacteria; phylum Bacillota; class Bacilli; order Lactobacillales; family Lactobacillaceae; genus Secundilactobacillus; species Secundilactobacillus angelensis. Next base: position 1,842 of record NZ_JAAXLJ010000009.1, on the reverse strand, counting down.
ATTAAGTGTAACTTGTAAGTTTCACCTTTAAAGACAATGGTATGCCCAGCATTGTCGCCACCTTGATAACGCGCGACAACATCTGCCTGCTTGCTCAGAAAGTCAGTAATTTTACCCTTACCTTCGTCGCCCCATTGACTCCCTACTACTACGATAGATGACATTAGAACACCTCATATCTTTAAATTGCTGTGGAAGTTAAACACGAACAACCCAGCAATTTATATACTAACAAGTTGAAGACAAAAAAGCAAGAGAAATACGAATAATATCAAGATATATTCCGCAAACGTTCTTATTTGTTGTATCGATAGCTAATAGTGGAGTTTTTATTAACGATTAAACGCCATATCATTAAATTAAGCATGCAATGATGATTATATTATGTTATGATTTTAGTGGAAATTCAGTGTTGAATTTCAAATAATGTTCGTCTTTTAATGAAATCAATCAGAAATGAGGATTACAATGCTCGAAAGATATACACGCCCAGAAATGGCGAAAATTTGGTCACTCCATAACCAGTACCAATCTTGGCTGGAAGTCGAAATTGCGGTGGATGAAGCGTGGGCTAAGTTAGGCGTCGTCCCTCAAGCAGACGTTGACAAGATTAACGAGAAAGCTACCTTTAATGAGGATCGAATTGCCGAAATCGAAGCTGTTACTCATCATGATGTTGTGGCGTTCACCCGTGACGTTTCTGAATCACTAGGGGAAGAACGCAAGTGGATCCATTATGGCATGACTAGTACCGACGTTGTGGATACAGCGCAAGGTTACCGGTTGAAGCAGGCCAACGAACTGTTACGACAGGATTTATTACATTTAAAAGAAGTTGTTAAACAACAAGCGCTTAAGTATAAGGATACTGTGATGATTGGCCGGACACACGGTGTTCAAGCGGAGCCAACTACTTTTGGACTTAAATTAGCCCGCTGGTATTCTGAAATTAACCGCGACATTGATCGCTTTAACGCAGCGGCGAAGGAAGTTGAAGCAGGTAAGATCAGTGGCGCAGTGGGTACTTTTGCCAACGTGCCACCATTCGTTGAAAAATACGTCTGCGATAAATTAGGGATCCGAGCTCAAGAAATCACTAGCCAAGTCCTACCGCGTGATTTGCACGCTAACTACATTGCGACATTAGCACTGATTGGCACAAGTTTAGAAGAATTTGCCACTGAAATTCGTTCGTTGCAGCGTTCTGAAATTCATGAAGTTGAGGAACATTTCAATAAAGGGCAGAAGGGTTCATCAGCTATGCCGCATAAACGTAACCCAATTGGCTCAGAAAATATTACCGGACTGGCTCGAGTATTGAGGGGCCATGTTCAAACTGCATATGAAGATGTTTCCCTATGGCATGAACGTGATATTTCCCATTCATCAGCTGAACGGATTATTTTGCCAGACACAACAGCAACGTTGGATTATATGTTGCATCGCTTCGCAAGAATCGTTGAGAATCTGACGGTCTTCCCAGAGCGGATGAAGCATAATATGACTTTGACCTATGGCCTGATTTACAGCCAGCGGGTCATGTTGAAGCTGATTGATGCTGGTTTAACTAGAGAAACGGCCTATGATTTGGTTCAACCACTAACAGCAAAGGCTTGGGATGAAGGCGTTCAGTTCCGACCACTAGTGGAAGGAAACGAAACCATCATGTCGCATCTATCAGAGGATGATATTGACGATGCCTTTGATTACCATTATCATATCCGCAGGGTTGATGAGATTTTTGGGAGGATTGGATTGAAGTAAGGTGTGAAGGAAAGCGTTTAGAGAGCGGAGTGGAAGGGGCTTAGGACAAAAATACCGGGGGTTGATTTATGTTCGAAG
>NZ_JAAXLJ010000089.1 GCF_012641075.1 Secundilactobacillus angelensis | reverse complement strand
CTATACTGCAACGATCACCGCAGGTGGAACCGATGATTACACCAGCGCCAGCTTCGATGCAGCCATTAAGGGGACCGACCCAGCTGAAACAGGTTACAGCGCCAGCGTGGATCAGGCGGTCAAGTACGATCCAGACTTCAAGAGTGAAGTCGGCGAAGGTACCTCAGTCGACCCTAAGGATTACTACAACGTCACTACGACGACTGATCCAGAAGGCGGGACTACCGATACCAAAGTCGATGGCAGCGGAGCAGTTACTGAAATTACCAAGAACTGGTCCGATGGCGACAAGACGGTAGCCGTTATCGAAACGACGCCAACGACTGATGGGACAGGCACAACGAGCGTTGTGACCGTCACTG
>NZ_JAAXLJ010000088.1 GCF_012641075.1 Secundilactobacillus angelensis | reverse complement strand
GGCAAATTGACCTATCGGCCAAAAGCCTGTCCGCATTGTGGAGTGGTTAATGATCATAAAATCATTAACTATGGCTGGCGAGAAACTAATGTCCGCTTTGTCCAAACCCTTGGTAATAACGTGCTGTTAAAGTTAAATCGACGTAATTTCAAATGTAAGGAATGTCAGCGGACCTTCTTAGCTCAAACCAGTTTAGTACCGAAACACTGTTCAATTTCCAATCCCACTCGTCAAGAATGCTTAGAACGACTCGCAGAGCCGGTCTCACTAAAACATATCGCTAACGAATTGGCGACTTCTGCTAGCTTTGTTGCCCGCATGTTGATGCAATCTGAAACCTACTTCGAACCCAATTGGCAGCA
>NZ_JAAXLJ010000087.1 GCF_012641075.1 Secundilactobacillus angelensis | reverse complement strand
GCAGTCACATCACGCTCCTTAACTGCCGAAAGAATCGCTTGATAAGTTTCATATGCGGTACGGAAGTCGGAATCTAAATCAAGGCACATGGCAATCAGGTTAACGGCTGTATCGTAATAACCGACGCTGGAGTGGTACGTTGGTCTAACGGCATCAAGTTCCTCAAAGCGCTTCAAAAAGACTTTCCACTCGCGCTTCATAAAACGGTATTCTTTACTGCTTTTGGGAACGGTCTTCATCACCTGTACGCGAACCATGTTGAGCGCAGTTGAAACCATCTGAACGATATGAAAACGATCCACAACTATTTTCGCATTTGGAAACAGACGTGGGACTAGATTGATGTACCCAGCGTTTAAGTCTA
>NZ_JAAXLJ010000086.1 GCF_012641075.1 Secundilactobacillus angelensis | reverse complement strand
GGTCAGACTTTCGGCAGTGCCGCCTGGACGGCGGATAATGTGCCTGCTAAGTATGTCTTAGCTAAAGGGCAAGCGGCCAGCGGCACGTACCAGTTTACGACTGGTACGGATCAAACCGTTAAGATCCATTTGGATCATGCGGTTGACCACAGCACCACAACGACGACGCGGACGATCACTTACAAAGTGGATGATCCAAACTATCCGGGTCAAGTACCAGAAACGCAGACGCAGACCATGAAGTGGAATGTCTCAACGGATGAAGTTACTGGTGCCAGTGTAGCGACAGCGCAGGATGCCTACGATGCCCAAACAGCACCAACGATTCCAGGGTATACTGCTGATACACCGACGGTGGCTCAAAAAGCTT
>NZ_JAAXLJ010000085.1 GCF_012641075.1 Secundilactobacillus angelensis | reverse complement strand
TAGTGATTTTTGAAATTTTGTTCCATGGTTTTTGTGGATCAAAAATTTCGGTTTTGCGAATTAAAGGAATCTCGGCGGAAAAGATAGCCGAGATTTTTTTTAATTCGGGCGTCAATTTTTCTTAGAAAAATTAAGCTAGTGAGTGGCGATTATTTTGGCGGAAGAGAACAGCTAAAATTAACTGCCACGAGAGCAAGATTTTTCGCTAGAAAAATGAGCGGTGGGGTCTGTCCCGCTGGCAAGGCGACCCTCGGTAGAGCCCAAACTTTACAAGGTAAAGTATATTGGGCTATACCTTGCATGGAGGTTTGCCGAATTATGTGTTATGCTCTAACCAAATTTAACTGTTTGGAATGGGGCGGTGAGATGAGT
>NZ_JAAXLJ010000084.1 GCF_012641075.1 Secundilactobacillus angelensis | reverse complement strand
AGGCCTTGATAGATTAGCTTTTCAAGCACAAAGAAAATGACCGCAACGAGTAGTAAACAGACAGAGGTACCAGCTAAAACTGGTATCAAAGACTGCCAAAACTGCCGGTTACCCGTGCTTTTTGCACGTTCGACCGTGGCTTCAAATTCGGCTTGCTGATGCTCAAGGTCGGCTAGTTGCTGTTTTAATTGGTCAGTAACAGCGCCTTTCAGCGTTTTAGGCTCGATTTCAGTCAGTTTTTCTTGCAAAATGCGGTCAATTTCTTGGTGATACCACGCTTTTTCGTGGGCTAAGGCTTCTTCCTGCTTGGCGTGGAAATCAGTCGTGCTGTAGGTATGTGCCATTTGTTGAGCGGCCGCTTCTTTGACCATTTTTT
>NZ_JAAXLJ010000083.1 GCF_012641075.1 Secundilactobacillus angelensis | reverse complement strand
AGTCATGCTGAACAAATCTACCAGCGAATTAGACCAGCAGTTCGCACCATTGCAGACGGCTTACAACGATTTACTGACGCAGTACACGGATTTGCAAAGCAAATTAAGCAACGACTAGCCGACCAGCATTTATATCAAGACGTGGCTAGTCGCTTCAAGGCCGATATGGCTCGCAAAGAGCAAGCACAACACAAAGAGGTTAAGCAAGATTTAGCGAAACGTACTGCACCGAAGCCACAACGTGCGCCTGAACGATCTACGCAAACTTACTATCACGACCGAGGAGGTCTCGAACGATGAGCCAAAACGAAGAATTAGCCAAGCAAATTTTAACTGCTTATGCCAACGGACAAGTCGATTTAACCAATGTCCCTGATCTG
>NZ_JAAXLJ010000082.1 GCF_012641075.1 Secundilactobacillus angelensis | reverse complement strand
GGTACCTGGAATCTCGCCCTTCACAATGATATGAATGCCTTCACCAGAAACACTGGTTTCCATGTAGGAATGAGTGAGATTCATGAAGGCTTGTACAGCGTTAGCTTTGTCACCCGTTTTCCACTGGTCTAAATCAATCCCAATGTGATCCACATCAATACCAATGTATGGCGGTTGAAAGTAGAAGCCTAAACCGTCCATGCCTAAGTCTTGCATAGCTTGCAAAGCCGTTTTAAAATCCGTCCAAGTACTTGGATCATTGGATTTTCCATCTCTCCCTGTGTAGGGATCAATCGGGATTTTGGTATATTTTTTACGTTCTGGTTTCCAAATCAGTTTGTACAGACCCCAAGTCTTTAGGGACTTGAGTTCGTCTGGTATGAGTTCATACATTTGCTAC
>NZ_JAAXLJ010000081.1 GCF_012641075.1 Secundilactobacillus angelensis | reverse complement strand
GGTACCTGGAATCTCGCCCTTCACAATGATATGAATGCCTTCACCAGAAACACTGGTTTCCATGTAGGAATGAGTGAGATTCATGAAGGCTTGTACAGCATTAGCTTTGTCACCCGTTTTCCACTGATCTAAGTCAACCCCGATGTGGTCCACATCAATACCAATGTATGGCGGTTGAAAGTAGAAGCCTAAACCGTCCATGCCTAAGTCTTGCATAGCTTGCAAAGCCGTTTTAAAATCTGTCCACGTTGATGGATCATTGGATTTTCCATCTCTCCCTGTGTGGGGGTCAATGGGGATCTTGGTATATTTTTTACGTTCTGGTTTCCAAATCAGTTTGTACAGACCCCAAGTCTTTAGGGACTTGAGTTCGTCTGGTATGAGTTCATACATTTGCTAC
>NZ_JAAXLJ010000080.1 GCF_012641075.1 Secundilactobacillus angelensis | reverse complement strand
TTGGTATATTTTTTACGTTCTGGTTTCCAAATCAGTTTGTACAGACCCCAAGTCTTTAGGGACTTGAGTTCGTCTGGTATGAGTTCATACATTTGCTACCTCCGAATTAAAAGGGTAAGTCTGAATCTGAAACATCAACAGTATCGGCATCACTAGGAAACGGGTTCTTACCACTAGCTACTGGTTGCTTAGCAGCTGGTTTAGAACCATCCTTGTATTCATGCTGAACGTCTGGGAACTTGGTCGCGCTAAAGTTCCATGGCGCTACCCGATTGACCATTGTGGTATTTCCTTGATACGTGTTTTCTTCTTTCTTTACATACACATTGACTGGCACACCGGTTATTAATTTAGTGAAGTCATCAATTGATTTAAGCGGTGTCCCTTCTGGTACTCCCACAGCTTG
>NZ_JAAXLJ010000008.1 GCF_012641075.1 Secundilactobacillus angelensis | reverse complement strand
AGCTTGCCAGCAGTCACAGTCAACCCAGGCGAAACGGTCAAGACGGGTAAGACGACCGTTACGAACGATAACCCAGGCGTGACGATGACGCATGACACGCCAGGAACCGATACCAACGGTAAGCCAACTACTGACCAGACCGGCGAGACGATCAACCCAGATGGCACGAGTTCATTCTGGAAAGTTCCTGAACCTGTTTCGACGACGAAGGATGGTTACTACGTCACTACAACGACGAAGGATCCAGATGGCGGTACTACCGACACCAAAGTTGATGGCAGCGGTGCTGTTACCCAGATTGATAAGACTTGGGGCGATGGTGATAAGACTAAGGTAACGATCGATAAGACCGGTAACGCAGTCTTCACTGAAACTCCTAATGGTCAGCCTAGCTTGCCTAGTCAAACTGTCACACCAGGTAACACGGCAACAGCTGGTAAGACAACCTTGACTAATAACGAGCCAAATGGTATTCAATTGACTCACAAGCCAGGAGATGCACCTAGTGTAACTGAGACGGTTACGCCAGATGGCAGCATTACCTTTGGCATGATGCCAGAACCTGTCAGCGTGGAAAAGAGTGGCAACACGAATGGAAATCCTGGCAAACCGGGTGATAATGGCAACAACCCAACTGGTAATACTGATAACGAAGGTGGAAATACCAATACCTCAACTGGTAACGGTACTGGTTCAACTGGTACTGACACAACAACTGGTTCAAATGAAGGTACTGCAGTGAAGACACCTAATGGCGAGTCGTCAAATGGCGGTTCGACCACTGGTGATAACACAGGCAACGCCAACGTTTCAACTAATGTTGCTGGGGATCAATCTGTTGGGAACAACCAAGCTTCTGTAACCGGCACAAACGGTAACGTTTCTAGTCAGAACCAGAAGACAGTTGCTCAAGGTAAATTGCCACAAACTAACGACCAAAAGAATTCTGTAGGTGCAACGATTGGCCTCGGATTGTTAGGCTTGTTAGCTGCACTTGGACTCAAGCGTAAGAAACGCGACGATGAATAATCGTAGTTAGTCTTTAGACTTGAAGCCAAGTAACGCGAAAAACGACTTATCGACATCCTTTACGGGATGCTGATAAGCCGTTTTTTGGTTTCGCTTTGAATCGCGAATTCATCACTCAAGTTCATTTGTGAAAAGTCTGTGTCTTCACGTAATCTTTGATATAATAGAGCTAACTTAATTCTGTTTAATCAAGACGTTTAGGAGTGATACTCATGAAGATTGGATTCATCGGTGTCGGTGGTATGGCGCAGGCAATTATCACTGGTCTGCTTAAGCAAGCCAAAATTTCTCCAGCAAATATATTGATTCACAGTGCTCATGCGTCAACCTACGAAGCAGTGGCGAAAAAAACTGGCGTTACTGCAATGAACACTAACACAGAAGTGGCTAAAGCTAGTGATGTGGTTGTCTTAGCGGTGACACCTAATGTTGCTACTCCGGTAGTTCAAGAGATTAGAGATCAGCTTGACCCTAAAACTAAAACGTTGATTTCAATCGTTGCCGGACTATCACTTGAGCGGCTAGAGGAATTAGCCGGGTATGATTTACCCATTTTACGGACACTGCCTAACTTGAATGTTGCCATTGGCGCCGGTATGACAGCTGTTCATGCCAACGAAAATCTTACTGGCGAACCTAAACAACAAGCGGTTGGCTTGTTTGACCAAATTGGGAGTACTGTCACATTACCCGAGTCTGATTTTTCAACCTTTTCAGCCTTAGCGGGGTCTAGTCCTGCTTACGTCTATTTCTTCATTGATTGTTTGAGTCGTGCCGGCGTTAAGCATGGGTTGACTAAAGCTGCAGCCACTAAGATTGCTGCACAAGCAGTCATGGGTTCAGCGGAGATGGTTTTAAAGTCTGACGAAAATCCATTTGGCTTGATTGACCAAGTTTCTTCACCAGGCGGCAGTACTGTCGCTGGATTACTCGCGATGGAAGAAGCCGGCTTTATGACCTCAGTAGTAAAGGGAATCGACGCCACCATTGCCCGTGATAACGCTGATTAGGATTCCTCACGCAAAAGCCAGTGAACACCGATACAACGGGCTTGCAACATGGTCTATACCAGTATATAATAAACTCGTAAACTTCAACGAGTACATGAGAGTTGATTAGGAGGAAGAGTTTATATGAGTATCGTGTTGAAACACGCGACAATTTACACTGGTGAAGACGTTATTACAGATGGTTATATTCGTTTTAATAAGACGATTGAAGCGGTTGGGCAGATGAATGATTATCGGGCACAACCAAACGACGAAGTTAAGTTTGTTAACGGCAAGGTGATCGTTCCTGGCTTCATTGACGTCCACACGCATGGTGGTTATGGTTTCGATTCCATGGATGGTGACGCTGAACAGATTGATCAGATGGTGAACTTGATGGTCAAGGAAGGGATTACCACGGTATTTCCGACGACCATGACCCAGTCCAATGACAATATTGCTCATGCGATGACGGGCATTAAAGAAGCAGCTAAAGTTAACCCCGTTATTAAGGGCGTGCACCTGGAAGGGCCCTTTATCGCGGCAATTTATAAGGGTGCTCAACCGGAAAAGTACATCAAGGATCCCGATGTGTCACTGCTGGATCATTGGAACGAACTCTCTGGTGGTTTAGTCAAATTAATCACTTATGCACCTGAAGATGAGGGTTCACGAGCTTTTGAGGATTACTGTCTCGAACACGATATTGTGCCATCAGTAGGTCACAGTAACGCTACCCGGGCGCAAATGCTCGCTAGTCGGGCCACTCATGTAACTCACCTATACAACGCTCAGCGTGAGTTCAAGCACCGCGAACCAGGAGTTACGGGTCACGCCATGTTAGAAGATAATATGTATGCCGAATTGATCTGTGACGGGTTCCATATCGTTCCAGATATGATTAAGTTGGCGTACGAACAAAAGGGACCGCACCGGATCGAGTTGGTGACTGATTCAATGCGGGCCAAAGGGATGCCTGAAGGGGTCAGTGAGCTGGGCGGTCAAAAAGTGATCGTTAAGGATAAGCAAGCTCGCCTTGAAACCGGTAATTTAGCGGGTTCAGTCCTACGCTACGATGATGCCTTTCGTAACGTGATCTCCTTCACCGGCTGCACAATTGAAGATGCGGTTCAAATGTCATCTGTTAACCAAGCAGAAGAATTCGGTTTGACTCAAAAGGGCAAACTTCTACCAGGGTTAGATGCTGATCTGAACGTCTTTGATCGAGCACTTAACCTACAAACAACTTATAGTTATGGCCGCGAATTTGACGCTGGTCAAACTGATTAGTTAGATAAGAAAGGTCGTAAATTTTATGGGATCACCTGTCTATATTCAAATTCATAATGAAATCAAGAAAGCAATCGAGGCTGGTAAGTGGTCAGTGGGCGATCGTATTCCTTCTGAACGTGAGTTAGCCGTACAATTCCATGTCAGTCGAATGACACTTCGACAAGCGATTCAAACCTTAGTCGAAGAGGGAATTTTAGAGCGCTTTGTTGGCTCCGGTACTTTTGTGGCAAATCAAAAAGTACAGGAAAAAATGTCAGGGGTCACTGGATTTACTGATCTCATGCTTGCCCAGGGTAAGAAACCATCCAGTAAGACGATTTCCTACCACGTTATGAGCCCATCTTTGAGTGAAAGTGAGAAGCTGGAGCTTAAGGATGATACCCAAGTGCTGCGAATGGAACGGGTGCGTTATGGTGATGATGTGCCGATTAGCTTTGAAGTGGCAACCATTCCCTTAGAGATTGTGGATGGCCTTTCAAAACAGGAAGTGTCAGAATCTCTGTACCGAACTTTGGAAACTAAAAAAGGCTTGGTTCCTGGACACGCTAAACAAATGGTATCAGCATCCTCTGCCTCAGAAAGAATTGCTGAGTTTTTGGATATTAAGCGAGGCGATGCCATCTTACGTTTACGGCAAATTTCATATCTGCAGGATGGCAGACCGTTTGAATACGTTAGGACTCAATACGTTGGTGAACGATTTGAGTTTGTACTGGAAAAATAATAAAGAACCTAGAGGTCAATGACTTCTAGGCTCTTTTCATACTCAGCTTACTTTTGATGACGTGCCGCTTTTTTAACCGTGTTAAGGTAACGCGGTAGGACCATCATACGTTTGAATCGAGTTGGCTCCGTAATCAAGCGGTAAAACCACTCTAGATGATGTTGTTGAAAGAACTTCGGTGCCCGCTTGGTATGACCACTGAGGACGTCAAAGCTGCCGCCAACACCCATCCATAAACCGTTATTTTGGTGTCGGTAATCAGCGATCAGCTGTTCTTGCTTAGGGAAGCCAACTGCTAAGAACACCATATCCGGCTTAGTCTTAGCGATGTCCTGTGCAATCGGTGCAAAATCTGCGAAGTAGCCATCATTGGTGCCCACTACGTTCAGGTGCGGGTAGCGGTCAGCCACCACGGTAGCCACATCGGTGATTACCTCAGGCTTAGCACCCACAAGGTACACGGACTTCTGTTGTTCATTTCCCCATTTGAGTAGCGCCAGCATGGTATCGTAGCCGGTAATTCGCTCGGGCATGGGAGTGCCCAAAATTGCAGCACCCTTTAAAATACCAATTCCGTCTGGTGTGATGTAGTCGGCATTGCTTAGAATCCGCTGGTAATCGGGATTTTCTCGGGCATACATGACGATCTCGGGATTAGCCGTCACGATAAACGTGTTGAGCCGAGCGTTGATTCGTGATTCAACCGTGGTTAAAAAGGCTGCTTGAGTTGTATTGATAAATGGCACGTTGAGCACATTGACCAGTGGGAATTCTTTAGACATAATAACCATCCATTCTAGAATTAGTCTTAAAAGCTTCTGTTTAACTGACGATAATTCAGATTAATGATAGAATAGTTCTCATAAGTAGAAATATCAATCAGTCAAAGGAGTTTTACAACCATGGCAAAGCAGTATCCAGATGATAGCACAACCTTGCACACGGATGCGTATGAATTAAGTATGATTCAAACTTATTTTGCAAAAGGAATTCAAAATAAGCAAGCTATCTTCGAAGTTTACTTTCGTGATATGCCCTTTAAAAATGGATTTGCTGTTTTTGCAGGACTAGAACACATCATTAATTATATCGAACAATTACACTTTTCAAAAACAGATATTGAATATTTAAAAGAAACCACAGATTATTCACCTGAATTATTACAGTATTTGAGTGACTTTCAGTTTAAGGGAACGATTCGCTCTGCTGTGGAAGGTGAATTAGTCTACAGTAATGAACCAATGATGCAAGTCGAAGGCCCATTGGCTGACTGTCAGTTAATCGAGACGGCTGTGTTGAACATCGTGAATTATCAGACACTGATTGCGACTAAAGCAGCCCGGATCCGCTCGGTTGCAGGTAATGATGGCATCATGGAATTTGGTTCACGACGGGCACAGGAATTCGACGCTGCTATTTGGGGAACTCGGGCAGCGTACATTGGTGGCTTTGACGCGACTTCTAACGTCCGGGCCGGTAAGATTTTTGGAATTCCCATCAGTGGAACTCATGCCCATTCCCTGGTTCAAACTTATGGGAACGACTACGATGCTTTTCGGGCTTACGCGGAGACACATAAGGATTGCGTGTTCCTAGTTGATACTTACGATACGATTAAAAGTGGGGTACCTAGTGCCATTCGGGTTGCTAACGAAATGGGCGATCAGATTAATTTCTTGGGTGTTCGAATTGACTCAGGTGATATGGCCTATCTGTCAAAGCGGGTTCGTGAACAGTTAGACGAAGCCGGTTATAAGGACGCCAAAATCTATGCTTCCAATGACTTAGACGAAAAGACCATCATGTCGTTGAAGATGCAGCGGGCCAAGATTGATGTTTGGGGCGTAGGTACCAAATTAATTACGGCTTTCGATCAACCAGCATTGGGCGCTGTTTACAAGATGGTTTCCATTGAACGAGACGGCAAGATGGAAGATACCATTAAGTTGTCCAACAACGTTGAAAAAGTGTCAACACCTGGTCCTAAGCAAGTATGGCGGATTACCAAAAAAGACGGTGGTAAGTCAGAAGGAGATTATATCGCCCTTTCAACTGAGGATCCCCGTGAACAGGACGAACTGTACATGTTCCATCCTAATTACACTTACATCAATAAAACGGTCACTGACTTCGACGCACGACCAATCCTGCAGCCGATTTATGATCAGGGCCGATTAGTCTATCAACAACCAGAACTGGTTGACATCAAGCGTCGGAGTTCTGAGAATCTGGAAAATCTCTGGCCAGAGTACAAACGGGATCTAAACCCGCAAAAGTACCCAGTTGATCTGTCTCAAAAACTATGGGACAACAAGATGAATCTGATTAAAAAAGTTCACGAATACGTCAAACAAATCGATTATGATAATAAGTAAGAGGACGAAGCCATGAGAGAATTACAAAAGGAAATTATTTCTGCTTTAAAGGTTCAACCACAGATTGATCCAGAAACGGAGATTAGACGCAGCGTTGATTTTTTAAAGGCCTACCTGAAAAAAACGGGTTTGAAGACCTTAGTACTTGGTATCTCTGGTGGTCAAGATTCGACTTTGGCTGGCAAGTTATCAGAAATGGCAGCTACGGAACTTCGCACAGAAACTCAGGATGACAGTTACCAATTTATCGCGGTTCGACTACCATACGGGAAACAGGCAGATGAATCCGACGCAATGGATGCCATCGATTTTATGCAAGCTGACCGGGTTGATCGCGTGGACATCAAGCCTGTTACGGATGCCACCGTTGCGGCGGTGACCGCTAATCAGGAAACCATTTCTGATTTCAACAAGGGAAACATTAAGGCCCGCCAGCGGATGATCGCCCAGTTTACGATTGCTGGTGCCAATCAGGGTGCCGTTGTTGGTACTGATCATGCTGCTGAAGCAGTTACCGGGTTTTACACCAAGTTTGGTGACGGGGCTGCTGACATTACCCCAATTTGGCGATTAAATAAGCGCCAAGGTAAACAATTACTTGAAGTGCTGCATGCACCCAAGCACTTGTACACCAAGGTTCCCACGGCTGATCTTGAAGAGGACCGGCCGTCGTTACCTGATGAAGTCGCACTAGGAGTGCATTATGATGACATTGATGATTATCTGGAAGGCAAAACCGTTTCTGATAAAGCAGCAGAAACGATTGAAGGCTGGTATTTAAAGACGCAGCATAAGCGTCATTTACCCGTGACGGTCTTTGATACTTTTTGGAAATAGGCTTCGTTCAACTGCGTGATACGATGAGGGAGTAATCGGCAGAATCTTCTGTGACCAACCCGTCAGCAAGGAGCAACTGTCTCCCGGGAAGGTCTTAATCGATGAGACTTATAACGAAAATAACAGGTTTCAGACTTAACAGGAGGATTTTATATGGCAGACAAACCGTGGTACCAGCAGACAACAGATGAATTGTTCGCTAATTTGGATACACAAGAACAAGGACTCACAGAAGCGACCGTCAAAGAGCGTCGAGAAAAGTACGGTGAGAATAAATTAGCAGCCAAGCGTCAGACCACGCTGTTGGAAAAATTTATTGCTCAGTTTAAGGACTTCATGATTATTGTACTGATTGTGGCAGCACTAATCGCTGGCGCAACCGGTGAACTGGTTGATGCGTTGATTATTTTGGCCGTTGTGATCCTCAACGCGGTGTTCGGTGTTTTTCAAGAATCGAAAGCTGAAGATGCGATTAATTCGTTGCGTGAAATGGCCGCCCCAGTGGCACACGTGGAGCGCAATGGTCAGGTCATCACCGTCAAAAGTGATGAGCTCGTGCCGGGCGATATTGTTCATCTCGAAGCGGGTGACATTGTGCCAGCTGATATTCGCTTACTGACAGCCAACGTCATGAAAGTTGAAGAAGCCGCTTTAACTGGTGAGTCCGTGCCGGTGAACAAAACCAGTGATGTGTTGGCTGAGGATGATTTAGCTCTGGGTGACCGGTCCAATCTGGTCTACATGACCGCTAACATTACGACCGGCCGAGGTACCGGTGTTGTTGTGGCAACCGGTATGAAGACCGAAGTTGGTCAAATTGCCGGTATGATCGAAGACACAGCAGAAACTAAGACCCCATTACAGGAGAATCTCAATCAGTTAGGTAAGTGGCTGACAGCTTTAATTTTGGCCATCGCCGCCCTGGTTTTTGTGATTGGTATGGTTCGCGGGGAAGAAACGTTGGTCAACATGCTGCTGACAGCTATTTCCTTGGCCGTAGCTGCCATTCCGGAAGGTCTGCCAGCCATCGTGACGATCACCTTGGCATTGGGCACACAGCGGATGGCAAAGCGTCATGCTTTGATTCGGAAGTTACCGGCAGTGGAAACCCTTGGGAGTACGGACATTATTGCGTCCGATAAAACGGGTACCCTGACGCAAAATAAGATGACGGTTGAACAGTTGTATGAAAATGGTCAACTTGTTGATGCTAAACAGCAACAAGTTGATTTAACCGACCCCATAGCGTTAGCCATGGTGTTGAATAACGATGGTAAATTTACGGATGATGGGTTGACAGGCGATCCCACCGAAACCGCTTTGATTCAGTATTACCTTGATCAAGGCGAACCCGCCGCTGCAACTATCAGCAACAACAAACGGGTTGCTGAGATTCCATTTGACTCAGAACGAAAATTAATGTCGACGTTTAACGAAGACCAAGATGGCAACGTGACCCAGTATGTCAAGGGGGCACCTGATCAATTATTGAAGCGGGTTGACCGAATTTCACTGAATGGTGAAGTTCGCAGCATGACTGATGCGGATAAACAGCAGATTTTAACGACTAACCATCAGTTGGCCACGCAAGCTTTGCGGGTGTTGGCCTTTGCGTACAAGCCAGTTGACACAGTTCCCACAGATCTAAGCAGTGAAACCGCTGAACAGCATTTGATCTTCATCGGTTTGATTGCCATGATCGACCCAGAACGGCCAGAAGTTGCCCAAGCAGTGGTCGAAGCACATGAAGCCGGTATTCGACCGATTATGATCACTGGTGACCACCGTGATACGGCTACGGCCATTGCCAAGCGGTTAGGGATTCTGGATAAAAATAGTACGGATGATCAAGTGATTACCGGTGCTGAATTGGATAAACTTAGTGATGACCAGTTTGATCAAAGTGTCGACCAATACGCAGTTTATGCGCGAGTTGCACCAGAACATAAGGTGCGAATCGTGAATGCTTGGCAAAAGCGTGGTAAAGTGGTGGCGATGACGGGTGATGGTGTGAACGACGCACCAGCTTTGAAGGCTGCGGATATCGGCGTCGGTATGGGAATTACCGGTACTGAAGTCTCTAAGGGTGCCAGCGATATGGTATTAGCGGATGATAACTTCTCCACCATCGTTGTGGCGGTGGAAGAGGGACGCAAAGTCTTCGCTAACATTCAAAAAGCGTTGCAGTACCTCTTGTCTGCCAACATTGGTGAAGTTCTGACACTGTTCGTGATGACCCTGTTAGGCTGGCAAATTTTAGCGCCAGTGCAGATTCTTTGGATCAATCTGGTGACTGATACCTTCCCGGCTATCGCACTTGGTTTGGAACCAGCTGAACCTAATATTATGAAACGTAAACCAAGGGGCCGGTCATCGAACTTCTTTTCTGGTGGCGTGTTCGGCAACGTTATCTACCAAGGGGCATTAGAAGGTCTGATTACACTTGGCGTTTACGGGCTGTCATTAAAGTTCCCAGTTCATACCAGTGCCCAATTAGCCCACGCGGATGCTTTGACAATGGCGTTTGCAACCCTTGGCCTCATTCAGTTGTTCCACGCCTTTAACTCCAAGTCGATTCATGACTCAATTTTTAAAGTTGGTTTGTTTAAGAACCGCTCACTTAACTGGGCGATTCTGACAGCGTTCTTGTTATTAGCGGTCACAATTGTTGTCCCTGGTTTTAATACCGTTTTCCATTTGACTGAACTGAATGTCCTTCAATGGGGAACTGTTTTTGGTGCTGGTATTTTGATGATTGCAATTGTTGAAATCGTCAAATTAATCCAGCGCCAGTTTGAAAAATAGGAGGGGTTTCTATGAAACCAAAAACAATGGCAAGTTATTTACCAGCCTTAAGTAAAGTGATTGAAGATACAGAAAATACCGGGTCTGAAATGAATGCAGATTTCGAAAAATTACGACAGGCAATTGACGATGACTCAGTTGCTGATCTGGGCACGGATACGTTAACTGCGATTAAAGCGACCTTCCAAAAGGGAACGGATGCTTATACCGAGAACTTGAATCGTCTTCAACAGGCTTCAGTGCCGGTTCGAATTCTTGGCAAACATAAGCAGCTCGTGGCAGCCTATCGCAACTACGCGCAAGCCTGTCAGGCAATGGTTGATGCCATTGATTCTGAGGGCCAAAAGGTAAACGTTGACGCCTTCAATGATTCTGAACATGAACAAGAAAACATGATGGCAAAGGTTACCTCAGCCGCACAGCGAATTATGTCGATGGTGATGTAACAAGTAAAAAATAGAGCACGATTCCGTCAAATAGACGTGAAGGTGCTCTATTTTTACGTTAAGGGTTTGTGACACCATGGTATAATGGACACACTACACGTAAGGATGTTGAAGAATGGAAATTGAAACCCGAAAACTTATTAAACAGGCACTTCCAGCCTACAAGGCACATCAAATCGATGTTACCTTAGACCTGTTAGATGACAATAACACGGTACCGTTTATTGCCCGGTACCGAAAAGAAATGACTGGCAATCTTGATGAAGTCGAAATTCGTGAAATTCAGGATGAAGCTAATCGGATTACTAAGCTCCAGCAACGAAAACAAGAAGTTCTGAACCAGATTTCTGAACAGGGGAAATTAACGGCTAAATTGTCGGCAACGATTAATGCAGCCACTCAGATGCAACAAGTCGAGGATCTCTATCTACCGTACAAGCAGAAACGTCGGACTAAAGCGACGATTGCCAAGGACGCTGGGCTATATCCATTGGCACAGTGGGTGTTGCAGTTTAAGCGTGAGGCGGTTGAAACGGTTGCCAAGCAGTACGTGAATGAAAAAGTGCCGGATGTCGACAGTGTTTTGGCCGGTGTTCATGAGATCTTAGCAGAAGCAATTGGTGAACGGGCGGAATTTCGTGAATGGGTTCGGCGATATACACAACGAAATGGTATTTTAGCCAGTAAGCTGAAGCGTAACGGTGAGGCCAAAGACGAAGATCAAGTCTATCAAATTTACTATGACTTTCAATCTGCTTTAAAAAAGGTGAGCCCTTATCAAACTTTAGCCATTAACCGTGGTGAAAAAGCCGGGGTTCTTACCGGAAAAATCACTGTTGATGAGGTCGCTATTGAGCGTTACCTGAAGTTCCAGTTGATAGGTTCGCATCAAGGACCCGCAGTTAGCCTTGTTGAGGCAGCTTATCAGGATGCCTATAAACGCTTTATTGGTCCTGCCATTGAGCGGGAACTCAGGCGGTCGTTGACCGATACTGCTCAGGAACACGCCATTCAGGTCTTCGGCAATAATCTGTATCATTTGTTGATGCAGGCACCGTTGAAAAACCATGTGGTGATGGGCTTTGACCCAGCATACCGAACCGGTTGTAAGCTGGCGATCATGGATGGTAATGGTAAGTATCTCGCTAAAAAAGTCATTTATCCGCACAAACCAGCGCCCACAGTCAAACGGGAACAGGCAATGCCGGAGTTTATCAAATTACTGAATGACTATCAGGTGGACATGATTGCCATCGGTAACGGTACTGCCAGTCGCGAGTCTGAACTGTTCGTGGCTGAGGCAATTAAACAAGTTAAGCGTGATGTTAGATATACCATCGTTAACGAGGCGGGTGCGTCGGTTTATTCAGCCAGTGCCGTAGCGCGGGCTGAATTTCCCGACTTCAATGTTGAAGAGCGTTCAGCCGTTAGCATTGGTCGTCGCCTGCAAGATCCCCTGGCTGAGCTGGTTAAGATCGATCCGAAACCAATCGGGGTTGGTCAGTATCAGCATGACGTGCCAGAAAGTGGCTTGGATGAACAGTTGGAACGAGTGGTTGAAACGGCGGTCAACCAGGTTGGTGTTGATTTGAATCGGGCCAGCATTGAGCTCTTAGAACATATATCAGGGCTCTCAAAGCAAACCGCTAGTAACATTGTGGCTTACCGCGAGGAAAATGGTAGTTTTAGCAGCCGGCCGGAGCTGAAAAAAGTGCCGCGATTAGGACCGAAAGCCTACGAACAATCAGTTGGTTTTTTGCGTATCATTAACGGGAAAAACGTCCTGGATAACACTGATATTCACCCAGAAAGTTACGCGGTTGCCAAGCAGGTTTTAAGCAATCTTGGATTGAAGTTAGACCAAGTTGGTACGCCAGCGGTAGCTTCCGTGATTGAGAACGCTGATGCAAGTCGTTTGAGCAATGAGCTAAACGTGGGAACGGCAACGTTGCAAGATATTCTTCAGAGTTTGCAGCGACCCGGTCGTGACCGCCGAGATGAGATGCCGGCACCAATTTTGCGGACAGATGTGTTGCAGATGAGTGATTTAAAGCCCGGAATGAAGCTTCAGGGTACCGTTCGAAACGTGGTGGACTTTGGCGTGTTTGTTGATATTGGTGTTAAACAGGACGGTTTGGTACACATTTCTCACCTTTCCAATTCCTATGTGAGTGCGCCTTCAGCGATTGCGTCGGTGGGGGATATCGTCACTGTGTGGGTTTTGGAAGTGGACGAGCAGCGTCACCGGATTCAATTGACCATGGTGGAACCAAATGACTGACCGAGAGTTACAGGAGTTAGTAGAACGCATTTCCCTTCAGTCTTTTGGCAAGCCGTTTAGGCACCAGGCAGTTTTTAACAGCCGCTTGAAAACGACTGGTGGGCGTTATCACCTGCAAGACCACCATATCGATATTAATCCGCGGATGTTGACCATGTTTGGTGAGTCGACGTTGGAGGGTGTCATCAAGCACGAACTGGTGCATTATCACCTTCATTTGGCAGGGCAATCCGGTCAGCACCGAACGCGGGCTTTCAAACAGTTACTGCAGGCTGTGGGTGGGCTGCGTTACGCACCACGGCAACCGAAACAGATTAAGCCAACAACCTACTTAATTTATCGCTGTGAAAATTGTGGCCAGATATATCAGCGTAAGCGCCGAATCAATACACAGAAATTTGTCTGTGGTAAGTGCCACGGGCGGTTAATTTTCCAAAAGCGGGTTGCGCAATAGTGATTGAAATTTGAATTGATCTACATGATAATGAGTAAGAAAACTGAGAACGGTAATCAAAGATATCATTTTGAATGGAGGGTTAATTTATGGGTAAAATCGTGATACGAGTGCCAGCCACATCTGCTAATTTAGGACCAGGATTTGATTCAATTGGTGTGGCGCTGCACTTATACTTGACCGTGATCGTGGAAGAAAAAACGGAAGTATGGCGGGTAAACCATGCTTTGGGGCCAGATGTGCCAACGGATGACCAAAACTTGATCGTGCAGGCAGCATTGAAGGTAAATCCTAAGCTGCAACCGCATCAGTTGACAGTCATGTCAGATATCCCGGTGGCTCGTGGCTTAGGTAGTTCTTCTACCGCGGTCATTGCTGGCGTGAAAATTGCTAACGAACTTGGTGAAATGGATCTCTCGCTTGCTGACCAAGTCACTTTGGCGGCCAATATCGAAGGGCATCCAGATAACGTGGCCCCGGCACTATTAGGCGATGTCACCGTTTCTGACTATGATGGTGAGACGGCTACTAGTGTTAAATTGGCGATGCCTGAAGGCCTGAAGATGCTGGCATTTATCAAAAACCAGCCCTTGTTAACATCGGAAAGTCGTGAAGTGTTGTCAGATCAGTTACCACGTAAGCAAGCTGTGATTGGCAGCAGCGTGGCAAACGTTATGGTTGCCGCTTTAGCAACTGATAACTGGGAATTGGCCAGTCAAATGATGGAACGGGATCAATTTCACGAAACCGCGCGCACCAAACTGGTTCCTGAACTGCCAATGATTCGCGAAACGGCACACAAGTTGGGTATCACTGGAACTTATCTCAGCGGGGCTGGGCCAACTATCGGTACCTTTGGCACTGAGCCGCAACTGATCGTTTTACGGCAGAAATTAACCGATATGGACGTCAAAGGCAGCCTACGAATTTTTGATATTGATCGGCAGGGTGCAACGGTAAATGCTGAGTAAATATGAATATTTTACAAATAACCATTGAAAACAGGTGATAATTCTGGTATATTATTTCTTGTTGATGCGGCCATGGCGGAACTGGCAGACGCGCAAGATTAAGGATCTTGTCGGGGTTTTCCCGGTGGAGGTTCGAGTCCTCTTGGCCGCATACGTAAGCTCGGAATCTTCGACCAGTTTTGGTTGAGTATTCCGGGCTTTTTTGTTGAAATTAAGCGGAGGTCATGATGAATGAATAATTTTATTTTTGATGTGGATGGGACTTTACTCGATACGGAAGCCATGTATATGAAGGCGCTGGATAAGGTCCTTCGTCAGCACCAAATTCAGCACCCGTACAACGAGTTAGCACAAACCTTTGGGATTACCAGTTTTGATGCACTAAAGCAGCTTAAAGTGCCAGCAGAGCTGATTCAGCCAATACTAGATGAATGGGCACAAGCTATTCCGGAATTTCAGCATCTCGTTCACGTGTATGACGGAATTGAAGCCATGTTGACTGGGTTGAAAAATGCTTCCGGAACACAACTGGCTATTATGACATCAAAACAAAAGTATGAGTTTAAACGAGATGTAACGCCATTGGGCTTAGATCAATATTTTTCGGAGTTTGTTTTCTTTGAGGATGCTAAACGCGGAAAACCGGCACCAGATCCGATTCTTGTTGCCATTGACCGTTTGGGTGCGGATCCCGCCACAACCATCTATGTTGGAGATACGCAGTATGATCTTCAAGCTGCCCACGCTGCCGGGGTTAAATTTGGACTGGTTGCATGGGGTAATGGCCACACCAAGCCAATTGAAGGTGCAGATTATGTATTCGCAGCACCCAAAGATATCCTTGCGCTGACTGACTAACCGTTTATGTTGTTACAGCGCGAATTGGCGCGATGTGCTATGATGATACCAGTTATGAACGTATGAACAAATTTTGTTTATTGACGAGGAGGCAATGTTTTGATTGCCATTGTGATTGCTAGTCATGGAGACTTTGCTAAGGGACTGTTGCAGTCCGCAACGATGATTTTTGGAAAACAGACCGACGTTGCGACTGTGACTTTTGAAGACCATGAAACATCGGATGATTTGATGATTAAATTTCAAACCGCATTAAGTAAATTTGAGTCTGTAGATGGCGTGTTATTTTTAGTGGATCTGTGGGGTGGTTCGCCATTTACGATTGCTGAACACATCGTGAGTCAACAACCGGGCCAGATGGCGCTGATTACTGGCGTTAATCTGCCAATTGTCATGGATGCCTTTACTATTCGGGATCAACCGTTAGACAAGGTTGTCGCCCATTTAGAAAAAAGTGGTCAGAAGGGTATCCGGCGGTTTGAACCAGAAGCACACCACGAAGGAGCTTGATTCCTATGACCATGGACATCCAGTTTGCACGAATTGGCAGCCGTCTGTTACCGAAGCAAGTGGCGAGAGATTGGGTTAAAACAATTGCGCCTAATCGAATCTTAGTTGTCTCAGATCGGATAGCAAAAGATGCCTTCCGACAGACGCTGATTTTACAGTCTTCACCAACAGGGATTGAAACGAATGTCTTAACGGTAAAGAAGATGCTGAAAATTTATCAGGACCCGCAGTTCAATGCTTACCGAGCGTTTTTATTGACTGAAACGGCCAAAGATATGGCAGAACTGGTTAAAGGTGGGGTTCAGCTGAACCAAGTTGGTGTTAACTTAGGTATCCTTGCCTATCAGAACGGGATGCAGATGCTGACTGATAGCGTTGCCGTCGATGAAAGTGAGGCAGCTGCTTTACGCTATTTAACTCATAGTGCCAAGCTGAAAGTCGTTGTGCAAGAGCAGCCTGCGGACCTTCAAGTTGATATTAAACCATTGCTGGACCGGCTTACATTTTAAAACAGAGGACAAAAAGAGCTTAGCACTTCAACAGTGCTAAGCTCTTTTGATACCTCGTATTAATAACCTGAACCGCTTGTTGATGACACATAGTTGCTGTCATCGCCGGTGCCTGTAGAGCTAGACGTTAACTTAGTTGATTCACTAAGGCCTAATGTATACCGAATGTTTTTGGAAACCTTTTGCAGTTCCGACAGTGGGGCAACTTGATAAGAAATGCCATCGATCATGGCATCTTGTCCCTGAAGAGTTTGAGATTTAATGTGATGGCTAGCATCACCATACTTGGTCCGAATAGCCAGCATATCATTAAAGGTCATATCGGTTTTCATATTGCCATTTAAAGAAGTCAAGATTTGTTTATAACGGGGGATTGAGGTAATCCCAACGCCCTTTACAACCAGTTTCTGTAAGACTTGGCGCTGACGTTTCTGACGACCATAATCACCTAATGGATCTTCCTCACGCATGCGGGAATAATCTAGGGCTTGCTTACCATTTAGATGAATTTTTTGACCTTTAACCACGTTAGCGTTGCCATAGTGGAAAGTCATTGGTGGTACGACGTCAACACCGCCAACTGCATCTACCATTTTCTCTAGACCGCCCATGTTGACGATGGCGTAAAAGTCGATCGGCACGTCCAGCAAATTCTCAATGGTGGAAACTGCGGTTGCGGGACCGCCAATGGTATAAGCAGCGTTGATCTTTTCATACGGCTGAGAGTCACCCTTAACTTGAACGCGTGTGTCACGCGGGATACTCGTTAAATAGGCGGTTTCTTTCTTAGGATTAATCGTAGCCACAATCATCGTATCGGTTCGGCCAACGTCGTTTCTGCCAAGCGCTCCCGTATCAGTTCCCATTAAAAGAATTGAGAAGGGCTTTCCCTGTTTAATGACATCATCGACGTTTCTAAGCTTATTGGTTTGACCAGCTTGAAAAGTACTATCAAAAGTTTTCTTGGCTTCGTTGTAGGCATGATAACCATAGGCAACCCCACCAGTGATTATGATCAGTACCACGATCAAGATGCTCCAAAGTAAGCCGCGATGTTTCTTCCGGCGCTTAAAGTGTGAATAATCACTGCGCCGCGTTGGTTGGTTATTTTGATTTGGATCGAAATTATTTGATGCCATAAGTTCCCCTCGCCTTTGTAAAATCTCTCTGTATTATAAAACTATTATTTTAGGTCGTGTTAATCTCTCATGAAGTTTAAGTTGAATTTAAAAAATAGCGGCATTTTCCTGCCTAACTGTACTATTACATCACAAATAATGGTTCCCGTAAACCTCCTAATGAAGAAAAGCTTAAAATGCGACAAGTCAGCGTATTGCTCTGTCTATTTTTTTGCCAAGCAACACTCAGATTAATAGAGTTGTGAAGTCAACGTTCGAGAATTATGCTATAATAAATATTAATTTTTGATGTGAAAGAAGGTATATTACACAATGTTGCTTTTGTTCGCCCGAAGTGTTGCGGGCGTGGTTGAAATTCTTTTAATGATTGCGTTAGGTTACCTTCTAACTAATCTCGGCTGGTTTAACGAATCAGCCAGTAAACTGATTGCCCGGTTAGTTACCCAGGTTGCCTTACCCGCATACATGGCATACACCATTACGAGCAAGTTTACGTTCAAGCGGTTGGTTGAAACGCTACCTGACTTGCGATTTCCAGTAGCCTCAATGATGATCTTATTTGTCGTTTCAATTATTGTCGCGAAAGTTCTACATATTAGAAAAAGTCATCGGGGACTTTTTGAATCCATGTTTTTTAATTCAAATACGGTGTTTGTCGGTTTGCCCGTCAATGTCGCGTTGTTTGGTGCCGCTAAAAGTTTGCCGTACGTGCTGGTTTACTACATGGCTAACACAACAATTTTTTGGACCCTCGGCGTTTACCTGATTCAGCGGGATGGGGAAGGCGACTATCACTTTAGTTTGAGTCAAACCCTCAAAAAGGTTTTTTCACCGCCGCTACTTGGTTTTATGGTTGGGGTGGTGTTGGTGTTACTAAAGATTCAACTGCCTCAATTTATTATGGCTGATTTAAATTACATTGGTGGGTTGACGGTACCACTGTCAATGATCTTTATTGGGATTGCGATTGCCAACGTTGATTTCCGGGACCTCACGATTAATCGTGGTAGTCTAGGAATTCTGCTTGGTCGCTTTATCCTTGCGCCCGCTTTAATGGCACTTTTGGTGTTACCTACTGGAATGCCAATGATGATGAAACAAGTCTTCATTATTCAGTCAGCTATGCCGGTGATGACTAACGCCCCCGTTGTGTCGAAACTTTATGGTGCAGATTCCAGCTTTGCTGCCGTAATGGTGACTGAATCAACGCTATTGAGTTTGTTAGTTATTCCGATTTTGATGCTACTGTTGAATGCTTCTCATTAATACAATAAAGGGACCTCGGCTTTTATCGAGGTCCCTTTATTGTATTCAGCGCCGGTGATATACTGGTATGTGAATGAAAGAGCATGAGAAGAGAGGAACAGTTTTATGGTTAAATTAGTCATTTTGCGTCATGGTGAAAGTCAGGCCAACCGGGATGGCGTTTTTACTGGCTGGAGTGATGTCTCGCTGACAGAAAAGGGGATAACGCAAGCCCATCAAGCTGGTAAAGTCATCAAAGAGACGGGCTTGCAGTTTGATCATTTGCATACCTCAATGTTAAAACGGGCAATTATGACGGCCAACATTGTGCTGGAGGAAATCGATCAGCTTTACATCCCGGTGACAAAGTCCTGGCGCCTTAATGAACGGCACTATGGTGCGTTGCGAGGAAAGAAGAAAGCCGCGGTTAAAGCTGAAGTTGGTGAGAAACAGTTCAAGCTTTGGCGCCGCAGTTACCACGTTGTACCGCCGTTGTTGGCACAACCGGATCAAGATCCGCGTTACATTCCCTTGGGTGTTACCGAACCTCGCGGAGAAAGTCTTGAAATGGCATACGATCGCCTGATGCCGTATTGGCAAGATGAAATTGCACCACGGTTATTGGATGGTCGTAATCAATTAGTGGTTGCTCATGGTAGTACTTTAAGAGCGCTGATCAAATATATCGATCGGATTAGCGATTCTGATATTGACCATTTAGAGGTTCCCAATGGTGAGCCAATTGTTTATGACTTTGACGGGAAATTAAACGTGATCAATAAAGAAGTATTGAAGGCGTAGTAGGGAAACTTGCCGGGGGAGTTGCCCTTTAGTGAGTTCCTAACAATCATGTCAAAAACGTGTTCAGGTAGGCAGAGACTTGCACGTAAGCAAAAAGGAACGTGAAACAGGTAAAAGCGCCTGTTTCACGTTCCTTTTAACTTACGCTCCAGTCTCTAAGCGCCTACCTTCACACTCTATGCTAAAGCACCCATTGGATCCCATGGTGCTAATACAGTTGGTGTTTCTGCTTGGGCCTCACGCAGTTCTGGGGTCAAATATTTTTTGTTCACGACAACTTGGTAGCAATATTCTTCCATCCAACTATCGCTCATCACGAAGTAGCCTTTTGTACCGACTTTTTCACCCCAAGAATTTTCAACTTTCCACTTAGTTGGTTTGCCATCAACCAAGTCAACGCCAGTAATGACCATGGCGTGGGTCATCAAACTTTCACCATAATCCAAGCGTTCTGCTTTTGTCATGGAAAGGTCCATGTCCAGCAACTCGTTCTTTTTATAAGTGTTTGTGTCCATAATCCCCTTTTGACGGTCGGAGCTTTGACCAACGTCACAGCCAAACCAAACGCTTTGGCCATCTTTTAACTGTGCAATTGCGAGTTGTTTGAAGTCGTCCATGGTGACGTTTAAGTGTTTGACTTCACGGCCGCCCACAACGTTACCAAGCATTTCAACGGTATAGGTCTTGTTATAAGGCTTGTCTGAAGTTGGGGAATTGATGATAGAAACGTAGTCGGTTAAGTTCCAACCAACGTATTTATCGTAAAATGACTTCGGTGTTAAACCACGGTCGATATGGTAGTTCTTGTCATCATCGCGATATTCGAAATCAAATTTCTGTGCGGGTTCACCCAGGGTGTAGCAAAGCAGCCGGTAAACTTCGCCCAGCATCTTGTCGCGAGCAGCTGCAATTTCATCAGCGCTGGCACCTTTAGCCGTTAAATCACGAAGAGTGACAGCATCCTTACGCAACTTCTTGTTCAAAGTACTGTTTAGTTCACTGGACTTGGAACTATTGTAGGTTTCTGGCATAACTGACTTTGGCACGATACCATACTTTTCGATGATGGCGCATAGCATGTCCCACTGACCGCCATCCTGTTGTGGTGTCGCCATGAGAAAGGCCACCTTACGACTGGTCAATGGCTGGTCAGCTGTATTCAGAACATTTTGATAAAAGTAGTTCGCTTTTTCGAATTTATCCCAGAAATTAGTGTAGTTTTGGGAGAGTTCAAAATCGCTAAGATCGAAGAGGTCAGCAAGATGATGACGCATGGTGTTTAACGCGGCAAACATCCAGCAACGGCCACTTTGCTTTTGATTGGCAACTTTCCCAGTATCCAATTCAATCGAAAAAACCGGGGTCATATCAGTGTCGGAAGCAAAATCGGCACTGGTAGCTAGAATGCCTTGGTGGGAAACGGCACGTTCCACCACTTTGGCATCTTTACGGTCGTTAAATAAAGTCTGATAACGGGTAATCTGATCACTGCTGATTGCAGCTGTTTTATCATTACTCAAATGAATCACACTCCTTCTCGTTCAATAGTCATTATTGTACAACATTTACCGGTAAAAGTGAGCTTACTATGAGTAACTTTTGGGGTGTTTTCCAGCCACTTTATAGTGTAAGATAAAACACATGCATGAAAGGGGAGAATGATATGACACGAGGGTTTGAAATTGTTTCTTCGTACGCTAATGAAGGACTGCATCTCCCATACCGCACCACTAAACGGGCTGCTGGTTATGATTTTGAGAGTGCAGTGGACTTTAAAGTGCCCAGTATTTGGAAATTAGACTTTTTAAAAGTATTGTGGGCCATTCGCCACGAAACCGAAGTGGATAATGAAACAGCTAAGAAAGCGAAAAAAATTCTTAAACCATTTTTAATTCCTACTGGGATCAAAGCCTACATGGGTGATGATGAGGTGCTCATCTTAGCTAACCGATCTAGTAACCCGCTAAAGCGGAGCCTAGTTATTCCTAATGGAATCGGCGTGATTGACGCTGACTATTATAATAATGACAGCAATGAGGGCGAAATTTTTATGCAAGTGCTGAACTTTGGGCTTACGGATGCCGTAGTTGCTAAAGGGGACCGCATTGGGCAAGGCATTTTCATGCAATACCTGACCGCTGATGGCGAACACAAACCGCAACAGGAGCGCCAGGGTGGATTTGGTTCCTCGGGTAAGTAATATTAAAAAGAATTTAAGCTCAATAGTCTGAGACTTCAAAAGGTCAAGACTATGCTAAAATAAGATTGGTTAGTATTAGTCAAAGTTTACCAGAAAGGATTGAAACGATTGGCGAAAGAGAAGACACAGTTTGTCTGTCAAGAATGCGGTTATCAGGCGCCCAGATTTTTGGGTCGCTGCCCAAACTGCGGTAAGTGGAACACCTTTGTTGAAGAAGTGATTGCACCTTCGACCACCTCAGCAAAGACGGCAACCAGTTTTAGCGGTGGCGCAGTGACTAAGCCAGAAAAGTTAGCCGCCGTTTCGATGCAAAAAGAGCCCCGAGTCAAAACCCAGCTGGGTGAACTAAACCGAGTACTTGGCGGTGGTGTTGTGCCCGGTTCGCTAGTTTTAATCGGTGGGGATCCTGGGATTGGTAAATCAACGTTACTGCTGCAAGTTTCCGGACAGTTGAGTCAGACTGGCGGTAAGGTACTCTACGTTTCTGGTGAGGAAAGTGCTAACCAAATTAAAATGCGTGCTAATCGTTTAGGGGTCGCAAGTGATAACCTTTATTTGTATCCTGAAACCGATATGAGTCGAATTCGGACTAACATCAATGAAATGAAACCAGACTATGTCGTGATTGATTCCGTTCAGACCATGTCTGAACCGGAAATTACTTCGGCAATCGGCTCGGTCTCACAGATTCGTCAAGTGACTGCTGAACTGATGCGTATTGCTAAGTCTCAGGGCGTTACCATCTTTGTTGTAGGTCACGTGACTAAGGGTGGCGCTATTGCCGGACCGAAAGTTTTGGAACATATGGTGGATACTGTGCTTTACTTTGAAGGTGATCTGCACCATACGTACCGAATTTTACGTGCCGTCAAGAACCGGTTTGGATCCACTAATGAACTAGGTATCTTTGAAATGCAGGCAGATGGGTTAAAAGAAGTTAAAAATCCGTCTGAAATTTTCTTAGAGGAACGGTTAAAGGATGCAACTGGTTCAGCGATTGTGGTTTCCATGGAAGGGACCCGACCAATTCTGGTTGAGATTCAGGCTTTACTGACACCTTCTGTTTTTGGTAATGCTCAGCGAACCGCTTCCGGTCTTGACCGAAACCGAGTATCATTGATCATGGCAGTACTGGAGAAGCGGGCCAACCTGATGCTGCAAAATCAGGATGCCTATTTGAAGGCTGCTGGTGGTGTCAAGTTGGATGAACCAGCAATCGATTTGGCGTTAGCTATCAGCATTGCCAGCTCATACCGTGACAAAGGAACCAATCCTAATGAGTGTTATGTGGGTGAAATTGGGCTGACTGGTGAAGTTCGCCGGGTCAACCGAGTGGAAGATCGTGTCAAGGAAGCGTCTAAGCTTGGCTTTAAACGAATCTACATTCCTAAAAACAACTTGAAGGATTGGACCGCGCCAACGGACATTGAAGTTATTGGGGTGGCAACACTTGGAGAGGCACTGCATAAAATTTTAGCTTAATGGATTTGGAGGTGAATTATTTGAACAAAAAAAGAGCAATTATTCAAGTCATTTTCGCATTTATCGGATTAGGGCTTGGCGCAGCCTATATTCCGTTGATTTGGGCGGGATTTGGCTACACCAACCGTACCTGGTTTAACAACGAGATCGTCAATGCGGTTATCGGGGCGCTAGTGTTATGGCTATTATCCCTTATTTTTTCAGGTTACATCGAGCGCTTAATTAATCGATTCGAAAAGTCACTGACTTCGAAGAGTCCTTCTTATTTATTGTTTGGAAGCGTCTCAACCATTATTGGGTTGATCCTAGCAATATTGATTTCGACACCATTATACCGGCTTGATTCTCCAATTCTTGGGGGCCTTGTACCAATTATTTTAATGATCTTATTTGGCTATTTGGGCTTTCGATTGGGAACAACCAAGCGGGAGGAATGGCGGAAGCTATTTTCATTTCGGACCAAGAAAAATGCGGACGATAGTGAAAGTATTATTGATCGACCAATTGATGATAACTATCACCACTATAAAATTTTGGATACCAACATTTTAATTGATGGTCGAATCTATGATCTGGTTAAGACCGGTTTTATTGAAGGCACGTTGTTAGTTCCTAACTTTGTGCTCTACGAGTTGCAATACATTGCTGATTCCAGCGATAGTATTAAGCGAGTTCGTGGCCGTCGAGGTCTGGATATCTTGAATAAACTTCGTGAGGAAAACATCATTCCCGTTGAAATGTATGAGGGTGATTACGATGATATTTCCGAGGTTGATAGCAAGTTGATTCGGTTGGCTAAAGAAGTCAATGGTGTGATTGTCACCAATGACTATAATTTGAATAAAGTAATTGAATTTCAGAAGGTTCAAGTGCTTAATATCAACGCTTTAGCAAACGCATTGAAGCCACGTGTCATCCCGGGCGAACACCTGGATGTCATGGTCGTTAAGAACGGAACTGAGCGTCAGCAAGGGGTTGCCTATCTGGATGATGGGACCATGGTCGTGGTTGAAGACGGTCGCTACTATCTGAATGAACACTTAGATGTCATCGTTACTTCAGCGATTCAAACGGATGCTGGCCGGATGATCTTTGCCAAGCCAGCCCACTCAACGCATGAAATCAATGAAGAAAACGAGCATGTCGGTCGGAACAGCACGGCTAAGCAAAAAAATAATAATAAGAAGTCGAACTAACTTTTCTTTTCAGAGGTTCCATTGTACACTTAAAAAGATGTCGATTGTTTGGTACACTGAAACACTGTATGAAGTGTGTTCGTCAAATAGGGGATGCATCGATCGGTGTGTCCCTTTGTTGACGGACAAAGGAAGTTTCAAATCGAACTATTTTGAAAGAGGCGGAATTAATATTGGCAAATGATTCAATTCGCGTTCGTTATGCACCTAGTCCTACTGGGCATTTGCATATCGGTAACGCACGGACAGCACTATTTAATTACTTGTTTGCGCGTCACTACAAGGGTAAGTTTATTATTCGAATCGAAGATACTGATACAAAACGGAATGTGGCCGATGGTGAAAAGAGCCAACTGGATAATCTGCGTTGGTTAGGTTTAGACTGGGATGAAGGTCCTGATAAGCCAGGTGACTACGGTCCTTATCGTCAATCAGAACGGTTTGACATTTACAAGCCATTCATTCAACAGTTGTTGGATGAAGGTAAGGCTTACAAGTCTTACCGGACTGAAGAACAGCTTGAAGCTGACCGTGAAGCGCAACGTGCGCGTCACGAAATGCCCCATTATGAATATGAATACGCGGGCATGTCAGACGACGAGATCAAGGCTCAAATGGCTGAAGCCGAGGCTAAGGGCTTGAAGCCAGTTATTCGATTCCATGTCCCAGAACACAAAACTTATGCTTGGGATGATATGGTCAAAGGCAAGGTTTCCTTTGATTCTGACACCATTGGCGGTGACTTTGTCATTGTGAAAGCGGATGGCATTCCAACCTATAATTTTGCGGTTGTCTTGGACGACCATTTGATGAAAATTTCACACGTCTTCCGTGGTGATGATCACGTTGCCAACACACCAAAGCAACTGATGATTTATGAAGCGTTTGGCTGGGATGCACCTAAGTTCGGCCACATGAGTCTGATTATTAGTAAAGATACTGGTAAGAAGTTATCTAAGCGTGATGAGACTGTTCTACAGTTTATCGAGCAGTACCGTAAGTTAGGTTACCTGCCAGATGCACTCTTGAACTTCATCATTTTGCTTGGCTGGTCACCAGTGGGCGAGGACGAAATCTTCTCACTGAAAGAATTCGTCAAGATGTATGATGAAAAGCGGTTGAGCAAGTCACCGGCAACTTTTGATAAGAAGAAGCTGGAATGGATCAACAATCAGTACGTTAAGTCCTCTGATGAAGACGTGGTTGTTGACTTAGCCTTACAACAATTGATTGCAGCTGGTAACATTGCCGAAAATCCAGATGCTAAAACCCTTGAGTGGGCGCGTCAGTTGATCAACTTATACAAGCAACAGATGAGTTATATGGCTCAAATCAATGACATGGCCAGTGTCTTCTTTGAAGAACCTGAAAAAGTCAGTGGAGAAGCCTTAGATGAGATTTCCAACGATACAGCACCAGTTGTTTTGAAAGAATTCTCTGACCGGATCAAGCAGTTGCCAATTTTTGATAAAGTTCAGATTTTAGCAACGATTAAAGCCATTCAAAAGGATACTGGTATCAAGGGTCGTAAGCTTTGGATGCCGATCCGAATTGCCGTTACTCATGAAATGCACGGACCAGAATTACCAGAATCAATCGAATTAGTCGGTCGTGACAAGACCTTGGAGCATGTCGCTCAAACCTTGGCACAATTGAATTAAACTTAATCAACGCGTTAGAGGGCTTGGTTGCAGGTAAGCGAATCTGCAATCAGCCCTTTTCTTGTTTCAATGGCAAAAATGGGTTATCGTAAGGCGCGAAAGTCTAATTAATTTGTAATGATGTCCCTAAAATTGTGGGCACGGTGATTAATTATGATAAAATATACTTACGATTAATCAGAGAGGAGCTCCCACATGCTTAAGGTATTCAACACACTTACACGACAAAAAGAAGTGTTTACCCCGATTACTTCGGGAATTGTAAAAATGTACGTTTGTGGGCCAACCGTCTATAATTACATTCACATTGGCAATGCGCGCAGTGCGATTGCATTTGATACTATTCGTCGGTATTTCGAATACAAGGGCTACCACGTTAAATACGTTTCTAACTTTACGGATGTTGACGATAAGATGATTAAGGCGGCAAAAGAGGCCAACACCACGGTTCCAGCTATTGCAGACAAGTTTATTGCCGCATTTATGGAAGACACGACGGCGTTAAACATCGAACCAGCAACCAAGCATCCACGCGCGACCGAAAACATTAAGGATATCATCGACTTTATTCAAGATCTAATTGCCAAGGGTTATGGCTATGAATCGGAAGGCGACGTTTATTATCGTGCCCGTAAATTTGCTCATTATGGTCAGTTGTCTCACCAAAATATTGATGATCTGGAAGTCGGTGCCAGTCAGCATACGGATCCAGAAGAGGTCAACCGGAAGGAAGATCCCGTGGACTTTGCGCTGTGGAAGGCTGCTAAGGCGGATGAAATCTCTTGGGATTCCCCATGGGGCAAAGGTCGTCCAGGTTGGCATATTGAGTGCTCAGTGATGTCGACGAAATACTTAGGCGATACCTTCGATATTCACGGCGGCGGCCAAGATTTAACTTTCCCACACCATGAAAACGAAATTGCTCAAAGTGAAGCTAAAACCGGACAAAAGTTTGCTAATTACTGGTTACACAATGGTTTTGTGACGGTGGGCGATGAGAACGAAAAAATGAGCAAGTCACTTGGCAACTTTGTGACGGTTCACGATATTTTGAAGACTGTCAATCCTCAGGTGCTTCGTTTCTTCATGGCAACGACACAGTACCGCCGGCCAATTCAGTATACTCAAGGTAATTTGGATGATGCCGCTAACAATTTGAAACGCCTGCAGACTGCATTTAACAATCTTAATTATCGATTAAAGGATGCCGAACCCGGCAATGATCCTAAAATCGAGCAGGAAATTCGTCAGATCGAAGCTGACTTTGTTGATCAAATGGACGATGATTTTAACGTGCAAAACGGGATTGCTCAAGTCTACGAATTGGCTAAATTAGGCAATGTCTACGCTGAACGGCCAGTGGTCTTTGAAGATAGTTTGAGTTTCATTTTGAAGACCTTGACAGAATTAGTGAACATTTTTGGCATCGCGTTCAAAAAAGAAAGTCTCAACGACGATGGTATCGAAAAGTTGATTAATGAACGGTTAGCCGCTCGCAAGAACCGTAACTTTGAGCGTAGCGACGAGATCCGCGAACAGTTGAAGGCCCAGGGAATTATTCTCGAAGATACACCACAGGGAACTCGCTGGCATAGAGATGATGGGAAAGGAAACGCATGAGCGAACAAACGCAACAGGATTATCAGCAGTTAAATGGCGTTGCTTTGGCCTACATGGGCGATGCTGCTTATGAGGTCTTTATCAGACGTCATTTAATTGAGACGGGCTTCACTAAACCAACCAAACTGCACCATAAGGCGACCATGTATGTATCAGCCAAAGCACAAGCCGGCTTGATAGCGTTAATGGAGGAAGACGACTTTTGGACTGAGGAAGAAGAATACTACTTTAAGCGCGGCCGCAATGCCAAAAGTTACACACACGCTAAGAACACAAGTGTCATGACGTATCGTATTTCGACTGGGTTTGAAGCAATCTTTGGCTATTTGACGTTGAGTAATCAACAAGATCGGTTAGCTGAGATGGCGCAATGGTGTATTGAACAAGTTGAAGCAGGGAGATTACCAAATGAAAAATAATGAACAGCTATCAGATGAACCGTCTGAATTTATTTTCGGTCGTCATCCAGCAATTAATGCGTTAAAGAGCGATCAGGAAATCAATAAGGTGTTCATTCAGGACGGCCTGAAAAACGAGCTGATTGGTGAAATTATCAAGCTGGCTAAGAAACGCGGCTTGGTGATCCAGATGGTGCCAAAGTCAAAGTTGGAGCGACTAGCACCGCGTGAAAATCACCAAGGTGTCGTGCTAGCAGTTTCAGCTTTTGATTACGCTAGTATTGATGACTTGTTTGCGAAGGCTCAGGAAAAAGACGAACAGCCATTTTTCTTGATTCTAGACAACATTAATGATCCGCATAATTTAGGGTCAATCATGCGTACGGCAGACGCGGTGGGTGCTCACGGTATTATTATCCCTAAGCGTCGTTCAGTCGGACTCACCGGTGTGGTGGCTAAAACCTCCACCGGTGCCATTGAACACGTGCCAGTTGCTCGTGTGACAAATTTAGTGAATACGGTCAAAGAGCTGAAAGATCGGGGCCTTTGGGTGTTTGGTACGGATATGAACGGGACCGACTACCGCCATTTTGACGCTAAGGGTCCGGTTGGCATTATCATCGGCAATGAAGGTAAGGGAATTTCACCACTGCTGAAAAAGGCGGTCGATGAGATGCTGACAATTCCGATGGTCGGCCACGTTCAAAGTTTAAATGCCAGCGTTGCCGCCAGCCTGTTGATGTATCAAGCCTTTTCTTCTCGCCACCCACTGAATTAAATGGAATGGGTGAGTTAATTGAAAAAAGATATTTTAATTGTTGACGCCTACAATATGATTGGCAACTGGCCCGATTTGAACCGGCTCAAGTTAACTGGACGTTTGGAAGAAGCCCGTGACAACCTGTTGTCGATTTTGTCGGAATATCACAAGTACCAACGCATCGAAATGATCGTGGTTTTTGACGCTATGTATGTCCCAGGAATGTCCAAGAAATATGACCACTACGGCTTGGAGGTTGTTTGGACTGGTCAGGATCAAACTGCTGATGAATATATTGAGATGCTAACCAAGCAAAAACAGACCCGCTTTACGCAGGTGACGGTTGCAACCAGTGACCAAGCTGAACAATGGACGGTCTTTTCTGCAGGAGCGTTACGAATTCCCGCGGGAGAGCTTCTGGCTAACATTAATCGAACTCGCAAAGAAGTTCATACGCAAGCAGTCAAGTTTGCTGATAAAGGCCAGGTTCGCCATTCGCCATGGAGCGAAGGCCAATTATCTAAGTTAGAAAAACTGCGTGATCATTTGGGTGATGAGCATCATCCAGATGTCTAACCGAAAAGTGACCGTTAAAAACAATCGATTCGATTTTTGGACTAGCAGCATAAACGGGAGTACCGTTATACTACTAGCTGAATTTCACGAATCGGTTGTTTTTTATTTGTACAATGGGGCTTTACGTTTGGTATACACCAATAACACGGGTTGTTATATTGTTTCCAATGGTGAACTACTCATAATGGAGGAAACAATATGCATGTCGGAAACGAAGCGGATTGGGTGTTGGTTGAACAGGCTCGTGATGGTAATGAACAGGCCTTGCAAGAATTGATCAACCGCTATAAGCCACTCATATTAAGTATTCAAAACCGTTATTACTTGCAGGAATTAGAACTGTCTGATTGGCTTCAAGAATCAGTAATCGTGATCTGGGAAGTGGTGATCCGTTTCGATGTGACACGAACGCATGCGTTTGGCTCATACTTGAAAGCTGCCTTGCTAAATCGTAGGCGGGATTACGCTCGGCGAATTAATGCCAAGAAGCGGAAGGCTACGGGGCCGGTTACCTCCATCGATGCTAACCCGACTTATTTCTCAGAAACCTTAGCAGACGAACATTTATTTTCATCTGAAAAGCGGGTTATTTTTCAACAGCAACTCGTGGAAACAGTGAAAAAGGACATGTCGAAAATGGAACGGTCAGTTTTGATTGCGCTACTCTCTGGTGAAACAGAAGAAACGATCTGCCAGCGACTTGGCCTTACCCATACCCAGTTTCATAATGCCAATGAACGGATAAAACGCAAAATCAGAGAACGTAAATAAGTTTTGTTGGGTTTCAACATTGCTTGACACATACTCGGCGTAGATGCTATTATGAAGCTTGCTATAAGGAGGTGTTGAACGTGGCTCAAAAGAAAGTTGCGTTAGCATGTTCTGTCTGTGGATCCCGGAACTACACGGTCCCGGCTAGTCCTAATCGTAAAGTTCGACTTGAAGTAAAAAAGTACTGTAAGTACTGTGGTAAGCATACGTTACATCGGGAGACCCGGTAACGCGCGAATGCCCGGTGTAAGGAGGAGCTCATGCGCTTTTTTAGATTTTTAGTTGGTGTTAAAGATGAGATGAAGCAGGTTTCTTGGCCTGATGCCAAACAGACACGAAAGGATACTAGCAGCGTGATTTTCGTTGCTTTATCCATGGCGATCTTCTTGGGACTTGTGGACTATCTGGTTCAACTGGGATTAAAGTTCTTGGCTTAATGCCACTAGACGGTAATCTATGCTATAATAGGTTTTGTTGAAAACTTCGCGCGGTCGGAGTTTTTTTATTTTGATTTTTAATGACAGTGTCAGTCCCTTTAGGAAAGGATGGAACAAAATGGTTGAATCAGCTGAAAAGCAATGGTATGTCCTTCATACCTATTCTGGCTATGAAAACAAAGTGAAGATGAACTTGGAGTCACGTGCCCAGTCAATGGGGATGCAGGACTACATTTTTCGGGTAGTCGTCCCAGAAGAAGAGGAACGCGAAGTTAAAAACGGTAAGGAAAAGATCAAGATGGATAAAACCTTCCCAGGTTACGTTTTGGTTGAAATGGTGATGACGGATGACGCATGGTACATTGTGCGTAACACACCAGGGGTTACCGGCTTTATTGGTTCTCATGGTCAAGGCTCAAAGCCAACGCCATTGTTGCCAGACGAAGTTGAATTGATCTTGAAGCGCCTAGGTATGAGCAGTCGGCATGAAGATCTCGACGTCGACGTTGATGATACGGTCAAAATCGTTGATGGTGCCTTTTCAGGCATGGAAGGCAAGATTACCGAGATCGATCACGAAAAGGGTAAGCTTAAAGTTAATATCAATATGTTTGGCCGTGAGACGAGTGCTGAACTTAATTTTGATCAAGTTGATCCAGTTGCCTAAATAATCTGAATAATTACTTGGCAAGACGTTGTAATTGTGGTAGTTTATATGAGTATGTTCTGCATACACGTGTGGGAGGAGAAATCTGCTCTCCATTTACCACAACACGGACTCAAGGAGGTATGTCTCGTGGCTAAAAAAGTAGCTAATATTGTTAAATTGCAAATTCCTGCGGGTAAAGCAACACCAGCTCCGCCAGTTGGTCCAGCATTGGGCCAAGCCGGAATTAACATCATGGGCTTTACGAAGGATTTTAACGCTCGTACTGCCGATCAAGCTGGGATGATCATTCCAGTTGTTATTACGGTTTACGAGGATCGTTCATTCGACTTCGTAACTAAGACTCCGCCAGCAGCCGTTCTTTTAAAGAAGGCCGCCGGTGTTGAACATGGTTCAGGCGAACCTAACACGAAAAAGGTTGCTAAGGTAACCAAGGATCAAGTTAAGCAAATCGCTGAGACCAAAATGCAAGACCTAAACGCTGCTGACGTTGAAGCAGCAATGCGCATGGTTGAAGGTACTGCTCGTAGCATGGGCTTCACTGTAGAAGGTTAATCCCAGCTACAACACTACGGATACTTTGTTAAAGCAAATGTATCAAGTGGGAGGCCAAGCCGTTATAACCACATTTGCAAGGAGGAATTCACAAGATGGCTCATAAAAGAGGTAAAAAGTATCAAGACGCTGTCAAGCAAGTAGAAGCTGAAAAGAACTACGCACTTGATGAAGCTGTTGATTTAGTTAAGAAGATTGATTTTGCTAAGTTTGATGCAACGGTTGAAATTGCATTTAAGCTTAACGTAGATACTAAGCAAGCTGACCAACAACTTCGTGGGGCAGTTGTTCTGCCTAACGGTACTGGTAAAGATCAGACTGTTGTTGTATTTGCTAAGGGTGACAAGGCTAAGGAAGCTCAAGCCGCTGGCGCTGACTTTGTTGGTGAAGACGACTTAGTTGCCAAGATCCAAGATGGCTGGTTGGACTTTGATGTTGCAATTGCAACACCAGATATGATGGCCCAAGTTGGTCGTTTAGGTCGTGTTCTTGGACCTAAAGGCTTAATGCCTAACCCTAAGACTGGTACTGTTACTATGGACGTAACGAAGGCTGTTAACGATTCTAAGGCTGGTAAGGTTACTTACCGGACTGATCGTGACGGTAACGTTGCTGTTCCTGTTGGTAAGGTATCATTCGATGCTGACAAGTTAGTTGAAAACTTGAAGACAATTGCGAACGTGGTTGTTTCAGCCCGTCCTGCAGCTGTTAAGGGGACTTACGTACAACACGTATCGATCTCATCAACCTTTGGCCCAAGTGTCAACGTTGATGTGGCATCCCTTTAATTAAATAGAAAATCCCGTATTGACTTTTGTTCTAGCATTCGGTATGCTTAACAAGTTGATATTTGTTCTGCCCAAGACTCAGGTGGCGAAAGCCTTAATCTACCTGCCGAGGAAGATGTGAATTTAGTTTTACATTTCTCTCTATGCCTGGCGGACATAGGGATTTTTTATTCCTAAAATTTTTCAGGAGGTGAAACTAATGAGTAAAGAAACTGTTGCAATCAAAGCTAAGGCAGTCGAAGAAGCCACTGAACGTTTTAATAACGCCCAGTCAGCTATTGTCGTTGACTACCGTGGTTTAACGGTTGCTGAAGTGACTGACTTACGTAAGCAATTACGTGATGCCGGTGTTTCAATGAGTGTCATCAAGAACAAGATTTTGACCCGTGCTGCTGAAAAAGCTGGTTATGCAGACTTAAACGATACTTTCGTTGGTCCTACTGCCGTTGCCTTTTCTGACGAAGATGCAATTGCACCTGCTAAGATCTTGAAGAAGTTTGCTGACAGCCATGATGCCTTGAGTCTTAAGGGTGGTATGGTTGAAGGTAAGGTTGCTTCTATTGATGAAATCAACGCTTACGCTACGATGCCAAGTCGTGAAGACTTGTTGTCAATGCTTGCTAGTGCCTTGTCTGATCCAATGCGTAAAATTGCGCGTGCGGTTAAGGCAGTCGCTGACAAGGGTGACGGCGAAGCTGCCTAACCCTGTATCTCAAATAACTTATTCAATATAAAATGGAGGAAACAAAAATGGCTTTTGATAAAGATGCTATCATCGCTTCATTAAAAGAAGCGTCAATCTCAGATTTAAACGACCTTGTTAAGGCAATCGAAGAAGAATTCGATGTTTCAGCTGCTGCTCCTGTTGCTGTAGCTGCTGGTGGTGCCGATGCTGGTGCTGCTAAGGATTCATACGATGTTGAATTAACTGAATCAGGTGACCAAAAGGTTAAGGCTATCAAGGCTGTCCGTGAGATCACTGGTCTTGGTTTGAAGGATGCTAAGGGTCTTGTTGATAACGTACCTTCAGTTATCAAGGAAGGCGTTTCAGAAGACGAAGCCAACGATCTTAAAGCTAAGCTTGAAGAAGTTGGTGGCGTGGTTACCCTTAAGTAATTTAAGGCAACCCGTTCAAAAAGCATCGCGCAATTGCGCGATGCTTTTTTTGCGCTCTGCTAAGACCTGATAGCTCTAAATCTGACTGTGAGTGCGTATTATTTAGAATAAGGTATTTACTTGGAGACAACGATAAGTTACCTTAGGATCTTATTTTATAAGGCTAACAGCTGGTAACGTCGATGGTGGCTCGTTGCCGGCTAAAACAAAAAGGATGACGTCTTTATGTTTCAAGACGTCATCCTTAATTTTGTTAAAAATTTTATCGCTTAAATATCGTAATCGCTATCCTGCATGGCTTCCACGTTTCCTAAGAGGTAACCGTTACCCACTTGGGAGAAGAAATCATGATTGGCAGTGGTGGTTGAAATCCCGTTCATAACGATTGGGTTGACATCATCTGCAGTATCTGGGAACAACGGATCTTGACCGAGATTCATCAACGCTTTATTCGCGTTGTAACGGATAAATGATAATACTTCATCGGTCCAACCAACTTGATCATAAACTAAGTGGGTGTATTTTTCTTCGTTTTCGTACAATTCGTACAAAAAGTTGAACATCCAGTCTTTCAGGTCTTGTTGTTCGTTTTCACCTAACTGGTTGAAGCCAATTTGGAACTTGTAGCCAATATAGGTACCATGGACGGATTCATCACGCAAAATCAACTTGATGATTTCGGCAACGTTGGCTAATTTATTATGTCCAAGATAGTAAAGTGGGGTAAAGAAGCCAGAATAGAAGAGGAAGGTTTCAAGGAAAACGTTGGCAATCTTCTTCTTCAATGGATGACCATCATCATGGTACAGATCGCGAATTCGTAAAGCTTTGTTTTGCAAAAATTCTTCAGAATCGCTCCAATTAAAAATCTCATCGATTTCATCTGGCGTATTTAAGGTTGTAAAGATTGATGAGTAACTTTTGGCATGGACAGATTCCATGAATTGGATGTTGTTCAAGACGGCCATTTCGTGTTGAGTCTGTGTATCTTTTCTCAATGAAGCCATTCCGTCTTGAGATTGTAATGTATCCAGTAGCGTTAAACCACCGAAGACGTGACCCACGACCCACTTGTGTGTATCATCCAGCTCGCGCCAATCATCTAAGTCATTTGAAAGCGGAATCCGGGTATCCAGCCAAAATTGTTCCGTTAGTTTTTCCCAGGTGGCCTTGTCGATTTGATCGTCCACCGCGTTCCAGTTAATTGCATGGTATGATTCTGTCATTTTCCTGCTCCTTTAGTGTCTAATTTTAACGGTTTGACTACTTGGTTAAATAACGCAGCTTTCGCATTGGTTAGCGCCGATTTCATCCGCATCATCCGTAAATGTCCGGACGTAGTAGATCGACTTGAGGCCCTTTTTGTGAGCGTAGTTCCGCAGAATCGTCAAATCACGGGTCGTCATCTTATTCGTTCGACCGTTCTTCCATTCGTACAAGCCTTCTGGGATTGTTGAGCGCATGAAGAGTGTCATACTCATACCTTGGTCAACGTGTTGTTGCGCGGCAGCGTAGACATCAATTACTTTGCGCATGTCAGTATCATAGGCTGACTTATAATAAGGTAACGTTTCGTTAGACAAGTAAGGAGCGGGGTAATAGATATTACCAATTTTCTTTTCTTGGCGTTCTTCGATTCGGTTGATGATGGGGTGCAAACTGGCAGTGGTGTCGTTAATGTAAGAAATTGAGCCATTAGGCGCAACCGCCAAACGGTTTTGGTGGTACAAGCCATCTTTCATGACTGCTTGCTTAAGTTTTTCCCAGTCAGCCGCGGTTGGAATGAAAGTGTCCTTAAAGAGTGACTTAACTTTGTCTGACTGTGGCAAAAATTCACCGTTTTGATTCGTGTACTTGTCGAAGTAACTGCCGTTAGCGTAATCACTCTTATCAAAATTGTAAAAAGTCGTGTGACGTTCTTTAGCAATGTGGTTAGAGGCAACCAGCGTCCAGTAGTTTAACAGCATGAAGTAGATGTTAGTGAATTCAACGGTTTCGGGATCGCCATACATCATTTGGTTTTTAGCAAAGAAACTGTGAAGCCCCATGCCACCAAGACCAATGGTGTGACCAAGTTTGTTACCGTTTTGAATAGAAGGTACGACGTCGATGTCAGAATGATCCGTGATGAACGTCAATGCCCGGACCATGGTCTCAACGGAGTGGCCAAAGTCGGGACTAGCCATCAAGTTAACGATGTTGGTTGATCCCAAGTTGCAGGAAATATCTCGGCCCATTTGAACGTAAGTCTGGGTGTTATCCACCGTAGATGGTGTTTGAACCTGAAGAATCTCTGAGCAGAGGTTACTCATCACGATCCGACCGTCGATAGGGTTGTCCCGGTTGGCGGTATCAATGTTGATGATGTATGGGTAGCCAGATTCCTGCTGCAACTTGCCGATTTCTGTTTCGAGTTCACGAGCGGGTAACTTCTTTTTGTGGATTGCGTCGTTAGCCACCATGTTATCGTACTCTTTAGTGATATCAACGTAGCTAAATGGTTTGCCATATTCCCGTTCAACATCGTAGGGACTGAACAAGTACATCTCCTGATTATCACGGCAAAGTTCGTAAAACTTGTCTGGGACAGTAATTCCCAGCGACAAAGTTTTAAGCCGAATCTTTTCGTCGGCGTTTTCTTTCTTTGCAGAGAGAAACGCAATGATATCTGGGTGGAAGACGCTCAGGTAAACGACACCGGCACCTTGGCGTTGGCCTAACTGGTTAGAGTATGAAAAACTGTCTTCAAGTAACTTCATGACGGGAACAACGCCGCTAGCTGCACCTTCAATGTTTTTGATTGGGTCACCAGCACCACGCAGGTTGGACAGGTTGATACCAACCCCGCCACCGATTCGTGACAACTGTAGTGCCGAGTTGATGGTCCGGCCAATCGTGTTCATATCATCAGTGGTTTGAATTAAGAAACATGATACCAGTTCACCACGTTGCTTACGGCCGGCGTTTAAGAAACTGGGGGTAGCTGGTTGATAACGTTGATGCACCATTTCATCAGCCAGATCCATAGCCAGTTGTTCATCACCATCAGCGAAGTACAGTGCGTTCAACGCCACACGGTCAATGTAGTTTTCCAAGTAGTAATCGTTGTCGTTAGTCCGTAGTGCGTACTGTGCATAAAACTTGTAAGCAGCCATGAATGATTTAAAATGAAAATCTTGGGATTTCAGATAATCGTATAGTGACTGAATAAAGTCAAACTTGTACTTGTTATAAAAATCTGATTCGATATAGTCGTTATCCAATAAATAGTTGAAACGATCCTGTAAAGAATCGAATTTCATGGTGTTGGGTTCAACGTTTTGCTTCAAGAAGGCTTGTAAGGCTTCTTGGTCTTTATTCAGCGGAATCTGACCGTTGACTGGAATGTTGATTTCGTTGTTGAGATCATAATAAGTGACATCTTTAAGCTCTTTTAAACTCATTTGTAAAATTCACTCTTTTCTATTGAGGGTAAAATACGTAAAATAAAAAAGGTGACGTTTTCTGGTATCCAGAATACGCCACCTTAACGCCTGCGTATGTTAAATGGCCAGTTTCTGTAATTTATCTGGTCTGAAGCCACTAAACTGGGTATCGCCAGTTTCGATGACGGGCAGGGATTGAAAACCGCGGTCCTTGAGATAATCAACATACTGCGGGTCTTCGTTAATGTTATGTTCAACAAAATCGACATGGTGCTCGGTTAAAAATCGCTTCGTCATTTTGCATTGCATGCAGTTGTTCCGTGAATAGATCGTTACTTTTGCCATGTGAATCACTCTCCTATGTAAACTCGATAAATAGAGTTTACACCAGTCAGCGAAAAATTCAACCTTCAAACCCCATATTTTGTGTTCAATTTTAAACTCAAACACCAAATATGGGGTAAGGACGGCGATTATAGTTACTTTTAGTCAGTGAAGAATATTTTTGACTACCAGGGATGGTAGTATGAGAAAGGTGATGTGCACGATCGAAAACGATAACCGTTATATGGAAGAAGCATTGTTAGAGGCACATAAGTCAGCGTTGATCGGTGAAGTGCCGATTGGAGCGGTAATTGTCCATGATGGTGAAGTTGTTGGCCGGGGCCACAATTTACGGGAGCATAGCCAACAAGCAGCTGATCACGCCGAAATGATTGCCATTGAGGAAGCTAACCAAAAGCTGGGCAGCTGGCGCTTGGTGGATTGTACGCTATATGTCACCTTAGAGCCGTGCATCATGTGCAGTGGCGCCATCATCAACTCACGGGTAGAGCGAGTGGTTTTCGGCGCTCGTGACCCGAAAGCTGGAGCGGTAGCAACACTATATAGTGTGTTGAATGACCCTCGGTTAAATCATCAGGTTGAAGTTACGGAAGGCGTGTTAGCAAAACGAGCTGGTGATGTCCTAAAAAAATTTTTTAAGGCCGCTCGCAAGCGCAACAAGCTGAAGAAACGACAACAGGTCAATAAATCGTGATGATGATGTGATTTTGGCTGGCATTCATATTTTAAATATGTTAAAGTAGAAATTGCCGCAAGGCCTTGGGGCAAGGGTAACCTTACGAATCGTGTCAGGTCCGGAAGGAAGCAGCACTAAGTATGTGTGACTTTGTGCTCCAAGTTGATATGACTTTTAATGAGGGCGGAACAAAACATTTAGTTTTGTTACCGTCCTCTTCTTATACGATTTTTAACGGTCCAGACAACCTCAATGTATAGTATTTGTTTCCCAAACACTATATAATGTTTACCAGTAAGTTCTATGAGAAAACCAGAGAGAATCGAGGGAATTGTCATGAGTTACCAAGCCTTATACCGGGTATGGCGGCCACAGCGTTTTGATGAAGTTATTGGGCAGACACTGATTACCCAGACTTTGAAAAACGCCGTTAAAACTAAACAAATTAGTCATGCCTACCTGTTTGCCGGTCCACGGGGAACTGGTAAGACCTCGATGGCCAAAATTTTTGCCAAGGCAGTGAACTGCCAGCATCAAGTGGATGGCGAACCGTGCAACGAGTGTGAAACCTGCAAGGCAATTACCAAAGGGACCATGAATGATGTGATTGAAATCGATGCTGCCTCTAATAACGGGGTGGAAGAGATTCGCGACATTCGCGACAAAGTGAAGTATGCCCCCACGGAAGCTGAATACAAAGTTTATATCATTGATGAAGTTCATATGCTGTCAACAGGTGCTTTCAACGCACTGTTAAAGACTCTGGAAGAGCCGCCAGCAAACGTGATTTTTATTCTTGCAACCACGGAACCGCATAAAATTCCAGCAACCATCATTTCACGGACGCAGCGGTTTGATTTTAAGCAAATTCAGGCTAAAGATAGTCTGTCACGGATGACGTATATATTGAAGGAAAAGGGCCTTGACTATGATGATGAAGCGCTGAAAGTCATCGCCAAAGCCTCTGAGGGTGGTATGCGTGATGCCCTTAGTATTTTAGATCAGGTGATTTCCTTTGGTGATGATAAAGTCACTTTGGATAACGC
Organism: Secundilactobacillus angelensis; assembly: GCF_012641075.1. Lineage (GTDB taxonomy): Bacteria > Bacillota > Bacilli > Lactobacillales > Lactobacillaceae > Secundilactobacillus > Secundilactobacillus angelensis. The sequence goes on along the minus strand of NZ_JAAXLJ010000008.1, from coordinate 54,032 downwards.
GTTGCTAGTTACTGGAGCAGTCCGTAAGCAGCTGTTGGTGACCTATTTGACTCAGGTCACACACCAAGAGACGCAAAAGGCGCTGATGACGGTACAGCAGATTTTAGATGAAGGTAAGGACCCAGAGCGCTTTACGGAAGATCTGGTCAATCTTACTCGGGATTTGTTGCTGTATCAGCAATCGCCTGAACTGGTGACACAGATTGAGATGGATCAGGTGGATTCTGACTTCAAGCAACTAGCGACCGAAATTAAGCCACAACAGCTTTACGACATTATTGATGACTTAAATGACATTCAACAGCAAATGCGGTTTACTACCCATGAAGATGTTTACCTCGAAGTGTTGACGGTACGTTTGGCAGGCCATCAAAAGCAACCCAATCAAACTACGGGAGCTAGCCAGGTTGACCATTCGGTGATCGACCGGTTGGAATCAGAAGTTAGCAATCTGAAAAAAACACTGGCTGAATTGCAAAAGGCTCCCGCAACGGGTGCTACACCAAAACGGCCAGCAGTGGTTAAAACCATGCCGAAACCAAAGCGCACGCAGGTTAATCTCAGCAAGGTTTACCCAATTTTGGGTGCGGCAACCCGTCAAGACTTATCCGCTTTACAAGATGTCTGGTCAGACTTAATGAACATTCTGTCAATCCCACAACGGTCGATTATGGGTGTTTCCAAACCGGTGGCAGCTAGTCCAGATGGTGCAATCATTGCCTTTGATTATGCGTTCTTACAACAACGTGCGAATGCTGACCAGGAATTAAATGACGCACTGGAGAACGGTTTAGATCGGTTAACACATAAAGTACCGAAACTGGTATTTGTGCCAACTGATCAATGGCCACAGATTAGAAAGACTTATTTGGAGCAGCACCAAGTCGCTAGTGGGGAAGATGACGGAACAACGCCCCCAGATGATCAGTCCGGTGATGAAGGTAATAAATCCGAAACAGAACCAGTGGTCGACAAGGCCAAGGAGTTATTTGGTGACGACGTGATCGACGTCAAGTCAGATTAATTATATTAATAGAGGATGGTAACAAACTATGATGCGTGGAAATCGTAATATGGGCAACATGATGAAACAAATGAAAAAAATGGAAAAACAATTGGCTGAAGAACAAAAAGTGATGGAGGCTAAGACTTACGTCGGTGTTTCGCCGGACGAAATGGTGAAGGCGACCTTTACCGGAAAACGTGAAATGACCGATCTGTCAATTGATCCTAAAGCAATCGATCCAGATGATCCAGACATGCTGAGTGATTTGATTTTGGCTGCCGTCAACTCAGCATTAAAACAAATTGATGAAGATGGTAAGCAGACCTTAGGCAAATACACCAACAATATACCCGGAATGTAGTTGAATTAAAGGAGTGAATGGCAGCAATGCAATATCCAGAACCAATTGCACAACTAATTGATAGTTATATGAAGCTGCCAGGAATTGGACAAAAAACGGCCACTCGGTTGGCATTTTATACCATTGACATGGATAGCGACGACGTGACCCGGTTCGCTAAATCATTGATTTCAGCTAAACGTGACCTGCATTTTTGTTCGATCTGCGGCAACATCACCGAAAATGATCCTTGTGATATTTGTCGTGATAAAACCCGTGATCAAAGCCAGATTCTGGTGGTTGAACAAGCGAAAGATATCATGACCATGGAGAAAATGAAGGAATATCATGGTTTATATCATGTGTTGAACGGCGTCTTGTCACCAATTGAAGGTAAGGGACCCGAGGACTTGAACATGTCAAGCCTGCTGAAACGGTTGCAGACCAATCCGGACGTTAAAGAAGTTATCGTGGCAACCAACGCAACGCCAGAAGGTGAAGCAACAGCGATGTACCTTTCACGGCTGATCAAACCTGCCGGCATTAAAGTGACGCGGCTCGCCCACGGCCTTTCAGTCGGATCAGATATTGAATATGCTGACGAAATGACGCTGTATAAGGCGGTTGAAGGCCGAACTGAAATGTAAGGAAGTGATCATTTGTTTGGTGTACGTAAGCAACGCATTAGAACTCAGTTTGATGAGCAATTATTAACGACCATCGAACGCGCTAAAGAAGAGTGGGACCAGGCTAAGCAGACTGAAATTGCGATTGCGGATGTTGATGAAGAAATCACTGCGCAAACGGCATTAGCCCGACAAAAATACCTCTTTCTCTACCGTGAAGCTCGACTGAGAAAGGTTCGTGGTGAACATATTCAAGCGTCTGTGTTTGATCATTAGACGCAGCTAAAAACAAGTCCCGTTCTAATGTTTTCGTTAGAATGGGATTTTTGTTTAACGTCGTAGGTAATCAATTAGTTTTTCAGTAATTTTGGCAACCTTTTGGCGTCTGCTAAGCGCTTGATTACGTAGCGCCAATCAAGTACAATTGCTAGTGTCGTATCATAAGTATAGTGGGTGCACAGGACGTTTTTATTGTGGCCCACGACAATTAATTGTAATCGAGGTAACCAATTTGGCAGGCTTATTTATTTCATTTGAAGGACCAGATGGCGCGGGAAAAACAACCGTGTTAACTCAAATCACTGAGCAGTTCCAGGCTCAGAAACGCACTGACATTCTGGTGACCCGTGAACCAGGTGGTAATCAGATTTCAGAAGCCATCCGAAAGATTATTTTGGATCCTCAAAACACTCAGATGGATGTCCGCACTGAAGCGTTGCTGTACGCTGCGTCACGACGACAGCTTATTCAGGAAACGATTCGGCCTGCTCTGGCTGCCAACAAGATTGTTTTGTGTGACCGATTTGTTGATAGTTCGGTAGCCTACCAAGGCGCTGGACGGCAGATTGGTGAGGAAGCGGTCTATCAGATGAACCAGTTTGCAACCGAGGGGCTGACCCCCGATTTAACCATTTACGTCGACGTTCCTTCAGAAGTCGGTCTCGCACGGATTAAAGCTCACCGGAAAAACGTGGATCGATTAGACGCTGAAGCACTGAGCTTTCATCAACGGGTCCGATCAGCCTATCTCAGGTTAGCTGAGCGGTTTCCTGAGAGAATTGTGACAATCGATGCAACGCAACCGCTGACAGTAGTGGTTGAACAAGCGATGGCACTCATTACAAATAAAATTAAGCAACGTTAATTTGGCAGAAAGAAGGGTTAGTCATGAAACTAGTAATTGCAATTGTGCAGGATAAGGATGCCAATCGACTCCGGAGCGAATTTGTGAAGGCTGGCATTGGTGCAACCCGGCTATCAACTACCGGTGGGTTTTTGAAGTCCGGCAACACCACTTATATGATCGGGATTGAAGACAAACGAGTTCAAGAAGTACTTGATTTGATTCATGAAACCTCAAGGACTCGTCAGCAGTTCATGACGCCACCTGTCAATATTGATGCGCAAATGGAAAGTACTTCAGGGTATCCCGTTGAAGTGCAGGTTGGTGGCGCAACCGTATTTGTTTTACCAATCGAACAATTTCATCAATTTTAGTACTCACGGAGGTAGGCTTTGGCTGGACAAAATTTAATTGAACAAGCTGAAAGTAAGCAACCACAACTCATGCAGCACTTTATTCACCTTGTGGCAACGAAGCGGCTCAGCCATGCCTACCTTTTTTCGGGGTTACCTGGCTGTGGCAAGCGGGCGGTGGCCCAAGTTGTTGCCATGGGACTATTTTGTCAGAATCCTAACGAGGATGGTATGCCCTGTGGCCAATGTCCAGAATGCGGTCGAATTTTAGCTGGGGATAATCCTGACGTGGTAACGGTTCAACCTGATGGGCAAAGAATTAAAGTTGATCAGGTACGTTACATTAAAGACGAATTTGCAAAGAGTCCGGTAGAAGGCTCAATCAAGGTTTTTATTATCGAGGGCGCCGAAACATTGACCACTAACGCTGCTAACGGTCTGTTGAAGTTTATTGAGGAGCCCGTTGCCAACCGGGTCATTTTTTTGTTGACCACAAATAAGTCAATGATGCTGGCGACCATTTTATCCAGAACCCAAATTGTTGAATTCCCATCGCTTACCGGGAAAGCATTTGCCGAAACCTTACGTGAGAATCATATTTCTGAAAATCAAATTCCGTTGTTGAGCGGATTAACTAATAGTTTAGATGATGCGCAACAGTTAGTTGTTGATGACTGGCTAGCCAATTGTCAGCACGAACTTAGCCGCTGGTTTGGCCAACTTGCTAAGCGTGACGATATGGCCTTCGTGACCGTTCAAACTGGCTTGATGCCGTTAGCGCATGACAAAGATCATCAAGCGGTCATCTTAGATGCGATCATTTTGCTGTGGCAGGATACGTTACAGACCAAATATTTATCATCTGACGCGCAAACGGTTTTTCCGGCGTTACAAACAACCCTGACAGAAATAGCGTCGTCGTTGTCTAGAAATCAGCTTTTAACTATTTTAACGGCGGCTTTGGCTACCAAAAAGGCGCTTGCTGGAAATATGAATATTCAAAGTATTTTAGAGACGCTGACCTTACAAATTTTGGCGGCAATGACACAGACTGCTTAGAGTGGCTATTAACTAGGCATTCGTTACATATTGATTAATCAAAGAGGGTGCAATCTTGGCAAAGCGGGATGTTTACGAAGAGTTGAAAGATCTACAGACCGAAATGTTGCAGATAATTTCGAAGTTTGAGCATGTCCAGGCCGAAGTGACCAAGACCTTAGAACAAAATGCTGAATTGAAGATTGAAAACCAGCATCTACGAGAAGTATTACGATCTGACGGCAATGACGATAATGATGGCAGTAACCCTGAACCTCAACTGTCAAAATCACGGCAGAATCTCGAGAAACTTTACGAAGAAGGGTTTCACGTTTGTAATTTTGAGTATGGCAAACGGCGAGAGAACAATGAACCCTGTGCGTTTTGTTTAGACGTTATTTATGGTGAACGGTAAATTAGGAGGAGCAACTTGCAATCGCAAATGAGTTTTTCAAAACAGAATCAGTTCGGTACGCTCTATTTGGTCCCAACGCCAATCGGTAACTTAGGGGATATGACCTTCCGCAGTGTCGACGTGCTCAAGGAAGTCGATTTGATTGCGGCCGAAGATACCCGTAATACACAGAAGCTGCTCAACCATTTTGAAATTGAAACACCTCAGATCAGTTTTCATGAGCATAATACTCAGGAACGCATCCCACAATTGGTGGCGAAGCTGCAGGCGGGTGAAAACCTTGCACAAGTGAGTGATGCCGGGATGCCATCAATTAGTGATCCTGGGCACGAACTGGTATTGGCTTGTATTGAGGCTGATATTCCGGTGGTCCCATTACCAGGGGCTAACGCGGCACTGACAGCTTTGATTGCATCTGGCCTTGAACCGCAGCCGTTTTATTTTTACGGTTTTCTCGATCGGAAACCCAAGCTACAAGTTGCTGAACTGGCAGAGTTGAAGAATCACTCGGAAAGCCAAATTTTTTACGAAGCACCACACCGACTAGCTAAAACCCTGCAACATTTGGTAGACGTCTATGGTGGTGAGCGGCAGGCCTCACTGTGCCGAGAATTAACCAAAAAACACGAGCAGTTTTTACGCGGTACACTCACTGAACTACTAGAGTGGGCCAAGCAGTCAGACCAAGTTCGCGGTGAATTTGTTGTCATCGTTAGTGGCAATCCGCAGGGGGATCGAGAGGACGAAGAGCCTGATTATAGCGGCCTCAGCATTGAGGATCATGTGGATCATCTCATTGAAACCGGACTGAAACCAAATGAAGCCATTAAGCAAGTGGCTCACTTACGCGAAATGAAAAAACAGGAAGTTTATCAGATTTATCACCATCTGAACGAGAAGGGGTAGGGGAAAACCGAATGGGTGCAAATATTTTTTCAGAAAAACATCAAGTTACTTTTTATGAAACGGATGTCTCCAACACCGTGACACCAGCCATGCTGATCAATATGATTATTTTGGCTTCCGAGGATCAGACGGATTCTCTGGGAGTGGGTGCAAAAACAGTGGCTAAGTTAGGTATTGGCTGGGTCGTTACCCAGTACAAGCTGGATATTACGCGCTTGCCCAAGCAGGGTGAAACCATTGAAGTATCCACGCAGGCCACTTGTTACAATCGTTATTTTGCCTTCCGTGAATTCTGGGTGCATGACAGTGACGGCAAAGAGTGTGTTCATGTCGAGAGTATTTGGGTCACGATGAATCACGAAACCCGTAAAATTGTTACCATCCCGGACGATATCATTGCACCTTTCAATTCTGAAGAAGTAAAGATGATCCCCCGGTTACCAAAACCCAAACGGCTGGCAGATTCAGATCAGTTAATGACTAAGCAGTATCGGGTCCGCTATTTTGATATTGATGGCAACGGTCACGTGAATAACTCGCGCTACTTCGATTGGCTGCTAGACGCTCTACCTATGAGCTTTTTAACCCGTCATAATTTGACAGCCATTAACATTCGTTTTCAAAACGAGGTTCAGTACCACCACATGGTGACTAGTGAAGCAACATTGATGACTGACGTACCAGACGCAATCGTGACAAAACACCGGATTACAATGGAAAATGGTGAGGTTGCCACTGAGGCGGAATTCCACTGGGAACCGATCATTAATCATTCAGAGGCTTAGGTGGCAGACACTTGGGCATAGGTGTATGATGATGGCTGAAGAATTGGAAAAAGAGGTATTGAAACGATATGAAAATACTGGCGCTAGACACGTCTAATCAAACCCTAAGTGTAGCGGTGATGTTAGATGACCAGGTTTTAGCAACGACTACGGTGACCACGACAAAGAAGCACGCAACCCAACTATTACCAATTATCCAAAGTGCGATGTCGGCAGCTAAGTTAAAGCCGGCTGATTTGGATCGGGTGATTGTAGCCGATGGTCCTGGCTCCTATACGGGATTGAGAATTGGTGTCACCACAGCCAAAACACTGGCCGATACTTTGGCAATTGAATTGGTCGGTGTTTCGAGTTTGGCAACGATTGCTGCCAATATTATTAATGAACCCCAACTGGTGGCAGTGCTATTTGATGGACGTAATGACAACGTTTTTGCTGGTGTTTACCGGATTGAAAACGGGGTGCCGGTTTCTGTTATTAAAGATCAGCACATCGCCTTTGAAAAATTGTTGCCTCAACTCAAAGCTTTATCAGAACCAATCGTTGTGCTAGGTGATCTTGATTCGTTCACTGAACGCTTGAAGACAGCTCTTGAGGCAAACTTTATTGAGTATCCAATTGAGTTGAGTCTGCCAAGTGCGGTTCAATTAGGTCGGCTTGGCCAGCGGGAGACACCAGTAAGTGATGTTAACAGTTTTGTGCCACGCTACTTGCGGTTGACCAAGGCTGAGGCTGATTGGCAAAAACAACATCCAGAAGAGGATAGTAGCGACTATGTTGAAAAAGTTTAAAAACTGGTATCAGCAATTATTTCAGATTCAAGATACTAGGTTTCAAGATATTTTAGACATTAAAAATCACGAAGTTCAAATCCAAAACGTTGCTTATTTTTTAGCTAAGGCTCAATTTACTGATATTCCAGAAATGTTGGGGATTGAACGCGCCGTTTATGGTGGCAAAACGCCGTGGGATTCCGCTGCTTTTGCCAGTGAACTGCGGCACGGAACTGACCGATTATACTTGGTTTTAAGACGTCACGACCGTTTGCTGGCGTTTATTGGGTGCACTTTTAATGAAGCTAAAAGTGATGCTCATATCACTAATATTGCTGTCGTACCAGACTATCAAAATCGTGGCCTTGGACATTTTTTGATTGCGGTAATGATCAAAAAGGCTCGTCAATTGGAGCTGAATCAAGTTTCTCTGGAGGTTCGATTGAGCAACGTGCGGGCTCAGGCTTTGTACCAGGACTTGGGGTTTGAAAAAGCTGGTATCAAGAAGGGGTACTATTTTGGCGACCATGAAGACGCGGTTGATATGGTAATCACCATTGGAGATTCTGACGATGCAGAATCTTAAAGTCCGAATTGTCTCTAAATCTGAATTAGGCCCGTTGGTTAAAGCCTGCGCACGAATTGCTGAGCGGGCTTACTCAACCGGAACCGCATGGACTATGGCCGACTTTCAAGCCGATATGTCTGCTGCTCACAGGCTTTATACCGTGATTTATGAGGGTGACCGTTTAATCGGTTACGTCGGTGCGATTAAAGTGCTGGATCAAGTTGATATCACGGGGGTTGCAGTGGATCCAGCCCATCAACGAGAAGGGCGTGCAATGTCTCTTTTGCACACTTTGATTTCGTCGTTGCCAACTGATACGCAGGTGTTCCTAGAAGTGCGAGAATCTAATGTCGCTGCTAGGCACCTTTACCAGCGGGCGGGCTTTGTTGCTGTTAACGTGCGTAAAGCTTACTATACTAATCCAGATGAAGATGCAATTTTAATGAAACTTAGCGTATCGGACGCGAAGGGAGAGTAAGAACGTGGAACGACATTTAATCTTGGCCTTCGAGTCAAGTTGTGACGAGACCAGTGTGGCAGTGATTGAAAATGGTGAAAAAATTCTTTCAAACATTGTTGCGACTCAAATAAAAAGTCATCAGCGATTTGGCGGTGTGGTGCCCGAAGTTGCCAGTCGTCATCATATTGAACAAATTACCGATTGTATTGATTTGGCGATGTCGGAGGCTTCAGTGACTTACGACGACTTATCAGCCGTGGCGGTTACCTATGGCCCGGGATTGGTTGGGGCACTGTTAATCGGTGTTACTGCCGCTAAAACGGTGGCATACGCACATGATTTACCATTGATCCCAGTCAACCATATGGCCGGTCATATTTACGCCGCCCGCTACGTCAAGCCAATCGAGTTTCCAGCGTTGGCGCTTTTAGTTTCTGGCGGCCATACTGAGCTCGTCTACTTGGCGGGACCAGGACAGTTTGAAATCATTGGGGAGACCCGTGATGATGCAGCTGGAGAAGCTTATGATAAAATTGGTCGGGTGCTGGGTATCAACTATCCTGCTGGTAAAGAAGTTGATCGACTGGCTCATTTGGGCAAAGATGCTTTCAACTTTCCGCGGGCGATGGACGATTCCGACTCATTCGACTTCAGCTTTAGTGGTTTAAAGAGTGCCTTCATCAACACGGTTCACCATGCAGATCAAATTGGGGAAACGCTCAATCGCGAGGATTTAGCTGCTAGTTTTCAACAAGCGGTGGTGGATGTTCTTGCCGACAAAACAGTTCGTGCACTGGATGCTTATCCGGTTAAGCAATTAATTTTAGCCGGTGGTGTTGCCGCTAATCAAGGGTTGCGTGACCGACTGGATTCAGAATTAAAAGCATTTGAAAACGTTGATTTTATCAAAGCACCCCTCAAGCTCTGTGGCGATAATGCTGCTATGATTGGGGCTGCGGGCTACGTGGGTTACCAGTTAAAACAATTCGGTGATATGAGTTTAAACGCTGATCCTAGCCTTGAATTTGATTGGATAGCCTCATAGCGAATCATTGACGAAAATAAAAATAATCGCAACTCCGAGAATTTCGGGTTGCGATTATTTTTTTATTCCGACAAATCTTCTAACGCCAGGGAAGCGTCTTCCCAATCATTTTCGGTGGTTTCAATTTGGTCGGTAATTTCGGCTAGTTGTTGCTGTAACGTTGCCATTTTAGCCTGATCTGAGAAAATCTCTGGCTTTGTCATGGTGGTTTCAATCTGACTCTTTTGATCAGTCAGATCCGTTAGCTGCTGTTCCAGTGTTTCAACTTGACGAGTCAGCTTACGTTCCTGTTTTTGACGTTCCTTTGACTGCTGATAACTCTGTTTCTTTTGACTAACAGGCTTTACTGCAAGGCTAGGGTCCTTTTCCAGTGCCTCTTCTTGCAGCTTCTCCGCCACAGCAGCCTGTTCCTGCTTCTTTTCAATGAAGTAGTCGTAATCACCAAGGAAGAGTTCCGAGCCCTCAGCCGATAACTCCACCACTGAAGTTGCAACTTGGTTAATAAAGTACCGGTCATGAGAAACAAACAGGATCGTGCCGTCAAAATCATTAAGCGTATTTTCTAGCACTTGACGGCTGTCGATGTCCAAGTGGTTGGTGGGTTCGTCTAAGATTAAGAAGTTGTCGTGTTTCATCGCCAACTTAGTCAGCAACAACCGCGCTTTCTCACCACCACTGAGACTATGCACCAGCTTATCCACGTCTTCGCCAGTAAAAAGAAAACTGCCAAGGATAGTGCGGATGTCTTTTTCAGGGGTGGTTGGATGATCGTCCCAAAGCTCTGCTAGGACTGTTTTATTGCTATGCAGGGACTTCTGCTCTTGATCGTAATACCCAGTATCAACGCCGGTACCAAACGTCACACTACCCGCTAACGCAGGAATTTTTCCTAGAATTGTTTTTAGCAGAGTTGATTTGCCCACACCGTTAGGCCCCACAATGGCAATGGCCTGGTGCTTTTTGATATCGATATTAACGGGTTTTGCTAACACTTTATTCGGATCATACCCAACAGCCAAATCCTTCACGGTTAAAACAATGTTGCCGCTTTGACGGTGGGGGGTAAAGGCAAAGTGGGCGACCTTATCATCCGACTCAGGGCGTTCGATTCGGCTCATCTTTGCCAGTTGTTTTCTTCTTGCCTGAGCCCGTTTGGTGGTGGAGGCACGGACGATGTTACGGTTAACAAAGTCCTCTAACTGTGAAATTTTATGCTGTTGTTTGTCATATTCTTTCCACTGGCGTTGCAACTGAGCCGCTTTTTGGGTAACATAGGCAGAATAGTTACCGTGAAAATGAGTGACAGTACCCATAGCCATTTCGTAAACTTCGCTCACTAGCTTATCAAGGAAGTAACGGTCATGAGACACGATCAATAGTGCCCCTTTATAAGACTGAATGTAACCCTCAAGCCAGGTCAACGTTTCCACGTCCAAGTGGTTAGTCGGTTCGTCCAATACTAGGAGGTCACGTTTCTCAAGCAGCAATTTGGCTAAAGCCAGTTGTGTTTTTTGACCACCAGACAATTCATTGATTGAGCGGTCGTAATCTTCTTCACCAAATTCAAAACCGTGAAGCACGCCGCGAATTTCAGCCCGATAACCATAACCGTTATTGTTCTTGAAGGCAGTTTGTCGTTGATCATAGGTTTTAGAAAGCTGATCAAATGCTTGTTGATCATTAATCACTTCTGGGTCACTCATTCGCTCTTCCATGCGGTGCAGTTCTTCTTCTTGGTCCTGAAGATCTTTGAAAACGCTGGCCATTTCTTCCCAGATGGATTTGTCAGAATCAAGGCCAGTATCTTGGGCTAAATAACCCATGGTCATTCCCTTTTTATAAATGATCTGGCCTTCATCTGGGGCATCGATTCCCGTAATCATTCGGATGAGGGTTGACTTGCCAGCACCATTTCGACCGACCAACGCAACTCGGCCGTGTTCAGGCACGTCTAGGCTGACATTGTCAAAAAGCGTATCCGCGCCGAATCGGCGTGTTACTTGCTGGACCTGTAATAACATGTCGTATCAGCTACCTTTCTATTGTGAAACTATTCTACCATTAATTAGTGAGAATCTGATAGGGTAGAGCGGAATGTTCATTGATTTTTTATTGAAATTTATTTCACAAATCGACCCTTTATGCTACAATTAACGAGAATGAGGTTTTCACAAGCTTGTTTACTATATCAAATTACAATGATTTTAATGGTTAAAAAGTTCGTCTTTTAAGTTGTTTTTAATCAGAAAAATTCACAAGGAGGAAAAGAAATTGGCAGAAACAAAAATTCCAAAGGCCACGGCAAAACGCTTGCCGATTTATTACCGTTACCTAAATATCTTACACGATGCCGATAAAAATCGGGTGTCATCCACGGAACTATCAGATGCAGTTAAAGTGGACTCGGCCACAATTCGCCGTGATTTTTCATACTTCGGTGCTTTGGGCAAACGGGGTTATGGTTATGACGTGGACAGTCTATTAAAGTTTTTCAAGAAGATCTTAAATCAGGATAAGCTGACCAACGCTGCTTTAATTGGTGTGGGTAATTTAGGGAACGCGTTATTAAACTTTAATTTCCACCAAAACAGTAACGTTCGAATCAGTGCTGCCTTTGATGTCCGTCCCGATTTGGCGAATACCGTCCAAAGTGGGGTTCCAATTTATCCAATGTCAGAGTTACGTAAGCAGCTTGAGGATCAGCAGATCAAAATTGTTATTTTGACCGTACCTGAATCTGTGGCTCAAAACGTGACTGATGACGCAATTGCTGGTGGTGTCCAAGGAATTCTTAACTTCACACCTTTGCGGATTTCAGTGCCATCACACGTGCGGGTTCAAAACGTTGATTTGACCAATGAATTACAAACCTTGATTTATTTCTTGGATCATTACAATGAAGCAGAATAGTTGTTTAGTTGAGGCTTAATGCCAGTGAAATTACTGGTGTTGAGCTTTTTTTGTTGAGTTTAATTTTTAATTTTAGTAAATCAGCGTTTTTTTAGGTAAATGGCTTGCATTTGAGTGGGAATAATTTTATAGTATTAGTTGTGATTAGCACTTGTGTTAGATGAGTGCTAAGAGTGCTAAACTTATATTTATTGGAGGGATTCAAGTGTTAAAACCATTAGGAGACCGTGTAATTTTACAAGCACAAGAAGAAGAAGAACAAACTGTTGGTGGTATCGTACTAGCAAGTAATGCTCAGGAAAAACCACAAACTGGTAAGGTTGTTGCCGTAGGTAGTGGCCGTGTGCTTGACAATGGTGAAAAGGTTGCGCCAAGTGTTAAAGAAGGCGACACTGTCTTATTTGATAAATACTCAGGTACTGAAGTTAAGTATAACGGTGACTCATATCTAGTTGTTCACGAAAAGGACCTTGTCGCAATCGTCGACTAGTCAGATGCAACTAGGCTAAATCTTTTAACAATAAAATTTATGAGGTGAAGGTAAATTATGGCAAAACAACTTAAGTTTTCAGAAGACGCTCGGTCATCAATGCTTGCCGGTGTCGATAAATTAGCTGATACTGTTAAGACAACGATCGGTCCTAAAGGCCGTAACGTGGTTTTGGAACAATCATACGGCAACCCAACCATCACAAACGATGGTGTGACGATTGCTAAGGCAATTGAATTGTCAGACCACTTTGAAAACCTTGGCGCTAAGTTAGTTGCTGAAGTTGCTTCAAAGACTAACGACATCGCTGGTGATGGTACGACCACTGCTACGGTATTGACTCAAGCAATCGTTAACGAAGGTATGAAGAACGTGACTGCCGGTGCTAACCCAGTTGGTATCCGTCGCGGGATCGAAAAAGCAACCAATGCAGCTGTTAAGGCTTTGCATGATATGAGCCACAAGGTTGCGACTAAGAGTGATATTGCTCAAATCGCTTCAATTTCTTCAGCTGACCAACAAGTTGGTGATTTGATTGCCGACGCAATGGAAAAAGTTGGTAACGATGGTGTCATTACCATTGAAGAATCACGTGGTGTTGATACCAGCTTGGACGTTGTTGAAGGGATGCAGTTCGATCGTGGCTACATGTCACAGTACATGGTTACCGACAACGATAAGATGGAAGCTAACTTGGACAACCCATACATTCTGATTACTGACAAGAAGATTGCTAACATTCAAGATATCTTACCACTCTTACAATCAGTTGTTGAACAAAGCCGTTCACTGTTGATCATCGCTGATGACATTACTGGTGAAGCATTACCAACCCTTGTTTTGAACAAGATGCGTGGGACCTTCAACGTGGTTGCCGTTAAAGCTCCAGGCTTTGGTGACCGTCGTAAGGCTCAACTTCAAGATATTGCCGTATTGACCGGTGGTACAGTGATTACCGATGATTTAGGCTTGAACTTGAAGGACGCTACGCTTGAACAACTTGGCCAAGCCAACAAGGTTAACGTCACAAAAGACGACACGACCATTGTTGAAGGTGCTGGCGCCAAGGAACAAATTCAAGAACGGGTTTCTGAAATCAAGACTCAAATCGATGCAACCACTTCAGACTTTGACCGTGACAAGTTAAAGGAACGTTTGGCTAAGATGGCTGGCGGTGTTGCCGTTATCCGTGTCGGTGCTGCAACCGAAACTGAATTGAAAGAACGTAAGTACCGTATCGAAGATGCTTTGAACGCTACTCGTGCCGCCGTTGAAGAAGGCTTTGTTCCTGGTGGTGGTACTGCTTTGATCAACGTTATTCCTGAAGTTGAAAAGATCGAAGCCGATGGTGACGAAGCTACTGGTGTTGCGATCGTTCGTCGTGCTTTGGAAGAACCAGTTCGCCAAATCGCTGAAAATGCCGGTGTTGAAGGTTCCGTTATCGTTGAACACATGAAGACATTGAAGCCAGGCGAAGGTTACAACGCTGCTACTAACAAGTATGAAGACATGGTTAACGCTGGTATCGTCGACCCAACCAAGGTTACCCGTTCAGCTCTTCAAAACGCTGCTTCAGTTTCAGCATTGCTGTTGACCACTGAAGCCGTTGTTGCTGACGAACCAAAGGATGATGCTGCTCCAGCTGCACCTGCTCAACCAGGTATGGGCGGTATGATGTAAACTTAGCTTAACCGCTAGTGATTTCAAATGAATTTAAAAGAAGCATCTGCAATTGATAACAAATTGCGGATGCTTCTTTTGTTTAAAATAAACCAGTAATTTGTTGGAAAAACTAGTACACTAGAGGGAGCTCGTTAACTATTTTGGATTGCATGATATCAGCTTGCTTTCATGAGATAATTTGTTGTACAATACCAGTTGATTTTGCATACCCATTTGCGGCATTCATTTATTTTAGATATCAATTTTCGAAGGGAGCTATCAGCCATTGTGATCTCAGGTTGATAGCTGTTATTCGTCGATAAAGGAGAAAAAATCATGTGGCGTTATTTGAAACGGCTACTTATTGGTAAGCCGTTGAAGACAACGGACGAGGGTGGTCAGGCTTTAACTAAATTCAAAGCTTTGGCGCTACTCTCTTCTGATGCGTTATCTTCAGTCGCATATGGGACTGAACAAATTACAACAGTTTTAATCACACTTTCTGCTGCGGCTCTGATGTATCAACTTTGGGTTGCCGCCTTGGTCCTGATTTTACTGTTCGCTATCACGTTGTCATACCAACAAATTATTCACGCCTACCCATCCGGGGGAGGTGCATACGTTGTTGCAACGACTAACTGGGGACAACCAGCTGGGTTAGTTGCTGGTGGCTCACTATTGGTCGATTATATGTTGACCGTGGCGGTTTCTGTTACTTCTGGTACTGATGCTATTATTTCCGCGATACCCGCTCTTAGTGCCCATCAAGTCGGTATTTCAATTATTTTAGTGTTACTCATTATGGGACTCAACCTTCGGGGCATGCGAGAATCTGCTTCCATGCTGACATTACCAGTTTATTTCTTCATTTTGATGATTTCTGCCATGGTTATCTGGGGGATCATTGAGATTGCTACTGGTCACGTCGCTTATCACGCTGCTGCGCCAATTAACGCACCAGTGCAAGGAATGACGATCTTACTGTTCTTCCGGGCGTTTTCTAGTGGTTCTTCCTCACTGACTGGGGTTGAAGCTATTAGTAACGCGGTGCCAAACTTTCATAAGCCCAAGAGTCATAATGCCAGTGCAACTCTGGCAATTATGGCGTCGATTCTGGCCTTCTTCTTTGGCGGGATTACGTTCTTGAGTTACTACCTTGGTATCCGGCCAATGGCTGATAACACGGTGCTGTCACAAATTGGACAAGCCATCTTTGGTCACGGTCTGATTTATTATCTGCTGCAACTGGCTACGGCTGCTATTTTGGCAGTGGCTGCTAACACTGGTTTCTCGGCTTTTCCAATCTTAGCTTACAATCTGGCTAAGGATAAGTTTTTACCACATGCTTACTTGGATCGTGGTGATCGGTTAGGCTATTCCAACGGGATTATCTCACTCGCGGTTGGAGCAATTTTCTTAATCATTATCTTCCATGGTAAGACTAGCCTGTTGATTCCACTTTATGCTGTCGGGGTTTTCGTACCCTTCACCTTGTCTCAATCTGGTATGATCCGACACTGGTTTAGAGTCCGTGAAGGTAAGTGGGGGTTGAAGGCCTGCATTAACTTCTTGGGTGCATTTATTTCATTCGCCCTGGTGGTCTTCTTGTTCTTGCTTCATTTTGGCAACGTTTGGCCTTACTTGATTGTGATGCCTGCTTTAATCTACATGTTTTACCGGATTCACAGACATTACATCAACGTTGCCCGTCAGTTGCGGGTAAGTGAGGATAGCGACTCTGTCAACCATCACTATGATGGCGCAACGGTAATCGTCCTGGTCAGTGACGTGACACAGGTCACAGCGCATGCCATTGACTATGCGCGTTCTGTTGGTGACTATGTCATTGCCATGCACGTGTCATTCGATGAGAATCCGCGTAAGGAGCACAAGACTGCACAGAAATTTAAAGTTGAGTTTCCTGATGTCCGCTTTGTCGATATTCATTCGTCGTACCGGTCAATCATCACACCAACGTTACGGTTCTGCGATGTCATTGCTAAGCGCGCTAACGAGCGAAACTTTACCACTACCGTCTTGGTACCGCAATTTGTTCCACGTCGGCCTTGGCAAAACGTCTTGCATAACCAAACCGCACTACGGCTTCGTTCAGCCTTGAATACGCGTCAAAATATCATCGTTTCAACTTATAGTTACCACCTAAAGAGATAGTTATTAATGAAGGCACATCCTACTAATCAAATGCGGGATGTGCCTTTTAACTTTGTGCAATAAAAAAGCCGCCCAACTGAATTGGACGGTTTTTCGCTATACGTAGTTTGTAGTTGAGAAAAAATTTTTAAATAAACTGTTTGTCTAGAACAAGCCCATCATATGTGCAAATGGTGGTACAACGATGTCGACCACGATTGAGATGACAACAACGGCGATTGAAGCCATGGCGCCTTGGATGGAACCAAGTTGAACGGCTTTAGCTGAACCAACCGTGTGTCCTGCAGTACCTAAACCTAAACCAGCACCAACTGGGTCGCTGTTTAAGCGGAAGATCTTAATCAAGAAGTCTGCCAAGGCGTAAATCAGGACGGCGTTGATGATACATGCCATCGCGGTAACGGCAGGCACACCACCGATCGCTCCGGAAATAGGCATTGCAATCGCTGTCGTAGCAGCTTGAGGGAGCATGGAAGAAATAATCTTGTTGTTGAGGCCTAATCCCTTTGATACGTAGTAGATGATGAATAATGAAATCACCATACCAACGATTAGAGACAAGACGATTTCTAACCAGAATTTTTTAACAACGTCATTCCGACGATACAGCGGAATGGCAAATGCGATGGTTGCAGGGTTCAAGAACCAGAATAGAATGTCACCACCCGGCTTATAGGCCGCCTGATAGAAGGTGGGCAGTGAAACACCGAACCACTTTGACATTAGCCAGAGAATGAAGATACCTAGAACCATACCAACGAATAATGGCTGAAATAAGAAGAAACCATTTGAAATTTTAAATAAATATTGGCCAATGAGAAAGACTACTAATGATAAGAAAATACCAAAGAACGCAATCCCACCGACTTTCGGATCTAAAGCATTACCGAAAAAGGTCACCCAGGTCATTGATCTCAATCCTTTCTATAATTGGGAGAAATAGCAAATTACTGAATATCAGTTGATTTGTGGAACACTTTACGACTGACAGCCATGAATGCTGCGGTAGTATATGCGATTACAACCAATAGAATGATAGTTGCCAAGATGATCGTTACAATCAGCATAACACCGGTCAATGCACCGTCATCCGTGAAAACGTTCAAAGAATTTGCCATTTGAACACCAGATGGGACGAACAAGAAAGCGATTAAACTAATCAAAAAGTCGGCCATCTTCTCCACCTGATACAGCTTAATGATGTGTGATGCCAATAACACATACATTAAAACTAAACCAATAACTGGAGTTGGGACTGGAAATGACTTTGGAAATAATGGTGACAATAGAGAAGAAACGAAAAGTACGCAGCCAAAAATACCCATTTGCTGTAGGATAGGCGCAGGCTCGTGCACTGTTCCCTCAGTCTTGGAAGCTTGCTGGTTACTTGCCATAATGAAACACTCCTTTCAGAATTATTCAAAAACTTTTCACAAACTAGTAAAGCGCTTTCGCTTCACAATGTAAGTATACTCACAATTAAAATATTACGCAAGATAATAGCAATCTGTAAACGTTTTCAAAAAATATTTGACTTGTGCAGTGAACAGTTTAATAGTAAACATTGCTCAATTTATTAAAAATTTAAGTTAATTAATCCCGTTACGCGATTGTGTTTACTGAAAGCCATTTGTATAATAGTACCAATGTGTCATGAAGAGAGGAAACTATTATGAAATTTGAAATCATTGTCAGTTTGGTTGCGACCATGATTTTATCCGCTGTCCTGACACCGTTCGTCCGAAAGCTGGCGTTTCGGGTTGGCGCAATCGATAAACCAAACGCGCGAAGAGTGAATAAAGTGCCGATGCCCACAATGGGTGGCTTGGCAATTTTTCTTTCATATACCTTTGCGACTATGTTCCTAATGAGATCTCAAATTCCCACTCGTCAATTGTGGGGTGTTTTTGCTGGTGAGTGTGTCATCATTGCTACGGGTATTATTGATGATGTTTTTGAATTAAAACCGCGGCAAAAAGTGGTTGGCATCTCAATTGCTGCGCTGGTGGTTTACTTTGCTGCTGGTGTGAAAATGAGTCACATTACGATTCCGTTTGTGGGGCTTGTTTCGCTGGGCTGGCTGAGTTTGCCGATTACCTGGATTTGGATTCTGGCCATTACGAATGCCGTAAACTTAATCGACGGCTTAGACGGCCTGGCCACTGGGGTTGGCATCATCGCGTTATCAACCATGGGAATCACAGGTCTGTTCTTTCTCAACGTTGCTAATACGTTCGTAGCGGTCATCATTTTCACGCTAGTTGCTGCTATGATTGGCTTTTTGCCATATAACTTCTTCCCGGCGCGCATTTATCTGGGAGATACCGGTTCACTGTTTATTGGCTTTATGATGTCGGTCTTTTCACTGTACGGTCTAAAAAACGTGACCTTCATTTCAGTGATCATTCCCGTGGTCATCATGGGTGTTCCAATTACCGATACCGTTTACGCTATCTTAAGGCGAATGCTGAATCGACAGCCAATTTCTCATGCGGATAAGCACCATTTACATCATCGATTGATGCAGATTGGCCTAACTCACCGACAAACCGTTTTGGTCATCTACGGCATTGCATTGATTTTTGCCTTTATTTCGTTGATGTATCCCATTTCACCAACGTGGGGGACAATCTGTTTGACCATTGCCAGTTTAGTTGGCTTGGAACTTTTTGTGGAAGCCATCGGACTGGTGGGCGTCAACCGTCAGCCACTGTTAAATTGGATCAAACGAATTGTAAAGGGCACCACTTCCAAAAATTCACATTAATAAATAACATAAAGAACCGCCATCTTTCGTATTGAAGGATGGCGGTTCTTGTCAATTATCAGGTGAAATAATCAGTCTTCAGAGTCGGGATAAACAGGGACGTCAACTTCGTGGTAATGTTCGTCACCTTGTGCAATCGTCATTTGGCCCGAGAGTAAATTCATCAAATCAGCTTGAACTTGTTCAACAGCGTCCAAATCCACTGCAATGGTAACTGTCACGTCACTTCCATAATTCGTATCCAGGACGTTAATTTGCTGTTGCTCGAGGTGATAGCTGAGCTTTTCATAGTTTGAATAAGAAACGGTGAGACTGAGATCTTGTTGGCGGACCTTTGCAACCAAACCGACTTGTTCGATTACACGTGATGTGGCGTTACTATAAGCCCGAATCAAACCGCCAGCCCCAAGTTTCGTCCCACCGAAGTAGCGGGTAACCACGGTAACAACATCGTGAATTTTGGTGCGCTTTAAGACTTCTAAAATTGGTACACCAGCTGTTCCAGAAGGTTCACCATCATCGCTTTCGCGTTGGATTTCGTCATGTTTGCCAATCATATAAGCAAAACAATTGTGATTGGCCTTGGGGTTGTTTTGTCGGACTGATTCAATGAAGGCATCTGCTTCTTCCTTCGTCGAGACGCGTTGAACGCTGCTAATAAAACGGGACTTTTTAATTTCTAACTCGTGGGAGCCACTAGTTTTAATCGTTAAATAATTTTCTGACATTGATCAATTACTCCATTTCTTGCGTATGTATTGAATGAGAGGTGAGAATAATGCAAGCAACTCAATTATTTGGTCGTCAACTGATAGCAACCGATGTGTCGGTTGAGCCCAGCTGGCAATCGCAATTAGTGCGTCGCCCCGCCATGATTTTCAACGGTCAATGGGCGATCTGTCAGCGCTGCGGACGAAAGACGGTTAAGCAGACTGTTCAGCTACCCGAAGGTGACTATTATTGTCCACACTGTTTTCAATTAGGGCGGGTGACTTCAAATCAGTGGCTGTGGTCGCTGCCGGAAACGAATCAGTTCAGACGGCAGGCTGATTCACCATTAAGCTGGTCTGGCGAGTTAACGCCGGCTCAAGCAACGTGCAGTCAAAACATCAATCAAGTTTTTATTGCTGGTCGAACTCACTTGCTATGGGCGGTCACCGGTGCAGGCAAGACTGAAATGTTGTTTTACGGTATCGAACAAGCGTTAATGAAAGGATTACGAGTTGGCATTGCCTCACCACGGGTTGATGTTTGTCTTGAACTTGCACCACGATTGAAGGCGGCTTTTGCGAGCGTGCCCCAAGCTGTCCTGTATGGCGAGATGGACGGCTCTTATGACTATTGCCAACTCACGATTTGTACAACACATCAGCTGCTTCGATTTTACCATGCTTTTGACGTTCTGGTGATCGATGAAGTGGATGCGTTCCCGTTTGCAGCGGATCCAGGTTTGCATTACGCTGCCGAGCAAGCCAAGAAGGAGACCGGAGCACTATTATATCTGACTGCCACCCCCAGCAGAGCACTATTGCGACAGGAACGCCAGAAAAAACTGACAGTCAGCTATTTACCTGCGCGTTATCACGGGTATCCGCTGCCAGAAATCAGGGTTAAGCTAACCAGTCGCTGGCGGCAAACGTTAACCAAACATCGCTTATCAGGTGGCCTAAATCGAGCACTTAAACAAATTGTGGCTAACCAACGCCGTTTTCTGCTTTTTGTCCCCCATGTGAACGATCTGTCCATACTGGAGTCCGTTCTACAACGGCAGTTTCCCACGATGTCAATGGTCACCGTGCATGCGAGTGATCCTGATCGACACGAAAAAGTTCAACGGATGCGGGATGGTCAGCTAGATTGTCTGATCACAACCACTATTTTAGAACGCGGCGTAACATTTGCAAATATTGACGTGGTTGTGCTGGGCGCGGATGATGCCGTTTTTTCAACAGCAGCGTTGGTTCAAATCGCTGGTCGAGCTGGACGTAAAGCAGCGCATCCTGATGGATTGGTCATCTTTTTTGCTGATAGTCAAACCAAAGCGATTAAGGAAGCCTGTCATCAAATTACGTTTGTGAATCACAAAGCGCGAAAGGAAGGATTGATAGGTCACCATGACTGACTGTTTGCTGTGTCACCGCGATAATTTTCAGCAGCCGACACTGTGGCAGCTTTTTAATTTTCAACCCATTGAACCGACTTTATTATGTCAAACGTGTCTAAACGCGATTGACGCTATTCCAGCTGATCAAGCGTGTTCGGGCTGTGGTCGTCTGTGCTCGAAGTCGGTGTGTGACGATTGTTTGCGTTGGCAGGAACCTCAGGACTTTAAGAATCGTGCCATGTTCCAGTATAATGCCTTACTCAGACAGTTCATGTCACAATATAAATTTTATGGCGATTACCAGTTGAGAAAAGTTTTTCAAACAAAACTTAAACGTGAGGTGGCCCAATTTAAAGCAGATTTCGTGGTTCCGATTCCCATCAACCCAGCGACACAACAACAGCGAGGTTTTAACCAAGTTGCAGGTTTGCTGGAGCAAGTAGAAACGGTTGATGGATTAAAGACGCTGCATCGGGATAAGCAGCAGCCTCAGTCCGCCAAAAATCGGCAGCAGCGGATGCAAACTCAGCAGCCTTTTACCCTTAATCTAGATCCTGAAAAATTTAATAAAAAGCGGGTTTTGATCGTTGACGATATTTATACCACTGGTAGGACTATTCGGCATGCTGCTATGTTGTTTCAAAGCGCTGGTGCCACAGAAGTTATGGGGCTTACGCTAGCACACGGATAAAATGGTGCCACGCAGAAATAATGCTGTTGTGAGCCTTAAACTATTGTGTATTGTAGCGCTTTCTATTATAATTAAAATATAAACAAAACAAACATTTAAGCCATGGTTTCAGGTCCGCTTAAATTAACTTTTGTTTGTTGTGGAAGGGAGAGAAGTTCTATGCTCACATTCAATATTCGTGGTGAAAACATTGAGGTCACTCAAGCAATCCGGGATTACGTTCAAAAACGTATCAGTAAGCTTGAGAAGTATTTTGAGCAAAGCGTGGATTCAACTGCTCATGTTAATTTGAAGGTATACCAAAACAAGGATTCTAAGGTGGAAGTAACGATTCCATTGCCTTATTTGACCCTTCGAGCAGAAGAAACTTCACCAGATCTGTACGCAAGTATTGATTTGGTTACGGATAAGCTAGAGCGTCAGATCCGCAAGTACAAGACAAAGGTAAACCGTAAGTCCCGGGAAAAGGGCTTCAAGAATCTTGAATTTACACCCGAAACTGCTGACACCGAAGATTCTGATGAACCAAGCAAGTTAGAAGTTGTCCGCACGAAGCGGGTTTCCTTAAAGCCAATGGACAATGAAGAAGCAATCCTGCAAATGGATATGCTGGGGCATGACTTCTTTATCTATGAAGACGCTGAAACTGATGCAGTCAACATCGTATACCGTCGCAATGACGGTCGTTACGGTTTGATTGAAGCAGGCGATTAATCTTAATGAGTTAATTACGAAGGGATCGAAGCTATTTTTATTGAGGCTTCGGTCCCTTTGTATTCGCTTTGTAAAGCGGTTGTTACGGTTTCTTAAAAAATATAACTATCAGATGAGTTTTAAAACCTAGACATAAATGTTAGACTAGTTGATGGTATGCAATCAAATGAATGATAATAATTGAGAACACATTAACAGAAGGGAATCAAGAATGGCTAACTTTTTAAGACGCTGGGTCGAAAGTGATAAACGAGAACTTCGACGGATCAGCAAGATTGCAGATAAGGTTAATAGCTACTCAAAAGAGTATGAAGCTTTATCTGATGATGATTTAAAAGCAAAAACTCCAGAATTTCAACAACGTTATCAAGACGGCGAAACGCTTGATGACTTACTACCAGAAGCCTTTGCGGTTGCTCGTGAAGGTGCTAAGCGGGTGCTTGGCTTATACCCATTCCACGTTCAAATCATGGGTGGGATCGTTCTTCATGAAGGTAACATCGCCGAAATGAAGACTGGTGAAGGTAAGACTTTAACTGCCACGATGCCAGTTTATTTAAACGCTCTGTCAGGTAAAGGGGTCCACGTTGTTACGGTTAACGAATACTTGTCAGGCCGTGATGCTGAAGAAATGGGTGAATTATATAACTGGTTAGGACTGAGTGTTGGTTTAAACCTGACTGAAAAGTCACCTGAAGAAAAGCGGGCAGCTTATAACTGTGACATCACGTACTCAACTAACTCAGAAATTGGGTTCGATTATTTACGTGATAACATGGTTGTTTATAAAGAAGACATGGTTCAGCGACCACTGAACTTTGCGATTGTCGACGAAGTGGATTCAATTTTGATTGATGAAGCTCGGACACCACTGATCATTTCTGGTCAATCCGAAGGTACATCACAGTTGTATCAGCGGACTGATCGGTTTGCTAAAACGCTGCATGAGGACACGGATTACAAGATCGATTTGGAATCTAAGAGTGTGTCGTTAACTGAAGAGGGAATTGCCAAGGCTGAAAAGTACTTCAACCTCAAGAACCTTTTTGATACTGATAACACTGCGTTGACCCACCATATGGATCAAGCCTTGCGGGCTAACTTCATCATGCTTCGTGATAAGGACTACGTGGTTTCTGATGGCGAAGTCTTAATCGTTGATTCATTTACCGGTCGTGTTATGGAAGGCCGTCGTTATTCTGACGGGCTGCATCAAGCGATTGAAGCCAAAGAAGGCGTTGAGATTCAAGAAGAATCCAAGACCATGGCTAACATCACTTACCAAAACTTGTTCCGGATGTATGACAAGCTTGCTGGTATGACGGGTACCGCCCGGACTGAAATTGAAGAATTCCGTGAGATTTACAGCATGGAAGTTATCTCAGTTCCAACCAACAAGCCGGTTATTCGAATTGATGAACCAGACGTGTTATACCCAACTTTGGAAGCTAAATTCCGCGCTGTTGCTGATCGAGTTAAACAGCTCCATGAAAAGGGCCAACCTATTTTGATTGGTACCGTTGCGGTTGAAACGTCTGAATACATTTCACAATTGCTGGATGAAGATAAGATTCCTCATGTTGTTTTGAACGCTAAGAACCATGCTAAGGAAGCCGATATTATTATGAACGCCGGTCAACGTGGGGCGGTTACTATTGCCACCAACATGGCCGGTCGTGGGACCGATATCAAGCTTGGACCGGGTGTTCGGGAATTAGGCGGCTTAGTTGTTCTCGGTACTGAACGACATGAATCACGTCGTATTGATAATCAACTTCGTGGCCGTTCTGGCCGTCAAGGTGACCCTGGTTTGACACAGTTCTACCTATCACTTGAAGATGATCTGATGCGTCGTTTCGGTACTGACCGGGTTAAGGGCTTCCTTGAACGGATGAACGTTGAAGGTGACGATGCGGTTATCAAGAGCCGAATGATCAGTCGCCAAGTTGAGTCTGCTCAAAAGCGGGTTGAAGGTAATAACTACGATTCACGTAAGAACGTTTTGCAGTACGATGACGTCATGCGTGCACAACGTGAAGTTATTTATAACCAGCGTAACGAAGTCATCAATGAAGATCAGTCATTACGTTGGGTAATCAAGCCAATGTTTGACCGGACCATTGATCGGGTCGTTAACTTGCATACTCAAGGCGAACAAAAGGATTGGGATTTAAGTACAATCTTAGACTTTGCCATTTCAGCTTTGGTCAGTCCAGATAAGATCAAGTTAGATGATCTTAAGGATAAGGATGCTGATCAAATCAAGGACTTGCTTAAGAGCTTGGCTGATGGTGTTTATGAAGACAAGAAGAAACAGCTGTATGATCCTGCTCAAATGCTAGAATTTGAGAAGGTGGTCATCTTACGTGTGGTTGATTCTCACTGGACCGATCATATTGATGTGATGGATCAATTACGGACTTCCATTGGCCTGCGTGGTTACGGTCAATTGAACCCATTAGTTGAATATCAACAAGATGGTTACCGGATGTTTGAGGAAATGATCGCTGACATCGATTACGACGCTACCCGTCTGTTCATGAAGTCAGAAATTCGTCAAAACATTAAGCGGTAAAAAACTTAGCTGGCGGTAATGCCGGCTAACTGAAAAATCTGTATGACTCGCTTTGGTCATGCGGATTTTTCGTATCTAGAGAAAATAATAGCTTAACAGATATACTTGGAGGCAACGAAGATGGAACTAAGTGACATTAAACGCGATATAAAAGCCATGTCAACCGAAATCGATGGCTTTGGGAGGTCTCTTTGACTTAGATGCCTTGAACGAAAGTATCGCAATCAACGAATCAAAAATGGCTGAACCCGGTTTCTGGGATAATCAGCCAAAGGCACAGAAGTTAATTGACGAGACCAATCAACTGAAAGCAAAATCAGAATCGTACCAGAACTTAAAAGAGCAGTTGGCTGATATTTCAGTGGCGGTTGAATTGCTGGAAGAAGAACCGGATGCTGAGGTTCAAAAGGAGTTGGAAGAAAATTTAGCCAAGCTCAAACAGAATTTGCAGCAGTACCGGTTAAACTTGTTGTTGAACGAACCCTATGATGCCAATAATGCTATTTTGGAAATTCATCCAGGAGCAGGTGGTACTGAATCCCAGGACTGGGGATCGATGCTGCTCCGAATGTATACTCGGTGGGCAGATCGGCATGGTTTTACAGTGGAGACTCTGGACTATCAAGCTGGTGAAGTTGCCGGCATCAGTTCAGTAACGATTCTGATTTCTGGTCATAATGCTTATGGGTATCTTAGATCTGAAAAGGGCGTTCATCGGCTAGTCCGAATTTCACCATTCGATTCAGCTGGACGCCGACACACCTCGTT
Organism: Secundilactobacillus angelensis; assembly: GCF_012641075.1. Classification (GTDB taxonomy): domain Bacteria; phylum Bacillota; class Bacilli; order Lactobacillales; family Lactobacillaceae; genus Secundilactobacillus; species Secundilactobacillus angelensis. The sequence continues at coordinate 27,741 of NZ_JAAXLJ010000008.1, read as the reverse complement.
CGCATCGGTGGACGTGTTACCAGAACTCGATGATTCAGTGAACATCGAAATTAATCCGGCTGACTTGAAAGTGGATGTTTACCGTGCCAGTGGTGCTGGTGGGCAACACGTTAACAAGACCTCATCAGCGGTGCGGATCACCCATGAGCCCACTGGCATCGTAGTTGCTAGTCAGGCACAACGTTCACAGTTGCAAAACCGCCAAACAGCGATGAACATGCTGAAAGCTAAACTGTACGAACGGGAAGAAGAAAAGAAGGCTAAGGAAAAAGCCGCCATTGAGGGCGAACAGTTGGACATTGGCTGGGGATCACAAATCCGGTCATACGTGTTCCACCCTTATACGATGGTAAAAGACCACCGGACGAATTACGAAACGGGTAACGGTCAAGCCGTTATGGACGGCGATTTAGACCCATTTATCAATGCTTATTTACAATATCAGTTGGAGCAGGCCAACCCTGATTGATGACGTGAAAACGTCCGACAACTTCTTTAGAGAAACGCGTTGGACGCTTTTTCTTACAGTGTAACTAGTTAAGCCCCTATATCAAATATGCTATATTGTCATTTGCGGGAAGTATCCCGGGTAAAAGCGGGTTCAATCGCTTTATGCTATACTGCTTTTAGAAACAAATGATGAAAATGCAGGTGTTGATGATGACAATTGGATTATTAGTAGTAAGTCTAGTGGCTCAGCCAGTCTGGTGGGTTGGATTAATTCGTGAATGGTGGACCGCTGATCGACGAATCAAGCAAGAAAGGTTGACCTTTGGCAGCGCTGTTTATTCCGATAAATACGAAGTGCGACATTTTGTGCTGCTCAGCATTTTGTTTGGGCTGATTAGTTCAGTGATCTCATTGGCGGTCGGCCTAACTGTGCCCACTAGCTGGTGGATTGGTTATACCATACTGGCCTTAGTCGCCATTATTATTGGCTTAGGTGCGCGACTTCCAATCACCCTTTTGGTTGGATCCGTGGTATTGTATGACTGGTTCAATCATTCTAGTATCAATCGGCAGATAATGGCACCAATGAAACAATGGGGTTTTTCTGTGAGAACGGTTGGGCTTGCTGGCTTGGTCATCCTGTCGGCTGGCGTTTTATTACTGTTTGGCTTTTGGTTGAGACGAGTCGGCGGTCGTTTTGCTTCGCCCAAGATTTTTGCGCAAAAGCGGGGGAAATTGATTGCTGGCTATCCCTTTAACGAATTATTAGTTATCCCAACGCTGGTTTTTATTCCTGGTGATTTTATTAGTTCACACTTGGCCTTTTGGCCGGTGCTTTCATTTGGCAATACTAGTGTGACACCACTATTCTTACCGTTGTTGATTGGTTTGAATCTGACGATATTCAAGCAAGCGCCGAAAACCGCTTTTAGAAAATTGTCGAAGTCACTGCTATTATTGGGACTCTTAATTTTAGCTGGTGGCATCCTTTCCATTTTCGTCAAATCAGCCAGTTTAATTGTTTTGGGTGTGGCGTATATCTGTTACTTAGGTTGCTTGATTAGGGTGCGCTGGCATGATCGTCACCAATCATTTTGGTTCTCCAAAGTCGATCATGGTGTGCGAGTCCTGGGCATCAGACCTGATACACCTGCAGCAAAAATGGATATTCAAGTTGGGGATATCATCACTGAGTGCAACCAACTGTCCGTCCATTCAGAAAATAGTTTATATGAAGCTTTGTTGTCAGACCCAACGTATTGTCACCTGAAAGTGCAGACGCCGGAAGGTGATTTAAAAGTAACAGAAACCGCAATCTTTGATGGTGCACCACATGAAATTGGTATTGTAGTGTTTAAAGATTAGGAGGATTTCATGCAAAGAGTGTTAGTTGTTGATGATGAACCAGCTATTGTGACACTGCTGACCTATAATTTAGAAAAAGCAAATTTTGAAGTAGATACTGCCACCAACGGACCCGACGCGGTGACTTTGGCGACTCAAAAGCATTTTGATGCCATTTTATTAGACTTAATGCTACCAGGGTTAGACGGGGTTGAAGTGACTAAGCGATTGCGTCAGGAGAAAGTCGATACCCCAATTCTGATGATCACAGCAAAGACGGATGAATTTGATAAAGTATTCGGTCTTGAACTTGGCGCAGATGACTACATTACTAAACCGTTTAGCCCAAGAGAAGTATTGGCCAGGCTAAAGGCTGTCTTGCGCCGCACTCAGGCGAACTCTGATAATCAGTCGACCTTTGATGAGGGCCAGCAGCTACGTGTTGGCAATATTTTGATTGATCAATCCACCGTCACTGTGACGGTGGATGGCAGGAAAGTTAAATTAACGCCAAAGGAATTCGAACTGTTAGTTTATTTAGTGAAGCGACCTAACCAAGTTTTAAAACGCGATCAGATGCTGGAAGGTGTCTGGGGTTTTGACTATGCCGGTCAGACCAGAATGGTGGACATTCATATTTCACACTTACGGGACAAAATTGAAGTGGATCCTAAACACCCGGTCTATCTGAAAACTGTTCGGGGGTTTGGCTATCGATTCGAGGCACCGCAACATGATTAAACGAATTGGCTTGGAATATTTAGTCACCTTAGTCATTAACATGGTTGTTTTCTTATTGATTGCGCGGCTTTTAATTAGCCAGCAAATGATGGCTAACGCGATTTCACAGTTGGTGATATTTAACTTAGCGGTTTCTGCCGTTGAGGTCGGCCTTTTCAACTGGGCTTTTTGGCATCGCAAACAGCCCGTGACCGCAATGACCCATAAAGTTGAAGGCATGATAAGCGACGAAGAGCCCGCACACATCTTACTGCGGAAAGATAACGATTATTATGAGTTGGCCATGGCCATTAATCGATTGCAGACGCATCAGCAAAAGGTGTTGCGGGAGAAGACGCAGCAGAGTGAAGAACTGCGCTTGCTCTTATCGTATTTACCTATCGGTGTCATGGTCATTGACCGTTACCGGAAAGTCGAAATGGCTAATGCGGCCATGGCTGAATTTTTACAAGCTCAAATTAGTGACAGGCGGCACCCGTATACCCAAGACATTCATCAGTTTGAACTGGTGTCTTTAATTGGACAGGTTTTCAGTCAAAAGGCCTCTCAACGTAAGGTGATTACCTTACCTGGCATGCCGACTGAAAAACGGGTTGAGGCCTCCGTTATTTATACGTCAACTTCTGAGGATTTTTTTCAGATTCTGGTGTTGCTGTACGATGTGACAGAAATATACGCCGTGGAAAAAATGCAGATGGACTTCTTGTCCAATGCATCCCACGAATTAAAGACCCCCGTAACAGCTATTTCCGGGTTTGCAGAAACACTGCAAGCAGGGGCGAAGGATGACCCGGGAACCTTAAATCAGTTCCTTGATATTATCCAAAAAGAAAGCAAAAGGTTAACTGAACTCATTCAAGATGTGCTGTCAATTTCCCGTATCGAGTCACAGTCGGTTTCTCAACGAAAAATAGCCAGCATTGATCTTGCTGAGTTGGTGGATGAACAATTACGAGCGTTACAACAAATGGCTTCTGTAAAACACATTACATTGGTCAATCAGATTCCTGCTGGCACAGTTCAGCTAACTGATGAGAGCAAACTTGTTGAAGTCATTAAAAATTTGGTGTCTAATGCCATCAAATATAATCGTGAGGCTGGTTCGGTCACCATCGACTACGAAGCAACTGCCCAGGATTGGACCTTGAAGGTGCAAGATACCGGGATTGGCATCGCACAATCTGAACAGGCACGAATCTTTGAACGCTTTTATCGGGTGGACAGTTCTCGTACTCAGCAAGTAGTTAATGGTACGGGGCTTGGACTAGCAATTGTAACGGAATTGGTTCATTCTTTACAAGGCCAGATTTCAGTGACAAGCCAACGTGGAGTGGGAAGTACCTTCTCCGTTTCTTTCCCAATTAAACAGGTACAGTAAGCACATTTATGGTGGATTCTAGATATTCAGATTATTGAATATTTGGAATCCATTTTGTTTAATTTTAAATTGGTATAGTGGTAAACAGCGAATATTTACAAAACATTTACAAAGTTATGTACATGATATTTACATTGAATCGATATACTAATTTCGAAAGATAACATAGGAGGACTAAAGATGACAAAGAAGCGGTGGATTCAGTGCCTGCTGCTGGTCGGCCTAATGATATTAGGTGGCTGGGCGTACCAAACCAGACAAGTTAACAAGTCAGATATGACCATTACCGCAGTGGGGTCTACTGCATTACAACCCCTCGTGGAAGCTGCGGGTGAGGATTACTCAACTCATCATTTAGGCACTTTTATCAACGTTCAAGGCGGTGGCTCAGGCACCGGTCTTAGTCAGGTCCAAGAAGGCGCCGTTGATATTGGTAACGCGGATGTCTTTGCCGAAGAGCAAAAGGGCATCAGGGCTAATCGCTTGATAGACCATAAAGTTGCTGTGGTGGGAATCACACCCATTGTCAACCGCTCCACTGGTATCACTCACTTAACCACCGCCCAACTGATTGATGTGTTTACTGGTAAAGCCCGGAACTGGGCGCAGGTCGGTGGCAAGAATCAAAAAATTGTCATTTTAAATCGGGCTCAAGGCAGTGGTACGCGGGCAACTTTTGAACGTTTTGGCCTGAACAATCACCGTAGTTTGGCTGCTCAGGAGCAAGACTCCTCTGGAATGGTGAGACAAATTGTCGCTACTACTCCTGGTTCAATCAGCTATGTTGGCTTTTCATACGTGGATAAGACAGTGCAAGCCGTCAGCTTAAACGGCATTGCGCCAACCAATCAAAACGTCGCTAACAATCAGTGGCCAATCTGGTCGTATGAGCATATGTACACCGGAAAGCACCCCCAACCATTGGCGCAAAAATTTATTAAATACGTTCAATCTCGAGAAATTCAAAATTCACTGGTTCGTCGTTTAGGCTATATCAGCATGGCTGACATGCAGGTAACCCGTGACGGACATGGAAAAGTGCACAGAGTGGAGGCTGGTCATGAATAATAAATTACAAAAACAGCTACTTAAACGATCAAAGGCAGCTAAGCTGGAACGGTGGGGCAAAACCATTAGTTTCTTAGCTTTGATGCTGATTACGGTGACCGTTTTTGCAATTATCATTTTCGTGGCATCAAAGGGGTTATCAACCTTTTTCTCTAATCACGTTAATCTCATTGATTTTTTGACGGGTAAAAACTGGAATCCCAACGTGACAAATTCCAAGGGACAGCCAGAAGTTGGCGCTTTACCAATGATCAGCGGTTCTTTCGTCGTGACGATTTTATCGGCACTCTTAGCCACACCGTTTGCGATTGGGACTGCCATTTTTATGAACGAAATTTCACCGCACCGGGGAGCAAAAATTTTGCAACCGGTCATTGAATTGCTAGTGGGTATACCTTCTGTGGTATATGGGTTTATTGGCTTGACCGTCGTGGTCCCGGCTGTTCGTAGTGTGTTTGGCGGCAGTGGTTTTGGTATTCTTGCTGGGACCTTCGTACTGTTCGTCATGATTCTACCAACGGTTACCTCTATGAGTGTCGACGCGTTGAGATCGGTACCTCGTTACTACCGGGAAGCAGCGTTAGCTTTGGGGGCAACCCAGTGGCAAACCATTTATAAAGTGGTATTAAGAGCCGCTACGCCAGGAATGCTGACGGCGATAGTCTTTGGGATGGCGCGTGCCTTTGGTGAAGCATTGGCCGTCCAGATGGTGATTGGGAACGCAGCATTGTTACCAACCAGTTTGGTGTCACCAGCATCAACGTTGACTTCCGTCTTAACTACGGGTATTGGAAATACGGTCATGGGATCGCTCCAAAATAACGCGCTGTGGTCTTTAGCATTGGTACTATTAATCATGTCACTGATCTTTAATCTGGTGATTCGCTTGATTGGCCGAAAGGGGGCAATGTCGAAATGAATCCAAAACTGAGTAATCGCATTGCCATCAGCATCTTGTACGTGATTGCAAGTACAATCGTAGTCATACTGGCAGCCTTGCTAGGATTTATTATTATCAGCGGGCTACCAGCAATCAACTGGCACTTTTTAACGTCACCAGCCAGAGCGTTCACGGCTGGTGGGGGCATCGGCATTCAGCTTTTTAACTCGTTTTATCTGTTAATTTTAACCATGATTATTTCCTTCCCAATCGCGTTAGGGGCGGGAATCTACTTAAACGAATATGCGAAACAAAACTGGGTCACGTCACTAGTGAGAACTGCCATTGAAATTTTAAGCTCACTGCCTTCAGTAGTTGTTGGCTTGTTTGGTTTTCTCATCTTTGTGGTCCAGTTTGGCTTCGGCTTCTCGATTCTATCTGGTGCCTTTGCCCTGACTTTCTTTAACTTACCGCTGCTGACACGTAGTATTGAAGAAGCACTAGCGGCGGTACCAAACGAACAGCGGGAAGGTGGCTTAGCCTTGGGCCTTTCTAAGTGGGAGACAGTGATTCACATCATTGTACCAGCGGCGTTGCCAACTATATTAACCGGTGTAATTTTGAGTGCTGGTCGAATTTTTGGTGAAGCAGCCGCGCTGATCTTCACAGCTGGCCAAAGCGCTCCAGCCTTGAACTTCACGGATTGGAATCCGTTTAACATTTCCAGCCCACTTAATCCGATGAGACCGGCAGAAACTTTAGCCGTTCATATTTGGAAGATCAACTCGGAAGGCATCATGCCGGATGCTAAGGCAATTTCTTCCGGTGCTTCCGCTGTTCTGGTCATTTCAGTACTGGGCTTCAATTTACTGGCGCGATTTGTTGGCCACCGGTTATTCAAACGGTTTACGGCGGGCTAGTCATTTCATGAAAGTTACAATCAGGAGGTATGCGTTAAATGCTGATTAATCCATCTAGCCCGCACTCGGATGACGGGTGGCTGGATCGCAATATTGTGGATCCCAGTCTAAAAGATCAACAACCAATTGTGTTGGAAACCAAACAACTGCACGTTTATTACGGTGATAACGAAGCAATTCATGAGGGTGACTTGAAGTTCCCAGAGCACAAAATTTCAGCCTTGATTGGACCTTCGGGATCAGGGAAATCGACTTACCTAAGATCATTGAACCGGATGAATGATGGCATTGCCAAGGTATCAGGTGAAATTCTGTACCGGGGAGTCGACGTTAACCGGCCAGAAATTGATGTTTACGAAATGCGACGTCGGATTGGGATGGTCTTCCAACGGCCCAATCCATTTTCTAAATCAATCTATGACAACATTACTTTTGCGCTAAAACGGCGTGGTGTTACTGATAAAAAAGTTTTAGATGAAGTGGTGGAGACAAGTCTGAAGCAAGCGGCTATTTGGGATGAAGTGAAGGATAAACTGAAAAAAAGTGCTTTAGCCCTTTCAGGTGGGCAACAGCAACGGTTATGTATTGCTCGGGCAATCGCCGTCAAGCCAGATATTTTATTACTAGATGAGCCGGCCAGTGCGTTGGATCCAGTTTCCACCAGTAAGCTAGAAGAAACGCTACTTAAATTGAAGGAAGCTTACACCATCATTATCGTGACGCATAATATGCAGCAAGCAGCTAGAATTAGTGATTATACGGCGTTCTTTAATATGGGGCGAGCGCTTGAATATGATGAAACGGCACAAATTTTTACCAGACCCAAAGTCCAGCTGACCAATAACTATGTTGCTGGCGACTTCGGTTAGGAGGGTACTATGACGAAGCTATTAGAGACTCGAGATCTTCACGTTTATTATGGTCAAAACGAAGCACTCAAGGGGATTGACCTGAGCTTTGATGAAGGTGGTATCACGGCTTTGATTGGGCCTTCCGGTTCCAGTAAATCCACCTATCTGAGAACTCTTAACCGGATGAATGATTTAATTCCTAACGTGACGATTACCGGAGAAATTACGTTTCGTGATCAAGATATCTATGCGCCACAAACGGATTTGGTGACGTTACGCAAGGAAATTGGCATGGTGTTTCAGCAACCAAATCCTTTTCCCTTTTCAATCTATGATAACGTGGCGTTTGGTCTTAAACTGGCCGGTGAGAAAAACCGCGAGTATTTGGACCAAGTAGTGGAAACCAGTTTGAAGCAAGCTGCAGTTTGGGATGAAGTTAAAGATCACCTCCACGAAAGTGCACTGTCCCTATCCGGTGGTCAGCAGCAGCGGGTCTGCATCGCTAGGGTATTGGCCGTTTCACCACAGATCATTTTGCTGGATGAACCCACCAGTGCGCTGGACCCAATTTCCAGTAGCCAAATCGAATCGACTTTGTTAAAATTAAGAACCGATTATACAATTATTACAGTAACCCATAACTTGCAACAGGCTTCGCGGATATCTGACCGAACCGCTTTCTTTATGAATGGTGAAGTGATCGAAGTTGATGATACCAAGAAGATCTTTATGAATCCGGCACGTAAGGAGACTGAAGATTACATTAGCGGCCGCTTTGGCTAAAACCTGAGGAGGGTATGCATGAGACGCTTATTTGATGAAGAGTTAGATGAACTTGACAATGGTTTTACCGAAATGGGGATTCTGGTTAGCAACGTTGTGCAGCAGTCGGTGGATGCTTTTATCAATCATGATCGCCAATCGGCACAGGCCATTATTGACAACGATCACAAAATCAACGAACGTGAGATTAATCTGGAATCTAAGTCCTTTGAAATCATTGCGCTGTATCAACCCGTGACGTCTGATTTAAGAGAAGTAGTGACCATTTTAAAAGCCGTTTCTGATCTTGAACGGGCTGGTGATCACGCTCGTAACATTGCCCACGCTACCATTGAGGTGAAAGGTAATACCCGGGTGGCTGAGATTGAAACCCAGCTTGCTGAAATGGGTCATTTAACCACTGATATGGTGAAGCAAGCCATTCAAGCTTACGTTGATAAGGATGAAGAGGCTGCTAAAGCCTTAGTAACAGTCAATGATCAGTTGATTGAATACCGGGATCGAATCATGCGCGCCAGCTATAACGAAATTGCAACGGATGCGGATGTATTAGTGGCAGCCATGAATTACAACAATGTGGCAGCTGACTTAGTTCGAATTGCCGATTATTTGACCAACGTTGGGGAGTGGATCGTTTACTTGAAGACGGGGCAGATTATTGAATTAAAATTAATGAAGTGAGTGTTAAGGCTAGCGGTTATCAGATGATAATTGCTGGCCTTTTTCCCAATCGCCATGGTTTGAATTGTCTATCTCCACTTGAGTGGGTATAATGATTCTAGTAGCAAAATTCAAGTTACTTTTAGATTCAGCGATGTCTGGACGTTCACTTATTTTTGATCGGAGTAACTAGAAATGAGGTGATTTTTTGATGAATAGCAAACGCCGACTAACACGGTCTTCAAAGCGAATACTAACCGGGGTGCTAGGCGGAATCGCAGCCTATTTCGGAATAAGCGCCGCGCTAGTTCGCATCATATTTGTTATCCTGACGATTTATCCGGGCCATATTTTGTTTGGTTTACTGGTTTACTTGCTGCTCACTGTATTGATTCCAGAGGACTCTGGCACCATGCATCATTCGGGCTTTTGGGGAATGGGACAGCAATCGCGTTCTCGAAAAGAACTTCATGATGTTACTGAGGAAGACACAGATAAAAAGTGAGTTGTCGATATGAAATTTTGGGTACGAATATTAATTAACGCAGTGTTATTTATGGCATTGGCCGGTTTTTTAAGGTCAAGTTTTTACGTTGCTAGTCCCTGGGTAGCCTTACTGGCAAGCGTTGTGTTATCGCTTTTAAACGCCTTAGTCAAGCCAGTATTGGTCATCTTATCGTTGCCGATTACGGTGGTCACGCTGGGTCTATTCAGCATTGTGATTAACGGTGTCATGTTAGAGTTGACATCGGCGCTGGTAGGCAGTGACTTTCATTTCAGCTCTTTTGGCACTACCTTACTGGTAGCAATTTTAATGTCACTCTGCAACGCAGTGATCTCTAACTATGTTGGTCATGGACGTAGTAATGGTTCAGATGATTAGTTAAATTTTCCTCCACAATTCTCACCAAAGCCGATTTGGAAAGAAGGGCGAGCCACTACTGGCTGGTGTTAGCTAAACAGGTTTTGAATGAGGACGGTCATTATAGTGGAGTATGAATCATACCCGTTAGCTAACCGGGGAACTAAAGTGATAGCGCTTTAGTCAGCATGCATTCGGTGTTCCAGTAGTGGTCAATAATTTGGCAGATAGTGTAACAGTTGCTGATTTAGTTCACAATATTCGGCTGGACGTTCTCTATGGTGATGATCTTTTGGCTGATCGGAAAATTTCAACTAGTGATATTTCACGGCCTGGACTGGAACTAACGGGTTACTTTAACTATTATCCAGCTAAGCGGATTCAGCTTTTAGGCATTACTGAGACTTCCTTTGCGAAGGGCATGAGCCATGACGATCTGTTAAACGTCATGCGGCAGATGTGTCAGCCTGAAACGCCAGCATTTGTGATTTCCACGCAGCTTGAGCCGCCAGAAGAATTACTTCAGGCAGCTAAAGAAACGGGGATTCCAATCCTTGGCACTAAGATGACTACTTCACGAGTGTTGAGTAATATGACCAACTATCTTGAAGGTAAATTGGCGGAACGACAGTCATTACACGGTGTCTTGGTTGATATCTACGGTGTTGGGGTTCTGATTACCGGTGATTCCGGTGTTGGTAAGAGTGAAACAGCATTGGAACTGGTTAAACGTGGGCACCGACTAATTGCCGATGACCGGGTTGAGGTTTACCAACAGGACGAACAGACACTAGTTGGTGCGGCGCCGGCAATTTTATCTCATTTATTGGAAATTCGCGGTATCGGGATTATCGACGTCATGAACTTATTTGGTGCTGGCGCGGTGCGTAGCGAAACTGACATTGAGTTCATTGTCCACCTTGAAGCCTGGACACCAGAGAAGAAGTTTGACCGGTTGGGGAACGATTCGGAAACTCAAAAGATTTTTGACGTTGAGATTCCTAAAATTTCCATTCCAGTCAAAACGGGTCGTAATTTAGCCATCATTATTGAAGCGGCAGCGATGAACTTCCGTGCACGTTCAATGGGCTATGATGCAACCAAGGTTTTTGATGAAAATCTCAATAAATTGATTAAGAAAAATTCCAACCAGAAATAATAATTGAAAGTTAAGAGGTGGCACTTTGCGAGGCATCCTTGCAGCACTAAATCCCATTGCGTTTCATTTGGGAGCGATTCAGGTTCATTGGTACGGCATTATCATTGCCACCGCGGTAATCATTGCCGTGACACTGGCGGTTCGCGAAGGCAGTCGCCGAAACGTTGATTCTGATGATATCTATGATATGATTTTGTGGGCGTTACCAGCAGCTATCATTGCCGCGCGGCTCTACTACGTGGCCTTTGAGTGGCCTTATTATGCTCAGCATCCAGCCGAAATCATTCGGGTCTGGGATGGCGGGATTGCCATCTATGGATCATTGATTGGTGCGGGCATCGTGGTGTTCTTCTTTTGCCGAGCACGGTTCATTCCGGTTTGGCTGATGTTGGACATAGCGGCGCCCACGGTGATTATGGCTCAGGCAATGGGCCGGTGGGGTAATTTTATGAACCAGGAAGCCTTTGGTCAGATTACCAGTCTGAGTTTTCTTCAGGGCTTGCACTTACCGCACTTTATTATTTCCCAGATGCTGATCAATGGCGCGTATCGACAGCCGACGTTCTTGTATGAATCAACCTGGGATATCCTCGGCTTCATTGTGTTGATGAGTTTGCGGCATCGTCCTGGACTGTTCAAACAGGGTGAAGTCTTTCTGAGCTATGTCATTTGGTATTCCTTTGGTCGCTTCTTTATCGAAGGGATGCGGACAGATAGTTTGATGTTATTTAACACGATTCGAGTTTCACAGTTGTTATCAGTGATATTGTTCGTTGGCGCGATTGGGTTGATAATCTATCGTCGTCGACTTGGTAATCAGGTCTCTATGTATTTGGACGGTAATCCATTTTCAAAAAAGGCCAAGCAGGCTAAAAATTAAGGAGAAATCACTATGTCTGAAAAAATTGCAGTATTAGGTGCAGGTTCTTGGGGTAGTATTCTGGCAAATCTACTGGATGAAAACGGCAACGAAGTCTCGCTTTGGTCGTATAATCCAGAACAGGTTAAAGAACTGAATGAAAAGCATACCAATACGCATTATATAAAGGATTTTACGTATTCTGAAACCCTTAAAGCCTATTCAGATCTCAAACAGGCACTGGAAGGCGCAACAACCATTTTGTTTGTGGTACCAACGAAGGCTGTTCGTTCTGTTGCTAGCGACACTAAGGCAGTTTTGGCGGAATTAAAGACCAAGCCACAGTTAGTTCATGCCAGCAAGGGGATTGAACAAGGTACCTACAAACGTGTTTCTGAAATCTTGGCTGAAGAGATTCCTGCTGAATTACGCAGATCGATTACCGTCTTGTCAGGACCAAGCCATGCTGAGGATGTTGCCAAACGTGATATCACCTTAGTAACGGCTGCTAGCACTGATTTAGATGCCGCTAAGCACGTTCAACAACTGTTTATGAACCGTTACTTCCGGGTGTACACCAATAGTGATGTGATCGGTGTAGAGATTGCGGCAGCGCTGAAGAACATCATTGCCTTGGGTACTGGTGCCTTAAATGGCTTAGGTTACGGTGATAACGCCAAGGCAGCTTTAATGACGCGTGGTCTCGCTGAAATTTCCCGGTTAGGCGCTTCGTTTGGTGCAAATCCACAGACCTTTACTGGATTAGCCGGTGTCGGTGACATTATCGTTACCGGGACGAGTCAAAACTCACGAAATTACCGTGCTGGTGACGAACTGGGTAAGGGCCAAACTCTGGAAGAAGTCGTTGATACTATGGGTATGGTCATCGAAGGGGTGGCAACCACAAAAGCGGCTTATGAATTATCGAAGCAGCGTGGTGTTGAAATGCCGATTACTGAAGCTATTTACCAGGTTCTCTATGAAGGTAAGGATATTCGTAAAGCCATCTCGGACTTGATGATGCGTGAAGGCCGCTCCGAATTTTAAAGTATTTTGCTTGTGTGCAACCTTATTTCTCGACAAACTTACAAAAAGATAGTAGACTAGGCTTCGTCTTTATAAATGCAAAAATATAAAAATTCATTGTCGCACTTGTTGCGCTTGAAAGGGGAAGTAGTATGGCTAAACAGTATGATGTAATTGTAATCGGTGCAGGCCCTGGCGGAATGACCGCTGCACTTTATGCCTCCCGTGCCAACTTATCCGTCCTTATGTTAGACCGCGGTATTTATGGTGGTCAGATGAACAACACTGCGGCAATTGAAAACTACCCTGGTTTTTCATCGGTCATGGGACCAGATTTGGCTGAGGATATGTACAAGGGTGCCACTCAGTTTGGTGCTGAGTACACATACGGTAGCGTTGAATCTGTGGAGGACCATGGTGCTACCAAAGTTGTGACCACGGATACCGATACGTTTGAAGCTAAAGCAGTGGTTATCGCTACTGGTTCAGAATACCGTAAACTGGGTGTTCCTGGTGAAGAAACATACGGTGGCCGGGGAGTTTCCTACTGCGCGGTCTGCGACGGTGCATTCTTTAAGGGTCGTGAAGTCATCGTCGTTGGTGGCGGTGACTCCGCTGTTGAAGAAGGGCTTTACCTCACTCAATTAGCTTCTAAGGTGACGGTTATTCATCGTCGTGATCAACTACGGGCTCAAAAGATTATTCAGGATCGGGCATTTGCTAACGACAAGATGAACTTTGTCTGGAATAGCAACGTTGAAGAAATCCTTGGCGATGACCAAAAGGTGACCGGTGTTAAAGTGGTCAACAACAAGACTGGCGAGGAAACCACTATTGATGCTAGCGGTGTCTTCATTTACGTAGGTATCCTACCTAAGACTGAGCAGTTTACCGATCTTGGTATTACTGATGAGATGGGTTGGATCGAAACGAATGATCACATGGAGACTAAGGTTCCTGGTATCTTCGCAATTGGCGATGTTCGCGTCAAAGATTTGCGTCAAATTACCACGGCTGTTGGTGACGGCGGCATGGCCGGTCAACAAGTCTTCAAGTACATCGAATCATTAGCTGACAATGGTGCAGCGGTTAAATAATTGAATATTTCTAATAAAGGAATGGTCACTGGCCATTCCTTTTTTAACGGATAAATTAAGTTCTCTTTTGGACTCAGTACTATATAATGGAAGGGAACGTTAATTAAAAAGGAGTCGCAAAAAAATGCAGACATTAGCCAACCAATTATCCAATCAGCTCGCCTATGATGTACGTGAGCTGACCCATGATGATGAAGACGACATTTATCAGCTTCAAAAGCAACATCAGCAGTTTTTTGATTTATTTTTAGACCACCAGCTTACCAAGCGGGAAGCCACTTCTGACTTAGACGAGGTGGCTAGTGAAGCTAGCGCGGCGCAGAAACACTATTTGGGCCTCTTTAAGGATGGCAAACTAGTGGCAACCATTGATTTAACCATTGATTATCCACTGCCACAGTTGGTTTGGCTTGGTCAATATTTTGTTGATGATAGTCAGATTTCGGCGAATGAACGCACGACGATCATCAACCAAATTTTAGCGGTGCTTAAGCAACTTACCGCTGTCCAAGTTCAGTTACTGGTCTTGAAGGCGGATCAACCTAGTCGTGATTTTTATGAAAACGCCAAGTTCGAACTGCTCAGTGAAACGCGGACAAAGGTCGGGCAAGTCTTTATGGACGCTCTGATCTACCAAAAAACGCTTTAACAATTGTTCTGTAAAAGACTGCTAGATTAGCTTTCAGACGAACTTTACTTTGCCCTGATTCTTTCATTGGCGAAAATACGTTCGCTATGTTAGAATAGACAAACGCATGTGGGAAGGCGATTGCTTTCCTACTTTTAACGTGTACTGAATTCAAGGGGGTAAGCCATTTATGATTGAACGGCAGGAAAATCGTCAGTTTGACCTCGTTTCAAAGTATCAGCCCACAGGAGACCAGCCTGAAGCCATCAAGGAATTGACGGCGGGTATCGAACAGGGTAAAAAAGCACAAGTGCTGTTGGGCGCGACTGGAACGGGGAAAACCTTTACTATTTCCAACGTGATCAAGAACGTGAACAAGCCGACGCTCATTTTATCGCATAACAAAACGTTGGCTGGTCAGCTATATGGTGAGTTCAAAGAATTCTTCCCCAATAACGCGGTTGAATATTTTGTGAGTTACTATGATTACTACCAACCTGAGGCTTACGTACCGTCTAGTGATACGTACATTGAAAAAGACTCTTCCATTAATGATGAGATTGATAAGCTGCGGCATTCCGCAACCAGTTCACTGCTGGAACGAAACGATGTGATCGTGGTGGCGTCAGTATCCTCTATCTTTGGTTTAGGGGATCCTACTGAATATAAGAATCACACTGTGTCGTTACGAGTCGGTCAGCAAATCGAGCGAAACGACTTAATGCGCAAGTTAGTCGATATTCAATTTGAGCGAAACGACATTGACTTCCAGCGTGGCCGGTTCCGAGTTCATGGTGATGTCTTGGAGATCTTCCCAGCATCTCATGATGAACGGGCGCTGCGAGTGGAGTTTTTTGGCGATGAAATCGATCGAATTCGCGAAGTAGATGCCTTAACCGGTGAAATTATTGGTGACCGTGATCATGTTGCCATCTTCCCGGCGACTCACTTTATGACCAATGACGATATTATGGATAAGGCGATTGACGGGATTCAAGCTGAATTGAAAGACCGCTTAGCCTACTTCGAAAAGGAAGGTAAGCTGTTGGAGGCCCAACGGCTGCAGCAACGGACAACCTATGATATTGAAATGCTGCGGGAAATGGGTTACACCAACGGGATTGAAAACTATTCCCGCTTCATGGATGGTCGAAAACCTGGTGAACCGCCATATACCTTACTGGATTTCTTCCCCAAAGATTTCTTACTCGTTGTGGACGAGTCTCACGTTACCATGCCCCAAGTTCGCGGGATGTATAACGGTGACCGTTCACGAAAACAGCAACTGATCGATTACGGTTTCCGGTTGCCTAGTGCCCTGGATAACCGGCCACTGAAGCTAGATGAATTTGAACAACACGTCAACCAAGTGGTTTATATGTCGGCTACCCCAGGAGATTACGAAATGGACCAGACAAACACGGTGGTTCAGCAAATTATTCGGCCAACTGGGTTACTGGATCCAACGGTAGAAGTTCGACCAATCATGGGCCAAATGGACGATTTAGTTGGTGAAATTAACAAGCGTATTGACGCCAATGAGCGGGTCTTCGTCACCACGTTAACCAAGAAGATGGCGGAAGATTTAAGTGAATATTTGAAAGATCTGGGCATCAAGGTGGCTTATTTGCACAGTGACATTAAGACACTGGAACGGACCCAGATTATTCGTGATCTGCGACTGGGTAAGTATGACGTGCTGGTTGGGATCAACCTGTTGCGTGAAGGAATTGACGTGCCTGAAGTATCGTTAGTTGCTATTTTGGATGCCGATAAGGAAGGTTTCCTTCGAAATGAACGGTCATTGATCCAAACTATGGGCCGGGCCGCTCGTAATGAACATGGGTCGGTTATTATGTATGCCGATACCGTGACTGACTCCATGAAGCGGGCGATGGATGAAACTGCTCGTCGTCGTAAGATTCAAATGGCTTATAACAAGGAACACGGGATTACACCGAAGACAATCAAGAAAGATATCCGTGATTTGATTAGCGTCACCAAGCCGGATGAGAGTTCTGGTAAGAAGGATGACTTTGTGGAAACTGACTTTGAGTCAATGACACTGGAAGAACAAAAAGACATGATCAAGCGACTGGAAGATGAGATGCGCAGCGCCGCTAAGAAGTTGGACTTCGAACACGCCGCCACGTTACGTGATACGGTTCTAGAATTAAAGACTGAGTTAGACGGGTAATAAGGGGGACATGGTTTTTGGCAAACGATTATATTGATATTCACGGGGCAAGAGCCCATAACTTAAAAAACATTAACGTTAAAATACCTAAAAATAAACTGGTGGTCGTTACTGGTTTATCAGGATCCGGGAAGAGCTCGTTAGCGTTTGATACCTTATATGCTGAAGGCCAGCGACGTTACGTACAAAGCTTATCAGCGTACGCCCGTCAGTTTTTAGGTCAAATGGATAAGCCGGACGTGGATTCCATCGATGGTCTGTCACCGGCAATTTCAATCGATCAAAAAACCACATCTAAGAACCCTCGGTCAACGGTTGGAACCGTCACTGAAATCAACGACTATTTGCGGTTGTTATGGGCTCGGGTGGGAACACCAATCTGTCCTAACGATGGCACTGAAATTTCCAGTCAATCCGTTGAACAAATGGTGGATAAGGTGCTCTCACTGCCTGAACGAACAAAATTACAAATTTTGTCACCCATTATCCGGGAGAAAAAGGGGCAGCATAAAAAGGTCTTTGAAAAGATCAAGCGTGAAGGCTTCGTTCGGATTCGGATTGACGGTGAAGTTCACGATGTTGACGAAGAACTGGATTTAAATAAGAACCAGATGCATTCCATTGATATCGTGGTGGACCGGATCGTTGTTAAAGACGGCATTCGCTCACGGTTATTCGATTCTTTCGAAGCAGCATTACGGTTAAGCGGCGGCTATGCGGTTGCCGATTTAATTGATGGCGAACCTATCATGTTCTCAGAACACTATGCCTGCCCAGTTTGTGGGTTTACTGTTGGGGAACTTGAACCCCGTTTGTTTTCCTTCAACGCGCCGTTTGGTGCTTGCCCGGACTGTGATGGTTTAGGAATGAAGTTAGAGGTCGATCCCGATTTGATTGTTCCTGACACCACCAAGACCTTGCGTGAAGGGGCCTTGGCACCATGGGACTCCAGTTCCAAGTACTATCCTGAAATGTTGCGCCAAGCTTGCGAACAAGCTGGTGTTGACATGGACACACCATGGCAGAAGATGGCTGAAAAGGATCAACAATTCGTCCTGTATGGTTCAAAGGGTAAAAGTTACCACTTTGTGTTAGACAGCGACTTTGGTGGTGTCCGGGAAACGGATGCGCCATTTGAAGGTGTCATCAACAACGTGGAACGCCGCTACCATAACGGTTCTGACTTTACTCAGGGTCAAATGCAGCAGTATTTCCGCGAGTTGACCTGCCAAACTTGCCACGGCTACCGGTTGAACCGGAAAGCTTTAGCCGTTAAAATTGATGGGCACCATATTGGTGAAGTGTCTGATTTAGCCATCAGTAAGGAATTACCCTTCTTTGAACAGGTTCATTTTAGTGAGCAGAACGAAACGATTGCCAAACCAATTTTAAAGGAAATTCGTGACCGGTTGACCTTCTTGGAAAACGTTGGTCTAGATTATCTGACATTAAGCCGTTCTGCTCGAACCCTTTCCGGTGGTGAAGCCCAACGAATTCGGCTAGCTACCCAGATTGGCTCTAACCTATCTGGTGTGTTATATATCTTGGATGAACCTTCCATTGGGTTGCATCAACGGGACAATGATCGATTAATTGCTTCATTAAAGAAGATGCGCGACCTCGGTAACACATTAATCGTCGTTGAACATGATGAAGACACCATGTTAGCCGCTGATTACTTGATCGATATTGGCCCAGGTGCTGGAGCCAATGGGGGTAAGGTTATGGCTGCCGGGACACCCAAGCAGGTCACCCGAGTCAAGAAGTCGTTGACCGGACAGTATCTGTCGGGTAAAAAGTTCGTACCGGTGCCGACTGAACGCAGCAAGGGTAATGGTAAGAAGATTCGGATTACTGGTGCTGCTGAAAATAATTTGAAGGATATTACCGTTGATTTTCCGTTGGGAGAATTCGTGGTCGTTACCGGCGTTTCTGGTTCTGGTAAGTCAACGCTGGTGAACACGATTTTGAAGCGAGTTCTTGCTCAGAAGATCAACCATAATTCTGAAAAGCCCGGGAAATACAAGTCCGTCAGTGGCATTAAGAACATTGAGAAGATCATTAACATCGATCAAAGCCCAATTGGCCGGACGCCACGGAGTAACCCGGCGACGTATACTGGGGTCTTCGATGACATTCGTGGCTTGTTCGCGCAAACTACCGAAGCCAAACTGCGGGGCTACCAAAAAGGCCGCTTTAGTTTCAACATTAAAGGTGGCCGTTGTGAGGCCTGCCATGGTGACGGTATTTTGAAGATTGAAATGAACTTTTTACCAGACGTTTACGTGCCTTGTGAAGTTTGCCATGGCAGTCGCTATAATTCGGAAACGCTGGAAGTGGAGTATAAGGGAAAGAACATCGCGGACGTCTTGAACATGACCGTTGATCAAGCCTTGGACTTCTTCAGCGCTATTCCTAAGATTACCCGTAAGCTGCAAACAATTCACGACGTAGGTTTGGGTTACGTCACACTGGGTCAATCAGCAACCACCTTATCTGGTGGTGAGGCGCAACGGATGAAGCTTGCTTCCGAACTGCAAAAGAAGGCGGACGGCAAGAACTTCTACATCCTTGATGAACCCACAACTGGGTTGCACACCGATGACATTAAGCGTCTGTTGGACGTGTTGCATCGTTTAGTGGACAATGGCAATACCGTTTTGATCATTGAACATAATTTGGATGTGATTAAAACCGCGGATTACCTGATTGATCTGGGACCTGAGGGTGGTGACGGTGGCGGCCAAGTGGTTGCTACGGGAACACCTGAAGATATTGCCAAGGTTAAAGAAAGTTATACTGGACAATATTTAGGCCCGATTTTGGAACGGGATAAAAAGCGGATGGCTGCTCAAAACGCCAGCGCGATTGAAAATAAATAAGGATTACAACAAAGGCTTCATTTCAAGCGTGACTTGAAATGAAGCCTTTGTTGTAAGCATAAGTTGAGATTAATGACTTTTTGTGGAATTTTGCTTATTTTAGTTGCTTTTAATGCATGGATAAACTATTATGGTTATCCAAAGAGAAAACGATAGATTTTATTTATTTTGGTCATGATTGAAACTAATCATTGGCGTTTTTTAGCGCTATAATAAGGAATAGAACTGGTTACATGATTTGTTCCATAGCATAAGTGAGTTAAATTGATGAAAACAACTAATATCAGAATTAAATAAAATTAAAATTATATATTAAAAGTGCAATAATAGTGTTTTTTTCACTTACTTTTAGTATAATCACGGTTAGATATGTATTATTGAGATCAAAGCCTTATTTTTATGATAGTCGACTTTAAAAGTAATGGGTTTCGGAGACCTTGGTCATCTATGTGGGGGGTTACATCATATGTATTTTTTTGTTAATGAACGGGTTGCAGAGCAAGGTTCTGGGATTGAACATGCTCAAGTGCAACGTGGCTTACTATTTCGGAAAAACCAGGTATCGTTTAAGATCGTTACCCGGACCTACACCCAAACAGGTCACCGGGATATTCTGGCTTGGGGCGTAAATGACGCTGAGCTGATCAACCTTTTTGATTATTACGCTCAGACGGAATACGTGCCAGAGCAGCCAGTTCACGCTGAAGACGTGGACTGGGGTGGCCGGACACCTGCTATTCTCGAAAAAGATAAGGATCACCCAGATACGACCTTAGTCTGGGAGGATGACGACAAGCAAAAGTTTATGGGGCGGATTCACACCGACCCCAAACATGATAATATTGTAACCTTTACCGAAGTGTTCGAGCATTTCGGTAATTTGTATAAAGTGGACTTTTACGACACTCGCGGGTTTGTTTCTAAAACCCAATACATTGATCCGGATGGGACACCGAATACCAATGTTTACTTGGACTTAGATGGCCGGCCAGTGATTGAAGAATTCTTACGTAAAAAGCCGTTGCGACCAAGTGAAGTTAACCTGCGAAAGCGAAAGTTCTTTGAGGCTGAGGGACAGCGTAAAGCTAACGCTGAGTTAAATGGTGACGAGTTTAAAGAAGGTAAGTTCGAAACCCCTAAAGACGAAGCTATCGTTACCGGCTATCGGTTAGTTAAGCCAAATGGCTTGACGTATATTTTGGATTCCTTTGATGAACTCACCAAGGAATTTTTAAATAATCTGAACAACGATTTCTTCAGTGATAAAACCCCTAACGTTTTCATTTCTGATCGGTCCAGTGGTGCCAGTGATGGCATGATCAACATGGATCAGCCAGCTTACAAGGTGCTGCATTTGCATAACCTGCACGCTTCCGATACCCGAGACGTGATGACTACGGATGCCAACAACAACTACGAATACGATTTGATGAACATTAATCGGTTTAACGCCGTGGTTTCTGCTACTAACAAGCAGCGACGAGACGTCAATAAGCGGTATAAGTCGGATGCTAAGGGCTTCACGATTCCCGTGGGGGTGGTGCCGCAAGCGATTCGAGACTTGAATCGGGTACCAATGGCTGATCGGGATCCGCATTCTGTGTTAATGATTGTGCGTCGAGCACCTGATAAGCGAATTAACGCGGTTACTGAAGCATTGATGATTGCAAATCGGGAACATCCTGGATTGAATGCACACCTAGACGTCTACGGTTATTTTGATGGCAGCAACAATAATCAAACTAATCGGGATCTTTTAAAGTTATTTGAAGAATTTAAATTAGATAAGCCAACCATGTTGGATGATAACGACAAGCCAACCGATGACATTACCAAAGTTCGCCGGATCGAGTCCGACGTGGTAACCTTACACAACTACATTACTGATCGCGACGAACTGTACCGGATTCACCGCCGACACCAAGTTTACGCCTTAGCCTCAATCATGGAAGGGTTCAACATTTCCATGATGGAAGCCATGGCAAACGGTGAGCCGGCAATTTCCACCGACGTGAACTACGGGCCTAACGACCTTGTCGTCCACGGCAAGAACGGTTACTTAACTCGCTGGGCACCACAGGGCGAGGAAAGCCTGTTCGTTAAGGAAATGGCTGACCGGTTCTATGAGGTCTTCAGCAGTGATAAGAAACTGCAAGACTTATCCGATCAGGCTTATGAGCTGAGCTCCCGTTACTACGAAGAAAGTGTTTGGGATGCTTGGAAACAATTGATCAATGATGCCAATAAACAGTGGCCAGAATTGTACAAGCAGCATTTTGACCTGCCACGTTATGGTGTTGGCTATAAAGGCGAGATGGATACGCAATTCCAGCTTGGTCTACGAGCTAATGAAATTACTTGGCGCGGGCCGAAATCCGTTAAGTACTTTAAACGCATGAAGCAATTGGAGGGACAGTTATGAAATTATATGTAGACAAATCTAATAATCCTAACTTGGACCCAACGATTGCTGAAGCGGTGAAAAAAGAGAAGGATGCCGGTAATCCAGCCAAAATTGTGGTGCGCGGTTATTTTCCTAACCAACACGCCCATTTAAAAGATTACGGTTTAGATAGTGGCGATTTGCTCAACATGTACGATGTGTTTCTAGGGACAGTCGATATGCCAGAAAAAATCGTGCATTATCGGTACAATCCAGAAATCGATAAAACCAGATATCATTTGGAAGGCACTGATTTTGCGTTAGCACGTGCGAAGCGTGACGGCGTGGATTACGGTCGAACCATGATCGATATCGATTTATTCGGTGAGCAGCCGTTAGGTCAGGTGTCCATGTTAAATTACCTTGACCGACGAGAAGAAAACGTGGTTTCAGATATTTGGGACTGGCGCGGCTTTCGGTCAGCTACCCGTTACTACACCACGTTTGGTGGGTTATCACACATCACCTTTTACAACGGTGAAGGTAAGGTTGGTGCTCAATCATCATTCATGTGGCAACATTTGGATGGTAAGGGACCCAATGAGTGGCCAATCGTTCAGACCAGTTTTGAAATCATGGACTACGATGGCCAGCACCGGTGGTTCGATAGTGAACAGACTGCTTTCGACTATTTCTTAAGTAATGAAGTTAAAAAGTATGACGCAGATCTAATTATGAGTTAGGCACGGTTTTCCCAAGGGGGGAGTTTATAAATGAGCAGTAGATTCAGAAATTTAAAAAAACAAGATGACGTGAAAGAAAAGCGCCATTACAAGATGTTTAAGGCTGGTAAGAGATGGATGTACTCTGCCATCTTATTGTTTTTCACCAGTATCAGCGCATACGTGATCGACGGTGGCGATACCGCTCAAGCCGATACGGTTGCTACAACTAAGAACAATTCACCAGATACCACGGCGACAACTGATAGTGCAGGACAATCGGTGCAAACTGATACGTACACGCTTCAGCAAAGTGCCACCGCAGCCACGACTAACAGTATGGCTGCCGATACCAGCGTTACTGCACCAAGTAGCGTTTCTTCAAGTGCGGTTTCTGACGATGCAAGTATCTCCGTTAAGGTTGCTGACGAATCCACTGATAAAGCAACTAAGGAATTAGCTTCAGATGACGCTCAAAACACAGCCGTTAAAGCTGCCGAATCTGCGGGAACAACTGTGGCAAGCACCACGGAAAGTACCAGCGCAGGTGTCAGCGATAATGCCGACACACCAACAACGGTGCAAGCTGTGAAGAGTGGCAGTGCGGATGCACTTTCCGCTAGCGATGGTGGTGCGTCGACCTCTGATGGTCAAACCAGTGTTAGTGCTGGGTTAAATGTTAGTGATGGAACAAATGCGGGTTCAGCGACCGGCACTCTTTCTGGTGGAAAAGATTCTGTTGTGTTGAAGACGCCACCGGTTAAGGCTGATTCATTGACTCCGGCACAGCAGGCAATGGCCGATTCAATAACAGCGGCAACTAATAATTTAGCTTTGCTAAGTAATGCTATTACTAATATTAATGCCGATTATTCTTTAGGTATGGCTGCATATTATGCTGCCTCAAAGGGTTTTGCGGGATCTAAAGATGCCTTGCAAAGTATTTTTTTGGATGTTCAAGCAGCCTATGGTGCTTTTTATAAAGCACCCAATCAATATATCGGAGTTACTACTCAAGCGTTATCTGATTATGCTACTTCTGTTAGCTCAATGTCGGCCGCTTTATCGGATATTTTAACTAGCCTTAATATGCAAACTGATCCCACAAAGATACAGAATTTACAGGATCAGTTCAATTCGCTTTCGAACAGTATTGCGGATTATGCTACAGATGCGTCAAAGCAAAATCTTACAGCTGATACGCAAATTAATTCTTTAGCTAATATCATTATGCCAGTAGCTTCCGCTGCGGCATCGTCTTTTACCTCACAGACTAATGAAGCTAGCGGGATGGTTGCAGGATTGACAGCCTATCCGGATTTAATTGGTAAAGATATGGTTGCTTCAATGACGGATGTATACAATAAATTATCTGCTGAAAATGCTTCAGCTGTTGATATTTCTAACACATTGTCATCAATGTTTAACAAAACAATTATTATTTCTGATACGACAACATTCCAGAATCAAATTGATTCATTGAGCAGTGCAAGTACAGCTGGTAGTACAGCGGTTAGCACTTTGAATACTTTGGAAAGCAATGCATACACAACAGCAGCTGAGAAAATTACAGCTCAAGCAAAAAACTCCTCAGCAGCTAAATCGGATTATGATTTTGGGATGGCTCCATGGCCATCACTAAGTGCCGCATTGCCTACTTTAGCTGCCAGCGTTTCAGCAGGTGGTAGTAGTTTAGCCACTGTAAATAGTGTACTTACAGCATTGAACAGTATCATGACTGCAGTCACCAATGATAGCTTGTCAATGGGGCTGGCATACAGCTCCGCGTCGACAGCTGTATCTTCTGCGCAAGCTAAGAAGGACTTAGGCGCAGCGTTATCTGCATTGAATGATTTGAGCTCAGCGACTAGTGCTATGACAAGTTATAATTCCAATGCTAGTGTCATTGGCGATGTTGGTGGCCCCAATGCTTCTTATGGACTCCAAGTTGGAGCAACTTTAGATTTTGCGTCATTAGCTGACAGTTACAGTGCTACTAATACAAAGTTAACACAGCAAGCTGGAAAGATTATTGCCGGCAATTACACTTCTAATGCTGACTTCAATAGCAATGGATCGACATTATTGAGTAATTTAGTAAGCAGCATGAATGCAGCAAGTGCTAATGCTGCAAAGTTAGTGACGTCTGGTAAGGATATCAATGATTCAATAACAGGATTAGTTACCGGTCAAACGAAGAAAGATTTGGGAACTCAAGCGACAAACTTTATCAATGCTTTAACGGATGCCAATTCACTTGATTCCTTAGCTGGGGCCATGAATGACACTTACACGAAGTATTCTTCAGCTTCAAACTCTGCTGCTAAAGTAAATGCCGCACTGCAGACTGATTTATCTGCTAAAAATGCAATCGCTAATGTTAATACAATAATCAACAGTTTAAGCGATGCAATTCAGAAAGTAACTGATAGTCTGGGCGGGATTAGTGCTGGTTTAACTAGTTATGGCAAGTCAGATGCAAAATTAAGCACGGCAAACTCGACTGTTAATGACACGCTGGTTTCTTTAAACGCTTCATTGACAGCCGTTCAGGCACAGAGCACAAGTCTGAGTGCGCTTTATGATTCTATTGAAAAAGACATTCAAGCTGGTGACTATGGGAATCCTGCAACGTATACTCATATAAATACGTCCATTAACAGTGGCTTGACAGATGTTAATGCAGCTTCAACTGCGGCAAGCACAGCCACAATAACTGCTACTAATAATTTAGTAAGTGCTACTAATCGAATCACCATTGACAGTGCAGTTTCTGTTGCTAACAGTGCTGCCACTTCTGCTCAGGCTGTTGCGGGAAAAGTGAGTGATGCTGCGTCTAATGCTTCTCAGTCCCTAGCAAGTGTCAAAAACGCTGCGAGTGGATATATTGTAAGTGGCACGGTTCTTTCTGGGCTAGTTCGTAGCCTGTCCGATACTGTTGGAATGGTAGGTAATGAAAATGGGGCTGCTCAAAGTAATAACGATACAATCGTAGCTCAATTGGATTCTATTAAGTCAGCAGATACAGCAAATAATGCGTCTGTAATGCAGGGTTTGTTGGCCAGTTTGGCTACTGCTGCTACTCAACTTAATGGAGATTCTGTTTACGCAGCTCAGTTCAGCACCACAGCTTCCACTTTGGCAAGTAAAGCAACAGTCGCAATCTCAGTAGCGTCAGCTTCTGCAGCTCTTAAGAATTTATCGGCTGCTTCTACTGCCGTTTCCAATGATTACAATAGCGCATTAGCTGATTACAATTCATTGTCAACTTCAGCTCAGAATTATTCAGCGAGTGCGTCAGTTGCAGCTTTACTCACGGATGCTAAAACCAAGTTGGACAGTATTGCTGTGGTTTCAACAGCTGCAGGCAAAGGCTATACTGACATGACAAATGCTGTTAATAGCATGAGCACTGCAATTGCTACCGGTAGTTATTCAGCAGTCAGTGATTTAATGACTGGTTTTACCACAGGTTCTACAGCATTTGGCGCTAATAGTGATGTGACCGCTGGTAGTGCTGCGGTTGCCAGTGACTCCAACGCATTTACTGGTTGGACTTACACAAATACGTTAAGTAGTGCTCTTAATACTGCTAAAACGGATGTTAAAACAGCTACTGATGCAAGTACTAGTATTGCAACAGCTTCTCAGAATGTTTCTAACGCTATTAGTGACTATTCGGCAGCTGCAACTTCTGATATTACGAATGATAATAAGAGCTTAGCTTCTAACGCAACGAGTGCAAGTACTGCTGTGGACACCGCTAATGCGGCTGTAAATGATATTACAGATGTTTCTTCTGCATTAAGTTCAGCGATTGCAAAGGGTGACTTATCGACAGCAAGTACTATCATTGACTCGGTTACTAAGAACACGTTAGCTTCAGCAAATAATGCTGCTAAAACTGCCACTGATCAATCAAACGCAGCTTCGAACACTGAGAGTGCAGTAAATAAATGGCACATGGGTCAGGATGCCAGTGCAGCCGGAGTTAACTCCTCAGCTGCCGGTGTTGCCTCAACTGGTGTTGACACGCAGTCCGGTATCGCCGGTACTGCAGCAACGTCAGTAGCTAGCATGGCAAGCAATTATCCAAACGATGACGCATTGTCGAGTGCTAAGACCGCAATCAATAGTGTGAGTGAAGCCATCAACACAGCTGCAACTTCAGCCGCATCAGCATCTACGGCCGCTTCCAGTGCAGCCAGTGCAGCCAGTTCATATGCGAGTGTTGGTAATAGTGCTTCAGCAAGTTCAGCGTCAGTAGTTGCTTCTACTGAAGCGGGCAAAGCGCAAGAAGCATCGACTGCGGCAGCTAATGAAGGTGCCAAGATCAATGACATTTTAAGTAGCGCTAACAGTGCGCATGTGATGGATGATGTAACCAACGCTTCCATTGCGGCATCCACCGCTTCAGATAGCGCAGCACCAACGGGTCCTGCCGTAGCTTCGACCGGCTCAACCGCTGACAGCATCGCAAGCATGGCTAACCAGTATCCAAGTGACACTGATTTAAGTACTGCTGCTTCCACGGCCAGTGACTTAGCTTCAACTGCATCGAGTGCAGCTAAAGCTGCCAGTGATGCCGCAACTAAAGCATCCAGCGCAGCCAGTGTTGCCGAGAGCACAACTGATAGTGCAACTGTAAGTTCCGCTAATAGTGTTGCCAAAGAAGCTTCAACTGCTGCCAATACGGCTTCAACGACGGCAAGTAATGCAGTTAAGTCATTAAATGATTTAAGCTCCGCTGTTGCCGGCAGCAACGTTACCAACAACAGTAGCGCTGCGGCAAGCAATTCAACTGCCGCTAGTGATGCTGCAACGTCAGCAGCAACCGATTCAACTAACGCC
>NZ_JAAXLJ010000079.1 GCF_012641075.1 Secundilactobacillus angelensis | reverse complement strand
GACTTTAAGTGATGCCAATAAAGTTTATGATGGCACCACGAACGTGGCTGCCACGGACTTTAAGTTGACTGGACCAGCTGATATGGTTATTCCAACATTGACCGCTGAAGATTTTGATTTCAGTGGTATCAAGAGTGATGCGGGTCAGTATTCAGTTAAATTCAGTGAAACTGGCATTTCTGCACTGCAAAGTGCTAACAAGAACTACACGATTACTGGCAGCAATGTGATTGCCGGTAATTTGAATATCACACCTGCTCATATTACAATCACCGCACCTAGCGAAACCGTGACCTACAACGGTGAAGTACCAGTTTTACCGGAAGAAACAGTAACGGTTCAAGACGGTGCCGTTGGCACGCCAGTGGCGTACACGATCAGCAATAATGTGAAAGCCGACGCAGGTGGATACACAACAACAG
>NZ_JAAXLJ010000078.1 GCF_012641075.1 Secundilactobacillus angelensis | reverse complement strand
GAACCGGCACTCGTGACGTCGTCACCGGCATGCTGGATCATGGCCGAATTCTTCAGACTGTCAGCTTGCTTCTTCAAGTCGGTAATCGCACTTGAAGCTGAAGCTAAGCTCTTATTGGCATTACTGAATGCGGTCGAAGCAGTTGATGCTGCTGAGCTATCTTTAGCTGAAACCGCACTGCTGTATGCAGTTGAAGCTGAGGATGCTAATGAAGCCGCCGTTGAAGCTGCAGTGGATTGCGTTGTAGCCGAATCACTTACAGTTGATAAGTCAGTGTTTTGCTTACCCAATGTGGCATCACTTGGACGATTTGTAGCCAAACTGTTAGTTACTGTTGAATCACTCGTAATCGTGCTCAAGTCATTCTTGACATGGGCACTCGTGGCGATACTGCCAAGACTGTTCAGACCGCTGTTGGCACTTGATGCAGTGGAAGCAGC
>NZ_JAAXLJ010000077.1 GCF_012641075.1 Secundilactobacillus angelensis | reverse complement strand
AGATTTAAAAATTCGTTGGCAGATGAACTCTCGTCAAAGTGTTCATCAAGTTGCTAGTAAGCCTGATTTTCCGCAACCCGTTTTTGCTTTTAATCATGGTAAGACGCCACTTTACTTAGCAACTGAAATTCAAATTTTCGAAATTAATCACCCTTGGGTAATAACTCCCGGTGCTCGTCTTGCTTATAGTCATTGGATCCTTCATAATGTGATTGATTAATCTTAAGATTTAACTCTAGGTTTTTGATAGTTGGCGTTAGCCTTCTAATACAAATAAGCCCCATCAAAATGGGGATTAAATCTACCCTTGACACTTGTCAAGGGTGTAAGTGCGCATTGACCTCATTTCACTCGGTCTGCTGATAACCATAAAATCAATTTCTGCTGTTGTTGAATTGACTGTATTTTTAATTCAATTTATGTTTGCACCTAACTAAGATTGTTATGTTTTAAAT
>NZ_JAAXLJ010000076.1 GCF_012641075.1 Secundilactobacillus angelensis | reverse complement strand
CTTTTAGCGTAAAAAATAGCCTTAGCAGTCGCATCTGCTAAGGCTATTGGTGTTCACAGTGTTCAACTTTTTACAATATTAATTATATCATCTTTCCCAGCTATAGCAAGCAGCCACACCTTAATTCGCATCAACTTGTAGTCAATCTTAATTCAATTTGGTTTTTCAAACCACGAGCCATCAGGAAATTTCTAAAGACGCTAAAAAGCCGCCCATAACTTTGACCGGTTCGGCGACTTTTTAGATCTTTTAAATTGTTGTAGCAACTTGGAGAAGTCACTGTTCTACTTCTACCACGTTTTGATTATATCATGAGGCGTGGTATTTTTGTAGCTTGCTGATTGAAATCCACTAAATGTTTAGCACCCGCTTTTAGCGTAAAAAATAGCCTTAGCAGTCGCATCTGCTAAGGCTATTGGTGTTCACAGTGTTCAACTTTTTACAATATTAATTATATCATCT
>NZ_JAAXLJ010000075.1 GCF_012641075.1 Secundilactobacillus angelensis | reverse complement strand
CTGGTAATCCACCGTTCCGTCGGATACACCGGATAATTCAGTGGTCCCTAAGCTTTGTCCATTTTCGTCCACAAACTTAACATTGATCTTTTGTGGATTTGGCGTGTAGACCACGTTGATCGTATTATCATCACGCCCAGCTGGTACTGTCACCGTTGAAGTTGTGGTGGTATAACCCGGAATGTCGGGTGTTGCCACACTCGTCCCTGGGTAATTGTGCACTACCGTTGGCGTGGTATTTGGAATGGCGTTACCATCACCGTCGGTCGGTACGATGCTGGCCGTGACTTTGACAGCGTTGATCTTACTCAGGACAACCACGTAAGTTGGGGTGGCTGCATCGTCATGGTCATAAGTTGTCTTAGCACTGGCCAAACCGTTATTGTTGCCCTTCTTCAAGGTATAGCCCTGATTCAAGAGGTCTTGTTGCGCTTCAAATGCTGGCTGGTAATCCACCGTTCCGTCGG
>NZ_JAAXLJ010000074.1 GCF_012641075.1 Secundilactobacillus angelensis | reverse complement strand
CATAACAATCTTAGTTAGGTGCAAACATAAATTGAATTAAAAATACAGTCAATTCAACAACAGCAGAAATTGATTTTATGGTTATCAGCAGGCCGAGTGAAACGAGGTCAATGCGCACTTACACCCTTGACAAGTGTCAAGGGTAGATTTAATACCCATTTCGATGGGGATTATTTGTATTAGAAGGCTAGCGCCAACTATAAAAAACCTAGAGTAAACCCTCAAAAACCTAGAGCTGAATATCAAGATTGATCAATCACATTGCGAAGGATCCAATGACTATAAGCAAGACGAGCACTGGGAGTTATCACCCAGGGGTGATTAATTTCAAAAATTTGAATTTCAGTTGCTAAGTAAAGTGGGGTCTTGCCATGATTAAAAGCAAAAACGGGTTGCGGAAAATCAGGCTTACTAGCAACTTGATGAACACTTTGACGAGAGTTCATCTGCCAACGAATTTTTAAATCT
>NZ_JAAXLJ010000073.1 GCF_012641075.1 Secundilactobacillus angelensis | reverse complement strand
GCACCTGTTAACGGCGGTAAATACGTATTGAAGCTTCATAAACAGCGTTATCTGTGTAGGACCTGTGGCACCACTTGCGGTGCCACATCATCCAACTTACTCTTTAATCACACATTGACTCCAGCAGTTCACCAAGCAGTGATTGAACTGGCCAAAGACTCATTAACAGCCACCGAAATAGCCAAACTGCTAGGTATCTCTGATACGAGTGTAAGCCGGATCATTAATGAGCACGCTAAACGTCCTTATCGACTTAAGGAGTTACCAACTCAACTCTGTTTTGACGAGTTTCGTTCAGCTAATCATCACATGTCGTTTATCTGTTGCGCTGCACTGGCTCACCACCTGGTAACGACATTACCAGGTAGATTAACGACTCAAATCATGGATTACTTCATCAACCGATATTCTTTAACTGAACGCCAGCGGGTTCAAAGCGTGGTCGTTGATCTGAACGCTCAATACTGTC
>NZ_JAAXLJ010000072.1 GCF_012641075.1 Secundilactobacillus angelensis | reverse complement strand
AATTGAAATCACTCTGTTGGTCACTAAAGTCACTCAGGTCATTACTCAAACTATTGCTGTCATTGCTCAAGGCATTCGACTTCGCGGTCGTTTGATCACTAGCCAACTTGTTTGAGTCACTCTTGTCATTGCTTTGATCATTGCTCAACTGCATACTGTCGCTGGTGTAAGCTTTGGTCTGATCGGAGGTTCCGTTGGAACCGAGATCACTGGAATCCTTAGCCGAATCGGAACTCAGCTTGCTGTTATCTGAAGTGAAGTCGCTCAGATCATTGCTGGTCTTAGCCAAATCACTCGACAACTTATCTGAAGTGGTGTTGCTATCACTCAAGTCCGAAGCCACGTTGCTTTGGTCGTTGGAGAACTGGTTGGAATCGCTGTTGACCTTCGTCTGATCACTGTTGATATTACTCTGGTCACTCTTCAAAGTATCCGACTTAGCAGCTGAGGCCGTAGTGACATCATCACTGTATTCACCCGAATCCTTCGTGTAATCACTCGCTGTTGCGCTCGTATCACTCT
>NZ_JAAXLJ010000071.1 GCF_012641075.1 Secundilactobacillus angelensis | reverse complement strand
TTTGGGTCATCGTCAAATCGTATTGGTGATGCTCGTAAGCACAGTCACATTTTGTGGCTGTGCTTTTTACTATTTCTGGATTAGTGAAATGCGGTTAAAGAAATTATTGAGATTACGGAAGCCATAACAGTTACGTTTTAATGTCTTAATTTTACGATTGATACCTTCTAAGGGCCCATTAGAAATACTATAGCGACAGGCATTCAAGATGGCCTGACGATTTTTTCTGAAGGTGTTCATTACAGTATCCATACTGGTTCGATTACGTTGATAATGGTCAATTAAGGCAGCTAATTGGGTAACATTTCGCTGTTTAATTGCAGTTAAAATTGTTTGATAAGTCGCATAAACAGCAGCGAAGCGTGGAAAGGCCGATAGGATTAAGTCGATGGCGTTCTGCTGCGTCATATATTCGTTAACACCACGTAAATAGATGGATTTAACGTCGTTGATTGTATCCTGATTTTGATGGAATAAGCGCCAATGAGATTTTAATATTCGATAGAGACGTGAACGGTGATCAGAGATCGTCTGAAAAGCTTGAATACGAGCTTGATCAAG
>NZ_JAAXLJ010000070.1 GCF_012641075.1 Secundilactobacillus angelensis | reverse complement strand
GTTTCTAAAGTGGATTGCATCTCTGGCGAGATACCATCTGTATGCCAAAAAGTGGCATTGTAGTTATTCCAGTTATTGGTCTTCAAAGCGTAACGTAGACTATTCAGAACTTGATATGTTGCCTCGAGCTCCGGATCAATACTTAATAACTGATCTACGACGTCTTTAGCACAGAGCATGTGTGAAAAACTAGTCCATTTATGATAGTTAGTATAGTCAACATCTTCTGCTGGCTGTAATAATAACTTCCAGTAACGTTTTAAAGCTCGGTATTCGTGAGAGGAGGCGGACATGCCTTTCATAATACGGATTCTGGTCTTCGTAAATGCCCGATTGAGGGCATTTATAATATGAAATCGATCAATGAGGACAATCGCATTGGGAAAAACAGTACCGACCAATTTAGGGTAAGTATAGTTCATATCGGTAACGATAATCTTGACTCTTTGTCGTGCGTCTTCGGTGTAATGTCTAAAATGACGCTGCAGCTTGAAAATTGATCGGAATGGCAGTAAGTCGATAAATTCGTGTGTGTCGGCATCCATCATTTCAAAACTCATGGTCTCATCAGCGTTGTTAGT
>NZ_JAAXLJ010000007.1 GCF_012641075.1 Secundilactobacillus angelensis | reverse complement strand
TAGCGAAATTGACTTCGCAAATTACATTTGATATCAGCCGAAACTGATATACCCTGCACATTTGTGAAACAAAACTTTGTTCAGTTTTCAAAGATCTACCGAATCCTGAATGACTGATGAATATTTAACCAGTCAACTTTTAAATCATATCATTCCAGATAATTCCTGTCAAGCAATATCTTTTAAATTGTTTAACCGTAAATTACTTTTTTAAACGTTATGATATCAGCTTCCACATCAATATGCAGAAAATTCAGAACTTGATTAGTATAACAAGTGTTGTCATTCAAGTCAATTACATATTTGAATAAATATTAATTTTCTCGGTAAAACATGCTTTGCCTCATAGGTTCAATCTCCTATACATTCATATTCTCCATAAGAGAAGCTTGTATAATTATCCGACCCACTAGCTTAGCTGCTTTTTAACAACGAATATAATCTTACCAAGATATGTATTCTTGGTCAAGAAGTATTTGAATTTTTTTGAAACTAAAAAAGCAACGCCACAAAGCGTCACCCTTTTATGATGTCTTATTTAAGTTCAGGTGCATCCGTTTTATAAGTAGCGGTAGCTTTCCCGTGGTTCTTTGCCATTAAACTAGTAGGTTCTGACTTCTGGGCCTCCTTCAACTGCTGGATCCCATTGACGTGCTTATAATTAAACTTAGTCTTATCCACTGACTTGAAGTCTTTCAACTGATAGAACCTCAACAGGTCACCCTGAATAACCCGATCAGACAAAGACAATTCTGAAGTCACGTGATTTTGTTCTCTCTCTAAAAGCTTCTTTTGAGCTGCAGTCGGGTTTATGACTGCACCCGTTTTAGTATTGTATACAGTACTACCAATCTTCACAAATTGAGGCGTTACGAAATCTCCATTTCTAAAGGCCACTGTTTGACTACGGTTTTTAGCCAATAAGTCATTTCCAAACTGAATGGTGTTATTATCCTTCACACCAAGCAAGTCCATCAAGGTTGGTAATACGTCGATCTCACCACCATAAGTATGATTGATACCGCCATTCATACCATCAGCATGAATCATGAACGGTACTTTCTGGAACTGTGCTAAATCATAGCTGGTTACCTTCTTCTTGCCAAGCAATTGCGCAATGGCTGCCCGATGATTGTTAGAGATACCATAATGGTCCCCATACAATACGATAACACTGTTTTTATATAAACCAGACTGCTTCAGATAAGTTAAAAACTCACCAAAAGCTTCATCCAAATAATGAGCCGTTTGCACGTATGGATCCACCGTCTTATCACCAGTCTTCGTTGCTGGAAAATCTGTGTTTTGTTTATCGAGTTCATACGGGTAATGGTTGGTTAAAGTAATTAGCTTAGCATAAAATGGCTGTGGTAATTGCTGTAGATACTGGGCTGAATCACGTAAGAAGATCTTATCCTTCAGACCATACCCCACGGAATAATTAGCTTTTTCTTTGTAGTATTGAGAACTGAAGAAGTAATCATACCCCCAAGACTTATACGTATTGTCCCGGTTCCAGAAACTAGGCACATCACCATGAAAGGCCGCGGAGGTATACCCCTTTTGGTCCAACATAGCTGGTGCAGCTTGAAAGGTATTTTGAGTCCCATATTCGGTCATTGCAGAGCCCTGAGGCAAACCAAATAGTGAATTCTCCAGCATCATTTCTGCATCTGAGGTTTTTCCCTGCGCCACTTGATTATAAAAGTTGTCAAAACTCAGTGTGTGTTGATTCTTATAAAATTTATTCAAATTAGGCGTGACTTCTTTGCCATCAACTTTATAGTTGATCAAAAATTGCTGAAAACTCTCCAAATGCAGGATGATGACATTTTTTCCTTTTTCCGTCCCAAAATAAGCTGGATTATCACCAACTCGGTTATGCTTCAAATACGTTTTCACACTTTGAAGGTCTCCAGCGTTGGCGTGAGCCCGCGTAGAACTCTGCTTTTGCGTCTGATACACACTAAAAGCAGCGTACTCGTTTAATCCCAGATACTTAACTAGGTAGTTATTATCAAAAGTTCTGGTCAACAAACCCGAACGATCCGCGTTTGCCATGCCGTACTCCGCACCCATGAGAGAGAATGCTAAAACTGACATGGTTAACGCATAACGGCGCTTTAATGGCCGGGTATCCACGCGAATCACGTGCGTTAATAACAAGACAATCAGCAAAATAACATCCAAAAAGACAAAGAAGTCGCTTGGGTGAATGATTTGCCCAATACTCTTCCCTAAGTTATTTTGAACGTTACCCGACCCCTTGATCACGCTAAAGGTCATAAAATCCGAAAACTCGCGATAATAAAGAATGTTAGCAAAGATCCAAGCAGTCTGGATTAAATCAATTAAAATCATTAACCAGTAGACTAAGCGTCCACGAAAGTATAATGCAATACCAAACAGTAAAAGTGCAGCTGGAATTGGATTTACAGCGAGTAAAAACTGCTGTACCCCACCCTTAACGCCTAAACTAAACTCCGTCTGATAAGCGATATACGTCTTAATACAAAATAAAACAACTACTAGAACAAAAAAACCGAAAACGGTATTCAGCTTAGCAGTCGTCCGTTTTACAAAATCCGACATAACATCGTGCCTCCAGGTTAAACTTAACAAGTGCCATTATATCGAATCTCCATAAAATAGCAATCTTATCTATATTACTTTGAAAAAACTTCAGACTTGCGGTAATAGCAACTCATTCCATAAATTGCGAAGAAACAGGTTTAAACAACAAAAACTATGGTTCCCCATAGTTTTTGTTTTAATTATCCGTAAGTAATTCAAACAATTCAATTGCAATCAAATCAATATTATCAAACTCGAAATGTTCCTTAGCTTGATATTCATCCAAACTATAAGTTTGTGTCTCTGGGTGATAAACGACTTGCGCCATCTCAGTGCCCTCTTTTTCAAAGCGACGTGGTTGTGGCTCGTCACCGGCATCTTCTTGCATTGCTTTAAGCCGGTTAATAATGCCGATTAATTGTGATTCTTCCATGAGAATCCCCTTTCCGAATTCAATTTAACAGTCTAATTCTACCAAATCCTGTTGCAGTAAGCACGAGTTTTTGCAAATTACCTGATGATTTTTAGGATGACACAATGAAACCGCAAAAAAAGGCCAGTATCTGCCCGATGCTAGCCTTTTAATAAGATTCTAAGCTTCTGACCTTAGTGAATGGTGAGATTCTTGAATTCGCTTAAACATTTTTTCCATATCAGTGTCAGTAAAATGAATCAGCACAGGACGACCGTGAGGACAATTGAACGGATTTTCAGCCGTCTTTAAATGCTGGATCAACGCTTTAGCCTGCTGATCATCCAAATGATGATTGGCTTTGATTGCCCGTTTACAGCTCATCATGATGGCGGTTTTTTCACGAAATTGAGCCACGGTGAGATGACCATCCCGCAATACCCAATCAATCATTTCTTTAACGGTATCAGCTTCTTGTCCAGCCTTAAACCAAGTGGGATGCTGATGCAAAATAAAGCTATTCGGCCCAAACTGTTCCAAATGCAGGCCCACTGACGCTAACATATCCAACTGGTCCGTAATCTTTAACATATCACTCGTACTATAATCAAGCACGATTGGAACCAATAATCGCTGCTGGTCGTCACTCACTTCACCAATTGCTTGACGGTAGTATTCGTAGTTGACCCGCTCTTGCGCGGCGTGCTGATCAAGAATGTACAGCCCCTCATCCGATTGGGCCAATAAATATGTCCCATGGAATTGGCCAATATAAATCAGATTAGGAAAACGATCCTGTTGATTCAACAATTCGGTCTCCTGCGATTTTACGGTTGGCTTCGATTCAGCAGTACCCAACATTGGCTCATTAAAGGGCGTTTGTGGTTGCTGATATTTTTCCTCAAAAGCAGTGACAATCGGTGAACTAAGCTCATCTTTCGAGTGAATAACGATTGGCTTTTCCGCACCATCGGAAGGCTTTTGATCAAACAACGCACCATCAGAATTACCCGACTGCTGTTCATTCAGCTGATCTTGCTGCGGCGTGGTGGATTGACTGATTGGCTGGTGACTTGGCTGTGGCTCACGCGTAGCTGATACTGCTGCCAAATTTTGTGCAACTTGTTGCGGATCAACATGCCCTCGTCTCAAATTAGTCAGACCATCTGGAATTAAGTTCTGCTGACTTAACCGGTTTCTAATCGCTTCAGTAATGATGCCACTGAGCTGAGACTCCTTACTAATCCGAACCTCCTGCTTAGTTGGGTGCACGTTAACATCCACTAACAGTGGATCCATTTGAAGATTCAACACTGCCACTGGATAACGACCAACCATCAGTTTTGAGCCATAGCCTTCAATGATAGCTTTACTCAACTCATAATTTTTGATATATCTGCCATTGAGAAGGATGGTCATGTAACTCCGACTGGCACGGGTCAATTCCGGCAAAGAGACGTAGCCACTGACTTTGAAATCTGCATCGGAAGCGTCGATAGAAAGCATCTTTCCCGCTTTATTCATCCCGTAGATGCTGCCAATGACTTGACGTAGATCGCCTCGACCAGCCGTCCGCAATAATTCACGGTTATTATGAGTCAACGAAATTTGAATCTGAGGGTGACCTAACGCTAACCGATTGACGATATCCACAATTTTAGAAAGCTCTGTATTCAGAGACTTCATGTACTTTAAACGGGCCGGTACATTATAGAATAGATCTTTCACGGTAACATCCGTTCCTCGGCGAGCCTCCGCGGGCTTTTGAGAAATCAGCTTACCACCTGAGATGTGGATTGCCTGACCTTCTCCACCGGTAGATGTCACCATTTCTACGTCCGCGATGGAGGAAATACTCGGTAACGCTTCACCACGAAAACCTAGGGAGTTCACCTTGAATAAATCTTTTCGGTCACCAATTTTACTAGTGGCATGTCGGTGAAAGGCGAGTTCTAACTGATTACCCTCGATTCCGCTACCGTCATCGATCACTTCGATCATCTTTAATCCCGCCTCATCGACGAGAATATCGATTTCGTGACTGCCAGCATCAATTGCATTTTCCACCAGCTCCTTAACAACTGAGGCTGGCCGTTCAATCACTTCACCCGCTGAAATTTGGTTTGATAATACTGCTGGAAGTTCATGGATTGCTGACATTTTATCACCCCATTACCGTTTTTTCTTTGCTTGCTCCAACTGTTGTTGCCACTTATAAACCTGGTTCATGACATCCATCGGTGTCATTCCCATTAAATTCAATGATTTGACCTGAGCTGCCACTTTATCAGCCTTGGTTGAGTGCTTCTCGGGTTCCCCAAATAAGGACAACTGCGTATCTTCTTCCTCGTCGGGTACTTGTGGTTCAGGTGCTAATGGCTGAGGTTCAACATCGTCTTGTACCGTGCGATCTTCAGTAGTCACTTGGACCGTAGCATGCTGATCTTGCGTTTCCTCTAAGTGGGTAAGAATCGTGTCCGCCCGTTTCAATAAAGCATCGGGTAAACCGGCTAATTTGGCCACGTGAATCCCATAGGACTTATCAGCTGGGCCATCTTGCATTTGATGCAGAAAAACCAGCTCACCGTTCTTTTCGACTGCACCAACATGCACATTCTTCAACTGTTTCAAACTATTATCCAACACAGTTAATTCGTGATAATGCGTAGAAAACAGTGTCTTTGCGTGAACCCTATCATGCACAAATTCGATGATGGCTTGCGCCAACGCCATCCCATCATACGTCGCAGTACCCCGACCGATTTCGTCAAATAAAATCAGCGAATTAGCTGTCGCATGGGAAAGTGCTTCGTTGGCTTCCTTCATTTCTACCATAAAGGTACTTTCGCCGGAAATTAAATCATCCGCCGCACCGATTCTGGTGAAAATTTGGTCAAAAATTGGCATCTTAGCAGATTTAGCCGGCACAAAACAGCCCATTTGTGCAAGGATAACAGTTAATGCCAATTGACGCATGTAAGTACTCTTACCGGACATGTTTGGCCCAGTAATCAGTAAAATAGCCGTCTCTTCTGGCATCTTAACGTCATTGGGGACATATGTCTGTCGGCCGAGTACTTTTTCGACTACTGGGTGTCGACCCTCAACAATTTCCAAATCATGCCCTGATTCAGTAAATGTCGGTGCCACAAATCGGTACTTTTCACTAACGTCGGCAAAACTCTGCAGCACATCGAGCTCTGAAACTGCGTGCGCTAAGCTTTGAATTCGTTGAATGTTAGCTTTAACCAGTTCACGAACTTTGACGAACAGCTTATACTCAAGATCCGTTGACTTTTCTTCAGCTTCTAAAATCAAGCGTTCCTTTTCTTTCAATTCAGGTGTGGTAAATCGTTCCGAATTAGCTAGCGTCTGCTTACGCTCATAACGTCCTTCGGGTAACTTGTTTAAATTAACTTTAGTCACGTCAATATAATACCCAAAGACGCGATTATAGCCAATTTTGAGGTTATTGATCCCCGTAATTTGACGCTCGGATGCTTCAAGCTCAGCCATCCACTGCTTCCCGTTGTGCATGGCTTCTCGATAGGAGTCCAATGTTTTATCGTAGCCGTCTTTAATGACACCGCCATCCGTTACTGATAGCGGGGGTTCATCAACAATTGCTGATTCAATGGCTTCGGTAACGTTATCGATTGGATCCAATCGTTGATAGATATCACTAAAAGCCGACTCCGGCAACTCGTTTAAGATGTGCTGGAGCTTGGGAATCTGTTGTAATGATGACTTCAGTTGAATCAAGTCACGGCCATTGACGCTGCCAAAAGCCACTCGCCCAGCCAGCCGTTCAAGGTCGTACACCTGAGTTAATTCTTCCTGCAAACTATTGCGTTCAAAATACTGGTCAACCAACACACTGACTTTCTTTTGCCGCGATAAGATATCCTGTCGATTAACTAACGGTCGATCCAGCCATTGCTTCAACAGTCGACCACCCATGGCTGTTTTAGTTTCATCCAATAACCACAGCAAAGTACCACTCTTTTTTCCAGTACGCATGTTCTGAGCTAGTTCCAAATTACGCTGGGAATAATGGTCCATTTTTAAGAAGTAAGTCGGCTCATACATCACCGCTCGCTGTAAATGTGCTAAACTCCGCTTTTGAGTTGTTGTGATGTAGGTTAACAAATGTTGCAGAACAGTTACCTGTTCTGCTGCCTCAACGCCTTGTGTCAGGTAACTGAGTTCAGATTTCACTTCAGCTTCGTCTTGATGTGAGATCAGAATACCAACCGTTTTCAACTGGTCTAAGACATCATCAGCAACTGTATTATCAACAACAGTCTCTTTGGTCTGCAGACTCATGACTTCATTTAAAACTGAATCAAAATTTGCTAACGAAGTCACTTTTAGTTCCCCAGTTGATAAGTCTGCGTAGGCAAAACCAAATTTGTTGTCAACCTGCGTCAACGCTGTTAGGTAGTTATTGTCCTTGGCGTTACCGGCGCCCGTATCCGTTTGCGTACCAGGTGTCACCAACTGAATAACCTCACGCTTAACCATTCCCTTGGCAAGCTTAGGGTCTTCCATTTGCTCACAAATAGCAACCTTATAGCCCTTATCCACCAAAATATCAATGTAGTTTTGAACGGCGTGATGCGGTACACCGCACATTGGAATCGGGTTTTTAGAACTATGATTACGAGTGGTCAACGTTAATTCCAATAGTTGAGCACCCTTGATTGCGTCATCGTTAAACATTTCGTAAAAATCGCCTAAACGATAAAACAAAAAAGCGTCCGGATACTGATCTTTAATTTGTTGATATTGAACCATCATCGGCGTTTGATTTGCTTTCGCCAACTTCTCCACCTCTACTTCATTTTGTACATTTTAGCGATCATAAGGATGATCAGCATCGATTAAAACCGGCTTAATTTTAGTTGCGTGTCCCGTTTCGTCATTAATATCAATGACACAGCCTGACATGATTCCCGGCTCACTCGTTTCAACTTCGTAACGCGCTGGTCGCTGATTGAGAAACCGTGAAATAACACTGGCAGGCTGCATACCTAAAATTCCCGCAGCCGGCCCGGTCATCCCTGCATCGCTCATGAACGCGGTCTGATGATCGATAACTTGCGCATCATTCGTTTGCACGTGAGTATGGGTTCCCACAACCGCGGAAACCCGCCCTTTGAGATACAGTGCAATCGCCCGCTTCTCACTGGTCACTTCTCCATGAAAATCGACAAAAATGACCGGTGTCTCTTTTCTAATTTCGGTAACCAATTGATCAGCTGCTGCAAAGGGATCGTCAAGTGGCGGCAAGAAAACTCGTCCCTGTAAATTAATGACGGCCAACGTAGCTTGGTTGACCTTTAACTTTGTCCAGCCACGACCCGGTACATCCTTACCCGGGAAATTAGCTGGTCGGACCAACTTAGTGGTATCATCAATGAAATCATAAATTTCCTTATTGTCCCAAGTATGATTTCCCATAGTGACAACATCAGCACCACTTGCCAATAATTGTTTATAAATTTTCTGACTAATCCCACGACCAACTGGAGTTGAATTTTCTCCGTTAACAATGGTAGCCTGGGGTTTTAAATCACGTTTCAATTGGGGTAAATAAGTTTGAATCATTTGGACGCCGCGGTCACCGACAACGTCTCCGATAAATAATATCCGCATGTTGATCCTCTAATCTAATTTAGTATGTAACAACACGTATTAGTTTAACACATTAAGCGTATAAAAAAGTATCTTCAAGTACTGCTGCCAGTTCTCAAAGATACTTTTAATTTTGTGCTAAAAACTACTTAGCGTAGGCTACTGACCGCACCTCACGAATAACGGAAACCTTGACGTGACCTGGATAATCCATATCACTTTCAATCTTTTCTTTAATATCGTGAGCTAGCGTCACAGCCTCTAAATCTGAAATTTTTTCTGGTTTAACGATTACGCGAACTTCGCGCCCTGCTTGAATGGCATATGACTTCTTCACGCCGTCAAATTCATCAGTGATTGTTTCTAGCTTTTCTAATCGGTGAATGTAGCTCTCAAGTGAGTCGCTCCGTGCACCTGGTCTAGAAGCCGAGATCGTGTTGGCAGCAGACACTATTTCTGAAATCACATAGTGTGGAGTTGCTGTTGACTCGTGAGCCGCGATTGAATCAATCACAATCGGACTTTCTTTATACTTCTTAGCTAAATCGATCCCAATCTGAACATGAGACTCTTCAACGTCATTTTCAACCGCTTTACCAATATCGTGTAATAATCCTGCGCGTTTTGCTAGTGTGACATCCTCACCTAACTCAGCGGCAAAAATTCCTGATAATTTAGCAACTTCAATTGCATGCGTTAATACGTTTTGACCATATGAAATCCGGTAATTCATCCGACCAACTAATTTAATTAAAGCTGGGTGCATCGAGTGAATACCAAGATCAAATACGGTTTGTTCACCAAGATCTTGAATCTTCTCATCCAATTCTTTACGGGCCTTTTCAACCATCTCTTCAATACGAGCTGGATGAATTCGGCCGTCCTGGATGAGTTTTTCTAGTGCAATCTTGGCAACCTCTCGACGAATTGGATCAAATCCACTCAAAACAACGGCTTCTGGGGTATCATCAATAATTAAATCAATCCCAGTCAGAGTTTCTAGAGTTCTGATGTTACGGCCTTCACGACCGATGATTCGACCCTTCATGTCGTCATTTGGAAGAGTAACAACCGATACCGTGGTATCAGATACCATATCGGCTCCACTTCGTTGAATCGCTTGAACGATTAATTCCTTCGCCTTCGAGTCCGCTTCCTCAGCAGCCTTTTCATTAGATTCTTTAATCATCTTCGCACGTTCAGAACTTAACGCTTGCTTTGCTTCATTAATAATCAGGGACTGTGCTTCCTCTTTAGAAAGCGCAGCTGCTTCTTCCACAGCTGCTTGCCGTTTTTCAACAAGTGAGTCCGCCTGTTGTTGTAGTTTAGCGAGTTTTTGCTGTTCAGAACTCAGTTTATTTTCCTTACGTTCTAAAACATCTTCCCGCTTCTGAAAAGCGTTATCTTTACGATCAAGTGCTTCTTCTCGCTGTAAAACCCGGTCTTCTTGTTTTTGGACTTCCCCGCGTTGCCGCTTCAAATCCTTTTCAACATCGGCCCGATAGCGATGACCTTCCTCTTTGGCTTCAAGCAAAGCCTCTTTGGTATCAGTCTCAGCCTGCTTTTTCGCATCAGCTAAAATGCCTTGTGCTGTTTCGTGTGCTGCGTCCAAATTGCGTTCAACAATTGACTTATGGACAAAGTATCCGATGACAACACCTACAACGATAGCGATGATTGCGAGGATTATTTCAGGAATACCCATGATTCCACCTCCGCATCATCAAAATTTTGATTGCTAAATCAGTAAATTTTTAGATGTAAATTGATTATTGACACATCTAATAT
This sequence comes from Secundilactobacillus angelensis, assembly GCF_012641075.1. Classification (GTDB taxonomy): domain Bacteria; phylum Bacillota; class Bacilli; order Lactobacillales; family Lactobacillaceae; genus Secundilactobacillus; species Secundilactobacillus angelensis. Next base: position 132,193 of record NZ_JAAXLJ010000007.1, on the reverse strand, counting down.
TCTAATGTTAAGTCGAGACGCTGTCAATAAAAGAGTGATGAACAGTGGGGAAGAACGTGAATTGTTAAAATCTAATGGCAAAAACAACCAGTCGACTTCTGAGATATATTATTTTTGACCAAAAAAGTCCAAGAGTTCATCGCTCTTGGACTTTGATGTTTGATTATGATTTTGCTGATTTAGTTTTTGATGGTTTTGAGTCCACGGCATCTTTGGCATCGAGATCCAGCGTTTCAACACTCTGTTCATCAGGTTGTTGTGCTTGATCATCTTCAGTTTCACCATCCATGTTATAGGCCTTACGCACTTTAGTACGAACTTCATCCATCACATCAGGATGCTCAGCAAGGTAAGTCTTTGCATTCTCGCGGCCTTGACCGATGCGATCATCACCGTATGAATACCATGAACCGGACTTATTAACGATGTCCTTGTCAACCGCCATATCCACTAACTCACCCGTTTGTGAAATACCCGTGCCGTACATAATGTCAACTTCAGCACGCTTAAATGGCGGCGCAACCTTATTCTTAACGACTTTAATACGGACACGGTTACCGATGATATCGGTTCCCTCTTTGATCTGTTCTGCCCGACGTACTTCTAGACGAATGGTCGCGTAGAACTTGAGTGCCCGACCACCCGGCGTCGTTTCGGGATTACCAAACATCACACCGACTTTTTCACGAATCTGGTTGATAAAGATAGCGATCGTCTTGGTTTTATTAATTGACCCAGAGAGCTTACGAAGTGCCTGTGACATCAGTCGTGCTTGTAGACCGACGTGGGCATCTCCCATTTCGCCATCAATTTCAGCTCGAGGGACCAGTGCTGCAACTGAGTCAACAACGATCATATCAACCGCGCCACTGGCAACCAATGCATCCGCAATTTCTAGTCCCTGTTCACCAGTATCTGGCTGTGAAAGCAGTAAATCATCAATATTAACGCCTAAATGAGTTGCATAAGCTGGATCTAGGGCGTTTTCTGCATCAATATAAGCCGCAGTACCACCATTTTTCTGAACTTCAGCCACCGCGTGCAACGCAACGGTTGTTTTCCCAGAACTTTCTGGCCCATAGACTTCCACGATTCTACCTCGTGGATACCCACCAACACCTAATGCATTATCAAGTGCTAGTGAGCCACTAGAAATCGTTGAGATTTGAGTATCAGCCTTATCACCCATTCTCATGATAGAGCCTTTACCGAAGTTTTTTTCAATTTTCTTTAATGCAGCATCTAACGCTGCCTGCCGTTCATCAGCCATGTAGTTCCTCCTTAGTAGCCATTTGCAAGTTAAACTATACCTTTCTTAAACCCAAATTGCAAGCAAAAATAGAACAAAGGTTCGTATTATTAGTGAACGGTTAATTTTTGACGAATGAGGTCTAAACCAGCCATAACTGAGCGTGCCCGAACCTGCTGCCGGCCGTTAGTGAAGTGATAGAGATAGGCCTTAGGTTCTTCATCACGATAAGCAATACCGATCCAAACAGTTCCTGCTGGCTGTCCTTCCAGTTCATCCGGACCAGCTACGCCAGTAAAGGAAACGGCAATATCGGTTTTCATTTTTGCTTTTGCCTGTTTAGCCATCCAAATCGCTGTCGCTTCACTCACAACACCCTGATTATCAATCACGGTTTGTGGAATTGACAATAAATGATGCTTAGCCTGATTGGCATAAGTCACAAACCCTCCAGGGAAAACAGCCGAAACACCGGGAACATTGCCAATTGTGCTTTGAAATTCACCCGCTGTCAGACTTTCAGCCGCAGTCACGGAGAGCTGCCGTTCAATCAACTGATTAACAACCACATCGGCCAGCGAATTATCGTCACCATAGCCATAAAAGTACTGACCATCACGCGCTAGTATTTGATTGACTACGCCCTGTATCAATGTCTCTGCGTGATCCTCATCTACCGCAGACGCAGTCACTCGTAGTGTCACCTCCGCCATTTTTGCATAGGGTGCAATCGTTGGGTTCGTCTGGTGATCAATTAAATCAGAAAGGTCGTCAACCAGTTTAGACTCACCGATCCCGATAAACCGCATCACCCTAGAACTAAATACGTGGTTTTGATGTCCTTGCTTTTTTAATTGGGGAATTAATTCACGATCGATCATCATCAGACACTCGGCTGGTGGTCCGGGCAACAATACGTAGCTCGCGCCTTGTTGATTCAAATAAAGGTCTCCCACAGCGAAACCATTATGATTAGTTAAACTGATTGCGTGCTGAATTTTTAAAGCTTGTTTTGCATTGTTAGGGGTTAAATTCTTACCGGTTCGAGCCGCGTACTCATCAATCTTGGTTTTTGCGGCCTGATCCGTTACCAGCGGTTCGCCTAAATGACGAGCGACAATTTGCTTCGTCAAATCATCTTCTGTTGGGCCAAGACCGCCAATAGTTAACACAAGGTCACTGCGACTTTCAGCCACCTTCAAAACACCTTCAAGCCGTTTTGGATTGTCACCCACCACGGTCTGATAATAGACGTTTACGCCAATTTCAGCCAGTTTCTGGGCGAGATAGGCGCCATTTGTATTCGCAATCTGACCAAGCAATAGTTCTGTACCAACCGCAACAATCTCTGCATTCATTATTTTGCCTCCAGTTCAATAGTCTTATTTTATCAAAAAAGGGTCGCTCTTGTTAAAAAGCACACCCTTTCACTCTAGTTATTAAACGAATCTGAAAAAACGCTTCGATTCTTAACGAAATAGTCAATGCCCGAATAAATCGTAAAGAACAAGCAAACGTAAAGTAAGATTGTGCCTAACGGGAAGTGCCAATTAGCGAACAGCACGTTGTTAAGCAAAAGCAAAATAATACTAAACATCTGCGAGGTCGTCTTAATTTTACCAGGCCAGGCAGCAGCCATGACCTGACCATTATTTTCAACAATAATGAGTCGCAATCCAGTAACTGCCAATTCCCGGCAGACAATGATCGCCACGACCCAAGCTGGCGCCATACCCATTTGGACCAACAGCACAAAAGCCGTCATCACCAGCATTTTGTCAGCTAATGGATCAGCGAATTTACCGAAGTTAGTCACTAAATGGCCTCGGCGTGCAATTTGACCGTCAAGGAAATCGGTAATCGATGCAATTGCAAAAATGATTGCAGCCACAATTTGAGTGACCGGAACGTTAGTGGACAACCAGACAACTGAGCCCCAATTCATTGGAACAGCTAAAACAATCAAAAAAATGGGAATCAGAATAATCCGGCCAATGGTCAATTTGTTAGGTAGATTCACGTTGTTCCCTCCAAATACTTAATCTCTTAAGAAAAGGTAAGCCATTCAGCTTACCTTCGTGAGTTACTTAAATTGTACGGTAATGTTTTGAACTTGGGAAGTGGTGCTTGTAGATGAAGCTGAGCTAGCAGTTCCGGTGGTAGTGGAACCAGTAGTTGTAGAATCTGTGGTAGACGAAGCAGTGGTTGCTGAGCTAGTAGCCTTTGAAATTGGTAACGACTTACCACCAATGGAAATCTTCGTCTCCGGTGCGTTGCCTAAGTTTAAAGTAACCGATGTTGCGTCCGCACTCAACTTAACCGTTTTTGTCTGATTAGCTGTGACAGTCCCCTGAAATACGGAAGTTCCGGCTGAGGTAACCCCCACCCATGCATTATTCGACGTCACAATCTTAACCGTCTTAGTCTTTGGTGCATTTTTCATGGTGTAAACAGTAGAAGTGCCTGAAGTTGAGACTCGACTAAAGCTAGCTTTGGACACCTTTTTAGAAGATGCTGCCGCCTTTTTGCTAGAAGCTTTAGCAGAAGAGCTGGATTTGGCCGCACTACCAGAAACTGATACCGAACTACTATCTACGTTTTGAGAACTATTACTAGACTGTGAACTCCTAGTCGTGGCCAGCCAGATTCCAATCAACACTGCCACAACGACAACTACCGCTGCAACAATCGGCACCTGCCGTTTGATTTTAGCTGAACGATCATCAACTTTTCGCTGAGCTGAACGAGTAGACGGATTTTCTTCATTGACCCGGTCCACGTATTCTTGAGTTTTAGTGCTTGGTAACTCATCACTATACTCATCCAGTAGTTCGTTGCCATCTAATCCAACGGTCTGTGCATATTGTTTAATGAAGGCCCGCACATAGAAGTCCCCAGGTAAATCTGAAAAGTTACCATCTTCAATAGCAATTAAGTACCGCTTTTGAATTTTGGTCGTTTGCTGAAGGTCGTCTAGGGTAAAACCTTTAGCGATTCGGGCGTCACGTAATGTTTCGCCAATTGACTTTGTATTTTCACTCATAAATTTTTCTCCACCTATTAACCTAAAAGTCTTATCATTTCAGTATTAGTATAGCATACGTCAAGCTATGATTTAACGATGAATTCATGTCCAGTAACTTTTTAAAGTTTTCTTAATCACCAGGAACGATTTCTTGTACACTAATGCCAGCTGTACTCAAGAACTGTGACACGGTTTGAATAACATCGTTCATCGTCAACGCTTTAATGACACTCACTTCATCAAATAAGCTTGCCTCACCGTATAACCGATCGTCAAACTGATTGGCGATTGCCTCTAGCGAATTAAAGGATGATAACGTGCTGCCGATTGCTTCTCGTTGAACGGCTTCGAAACGGTCCTTAGCCGTTGCCAGTTTTTCAGTTGCGTGATCCAAAATATCTAACACCGCAGTTTCAAAGGCCTCTGGATCATCAGCTTCTCCGGCCATAATGACGTGATGGGCGCCCCGCTGCAGTTCGATATTATAACCAAAACTATCATCAATGATGCCCTTATCATATAGTGAAAGAAAGTCTGGTGCGGTTTCACCCAATAACAGCGTGAAGCCTAATGACAAGGCATCTTCATATTTAAGTCGCTCGATGCCGGTCGGCAGGTCATCTAGCCCGCGAATCCCGATCGTCGCTTTTGGTCGTTCCACTGGCATCGATAGCCGCTTATGTTTAATAACCTGCTGTGATGCTGGTGGCAAAATTCGTTTAATCGGGGCTGGTTGAGCAAATTGCTTAGCCGATTGATTAGCCTGAATCCAAGCCAAAGTTTCAGCTGGATCTAGCCGACCGACAACAAACAGACTCATATTGCTTGGGTGATAAAAGGTCTCGTGTGCCAAATAAAGATCAGCAGGCTTGATTTGACTGATTGATTCAATCGAACCCGCAATATCATCCGCCAGCGGTTGATCCGGATAGAGATTGGCAATCGTGCCAAAGTACGCTCGGGAATTAGGATCATCCTCATACATTTGGATTTCTTGACCAATGATCCCCTTTTCCTTATTGACGGTTTGCTCAGTAAAATAAGGATCTTGAACAAAATCAAGCAGCGTTTCCAGATTTTCTTTCAAATTGTGGGTAGCTGAAAATAAATAACTTGTATGCGTAAAGCTGGTGAAGGCGTTGGAACTACCGCCAAAGTGAGCAAAGGTATCGAAGGCGTCGTGGTCTGCCTTTTCAAACATCTTATGTTCCAAAAAATGAGCAATTCCCGCGGGCTGCGTCACTGGTTTTGACCCATTCAACGGCACGAATGATTGATCAATTGAGCCATAGTCAGTTGTCATAACCGCATAGGATTTATGAAAACCAGTTTTAGGTAACAGGTAAACGCGTAAACCGTTACTTAAAGTTTCTGAATAGAGCGTTTCGCCTAAATCCGAATAGTGTTTCTGCTTCATTTGGCGTCCTCTCCCTTCAAAAAATAAATGGCTTGCAATTGTACTTGCTTAGCAATTTTAGTCACGTCTTCCTTAGTGACTTGCTTAATTTGTTTGACCCATTCAGCTGCGTCAACTTGACTATGCAATAACTGATCAAGCATCGCCTGGTTGACCAATGCCCGCTGAGAATCCAAACGAGATTCCCGACCGTTGATCAAGCTGGCGACAACTTGGTTGAAAACTTCATCACTGAACTGACCATCTGCGACGGCTTCAAGTTGTTCTTGAATAATTGACTTGACGGCAGATTCGTTGGATTGGTCAATCCCCGTTTGAACCAACAACGTCCCCGTAAACCCATCAAAACGACTAGAAGCATAGTATGCCAAACTGTTTTTTTCACGAACGTTTTTAAACAGCATTGAGATTGGCGTGCCACCAAATAAGCCGTTAAAAACTAAGGCTTTATAGAAATCTGATCCGCGGTAATAAACTGGCAGTCGATACGCAATATTTAGTTTGGATTGTTGAAGCGGCTGGCCTTCCGTCTTGGAAACCACTTCAGTTTCGGGTCGTCGATAAATCACAGCTACATCTGCTACTTGGCGATCATCCAGTTGCCAATTTGCTAACGCCTGGATTAAGTCAGCTTCAGTGACGTCTCCAGCAACGGTAATTTGAACCTCATTGGTAGCAAGCATTTTTTGATAAATGGCATACAGTTGCTTGGCACTGATAGCCTCAATTGTTTGCGCGTCACCGTAAAGACTGGTAGCGAAGAACGGCTCGTTTTTGAAATAGAGCTCACTCAACTGCTGTTCTGCGTAATACTGCTTATCATCATTTAAAGATTTTAAATAAGATATTAAATTTTGCTTTTGACGGCCAAACGTCGTGGGTTCAAACGCATCGTCTCTAATCAGCGGTCGATAAATCACACTTTGTAAGAAATCAACCATCTCGTTTAATAGAGACTCACCGCCGATAAAGTGATCATTGATAATTGTGCTGGAAAAGCGTAACCCTTCCTGCAGGCCATAGCGAAAGACGTTCACACCAAAGCTGGCGCCATACATCATCGATAATTTTTGTGCTAACGAAGTTTGAGTGGGATACTCTGCGCTACTCGTTTCCAGCAACTGTGCTAATAAAATTCGGTTAGACAACTCCTGAACGTTGCCTGGTGCAATAAAATCAACCGTCATGCTGATGGTTTTAAATTGGGTTGTTGGGATTACGTTTAACCAAACACCCTTTGCTAATTGCTTTGGCAAATTTAGCCCTCCTTTGGACATTACCAAACCATATTAGATGATTTATAGCTAAAACGCTAGCCTTTTGGATTGAAAAATGAAAAATAATTTGCCTGCAAATTTCAACGACCACAAATTGGCATACATCTCCCAAAAGATCGAATTTCACCAAACAAACCCAACAGATCATTACAATCTGGTCCAAATTTAAAACGAAATGAATCTGACCTACCTACCTTGCCTTTTCACCAAGTTCTTTGCTATTCTTAATGTTAAACGTGTCAGTAGGAGGAATAATGATGAAAGTCATTAAATTTGGCGGAAGTTCGCTGGCTAACTCAGCCCAAGTCAGCAAAGTGGTCAATATTATTAAAGGCGATGATCAACGTCGGTTTGTAGTAGTATCTGCACCTGGAAAGCGTTTTGACGGTGATATTAAAGTCACTGATTTACTCATTCAATATGCGAATGCAACCCTTAACAATCAACCTAGCGAAACCATCACCGGTCAGATTATCGCCCGCTATGAAGAAATTGCCACCGCTTTTAAGGTTCCCCAAAGCGCTTTTGACCAAATTAAAACCACCATCTTAAACTTGCCCAACCAGGACTATCAAGATGATGGTTACCTCATGGCAGCCTTCAAGGCGCACGGTGAGAAAATGAACGCCGTGCTAATTGCTGAGGTGTTAAAAACTGCTGGGGTCAACGCAAAATTTCTGGATCCAAAAGATGCCGGCTTAGTTGTGACTGATTCCCCAGATGATGCCGAGATTATTCCAAGCAGTTATGATCGCATCAGTGAATGGGAGAACAGTAAGTTAGTTCGCGTAATTCCCGGCTTTTTCGGCTACAACGATCAGGGACAGATATGTACTTTTTCCCGTGGTGGCTCTGATATTACTGGCGCAATCATCGCTCGTGGTGTTCACGCGAAGCGGTACGAAAACTTTACGGACGTAGACGCCATCTACGCCGCTAATCCGGCAATCGTTCACCACCCAATTGCCATTCACAATATGACGTTCCGGGAAATGCGGGAATTATCGTACGCTGGCTTCTCAGTTTTTCATGACGAAGCACTGATTCCCGCGATTCAGGGAGACATTCAAGTGGTCGTAAAGAATACCAATCACCCCAGTGAACGTGGCACTTCAATCACCTCTCATAAACGGGTCAACCCCGCTTATCCAGTATCCGGGATTGCCAGCTCACCGAATTTCTGTGGGATTTATATCCGGAAGTATATGCTGGACAAAAAACGCTTTTCACAGAAAATTCTCAATCTGCTTGCTGAATACGATCTGTCTTACGAACACATGCCTTCCGGGATCGATGATTTAACCGTCATCATGCGACAAGACCAATTAACGGCCGAACTTGAAGACACGTTGATCCGCGAGTTAGTGATTGCACTACGGCCAGACGAAATCCACATCTCCCATAACTACGCCTTATTGATGGTGGTTGGTGAGGGCATGGCAAACCGTACTGGAATCATGTCCAAAGCCACTGACGCTTTAGCCCGGCAGAATGTAAAGCTGATTATGGTCAATCAGGGTGCTTCTGAAATCTCAATGATGTTTGGCATCAAACAAGACGAAGCCAAAGTCGCGATAAAAGCATTATATGATACCTTTTTTCCTGATTTATAGGCCAAAAATCGCCTAGTACAAAAGTACTAGACGATTTTTTAATACAATATTACTTATTTAAAAGTGGTGAATCAGCATTATTACCAAACCATTTATGGTTGATTTTGGCTAACGTGCCATTCTTAGCTAAAACTTTTAGACCGCGGTTGATTTTATAACGCATCGTTTTATCTGTTTTACGCATACCAACACCGAACTGTTCCTTGGGAAATGAACCGTTGGTAATCCGATAATCTTTAGGATTACTCTCATGATTAATATAGTAGCCCGCATAGGTGGAATCAATGATCATGCCTTGAATCCGATTAGCGTTCAAATCGATGAAAGCATTGGTAAATGAATCATATAAGATCGGTGATTTACCCTTGATTCGATTTTTTAACTTGCTTGGGAATTGACTAATGTCTTGTGCACCTGAGGAACCAGCTTGGGCACCCAGTGTCTTTCCCTGCATAGCCGCAAAAGAGTTAACGTGACTTTTTCTGAGTGAAACTAGGGTCTGATCGTTTTGCAGATAAGTATCACTGAACGCAACCTTCTTTTCACGTTCTGGTGTCTTCGAATACCCATTCCAAATGAGGTCAATGGTGCCGTTATTCAGTTCCGTGGCATTCATCGACCAGTCAATTGACTGAAAGCTAACTTTGATTCCGTAGAGTTTAAAAACAGCTCGTGCTAAATCAACATCATAGCCAACTAACTTGCCGCTTTTTTGTCGAAAACCCATGGGCACAAAAGTATCATCCAAACCAACAGTGACATAACCCCGTTTTTGGATTCGATTCCAGTTATCAACGTGATTAGCTCGCTTACCAACACTGACGCCACTACAGCCAGACAATAGTGAGACGGTGCAGACTAGCATGATCAGACAAAGCCAAACTTTCTTCATGCTCTTTTTCATGCTTTATTCCTCCCCCACTACGCTTTAATTGGTTCAACGCGCACAATTTGATCAGCAATATTTTCGGCGAATTGCATATCATGTGTGACCACGATTTGAGTCATGTTATCCTGCTTTAAACTAAGAATGATGCTTTCAACCGTTTGCCGTAAATCAGGATCCAAAGCACTAGTCGGTTCATCGTAGCAAAGAATCTTAGGATTTATCGCTAAGGCCCGGACAATGGCAACTCGTTGCTTTTGACCACCAGATAACTGATAAGGATACAAACTTTCCTTGCCCGTCAAATTTAGCTGATCGATCAATTCTTGCGCCCGCTTTTCAGCTTCAGCCTTCGATTGCTTTAAAACGAGCTGTGGTGCCAAAGTAATGTTATCCAAAACTGTCAAGTTTGGGAAAAGTTGGAAATCTTGGAAAACAACGCCAATAACGTTATCGTTGTCACGGTTATTGGCGGGATCAAACGTCTTACCATCTAAAATAAACGAGCCTGAATTAGTTTTCTCCAAGCCGCTAATGCACCGGAGCAAAGTCGTTTTCCCCGCGCCAGAAGGACCAACTATCGCGGTAATCTGACCATCTGGTACCTGCATGTTGAAGTTATCTAAAATCGTCCGACCACCAAATTGCTTTTTAATATTTTTAAGTTCTAGCATATGCGTTTCCCCTCTCTAGCTTATCGCCATGACCGGTAGTGCTGTTCGACTTTACGCAGAACAAAAGTTGCAACAGCAGTCATCAGTAGATAAATAACACCAACCAAGACCAGTGGCAATAAGGTGACATCTCTAGCAGTCGCAACGTTGCCGGCACGGAGCAGGTCACCTAAACCGATAACGTAAACCAGGGACGAATCCTTAATCAAGTTAATGGTTTCATTACCAATGGATGGTACAACGATCTTGACCACTTGCGGTATCACAATTTTACGAAGGGTCTGCGCTCGAGTTAAACGAAGCACTCGCGCACTTTCATACTGACCTTGATCAATTGCTTGGAAACCACCACGGAAGATTTCAGCGAAGTAAGCCGTGTAATTCAGAATAAAGGCAAACAAAGCGGCGTCATAACGCTGAAAGATGACCCCGATAATTGGCAGCCCGTAAAAAACGAAAATTAATTGCAGTAACAATGGCGTGCCACGCATCAACCAAACATAGAACTTTAAGATCCAACGCAATGGTGCAATCCTGGATGTTAAACCCAAACTGGCTAAAATGCCTAACGGAATTGACGCAATTAACGTCCAGAAGAAAATTTTAATTGTCATCCAGGCACCACTTAGTAGTGACGGTAATATTTCAGATACATAATGCATATTGACTCCCCCTTCTTAATTAAAAAAGCCCCCTTGAACTGGTTCTCAGTCCAAGAGGGCGACAGTATGATCGCGGTTCCACCTCTAATTCGATTACTGCTTGCACAGCAATCCTCACAAAGTTTATTCTTAAAATTAAAAAGTCCTCTTAGCAATTAAGCTAAGAGGACGATAATTTCGCGGTTCCACCTCTGATTCGTTGACTGCTCACACAGTCAACCTCAGTAAGTTTATAGAATAAACTTCAGCGATAACGAGCTTACCGGAGCTCTCCTACTTCGTTCAGAAAGTCAACTCCCAGATGTGATTCATCAAGCTTAATTACCCGGTTCTCACCTGCGCGGGTTCTCTGATTAATTAAACTTCACTACTAGTCTGATCAACGTTTGTTTTATTAGATTAGTTCTCATTATAGCTTAAATTGGGACCATGTCAACTCACATTTAGTGGAATGACCCGACAATTTCATAAGCTAATCACTAACCACGTGAAAACCAATGGCTAATTTTTGCCCAAAAACCAGTCTTAGGTTGTTGAATCTTCATGAGTGGTACCGTTTCGCCCTCTAGACGACGGGCAATATCGCGATAACCGTGACCGGCGGGATTGTTTGAATCCAAAACGATGGGTTCCCCACGATTGGAGGTCGCAATGACTTCATCATCATCCAGAACAATTCCTAAAAGCGGCACGCCGAGATGATGGGTAATTTCATCGATATCCATCGCTTCACCATCCGCCATCATGTGACTACGAATCCGGTTAATAATCAAGTGTGATTCTTCTTTTAGTGGATTTTTCTCTAATAAACCAACTACCCGATCAGCGTCACGAACCGCAGAAATTTCTGGTGTCGTCACGATAATGGCAGCATCGGCACCAGCGATTGCGTTAAGGAAACCTTGTTCAATACCAGCTGGACAGTCGATTAAAACATAGTCAAATTCCTTCTTCAGTTCGTCAACGATTGTCTTAGCTTGTTCTTCTGTAAGAGCTGTTTTATCTGTATTTTGCGCTGCTGGTAATAAGTATAATAAATCATCAAAACGTTTATCTTTAACCAACGCTTGTGCAAGCTTTGCCCGGCCTTCCACGACATCAACGATATCGAAAATAATGCGGTTATCTAACCCAAGCACAACGTCTAGGTTTCTCAGACCAATGTCTAAATCCACTAAACAGACCCGCTTACCCATTAACGCAAGTGCGGTTCCGATATTTGCACTGGAAGTTGTCTTGCCGACACCCCCCTTACCAGAGGTGATTACAATTGATTTTCCCATCTTCGTTAGCCTCCCATTTGGTGATAAATTTTTGGATTAATCGTTCTTAGATCACTTAATTGACCATACTGCAGGACGTGGAGATCATTCACGTATGCCACGGTCTGACTACTTTCAACTGGCTGATCAGTTTCAACAATGCTGATTTGTTCACCAATCCGAACTTGCTGAGCTTGGTGCAGATCGCCAATGACCACTTTATCCTCACCACTGGGATAACCGGCTTGCAAAATGCCCATGACGGTTCCCATGACGTAGATATTTCCAGTGGTTAATAAACGTCCGCCTTCGTTGATCAATCCCAGATATAAAACGTCGCCTTTCAACTCCAATGTCTGCCCATTTCGAATCGTTTGAGTTGCCAAGTGAACGTTATCCTGTTCTTTTAAATGGATTGCGTCTTCGATGGTAATAACGTCTGGAATCACCTTGTGAATCTGAAAATGCTCATACTCACTGAAGAGCTGTTCTAATTCTTGATTCTGCTCGGCAGTCAATAAACGCTGATTACTGAGCACATCAAAACTGATTTGATTGGTGGTGCTGGAATCTGCTGCTAGATTATCGAGGAGCTCCCTAAGCGTCTCTTTGATCTCTTTAAAACTAGCTGCTTGATCCAACACAATTTGATAACCATCCTGATTACCGCGTAACACTACAGCTTGCATACTCCCGACCCCTTTTTAATTCTTTAAACGATTAAATACCCACTGAACTGGAAAATACAGTATGACGTACGCTGCCAAATTATAGGCCAACGTCGGTGCTAACGAATCCACCATCATATCCGCAAAGGATGCACTGGTCATATGGACCACTAAATTACCAATATAACTTAGGCTGCATACCACCGTTATGTCGATAAAATAAACCAGTAACCCACTTAAAAAATTGATTGGAAAAGCTTTATAACAGGCCCTAGTCAATGCAACGACGATTGGAAATACAAATACAAAGATACCCCAAATACCTGTGTAATAAACATCAAATAGGCCACCTGCGACAGCTGCCCAAATACTCAACGGAATCTGAATTTGATCTTCGAAGAAAACAGCAAATACCAACCACAAGACAACGAGATAACTACTCATGGAATATGGCACACTAAACAGCTGTTGTGGGAAGACTGCCCCCAAGATTCCGTCCAGGTAGAAAAACAGAAACAATCCAATCGGAAAGCCGTAACGTAATTTAGTTACTCGTACCATGATTGCCTCCTTAATTGGTTGTTTGAGCTTGTCGAATTGCAACCGTTACAACACTTAACTCTGATAAATTAGTCGCTGGTTTAATTGAAATTTTCGATGCCAGGCCATAGTTGTCAGTTCCCGTGCTTGCCACAGTTCCAACGTATAATCCAGCTGGCATCACACCACCCAAACCACTCGTTGCAACCTTATCGCCCTTCTCAATCTTGGTCTTTGAAGTGACGTTACCCATTTCAATCAGGTTTTTATCACGATTGTAACTTGAAACAATACCGTGAACACTCTGACCGTTCTTATTGGTAATCGTCACTGCAAACCGGTTGGCTGATTCGCTGCTGTTCGAAAGCAGTTCAACTTTACTATTCGTCCGGTTAACCTCAGCGACTCGGCCAACAACACCAGAACCTGATAGTACCGGCATATTCTTCTTAATGCCTGCAGCACTACCCTTATCAATAATGACCTGGTTCTGCCAAGCAGAAGGTGTTCGAGCAATTACGTTTGCGTTAACGGGTGCATAGTCGGTCAGGGACCGATTTAATTTGAGTTCTTTTTTTAACTTCTTATTTTCTTGACTGATTGTTTGATCATGAACTTTAGTCTGTGCCAGTTCTTGAACTTGACCCTTCAAACGCTGATTTTCCTGATAGGTATTCATTAAGTCAGAAAAACCAGAGACTGATCCCTTTAGTCCACTTACAGGCCATGCAACGACGCGGTTAACGAGACCCACAACATCGTTACCAAACTGTTGGATCAGTGGTGGTGTTGACCGCTTATCGCGGATAGCAACAGAGACACTCATTAACCCAAAACTGACGATCAGACAAACAATCACAATCACTAATCGTCGGTTTGAAAAGAATTTATTCATGTTCATCCTCCAGTGATTGGAGAGTGAGCCATCACAATCGACTCGTTCTCTTATACATTAAATAATAAAAGGAGATCGTACTTTCTCTGAGTACGTACAAGCAAATAATTCCGCATGTTCTAAAGCTGAACATACGGAATTATTTGCTTACACGGCTGGAGGTGTCCCTGATTGTTAATACTCATAATCGTATTTGCTAATCAACCAGAACCAGTGCCTCACTCCCGAATGTTACTTCTTTTTCATAACGTCGATGGACTTAAGTGATTCACCAGTACCAATAGCGACACAGTCAAGTGGGTCGTTAGCGATAAATACTGGCACCTTGGTCGCATCCGCAATGACGTCTGGTAAATTATGCAATAAAGCACCGCCACCAGTTAAAACGATCCCATGATCGATCACATCAGCCGCAATTTCAGGAGAAGTTTCTTCCAAGGTCTCCTTAACTGCACCGATGATTTCTTCAACAGGTTCGTGGATAGCTTCCGCAATATCAACAGCTGACACGTCAATCGTCTTAGGAAGACCAGTAATGAGGTCCCGTCCTCTGATTGAAGCACCATCGTCGGCTTTAACAGCCTCTTTTGAAGCGGAACCGATGTCCCACTTTAACTGTTCAGCAGTCCGTTCACCAATCAATAAATTGAAGTGTTGACGAACATAGGCAACAATTGCTTCGTCCAACTTGTCACCGGCCATTCTGATTGAACGACTTGAAACGATGCCACCAAGTGAAATAGTGGCAACATCAGTGGTCCCACCACCAATATCCACAACCATGCTACCAGTTGGGTCCATAACGGGAAGACCAGCACCAATAGCAGCTGCAAATGGTTCTTCCAAAACGTATGCGTCACGTGCGCCAGCGACACGGGTAGCATCAATAACGGCTCGTTTTTCAACTTCTGTAACGCCACTAGGCACACAAACCATCACATAAGGCTTGCCGTTCGTGCTACCTAACGTCTTTTGAATATAGTATTTCATCATTGCAACGGTTGTATCATAATCGGCGATAACGCCATCTTTCATTGGCCGAATAGCAACAATACTAGCCGGGGTACGGCCAATCATTGCTCTTGCATCTTCACCAACTGAAACAATTTCGCCGGTTTTTGAATTCTTAGCGACAACTGATGGTTCGCGTAAGACGATGCCTTTCCCGTCCACGTAAACAATCGTGTTGGCTGTCCCAAGATCAATACCAATGTTTTTCGTTCCTAATCCGAACAATCTGTTTCATCCCTTCATTTAGCCACAATCAGTCGTTTGATTGCTTGTTAATTTGCTAGGTGTTATTATACCATACCTCGAAAATTTAATAACTACTCGCCGGTTAAAAGCATAACGAATTATAGGTCGGTCTGGCAAGTATTAATTTGTTATTTAAAAGAAAATAAATATTACATATTTAAGACTCTTCGTTTATGGCTCTTCGAAGAAAGCGCGAACGTCCGAAATGAAGTAAAGCGAACCCGTAATCAAGAACAGATCTTCCGCAGACATCCGCTGCAAAATGACGCCGATCGCCATTTGCCAGTTGTCAATGACTTCAATTCGGTCATCCTCATCATACTGAGCAGCTAAAGCTTTAGGGTCAGTGACTGCACGGGTTCCCGGTCCTTGGAAGGTGGTTAAAATAATATGCAGATTAGGCACCGTTCGCAGCGTCGCCAGCATCTTATCGTGCTGTTTATCCGCCAGAACACTAAATAACACATAAATTTCGTTTTCACTAAACCGTTGCTTTAACAATGCCCTTAGCTCTTCAATTGCCGGTTCGTTATGAGCGCCATCAATGACGATCAGGGGCTCCTGGTTTAAAGGCTCAAAGCGACCAGCCCAAACGGTTTTTGCCAAGGAACGAGTAATATCCGCGCTACGCACGATTTGATGCCGCTGAGTCTGGTAGATAATAAACGCCGTCAAAGCACAGCTGGCATTGTCCACTTGGTAGTCACCAAGCATGCTGATGGTCAAGCCCTTAAATTGTTGATCACCAAACTGATAATCGAACTTTTCCTGCCAGCCAGTTTCGGATTTGATCTTAGTGGTTACCTCATAACCAACCCGATATAACGGACTATTGTTCTTGGCAGCTGTTGTCTCCACCACCTGCATTGCTGACTCCGGTAACCGACCAGCAACCACGGGAACCCCTTGCTTGATGATACCGGCTTTTTGAGCGGCAATTTCTGGCAGAGTGTTCCCCAGAATCTTCATGTGATCAAAGCCAATCGTTGTAATCACTGAAACTACAGGAGTAAAAACATTAGTCGAATCCAGCAAGCCACCGATACCAACCTCAATCACGGCCACGTCGACTTGGCTCTTAAAGTACAAAAACATCATGGCGGTGATAATTTCAAATTCAGTCGGTCCACCTTCCGGGTAGTGCGCATCTAAATCGGCAACTACTGGTTGCACCCGATTCACTAACTTGATTAGCTCTGAATCAGAGATCGGCTCACCATCCACCGAAATTCGTTCGTTAAAACGAATCAAAAATGGCGACGTAAAGGTGCCAACCGTGTAGCCTTGCGACATTAACAAGTCTCGCAAATAGGCCACGGTAGACCCTTTTCCGTTAGTACCGGCCACGTGAATGGCAGAAAGTTCCTTTTGCGGGTTACCCAGCAATTCCAAAAATTGCCGCATCCGGTTCAAATGATCGCTCTTCTTAAACTTAGTTCGTCCGTGAATAAAACTTAATGCGTCATCATAATTCTCCACCATAACTATCAATCTCCACTCTTCTCAATTAAAAAGGAACGGAATCAATACTGATCCCGTCCCTTTGATTCTGAAATGTATTATAACACGCGAACCGATTACAATTCAGCTGTTAATGCAGCTAACCGATCCTGTGTTGCTTTGAGTTTAGATTCGTTGTCAGCTTGCTTTTGACGCTCACCTTCAACGACATCGTCTGGCGCGTTAGCAACAAACCGTTCGTTGCCTAATTTCTTCTTTGCGCGATCAACTTCAGCTTCAAACTTCTTAATTTCTTTGTTCAAGCGTGCTGCTTCGTCTTTCAAATCAACTAATTCAGCCAGTGGTACATAGACTTCAGCATCCGTAATGATGCCAGTCATGGCAAGTTTAGGTGCCGTGACATCAGCCCCAATTGTCAATTCCTTTGGATGAATAAACCGGTCAATGTAATCACGGTTAGTTTCAAACACGTTGGCCAACTCGTGGTTATCCGTCTTGATCAGCACGTCAATTTCAGATGACATCGGTGCGTTAGCTTCCGCCCGAATGTTCCGAACCGCCTTGATCAATTCGATTAAGTTAGCCATTTGTGATTCAGCCTGTGCGTTTTCGAATTCATCATGCAAAACGGGGTACTTGGCAGTTACCAGTGACTTACCCTCATGCGGCATCGTTAACCAAATCTTTTCGGTGACGAATGGCATGATTGGATGCAATAAGCGTAAGGTCTGATCCAATACGTAAGCTAGAATATTGCGAGTATTAGCCTTGGCCTTTTCATCGTCACCCGTCAAGATTTCCTTACTCATTTCAATGTACCAGTCACAAAAATCGTTCCAGATGAAATCATAAAGTGCCCGACCGGCTTCGCCAAAGTTAAACTTATCAAACTGCTCAGTGACTTGGGCAACAGTCCTGTTAAGACGGCTTAAAATCCACTTGTCAGCCAAATCCCATTCGCTTCGATCAGGTAACTCTGGCTTGCTCATTTCACCAAGGTTCATAATGACATAACGACTGGCGTTCCAGATCTTGTTGATGAAGTTCCAGGCAGCATCCATCTTGGTGTAGGTAAACCGAATATCTTGACCAGGCGTTGACCCGTTAGATAGGAACCAACGAAGTGCATCGGCACCGTACTTATCGATGACGTCCATTGGGTCGATCCCGTTTCCAAGTGACTTACTCATCTTGCGACCCTGTTCATCACGAATCAAGCCGTGAAGTAACACGTGCTGGAACGGCCGGCGACCAGTAAATTCAAGTGATTGGAAAATCATCCGTGAAACCCAGAAAAAGATGATATCGTAGCCGGTTACCAGGGTGTTGGTTGGGAAGTAGCGCTTGTAGTCTGGTGCATCCGTATTAGGCCAGCCCATGGTTGAGAATGGCCACAAAGCACTAGAGAACCAAGTATCCAAAACATCTTTATCTTGTTCCCAGTTTTCAATGTCCTTTGGTGGCTGCTCGTCAACGTAGATTTCACCGGTCTTCTTGTTGTACCAGGCTGGAATCTGGTGACCCCACCAGAGCTGACGGGAAATCACCCAGTCATGAACGTTTTCCATCCAGTGAGTAAAGGTTCCTTCAAATCGTTCTGGGACGAAGTCAACCTTATCGTCGCCCTTTTGATTCTTTAAAGCCTGTTCTGCAAGTGGCTTCATCTTAACAAACCACTGAGTTGATAACCGGGCTTCAACTTGAACACCAGTCCGTTCTGAGTGGCCAACGGAGTGGACGATTGGTTCGATGGAAATCATCAAGCCTTGATCCTGCAAATCTTTAACCATGGCTTTACGTGCTTCAAAACGATCCAAGCCTTCGTACTTACCGGCTTTTTCGTTCATCGTTGCGTCTTCATTCATGGTATTGATGCGTTCCAAGTTGTGACGGTTCCCAACCAGAAAGTCATTCGGGTCATGGGCAGGCGTGATTTTAACGGCCCCAGTCCCAAAGTCCGGATCGGCATGCTGGTCGGTAATGATTGGAATCTCACGGTTGGCAAGCGGTAAAATAACCTTCTTGCCCACAACGTCCTTGTACCGCTCATCACTGGCATTAACGGCAATGGCAGTATCACCCATCATCGTTTCCGGACGGGTAGTCGCAATTTCGATGTAGTCCTTGCCGTTTAACTTGGTTTTACCATCGGCAAATTTATATTTAACGTGGTAAAAAGCACCCTTATCATCTTTATGGATAACTTCGATATCGGACAAGGCAGTCCGTGCTTGAGGATCCCAGTTAATAATGTATTCACCACGGTAGATCAAGCCCTTACGGTAAAGTTGAACGAACACTTTCTTAACAGCGTCCGACAGCCCTTTATCCAAGGTGAACCGCTCACGGGAATAGTCCAGCGAAAGGCCAAGTTTGCCCCATTGCGTCTTAATGGTGCTGGCAAATTCATCTTTCCATTCCCAGACTTTTTCGACAAACTTCTCACGGCCTAAATCATAACGACTGATGCCTTGTTCACGGAGTTTAGCTTCAACCTTTGCCTGTGTGGCAATTCCGGCATGATCCATTCCGGGTAACCACAGTGTGTCAAAACCCTGCATCCGTTTCTGCCGAATAATCATGTCTTGTAAAGTCGTATCCCAAGCATGACCTAAGTGCAATTTACCAGTCACATTTGGCGGTGGAATAACAATTGAATATGGTTTTGCTTTTTGATCTCCACTGGGCTTAAACAGCCCTTCTGACAACCACTCGTCGTAACGACCGGCCTCAACGGCTTGCGGATCGTACTTGGGTGGCATTTCTGTCGATTTATCTGTCATTTAATCTCTCCCTTTCTTATTCGATTGCTATGTAAGAAAAAAGCACCCCGTCCTATAATAATAGGACGAAGTGCTTTTCGCGGTACCACCTAAATTGGGCTTTTAAACCCCTCTTAATAACAATCTTTAACGGATGTCACTCCGGTCAGACTTACTAGATGTTCAGTCTGACAGCTCGCAAGCTACCACCGATCAATCGTTGGAAAAGTCTTTCAGCCTTGGACTTTCTCTCTGTACGATACGATTTAATCGACTCTCTTGCTCAATGCTTATACTCGATATGATAGCCATTTTTCGGCTACTCGTCAACTCTAGATGTTAATTTTTCTAAGGCATCTAACGCTGCTAGATAATCTGGCTCATGGGCAACGTCTGACACGATTTCTTCGTAGGTAATCTTGCCGTCAGCGTCAACCACTAGAATTGCACGGGTCAAAACACCCATGTTGGGCAAATATAAGTTAGTTGCGTAGCCAAATGACAATTCTTCATCAGAAAGAATCTGTAAGTTGATGACGCCTTCAGCTGCACACCAGTTTTTCTGCTGTGCAATGGTATTGTTGGAAATCGTAACAAAGGTTGCATCTGGATAGTGGTCAGCCTGCTGATTAAACTTATGCGTTTGCGTACTGCAAACAGGAGTTTGTAAATCCGGTACAATTGACAGCATCAGGGGCTTACCAATCAGTTGTGCCATCTTAACCTTCTCACCATTTTGATTGAACAACTTAAACTTCGGCAATTGATCCCCAACTTGAGGTGGGTTACCTTCTAATTCAACTTCTTCACCATTAAATTTAACCTTCATCAATTAAACACTCCTTTTGGGTGCAACTATAGCTTAAATTTACAGCGTCGCACTTAAAATTGCAAGCAGATTTCAAGCTCTTAGGAAAAACAAAAGGACACCCGTATAACTGGCTACTCATCGTACAGCAACGATTATACAGACGTCCCTTTATTTAACTGATTTTAAAGCAATTCAGCAAAGACTTCCTCGCTTTGATTCATGAAGTTCTCACCTGGATGAATCACGGTTACTTCAATCCCATCGAGTGATTCTTGCATCAAACCTTCCACATCGATTAGTTTTTCAAAGTTCCGCGTTTTTTCCAAGTCAGGTCGCGTCTTAGGTGCTGGCGGTGTAAAAATTGTACAGCAGTCTTCAAATGGTAGGATAGATAAATCATAAGTATCAATCTTTTCAGCAATCTTAATGATCTCAGTCTTATCCATTGAGACTAACGGACGCAATACCGGCAAAGTGGTCACATCGTTGATGGCCATCATGCTTTCAAGTGTTTGAGAAGCCACTTGTCCAAGTGATTCACCGGTGAAGACGCCCTTGTCACCCCGAGATAACGTAATGGCAGCAGCAATTCGCAGCATCATCCGGCGCTGAATGGTCATCAAATAACCTTCAGGCACCTTTTCTTTAATCGTTTCCTGGACCTTAGTGAAAGGGACTTGAATAAAGTTAATACTGCCAGCATAGCCAGCAATCTTTGAAGTCAGTTCCTTGGCTTTTGCAAGCGCCTGTTCGCTGGTATATGGCGGACTAAAGAAGTGCACCATGTCGAGCTTAACCCCACGCTTCATGCCAAGGTAAGCTGCGACCGGGGAATCGATCCCGCCAGAAAGCATCATGGTGGCTTTACCACCTGTACCGACGGGCAATCCACCAGCACCAGGGATGGTTTCACTGCTGAGAAAAATCCCATTTAGGCGAACTTCCACCCGTAAGGTAATGTCAGGATTCTTCATCTTAACTTTGATTCCCGGAACGTTACGGAGAATATGACCACCTAGCTTGTCGTTGATCTGGTTAGTGTCATATTCAAATTGGTGGTCCTGACGACGCGTATTAATTTTGAACGTCATGCCTGATTCATATTGTGCCTGAATCATTTGAAGTGCGGTATCCTTAACGGCCTCAAAATCTTTTTCCACTTTAATCACCGGAGAAAAGTTTTCGATTCCAAAGACACCCTTTAAGCGATCGATGACTTGGGTTGAATCATTACCGTTCAGAGCCACGTGTAGTCGATCGTATTGTGCACGAATATCTAAGCCCTCAAATCCATGAAGGCTATGACGAACATTTCGGCCAAGTTGGCGGATAAAATCCTTCCGATTTTTTCCCTTGGTGGAAAGTTCCCCGTATCGCACCATAATTTCAGAATATTGCATATGGGTCCCCTTTTCGATTAATCTTACGCTGATAAAATTTTAAATTTGTCGTATAACTGGTCAAAAACTTGATTAAACTCATCAGCTTCTGCCAACGTATTATGGTCGTCTAACGAGATTCGAATGGCACTGGTAGAAAGATTCTCCGGAATGCGCATTGCCGTCAAAGTACTTGAAGCTAAGTGTTTTTTAGAACTGCAAGCACTAGTGGTTGAAATATAGATACCCTTTTCCTCAAAAGCATGCACGATGGTTTCACCACGAACACCTTGAATCGCAAAACAGAGAATGTGCGGTGCGAACCCGGCGTTATCCTCAGAAAAAGTGGTGACTAACGGGAATTGTTGAACGTGATCAAAGATTCGCCGCTTAATTGCAGCTTCTTTAGCGACCTTCTGTCTTTCATCCGTCAGTAATAGGCGTAAAGCCTTCGCCATAGCAGCGATTGCTGGCAGGTTTTCGGTTCCACTTCGTAAATTCCGCTCCTGACCGCCACCCGTCAATAAGGGTGCAATCTTGCGACCGCGACGGGCATAGATGAAGCCAATGCCTCTTGGTGCGTGGAATTTATGCCCAGAAAAAGTCACAAAGTCCACCCGGTCGTTCATGATCATCTCTTGAATGCCCTTGCCAATGCCTTGAACAGCATCAATATGAAAATGGATTTTAGGATAATCCTTCAACACCTCAGCGGCCTCTTTTAGCGGCTGAATCGTTCCAATTTCGTTATTCACAGCCATAATGGAAACTAAAATCGTGGTCGGCCGAATGGCGGCTTTCAAATCATCGATTGAAATCCGACCGTGTTCATCAACCGGCAAATAAGTGACTTCGAATCCAAGCTGTTTCAATTGTTCCATTGAATTATGAATGGCAGGATGTTCAACCGCCGTTGTAATCAAATGATTGCCGAATTGCCGTTTTTCAATGGCAGTCCCCTTTACAACCCAGTTGTCACCCTCTGTACCACCACTGGTAAACAGAATCTCACTTTGAGATGCGCCAAGTAAATCAGCAATCTGTTTGCGGGACTGTTCCAGCAGGTTAAAAGCTTCTTCACCAAACTGATGTAAACTCGAAGGATTACCCCAAATCTTTTCACTGACTTTGTCGTAAGTAGAAACGACTTCGGGATCGGCCTTCGTTGTTGCACTATTATCAAAATAAGTCATGTATGTTCTGCCTCTTTGCGTTTTAGATTGGTTCGACTCCAATCAAATAGACTGGGGTTGATTATATAGGATATAAAGGGGGGAAGCAAGTATAAGGTGTGAAAGCGGGCGTTTAGAGACTGGAGTCTAACGGACCGATGACAAAAATCCCGAACTTTGGATTTTAGTCATCGGCCCGTTAGATGCAAGTCTCTGCCCGCTGTAACCCAATTCAGCCCTATAAATTAAAAAGCACCCCAATCCCCCAAAAGGAATTGCGGTGCTTCATTATAAGCGTTACTTATCTGCAACTTCACTATCATCTTCATCAGCAATCGGTTGCTTACTTTGATAATAGCGGTCTTCCAACCGTTTGTACGACCCTGGCTCAACTTCATCCAAGACCGTTGCAATCGTTTCAAGACTCTTAGCGTAATCATATTCTTCATCAAACAGACGTTGTGCTTCCTGGCTAGCAGTAGCAACTTCATCATGGGTCATTCGGTAACGATTAGCATACTGAATTAATTGTTCCGCCAACTTGGCACTATCAATTAAATCGTTAGTCTTTTCCGTCAAAATATCCAAATCAGACTGAATCATGATCAACTGTTTAGTAATGTCTTCCATGTCAATCTGAACTTGATTCATGTCATCAGTTAACTTGTCAATCTCATCGCTGACAACTTGGTAATAATCCAGATAGCTTTTAGCTACTCCGGGCAGATTCAGATTTTCAACCTCACGACGAATGCTGTGCAGTTTAAATTCAAACTGCTGGAGGTTCTGGTTAGCCTGTTCCTCTTCCTTGGCTAGTCCTGCCACCGAATCGTTAATTTCTTGTTGTTGTTTTTCAATTTGGGTTAAATCGTGAATTTGGCGTGTTTGCCGAGCATCGACTTCCGTGTATATCGCATCATTGCTGTGAATGTTTTCCACGTCTTTTTGATAAGCTGTTTCGATATTGCGAAGCTGTTCGGTAAATTCGCGAGTCGTTTCTAACTCTTGGTGATCTAAGGTATAGTTATGGTTCAACCGTTCTAGCTCACGCATAAGCAGACTATTTTGGTTTTGGGCATGACTAATAAATTTGGCAAGATAATCAAGATTTTTAGTAACTTTACCCTTTGCAGTCATTTCTTTTTGCATGACGTCGTAAAAATGATCAATTTTAGTGGATAAGGCTGTATCAGCCTGTTTCACAGCATCCACATCCAGCTTTGCCAGCGATTCTTTACTCTTGGTGATTTCAGCCGATAAAGCAGCAATTTGATCCTTAAAATCTGCCTCAGGGAATTGGTACCCCTGCGCTGTTAATTCGCTTTCACCCTGTTTCAATTCCTTGATTTGAGTCGGAAATTCAGTTTCGAGGTTAGTCACTAACGGTGGAATCGCCTTTAACATTTCATCTAAGTGATCAGTATCAGCTTGAAGCCGCTGCAATAATTTAGCGGCTTCTTCATGATCACCTTTACTGGTAACCTCACGGAAATGATCGTTATCATCTTCCAGTTTGCCTAACTGGGTTTCAAGGCCATCAATGGCATCACCATACATAAAGTTTTTCGCTAATAACGTTTTGCGTAGTGATTGATAGCGTGCTTCCAGCGTCTTCACCGCTTGCTTATGTTGAGCATCGATCTGCTTGAGTTCGGAAACTTGGTCTTTGACCTGCTTAATGGCCTGATTAGCAACATCTAACGAAGCTTCAGCTTTCTTGGCTTCCTGCTGAGCCGAAAAGATCCGGTATTGCTTAGCGCTATTAATGGCGTCATCAACTTGCTGCTTAAGCCTCGGCAGACGGTTTTCTTCTAAGTCACCAAAATCTGTCGTTAGCTGTTGCACTTCTTCCAGCGTCTTGCCTGTCAAGCTCATGGCTTGTACCTGGTCAACTGAATTGCTCAGTTCGTCAAGTGACAGATCTTCTCTTTGTTGATCGATTCCCTTCAACCGTCTAATCAGATACTGCTGGTAGATTAATATACCGGCGTATATGACAATTGCCAGGATAATGACTCCTATTAATATCCTAAACATCTAATCCCCATCCTTCGTTACCAAAATACATTTTTTATTATGTACATTAGATAGATTATGATTGATTTTTCATCAAATACCCATTAAAATCTATACCAGCTTAAATTATAGCATACCTTGTGAAAAGGCTTCACCCGAATTTCAAGATTCATAAACTAATAAGTGAGAGGTAATCAAAAATGACGGAAACAAATACCACTGTTTCAATGATGAGTCAGCAACTAGATGCACTTTTATACAATGAAACGAATTTGATTGCCAACTTATCAAACGCTTCAGCTTTATTGAAACAAACCATGCCTGATTTGAACTGGGCAGGCTTTTATCTGTACCAGCCCAAGGAAGATGAACTCTTGCTCGGACCATTCCAAGGTAACGTCGCCTGTGTTCACATTAAGAACGGTGCCGGTGTCTGCGGCACTGCCTTTCAAACGCAGCAGTCTCAGCTAGTCAAAGATGTTCACCAATTTCCTGGTCACATCGCTTGTGATTCAGCCAGCAACAGTGAAGTAGTCATCCCATTGACTAAGAATGGCGTTAAAATCGGTGTGATGGATCTTGACTCACCAAAGATTGGCCGTTTTACAGAAGATGACCGCACAGAACTTGAACAATTCGCCTCAATCTTACTGAAACATATTGACAATTAGTAGCACTTCGCGATACACTGGCAATTGTGTAAAATAATGCAGCGGTGAGCGGTAAGCTCGTCAACAGATCACTGCCAAAAGGTGGTTCGGTAAGTAACCTGCGGCTGCACAGGGCGAAAACCGCAAAGGGATCTGCACGAATATCAAACTCACGTCAAATTATTTTACTCCAACTAAAATTTTTGGAGGAACTATCTATGTCACGTTATACAGGACCAAGCTGGCGTGTTTCACGTCGTCTTGGCGTTTCACTTTCAGGTACTGGTAAAGAATTAGCACGTCGTCCATTCGCACCCGGCGAACACGGCCAAGGCCGTCGTTCAAAGCTTTCCGAATATGGGACCCAATTACGTGAAAAGCAAAAGCTGCGTTTCACTTACGGTTTGACTGAACGTCAATTCCACAACTTATTCGTTCGCGCAGGTAAGATTCGCGAAGGTAAGCATGGTGTTAACTTCATGATCTTACTGGAACGTCGTTTAGACAACGTGGTTTACCGTTTAGGTTTGGCTACTACTCGTCGTCAAGCCCGTCAATTGGTTAACCATGGTCACATCACCGTTGATGGCAAGCGTCTTGATATTCCTTCATACGAAGTTAAGCCTGGTCAAGTGATCAGCGTTCGTGAGAAGTCAAAGAGTATGCAAATCATCAAGGATGCCGTTGAAGCCGTTGTTGGTCGTCCTCAATACGTTGAGTTCGATGCTGACAAGCTTGAAGGTAAACTTGTTCGTTTACCACAACGTGAAGAATTGGATGCAGACCTTGACGAATCTCTTATCGTTGAATTCTACAACCGTTAATAAGCGTTGTTTATCTAAAGAAAAGCAATTTGCACATAACGTGCAAATTGCTTTTTTTGTCCCTTTATTTAATAAGTAGTTTAAAGAATGGCCGTAAATCTGAAACAGTTGTCAAGACCGTCTGCTCAACTTGCTTAGGATCAGCAAAAATCGTGTCACCACGCAACCACTGACGGCCGACTAAGAAATCAGCCTGTTTTACCTGCTGATAATGTCCGAGTTGCTGATCTAACCCTTTTGCTGAAATCGTGTGAGAGATTTTCGCCATGTGGTTAGGACTAATATCATAATAATCATTAAGTTTAGCCAGTTCAGGCAGCATCATGGATAACCGCTGAATCATTTGCGCTCGCTCTTTTGCTTCAGCTAGACTAGCCAGCCAAACAAACAACCGGTCGTCCCAAAAACCGATCATGAGATGCGGATTCATTTTATAACCACGCTTGTTGGTACTAAAAGCGATCCACGTATTCATCGGTGGGTTCTTATGCCGGCGTAAATGTTTAGCAACGTGGGCAAAAATTGGCGTTTGAAAACCTAGCGTTTCAATCACGAGCGGTGCTAAGGCTTCAAATTTAGGGTCGATTTCGCCGCGAATACCTGCCATCCGTCCCCCTAAAGTTGGGTCCTCAAAAACCTGAAAATCAGAATCATTAAACAAAGTCGCTCCCCCGTTCTTCATGGTGTCTGTGTTCATACAGACATGTTACAATAGTCTTACTATTAATGAAAGTTGGTGTTACGCAATGCCTGACAAAGATCAAATGACGTCTCACTTGGATAACGCCATATACGGACCACCAAAACTGCATCCTGACGAGCAACGAACTTACCTAGGCACGTTTCGCGAACGAGTGTCACTGCTGATGTCAATCCAACAGCTTCAAGGGACTGAATATTTGTCGGCTTTTCAAGCGGAATTGAAGACTCATCCAGATTACCAGGTAATTTTTAACGGTCACACCGGAATGACCGCTCTAAAGCCCTATTTACAAATCGCCGGTCAACTTCAACGGGCATTCACCATCGTTCAAGACGATTTTTATGGGAATAAACCCACCGATTCAGGATTAGTCGTGATCTCAAAAACAGCAATCAACCAGTACCCGATTAAAGTTGAAGATAAAGCTGCCCAAGAGCCGGCAATTGAACAACCGGAGGCTAAGGCTCAACCGGCTCAAACAACGCTCTGGGCTAAGATGAAGAAACACCTCGGTCTTTAAATTAATTGAAAGAAGTCAAACTATGCCACAACCTTTAGCTTACCGCATGCGGCCACAGCGGATTGAAGACGTGGTCGGGCAGCAACACTTAGTGGGCCCCGGAAAAATCATCTCCCGAATGGTCAAAGCTAAAATGCTGTCATCCATGATTTTATATGGTCCCCCTGGCACTGGCAAAACTAGTATTGCCAGTGCCATCGCTGGCTCAACAAAATATGCTTTTCGAAAATTAAACGCTGCGACTGATTCTAAAAAGGATCTTCAGATTGTTGCCGAAGAAGCTAAGATGAGTGGCACCGTTATTCTGCTACTCGATGAAATTCACCGGTTGGACAAAACCAAGCAGGACTTTTTACTGCCCCATTTGGAAAACGGTCGGATCGTACTCATTGGAGCAACTACTGAGAATCCCTACATCAGTATTAATCCAGCTATTCGCAGCCGGACACAAATTTTCGAAGTAAAGCCACTGATGCCAGACGACATCCGAACCGCAATTGACCGGGCTTTAACCGATAAAGACAACGGACTGGGTAATCAAAACATTGATTTGGCACCGGAATCGGAGAACCTGCTGACCACTGCTACCAACGGCGACCTCAGAAGCGCACTGAACAGCCTAGAATTGGCGGCTAAGTCGACTGACCCATCAAATGGTGTCATTCACCTCACTTTACCTGTCGTTGAAGAGTGCCTACAAAAAAAGGCTTTCAGCCATGATAAGGATGGCGATGCCCACTATGATGTGATTTCTGCGTTTCAAAAATCCATCCGGGGTAGCGACACCGATGCTGCACTACACTATTTGGCGAGATTGGTCACTGCTGGTGATCTGCCAACCATTGCCCGGCGACTAACCGTCATTGCTTACGAAGATGTCGGTTTGGCCAATCCGCCCGCAGCTGCTCGAGTCGTTGAAGCGGTCACTGCTGCTCAGCGTTTAGGTTTCCCTGAAGCACGGATTCCATTAGCTGATGCAGTCATTGAGCTGTGTCTATCACCGAAATCAAACTCCGGCATGATGGCAATCGATGCTGCCATGGCAGACATCAGCTCAGGTCACTACGGCGACATTCCCGATCACTTGAAAGACGCTCACTATAAGGGGGCAGCTGATCTGGGCCACGGTGTTGACTATAAATACCCCCACAGCTTCAAAAACGACTGGGTCAAACAGCAGTACCTGCCAGATAAAATCAAAAACGCTCAGTACTACGAACCAAAAACCAACGGTAAGTTTGAGTCGGCTCTTGCTCAGCAGTATGAGCGCTTACGAAAAGCCCAACAGGCGAAAGATTAACGGCTTCAAGAGTCAAAATGGTAAAAACGGCTGAAATATGCTAATATATAGATGAGTTCTAGGGTGTGCGCGTTGTCCACATACGTGTTTGCCGAACAACTAATGTTACATTGGGACATGGGTTAACTCTTCCGGATTGCAGGCCTTTTACACTTGGTAGCATGAACGCAGATATACCCGTCCCACCTGCTTATCAGCGGGCCAAAACCTATCGGACAATTAACGGCACTATTAGATCTTCAAAGTGGCAACACTTTGGGGCTGGCTTGCACATTGTAAGTCAGCTTTTTTATTTTATGAGAATAAACCGGCGTAAAGCCTTGGAGGTTCCTTGTGGTTATTAATATTTTGATGATTCTATACGTGTTACTGACTTTTTTCCTCGGGTGGTTCTTTCTCACCCATACGAACAGACCGTTTCTGGTTTTCCATCCCGAAGAAAACCGAAATTTAGCAGGAATTGTTAAGTTCGCTGGCTGGTCATTATTCGTTGTCGGAATAATTGCTGCAGTCGCTACCATCATGCAAAACGATGTCTTTATTTCCATGACATTATTGGTTGGTGTGCTTGATATTCTGGCGATTCAATTAATGCTGGTCCACTTCTTTCCGAAAATTAAATGAAAACGGTTTACATTTCTCTTTTTATTTGGTCTAAAATAACGTAAAATAGAGTTAACAAGTAGAGAGAGGTGAGTCATCATGTTACAACAATACAAACACATCTTAGTTCCAGTTGATGGTTCTTACGAAGCCGAGTTAGCATTCGAAAAAGCTGTGGCAGTTGCCAAAAGAAATGATTCTGACCTGCATCTGGTTCACGTTGTGGACACTCGGGCATTTCAAAATATTTCTAGCTTCGATACAACAATGGTTGAAGAAGTAACCGATACGGCCAAGAAAACCTTGGATAAGTATATTCAACAAGCAAAAGATGCTGGCGTTAGCAGCGTTGACTACTCGATTGAATATGGTGCACCAAAGACCATTATTGCCCGCGACATGCCAAAGAAACTTGGCATTGATTTAATCATGATTGGTGCCACTGGTTTAAACGCTGTGGAACGGTTACTGATTGGATCAGTCACAGAATACGTTACTCGGACTGCAATTTCTGACGTTCTGGTTGTTCGGACGGACTTAGAAAATAAGCCAGCTAAACATCCCGCAAAGAAAGCCGAGAATTAATTTAATTACTATCCTTAAATAAAAACGTGACCACTCAAACAATTTGGGTGGTCACGTTTTTTATTTAGCTGATTGTTTCTGATATTTCATCATGTCGATAACATGCCGCTAAATGATCATTCACAATTCCAGAAACCTGCAACAATGAATAACACGTCTTGGGGCCGATCCGTTTAAACCCAAGTTGTCGCAGTGTCTGCGATAATTCTGCCACAAATAAGTCGCTGCTTAACGCCTCGTCTGCTTTTAAGTGGTGATCCAGTGGCATGCCATTCACCTGCTGCCAAAGGGTCTCACTCAGAGTCCAGCCTAATTCATGCAAGCTGGTAAGCACTTTAGCGTTCTCAATCACCGCATCGATTTTTTGCTGGTTACGAATGATTCTTTTATCATGATACAACGCCTGAAGACGTGCAGGTGTGATGCCAGCCAACCTATCAGGATCAAACTGGTCGAAGGAAACCCTTAAAGCCTCCCGGTACTTTAAAATCAGGTGCCAAGCTAAGCCTGCCTGAAAGATTTCTAACGACAGATTTTCAAATAACTGGCGCTCGTCATAAACGGGGACGCCCCACTCTAAATCATGATAGATCAATAACTGAGGGCTCTTCTCCGCCCACGAACATCTTGTGGTCATTTCATCAGCTCCTTATAGAGCTAAATACGAAAAATCAGCAAAACTGGTTCACAACATTTTCAACAATTGCCCAATTAAACTGTTTGATGGGCTGACGATTGACTTGTTGAAGTCGTGTTAGTTGGTTGGTGATCTGACCATCCACTCCTAAAACCCGCATGACCTGCATATCAGTTAATTTATCAGGCGTCCACGCAAATACTGGTGCCCCAATTGAGTGTGCTTGTCTAATCATGGTCGTATTGAGACCAATAGCCTGCAAAGAGTAAAAATCAGCTGGCAGATTTTTAATTGAAATGAGATTTAAAGGAACAATGTATCCCACAATCAAATTAGAGTTGAGCTGTTTTAACTTCAAAAGCGTCTGATAACTCATTGTATGGACAAAATCATGATTAGCAACTAATTGACTGCCATACTGATCCACAAAACGCTGAACCATATCCGGACTATCTTGCGGCGTAACCTTGATTTCTACAATTAACCGCTGATTTTGCTTTTTGGCTGTTCTTAAATAACTAGCCAGACTCACAATGTTCGTGTGATGACCATTTTTCTCAGCCGAATGTTTTTTAATTTGCGCTAAAGTTAATTTTTGAATGTTGCCGACTTTTTTACCCGCCTCGGTCTTTAAATTGATATCCTGACCATGAGAAACAACGAACTGACCATCCTTAGTCTCCTGAACGTCAACCTCCACAAAATTGGGCTGATGTTTAACTGTGCGACGAAAAGCCGACAATGAGTTTGGCATCCCATTATCCCCAATTACGCCTCGATGAGAAATCGTCAAACTTGGCGTTGCGGCAATGGAACCAAAGTGGAAAGCCTGAAATCCAAAAAGAATGACCAGAAGCATAACCAGCCCGGTGGGAAACCAAGCCATACTATGCAGATGTGCTTCCTCCTCGGAAAACTCTGGCTGGAATTCTGGTTGCGCAATCGACTCCCAAATAATAGCAATTAAAAACACACTCAAGCCAATCAGTGAAAAGGCAACCAGCAAAACCAAGGTTGTTAGACTAGTGCCATTGCCAACACCATTTGATAACTGATTGCTTAATGCTCGCAACCCGCGGACAGCCACTCGGTCGATAATGGACATCGGTAGCCAAATCGCAATTAACGGTCGGCAAAACCAAACGAGTCGATGCCAGCCATTAATCGAGACCAATTCTGGCTTGACTGTTATCCTTAAGTACCCCAGCAATTTTAGAAAGCTGAAGAGCAAAATGCCATACAAAACAACAAGAATGGCCACCGCGATACGTCTCTGTAAAACAACGGTATCCACCCAGTTAATGGGCACCTTAACTAAATTTAAAACGGACGCTGTAAAACCAGCATCGCCAAATGGCAACCAAAGAATCGCCATTAAAACGACTAGCCCGACTAATTGCAGCCAACGCTTAGACAATCGGTGCCAAGCCGTTAACATCAAGAGATCCGTTTGATTTAAGATGGTCTTATTAGTCGTAAAGACGGTTAAGATTAAGTTTAACTCGAAAATTAATCCCGCTAAAAAGCCAAGGATCAGCACCACTTTAATAGCAACTAACCCCGGATTTAACATGAGAATATGCAGTGTGACTAAAATTGCCAGTAGCATCAGCCAGCCAAGATTTACCGGTCGCACTCTTAATAACTGATAACTTGTTTGAAATAAACGACGATAATAATTGATTGGTTTCACCCTTTCAAAGTCCTAAGCTAGAAAATCAATCACCGAACGTAAATATTGCATGATGGCGTCACTAAAATCATGCCGCACGATCATTGATTCAATCAGCCGACCTCGGTTATAGATTCGATTCCAACCCGCCTGACTTTCCTGTTGTTGAACAATCACCAGTTCTTGTCGCCAGTGCTTCAGCTGCTTTAAGAAATAATCCGCGTACAATTGATTTTTATTCGTTAAGCGTGCAAGATAGCCTGCTAGCCGTTGGGGTTCACCAAAAATTAGTGGCCCATCCAGTGTCTTATAACGTTCGATCATGATGGCCATTAAAAATAACTTGTCAGCACGTGTCAATCGTTCCCGTTCGGATAATTCATCCAATAAATTACCGACATGGGTAAAGGCATGTGCCCAACCGTTCGTCTTAATAAATCCACGAGTATCGGATTCAAGCACCATGTACAAGGCTAACTGGTCAACAACTTGGTTGACCAGCTGCTGGTCTAAGAAATGATAACCAGCTCGATCGGCATAAAGTAACACCGATAGCAGCAACACGGCAAATGCCCGTTGATAAACAGCGTCGTTTTCAGGCTCAAGAATGTGAGCAAAAAGCACCGTGTCACGGGTCAAATAACGAACGATCATTGTCATTTGCTGATTCGATAGTAAATTCTGCTGGATTAAGTCATTAAATAAGAAATAAATGCCCTTATCACGAACGCTTGGATCTGGTGACCCAATGTGTGAAATCAGTTGGAGCACCTGCTGGTCACTTAAAACTGCCAGGGATTCGTCTTTGAGCTGATCATTCAGCTGGGTTAATAACTCTCGGATACCATCATTGTCATCGGGTAATTGCACCGCAGTGACAGTTGGATCACTTTTTACTGACGTAACCAACGATTCAAGCCGGTTGCCGAGTGATTGAAATAATTCACCAGCATTGACCTGACTGCGTAGTTCATTGAGCTCTTCACGTATGTCATTAATCTGATTAGTGGCTTCCACTTTTCTCGCTCCGATCTTTAAGCATGTTCTTATTTTAGCACGTTTATGACTGACGAGAAAATGGGATTCAACCACCAAATCATCGGGGTACGCGGAATCTTAAAGTCAGACGGTAACTAATAAACAACATCACCATGATATAAATAGTTCCAGATATCATTGGTGCATAGGCGACAAAGTGACCCGTGCTAACTGGCTGCTTCATGCCAACGATAAACAGTAGGACATCCCCGATCCAAGTCAGCTTTAAACTGGTTTGATCATTTAGCATCACCAACACTGCCAGCAACACAAAGAGCACGACTGGCATCCCAATAATACTGATCCGTTGCACTCGCCTATTGAACAGCCCTAAGCTCGAACCAATGACCATTCCAGTGACCATAATGCAAGCCGTAAATAACATCGTGATGATCAACACCGATACCGTATTAGCAGCAGCCGAGTTGAAGTAATGACCATACAGGACACTAAAAGTCATGATTGGATTGTTTTTGGGATTAATGAAGTGGTGGTAGAACAACCCGTACAGCACATTAATTGCCTCTCCCACTAATAAAATCACAGTCAACGCGGATAATTTGCTCAGAAAATAAGTCTTTCGCCCCAACCCATTTTGAATGAATAGCTTAAACCCATCATAGCTGATACCGCCAAACACAAACAGGTAAAAACTCAGGATCAACGATGGTAAAAACTGAGGTAAGTAGTCGTTAATGTCATAGATGTTAATTCGTCCCAACAGGAGAGAAATTGCAAAGGGGAGAATTACCACAACGGCGATTGACCACAGATAAACCCAGCCGAAAGATTTAAAGTAATTTTTAAGCTGATATGAAAATGCTGCCTTAATTCTCATCGGTGGACACCTCCTGGTTAGTCAGATAGATAAATAAACGCTGCAAATCGATATGGCTGATTGACACTGTATCCGGTATTGGCCTATCACCCTTCAATTCACCGTAAATATAGTGCACCATCAAATTACCGAGTGCTTCATGCCCAATAATATTTAGACCAGCCGTATAAGCTTCAACATCCGCCGTTGGCCCGGTTACAGCAAAGCCCTTATTCAATACGCTTTCAGTAGATTCATCAATAATAATGTGCTGATTTTGCAATACCCAGACACGCTCGATTAAATTGCTGGCTTCTTCTATTAAATGAGTCGAAATGATAAAACTGCGTGGTCGCTTGGCATAACTGTCCAGCAAAGCATCGTAAAATAGGCGCCGATGATTGGCATCCAGCCCCAGAGTTGGCTCATCTAAAAAGACGTAATCAACATCAACCGCCAAAGCAATGATCAGTTTCATGATGGAACGAGACCCCGTGGACAATTTATTGAAGCGGGTACTCATATTCAGTTCGAATTGTTCAGCTAAGGTTTGTGCCAGCGCCATGTCCATCCCTTGATAAAGTTGTGCTGTTAATTGAAAAATGTCCTTAACACGCATCCGTGAAGGATAAAGATTTGCCTCACTCATCAGGTAAATCCGGTTGAGTACAGCATCATTGTCGGTTACCGGCTGCCCAGCAATGGTCACTTCTCCGTCGCTTAACGGGATCCGGTCAGTAATGATATTGAATAACGTACTCTTTCCAGCGCCATTTCGACCTAATAAACCATAGATAGTCTCTGGTTCAATGGTCAACTCGATATCGTCCAAAACTTGCTGTTTACCAAAATATTTACTGACGTGGTTAATTTTAATTGGCTTAAGTTTAGCCATTGTTATACCCCCTTTTTATCATTTCGAGAATAGTCGTTTCTGGCAAGCTTAATTTTTTAGCTTCTTTAACCAAGTTAACCACGTAATCTTCATAAAATTCCGTCTGACGTTTTTCCCGGATTTTAGCGTGGGCACCCGTTACCACAAACATCCCGAGGCCACGCCTTTTTTCCAAAAAGCCATCGCTGACCAAAATATTCATCCCTTTAAGAACCGTGGCAGGATTGATGTGAAATTGTTTAGATACCTCAGTTGTTGAGGGCACCTGAGTCCCCTCTTCAAAGCTGTTTGTAAAAATTGCCTCTTCAATCTGCTCAGCAACTTGAAGATACAGTGGTTCAGTACTATTAAAGTCAAATTGCATGATCCACCAGCCAATCCTTCCTTTCACCGCAAACTAGTTATCAATTCTGAGCTTCGGTAAAACGATATGCTCGTAAAGTCGAACGGTTATAATGTAATAAATCATATACAAGACAAAGAAAATTGTAAATGGTAACCATATCTGATAATAAGGATTAAGCATCAAAACTTTGAACATAAGGAGACCAAATAAAACGTGGACAACCCCAACAATTGCGGGCAATACAAATAAAACCAGAATTTCTCGAGCAATTGAAGCCCGTAATCGTGATGGTCGAGCACCAATCTTATTAAGCATCTCGTAACGACGCTTATCGGTTGCTGCGCCGCTGAGAATCTTAAACATGAGGCAGCTGGCAAGCATCGCCAGAAAAGCAATTCCTAAAAAGAAGCCCATAAACTCAAGGCCACCAAACATGGCCGTAGCAAGCACAAACGTCCCGTAAGCACCCGGGACCGTGTCAACCGCTGGATTACCCATGCTGGTCACGATGTGCTTCAAATCTGTCTTATCCGCTTGTAAGTTTTTAACTCTGAAAAGAGTTAATCGCTGAGCGTGAACTGGTAGCTTATTAAAAGTGGTCCTCGAAACTAATCGGAAAGGTTTTTGAGGCGCATTGGGTTGCAGTGCCATTAACTTTTCAGGATGCTGAGTTAATTGGGTGCTAGTGAGATTCTGATAGGTGGGTGATGCTAATCGATTCTTCTGTTTTGAATTTAACGGTGACTGAAAGCCGGTAAACTCTAATGGCCGGTCTTTAAATTGATCAGCACGATAATAAATTATCTTACTGGTTTCTTTTTGCTGATAGGTCACTTTAGTGTCCAGCGTCAGTTTATCGATTAAATGGTTGGTATGTCGCGATGGGTTTTTAATTGCCATGGTATAGGCCTCACTAGCAGTTGATAAAGCCGTTACTTGCTTTTGCATACCAATGCCAACCGTGATGGCCCCCAGTGACAACGCGATGAGAATGGAAACGACTGATAAAATCTTAGTGTAGTTATGAAGTCGGAAACTGAGTTGTGACAGCGTAAAGTTTCTTAATCCGAGACTGGCCCAACCAGAGCGCTTTAATAACAAAATCAACCAGACAAAAATTGCGTTGAATAAGAAGTACGTGCCCAACACAATGGTTACCAAGCCAATGGGAATCGTGCTCAAAGCAAATTTTTCAACGTGACTCATGGCGTAATAACCCAACATCAGTAATAAGACGCCCACTACAACTTGTAACAATTGACTCACAGGCTTTAAGACCGGTCTGTTTGGCTGACTATCACCTTTTAATAGTTGCAGGACAGAAGTCTTCGTTAAAGCCAGCCGGTTAATGATACCAGCAATTAAAAATAAGATGAGGTACAACACAATCGTTGTCACGATTGCAGGAACATAAAAAGCATTAAAATGCTGCAATTTATTGCCAATCATCCGACTCATTAAAAACGGTCCCACTGACGCCGTAAATCCCCAGCCAATAATGGTCCCAATCACACTGGCAATCGTGCCAATGGCCATTGTTTCCACTAAGATCAGCTGACCAATTTTTGATTGTTTTGCACCAAGCATCATAAAGAGACCGTAGTCATGACGCCTCATGCTCATCAAAAATGAATTTGCGTAAAATACATACACCAGCGTGATGATGGTCAATAAGATCGCCCCAAACAAAAAGATAAAGTTTGCTCCTGTAATTTGTTGGGCATTAGCTTTAATAAACGCCTTATTGGTTGCCAATGATTCAAACATATAAAAAATGGCGCTGGACATGATTAAGCCGAAAAACAGCACAACATAATCCTTCAGCCGGCTCTTAACACCGGCAAATGCAAGTTTATTTAACATGTTGGCGTCCCCCCTTAATCAAACGTGCCAAGCGTATCAAGAATGGCCTGATAGAACTGCTGACGGGTGTGTGTTCCCTTTTTGATTTCCTGGCCAATTTTGCCATCCTTGATAAACAGGATACGTTGGCAATAACTAGCTGAAAATGGATCATGGGTCACCAGCAATATCGGTACCTGTTGATCGTGATTGATGGTGTTTAACATCTCCAGCAAGTCGCGGGCACTATTGGAATCCAGCGCCCCAGTAGGTTCGTCACCAAAAAGGATCGCTGGGTGGGAAACCAATGCTCGTGCCGCAGCCACACGCTGTTTTTGACCACCAGAGATCTCCGTGGGATATTTCTCCAATAGTGATTCAATGTTCAACTGTTTAGCAATCCGTTGAACTTCAGGCTGCGCTTTTTTGCGACTAATATTTTGTAGTGACAGTGGCAAAGCAATATTTTCGTAGTTGGTTAGATTTTCCAACAGATTAAAATCTTGGAAAATAAAGCCAACTTGTTTAGCGCGAAAATCAGCAATTTGATTACCTTTTAAGTTGGCCAATACTTGTTGATTAATTTCCACTTCACCGGACGTAGGTGCATCCAGTGTTGCTAAAATATTAAGCAAAGTAGTTTTACCAGAACCCGAGGCACCCATGATGCCAACAAATTCATCTGTTTCCACGTCAAAGCTGATCCCCTTCAATGCTTCGTACTGTTTTTGACCGGTCTTACCATAGGTTTTGTGCAAGTCTCTGACGGAAACAACTGGTGTCATTGTCATAATTACTCCTCCATTGATTAATAACGATCTTGGCTTGTTATTTGGTTAGTTACTCATGTAGCTAACTATAAAGGCAACACAGTTACTTGTCAATTAGAAATTAGCTTTTCTTGTAAAATAGTTGGTTTACCTTTCCTATACGCGCAAAAAGGGACAGCCCCCGGCCATATAACGAAAAGGACCCTACCACCCAAGTTCGAGGGGGCCCTCTTATCTAGCCTACACGCGTAAAAAGGGACAGCCCCCGGCCGTATAACAGAAATGACCCTACCACTCAAGTTCGGGGTGATAGGGTCATTTCTGTTATACTCTGGGGGCTAAACGTCCCTTTTTACGCTCTCTTATTTGTAACTCTTTGCTGGTAATACAGCACCTTTATAATGGTTGTAGATCCACTTTTGCGTGCTCTTTGATTGCAGTGCCTTCATCAACTTCTTGATGGCTGGCTTCTTTTGGTCACCCTTCCGTACAGCAACAATGTTGACGTATGGTGATGATGACTTTTCAGTTGCAATGGCTTGCTTCAATGGGTTCAAACCTGACTGAACAGCATAGTTGGCGTTAATGAAGTCCACGTCACCTTCACCGTTCTTGTAGATACTTGGCATCAATTTTGGTTCGTAGCTGTGCTTGAACTTCAAATGACGAGGGTTTGAGGTAATATCTGAGAAGTTAGCAGTGGTAATATCAATGCCCTTCTTGACCTTGATCAAACCAGCATCCTGTAAAATGGTTAGGATACGGCCATAGTCAGGCGTGTTGGAACTTGCTAAGATAGTTGAACCATCCTTGACATCCTTTAAGTTCTTAACTTTCTTTGAATAAGCTGAAATTGGTTCCAAGTGAACACCACCGGCGCTGACCAAAGTACCGTGGTTAGCCTTGTTCCAAGTGTTCAAAAATGGGATGTGTTGGAAGTAATTGGCATCCAATTCCTTGCTTGCTAAAGCCTTGTTAGGCATTACGTAGTCTTGGAAGACCTTGATCTTTAAGTTGACGCCTTCCTTTTTCAGTTGTGGCTGAACATGTTTTAAAATTTGTGCATGGGGGATAGCTGAAGCACCCACCGTAATCGTGGTGGTCTTTGATTTACTTGAATTATTCCCACAAGCGGCTAATAACACAGTTGTTGCAGCAATTCCTAAAATACCTAAAATCCGTTTCGAAGTCTTCATGAACAATTCCTCCCAAAAATATAGAATAATAATTTTTATAAGGTTCGCTTATCAATTCGACGAACCAGGAAATCCCCAATAAATTGAAATGCAAAGACGATGACAACAATGATGACTGTGGCAACAAGCACGATGGTGTTGTTATTAGCTTGGAAACCATCGATATACGCTAGGTTACCTAACCCACCAGCTCCAATAGCACCAGCCATTGCGGTATAACCAATCAGCGAGATAGTGGTAACCGTTACACCAGAAACCAGTGCCGGCATACTTTCAGGTAAGAGTACCTTATAGACGATCTGCCACTTGTTAGCACCCATTGCTTCGGCCGCTTCAATCACACCACGGTCAATTTCATGGAAAGCTAGTTCAACCATCCGTGCGTAAAATGGTGCCGCTGAAACAATTAATGACGGCAATGCCGCTGTGGGCCCGATGATGGTTCCTACCAAGTTTTTGGTAATCGGTAGCAACAACATGATCAAAATAATAAATGGAATTGATCGGAAGACGTTAACCAAGAAAGAAACGACTGCGTTAAGCACCTTAACACCAACATTGTCACTTGCCGTTGTTTCAAATAATAGCAAACCTAACAAAACACCTAAGATTGCAACGACAATCATCGAAACGACGGTCATCCAAATGGTTT
The DNA here is from genome assembly GCF_012641075.1 of Secundilactobacillus angelensis. GTDB lineage: Bacteria > Bacillota > Bacilli > Lactobacillales > Lactobacillaceae > Secundilactobacillus > Secundilactobacillus angelensis. Next base: position 92,117 of record NZ_JAAXLJ010000007.1, on the reverse strand, counting down.
CCCAAGTCGCTCCACCCATGTTAGCCCAATCAACTGTTTTAAATGCGAAATATGAGCCATTAGTCACGGTGAATCACCTCCGTTTCCACACGCATTTTCTTCAGCAGCTCCAAGGCACCATCTAGGCTTTCCTTCTCACCAGTAATTTGTAGATATAGCGAGCCAATGGATCCTTCCTGCGTTTGGTGAATGCTCCCTTCAATAATGCTGACCTGAAGTTTAGGAAACTGGTGAATCATTTCAGAGACAATTGGCAGTTTCGCTTGGTCACCATGGAAGACCAACTGAACAATGATCCCTTCAGGATAGCTCTTAATCAGGTCTTCCACGATACTGTTAGTATCTGTCAAAGCTGGATCAACTTCTTCACTAACGAAGCGCTTGGTAATCTCCTGCTTGGGATTACGGAAGACGTTGAAGACGGTTCCTTGCTCTACAACTCGGCCATCATCCATCACAGCCACGTGGTCACAAATCTTTCTGATGGCGTGCATTTCATGAGTGATAAGAACAATGCTCAAGTTCATCTTCTTATTGATCTCCAGCAGCAAATCCAAAACTTCATCGGTGGTTTGTGGATCCAAAGCACTGGTTGCTTCATCAGAAATCAGAATTTCAGGATCGTTTGCCAGTGCCCTTGCGACACCCACCCGTTGCTTTTGACCACCTGATAACTCGGACGGATAGGAATGCTCCCGACCGGTCAAGCCAACCAGGTCAACCAAGTGCTGAGCTTTCTGCTGACGTTCCTTGCGTGAGACACCTGCAACTTCCAGTGGAAACATAATGTTTTGAATCACCGTCCGAGACCAAAGTAAGTTGAAATGTTGAAAAATCATCCCAATTTTTTGCCGTTTTTTTCTAAGTTGTGATCCCGAGAGTGCGGTAATCTTGTCACCGTTGATATCAATTTCGCCGCTGCTGGGCGTTTCTAGCCCGTTTAACATCCGGGTTAACGTACTCTTCCCAGCACCGGAATAACCGACAATGCCGTATATCTCACCGTCATCAATGTTTAAGTTCACATCAGAGACAGCTGTCAAATCACCATCTTTAGTGGTGAATGTTTTTGTCACGTCTTTAAATTCAATCACTGCGGTTACCTCCTTTTTCAAATAAAAAAGCCTCACCCTTACTTAAGTAAGGGCGAAGCTTATCGCGTACCACCTTAGATTCGTTACTGTCTCACAACAGTAACCTCAAAGAGTCCGAAGACTCAACGGGATAGTGGCCGTTAACCAGTCACGGCTTGCTTAAGTTCACCGTAACCTCTCTATGCAAAACCATCTTCAGCGTATTGAGCCGATCCCTTTTCACCAACTGGGACTCTCTAAACGACCACTCAACACTTACTCATTTTGCCGATCTCTTATTCAATTAAGTCAATGACAAAAGTATAGCCATCTGAATGAGAGCTGTCAAGGAAAAATGTCATCGAAATTTTAGAATCTAATCAAACTGCAATTAGGCTTCCTTAATATCAACAAGCCAAGCATCAGCCTCTTCTTCACTGTTTAAGCTGTCAAAGTCGTTGTCTAACTGTGGGTTCACAGCAACAACTTCACCGCTAACCGGACTATCAATATCCGAAACGGCCTTTTCTGCTTCAACACTAATTAATGTCTTGCCCTTGTTCACTTTGTCGCCAACACTTGGTAGGTGAGCAAACTTAATGGTGCCAAGTTCATCTTGCCCTGCTTTCGTTAAGCCAAGACGGGTCTTGCCATCCATTACTTTTGTCCAGAAATAAGTTGCTTCTTCACTCATACTTTCACCTCATACCAATTTATTAGACTTTATTCAAAGTCTTCGTTACGACTAAACATGTAACTCTTATTATGATACCGCATCGACATGATTAATCCAATACCTATCATGTTCCCAATCAGCGCAGATCCACCTTGACTAACGAATGGTAAGGGAATCCCAGTTAGCGGTAACAAACCAATACTCATCCCAATATTTTCAAAGGTATGGAATAAAACCATCATAATAACGCCGGTTGAAATATATGCATAAAAAACGTTTTTTGTGTCAAATGTCACTCTAATCATTTGATAAATCAACATAAAGTATAGCAAAATCAGTATCAAGCTACCGATAAAGCCAAAATTTTCACCGATAACGGAAAAAATCATGTCAGATTCACGAACGGGTACATATACCCTTGACACGTTGAAACCAGTCCCAAAAATACCGCCAGAACCAACGGCCTTCATGCTTTGCCAGAGTTGATAGCCTTGATCAGATGTATTGCTTGCAGGATTTAACCATGTATCGATTCGGGCAAATTGATACGATGCAAACCCCAAATGACCTAAAATAGTTCGGCCAGCAGTGGTTGCAACCAGGGCTAAGGCACCACCACCAACAGCAGCGGCAACCGCTGCAACTGGGACGATAATTCGCCAAGTAATACCTGCAACTAATGCAACCCCTGCTAGGATTGCAAAAAAGACCAGCATAGTCCCGAAGTCATTTTGTAGCCGTAGCAACACAACAATGGGCAATGTCCAAAGGATCATCTTCCCCAGCAATAACCAGTCCGAGCGCGTGGTATGTTCATAATAAGTGTGATTATGGTCACTAGCTACCCGCGCGAGCATTAAGATGAAGGCTGGCTTCATCACTTCAGATGGCTGGAAGGTCAAGGGGCCAATTGCGAACCAGGACCTGGCACCAGTAGAAGCAGCGTACGACCGACTATAAAATACCAACACCGCGGCCAACAGGAAAATACCGAACCAATAGGCTAACGGCGCCACTTTCCACAATTGTTCTGAATCAAATTGCATAATAATGATAACAGCGATTGTCCCAATCACGTACCAAGCCACCTGTGACACCATTAGCGTTGTAATATTAGTGGCACTGGAATCATGAACAGCAGCAACGTAGATTGAAGCCAATCCAATCAATGCCAACATTAGTACACAAAAAATAACACCATAATCAATTCGCGATTCCGAATCTTCTTCGCGACGCTCACTCATTGCATCATATCCTCCTCTCACTCACGAATTTATTATAAACGGCTTGAAAGCCGTCTCGAAGTAATTTAGTTATCCTTAACCGTTTTTTTAGGTCTAAAACAACATCGTGAGAAATTAGTGATGTAAATTGTAAGCTTGAATCAAATACTCAATGGCTTCGTCCTGAGTTTTAATCTTAACAGGACGATCAGAACCAATTTGAGCTTCGAAAGAGCCGTTTTCAAGTGGCAAAACAGTCCCGATGACTTCATTATCGATGGATAGCTGTAAGCCATCAACACCCTTAATTGTGACATCGTCAATTGCCACACCGACTGGTTGTTTCTTTTTAGACATGGAAAGCTCCTTTTCGTTTTTATCTTAAGTTCATCTCTTTTAAATAAGCCATCTCAGCCTTTTTGTTACGTTTTAAACTGAAATGATCAGGTACGGGATCATAGCCACCGTGGACAAGGGGATTACACCGGCCTATCCTTGCGAGGCCCATTAGAGTACCCTTAATTGCACCGTGTTTCTTGAGTGCTTCTAGCATGTAAGCTGAACAGGTTGGCGAATAACGACAAGTTGGCGGAAATAATGGTGATATAAAGCGCTGATAGCCACGCACGAGCATCATCAATAACCTTTTCAAGCAAACTCCTATCCGCGACCGTGCTTTTTAGTGGTCGCTGCGTTCATGTGTTCAAGCAAAATACCGGCACCCTTAGCAACGTTATCCAATGGATTTTCAGAAATTACAACGGGAACCTTCAATTGTTCAATCAAAAGTTTATCGACACCGTGTAATAAGGCACCACCACCAGTGAGCATGATTCCACGATCAATAATATCCGCAGCTAATTCTGGAGGTACAATTTCAAGCACTTCCTTGGCAGCATTGACAATCTGGGCCATGACGCTGCTAATTGCAGGATAAATATCCTTGGAGGTCACTTCGATTGACCGAGGCATCCCGGAAACGGAATCGCGGCCACGAACTTCCATTGATTCATTGTGATCATCATCTGGATAAGCGGAGCCAATCTTGATTTTGATGGCTTCGGCGGTGCGTTCGCCGACTTGTAAATTATGCTGAGTCTTTAAAAAGTTAATCAAGTTTGCATTTAATTCATCACCGGCAATTCGAATTGACTTGCTGGCGACAATATCACCTAATGACAAAACAGCAATATCGCTAGTTCCACCACCGATATCAATCACCATGTTACCTTGGGGCTTGAAAATATCCATGCCAGCACCAACGGCAGCAACTTTAGGTTCCTCTTCCAAATAAACTTTCCCACCACCGGATTTTTCCGCAGCCTGAATAATTGCTCGGCGTTCGATCTCAGTAATGTTGGTTGGCGCACAAATCATAATGTTTGGTTTTGCCATGAACCCCTTGACACTTAATTTACTAATGAAATACGATAGCATGCTTTCTGTGACATCAAAATCAGAAATTACACCGTCTTTTAAAGGCCGAATTGCCCGAATGTTGCTGGGAGTTCTACCAACCATTTTATAAGCTTCTGAGCCCACCGCCAAAACTTGATTAGACTTTGTATCAACCGCCACAACTGAGGGCTCGTTTAAAACGATTCCCTTGCCAACCGCATATATCAAAACATTGGCGGTACCAAGGTCAATACCAATATCTTTTGCCATCCTATTGAATTCCTCCTGAACTTATTATCTCAACCGTTAATTATAGCATACCCGCCTTAAGAAGAGTTAGGTGAAAAAAGTTCGGAACAGACCAGTTGTCCCGAACTTTTCGCTTCGCATTAGTCATTGGTTTTAGACTTTAAAATAACTTCTTCTTGTGCTGGTACTTTTACCCGTTCGATTTCCGCACCCAATGCACGTAGTTTCAAGTGGAAATCGTAATAACCACGATCAAGATACTGCAAGTTGGTTACTTGGGTATAACCATTGGCAACTAATCCCGCAAGTACGAGTGCAGCCGCCGCACGTAAATCGGTTGCAGCCACCTCGGCCCCATTGAAGTTAGTTGGGCCATACAAAGCAACCGAACGACCTTCAACTTTAAACTTAGCGTTCATTCGACGAAGCTCTTCTAGGTGCATGAACCGGTTTTCGAACACCGTCTCCGTTAACGTACTTGTGCCGTTAGCACTAAGCTGAAGTACGGTCATTTGTGGTTGCATATCCGTTGGGAATCCAGGATGTGGGAGCGTTTTGACGTTAGTTGGCTTTAACGATTGCGGTCCAATCACCCGAACACCGTCATCTTCAACCAAAACTGTAACACCCATTTCCTCTAATTTAGAAATCAATGGTTTGTTATGTTCCGAAATCGCATTTTTAACTAGGATATTGCCGTGTGTCAACGCTGCAGCTACCATGAAAGTACCAGCTTCTATCCGGTCCTGAACCACATAATGGTCAGTTCCATGCATACTGGTTACCCCTTCAATTCGGATAGTTTCAGTACCTGCACCACGCACTTTGGCGCCCATCTTATTTAAGACGTTAGCCAAGTCGACAATTTCCGGTTCACGTGCAACGTTTTCAATCGTCGTGGTTCCTTCAGCCAATGTAGCAGCCATCATAATATTTTGAGTTGCACCAACACTGGGGAAATCTAGATAGATATTCGCACCAACTAGCCGATCGGCAGTGGCTTCGATATAGCCATCATGCTGATCTATACTGGCGCCAAGTGCTTCAAACCCCTTTAAATGGAGGTCAACTGGCCGAGAGCCAATTGCACAGCCACCAGGCATCGCAACTTTTGCATGACCGTAGCGCGCCAAAAGCGGCCCCATCACTACGATTGAAGCACGCATTTTAGAAACGTACTCAAACGGTGCCTGAGTGGACAGCGTTTTAGCTGCATTTAGGCGTACCGTATTAGTGTCTTCATCAAAATCCACGTCCAAGTTTAAAAACTTGAGTACGTTATTCATGGTGTAGACATCGGATAGAATCGGAACGTTAGTTAAAACCATATCGTCGTGTTCAGCTAAGATTGACGCCGCCAAAATTGGTAAGACAGCGTTCTTCGCACCTTCAATATGTACAGTTCCCGATAATTCGCGGCCGCCATGTACAATAATCTTTTCCAAAGAAATTTCCTCCACGTATTACGTTATTTAACAAGAAAAATTAAATTTCTGACATTATCTATAAAGTTCAAGAAAAATTCGCTGCAGGTAAAGCCTACTGTTACCGACAACAAAACAATCAGTACCCGTGCTTGACTAGGGTATAGTCGCATGACATTTTCAATGTGTAATTTTTGAATACTCCAAAAGGCCACGAAAATAAAGACAAAATGACTGATCAAGGTCATTAGGGCCTGAGCACCGATAGTTTTCATGTGTCACTTTCCTTTCTGCATTACCAGTAAAATATAGCATATTTCGGCCACTCTGTCCCCCATTCTATTGCATTTGTAATATTACGTTTTACAAAGCAACCTTTTTTCACAAATAAGGATAAAAATACTTATGTAATTCATTACTATTTACTAAATACATCTGGAATGAACGAGTAACTTCTCACCTAATTTTGGTAGTGTAATGGTTCACATGATGGCCAATATCATTCATCTAATTTTGGCATGTTCAATTATTCATAATGCCATGTAATTTTACCTAATTTACGACTATCAGACATATTCCTTGTGAAGTTTGATTTACGATGCAAATTGCTGTTGTATTAGTGTTTGTAAGCGCTGACCGCCCAGAATATTTGGGCTATTTCACAATATCATTGATCGATGGTAATCTTTAGTCGTTAACTTAAACATACCATTCATGGAGATGATTATTTTGATTAAAGAAGTTCATATGCCAAAGCTTAGTCCCAAATCTGATGAGTACTTCTTCGGTAAGTGGGATAAACAACCCGGTGACACCGTTAAAACTGGTGACGTCCTCTTTGAGGTAGAAACTGAGAAGGCCATCAGTCAAGTTGAAAGCCAAGAGGATGGCATCTTAAAAGCTCAAGAAGTCGCCACTGGCGATGCTACTAAAGTCGGCGATCTAGTTGCTAAGATTGAAGTTGGTTAGGAGGATATCCAAATGAAAACAGAACGTGAAACAACTGCACCAGTCAAGCCAAACTGGTTGAAGGTGACCTACGATCAAAAGAAAGTTGATAAAATGACCGATTTGCTTTCCGGACTAAACTTAAACACAGTTTGTGCTGAAGCTAACTGCCCCAACTTAGGCGAATGCTTCGGTAGCGGATCAGCTTCCTTCATCATTTTAGGTCCCAACTGTACCCGTGCTTGCCGCTTTTGCGACATCCCTCACGGTCATCCTAAAGCCGTCGATTTACTGGAACCGCTGCGTGTTGCGCAGGCAACCAAAAAACTGGGATTGACCCACGTGGTCGTGACGAGCGTTGACCGTGACGATCTGCCAGACTTAGGTGCAGATCAATTTGTTAGAACCATTAACGCCATTAAAAAACTTAATCCTAACACAACAATTGAAGTACTCACGCCTGACTTTCAGGGGCATGAAGATTGCCTGGACAAGGTGATTGCTGCGGGCCCCGATGTTTTCAACCACAACATGGAAACCGTTCGGAGTATCACACCAAAAGTTCGTAACCGTGCCACCTATGACACATCACTGCACGTGCTTAAATACGTTAAAGAACACGCGCCTAAGACAATGTACGTCAAAACTGGTATCATGCTGGGCCTTGGCGAAACAGACGACGAGGTTTACCAATTAATGGATGATTTGCGTGCAATTGACGTAGACTTCCTGACGATCGGTCAATACGTTCAACCAGGTCCAAAAAACTACACTTTACGCGAATGGGTACCAATGAAACGGTATCAGGAATACTACAAACAAGCGATGAAGCGTGGCTTTAAATTCGTTGCCAGCTCACCTCTAGTACGTAGTTCTTACAAGGCTAAGGAAGAACTTGAAGCGGTGGAAAACCAATGATTTACTTCCCGGTCAATAGTCTAGACGTCCGTCACAACTTTGCCTTAGAGTACTATTTAATGACTGAAAAGCGCCCCACTGAACCAGTGCTGCTGTTGTGGTCGACCACTCCCACCGTCATGCTTGGTAAGTACCAAACGGCCAAAAACGAGCTTAATCGCCCCTTTATTGAAGCACACCACATTACTGCGGTTAGACGTCTATCAGGCGGTGGCACCATTTATAACGATCAAGGCGGCTGTCAATTTACCCTGATCACCCCGACTGACGATGCCACGATCGATTTTTCATCGGGTTTAAACCTTGTCACCCAAGCCCTAAACCAAATTGGGATCAATGCTCAAGACGACAGTAGAAATGATCTGGTAGTTGATGGTCGAAAAGTCTCTGGTAGTGCACAGTATCTGACCGATGGCTACCGGTTGCATCACGGCAGTTTATTGTTTAACGCTAACCTTGACTGGATGGCACAGGCACTGAAGGTCGATCCAGATAAAATGAAGGCTAAGCACATCCAATCTGTTCGTCAGCGAACGGTAAATTTGATCGATCAACAGCCAGATTGGGATGCTGAGAAATTCAAAAAGGAACTTGAAAGAACACTCCTTAACCTTACTCATGCCAAAATTGGCCACTTAAAAAGTGTTGAAGAGGACCGTTTGCGGCAAATTGCGGCAAGCCAATTCAACGAAAAGTCAGTTTGGAAAAGTGAACAGCGGCCGTACGACCACGTTCATAAAAATTACTTAACGGGTATCGGTGTTGTTTCAGTAGCCTTTGATCTTGATCAACAACAACGATTAGCAGACATCAAGCTTTCTGGTGATTTCTTCAGCAACATTAATTTGCAGCACTTCAAAAAAGCCTTAATTGGCAAGCCCTATCAGCGTGAAATGATTGCGCCAGTGATTGAAGCTCAGCTGAATCAATCCCCCATTAAAGGGCTTCAACCAGATCAACTAACCGACCTATTATTTTAATATGATTGTGGAATATTTTTTAAAAAATTCAGCTAGATTGTACAAATTGAACTGCTAGCCGAAATATCGGTTTTTATAGAAAATACTTGAGGAGATTATTTCCAATCGCTGGCGTAACCCATTAGATAATAGTTAATTTGATTATTAGAATTTTAAAAAGAGGTAGCACCTCGTCAACCTGATGACAAGGTGCTACCTCTTTTAGGTTCAAAAAAGACACTGTGCCATTAGCTAATAGCATAGTGTCTTTGCTAGCTGGTTTATTTGCCAGCAACGTTAATTCGATTGATCGCCCGCCGAAGTGCAACTTCTGCACGTGCAAGTTCATCTTTGTCGTGAGCTTCCTGCGCTTTTTTGATTCGAGCCTCAGCCCGTTTCTTAGCGTTTTGAGCACGATCAACATCGATTTCGTCTTGCTTTTCCGCAGAGTCAGCGACAATAGTCGCAACATTGTCAGAAAATTCGATGAAGCCACCGTTTACGGCAATTTCATCTTTCTGATCACTGTTGGCAGATTGGATACGTGCTTCATCAAATGCTAACGAAGCAATCACAGGAACGTGGTTGGCCATGATACCAAGTTCACCAAGCTGAGTCTTAACGACTAGCATTCTGACTTGCTCGTTATCATAGACGTTACCATCGGGGGTTACGATACTAACGGTTAAAACTGATTGTTCATCAGCCAATTAGAACCCCTCCTTATTTGCTTAAGTTAGCCTGCATCTTCTTGGCGTTTTCAACAACGTCTTCAATTGGGCCACAGTTACGGAAAGCATCTTCTGGAAGATCATCATACTTACCTTCCAAAATTTCCTTGAACCCTTTAACGGTCTCGGAAACTGGTACATACTTCCCTGGTAACCCAGTAAATTGCTCAGCAACTGAGAAACTTTGTGACAGGAAGAATTGAATCCGACGTGCACGACCAACAATGGTCTGTTCTTCGTCTGACAATTCATCCATCCCAAGAATTGAGATAATGTCTTGAAGTTCACGGTAACGTTGCAAAACGTGTTGAACTTCTGTGGCCACTTCATAGTGTTCTTGACCAACAATTTGTGGGTCAAGGGCAGTTGAAGTTGAAGCCAACGGGTCAACGGCTGGGTAAATACCTTGTTGCGTCAAAGAACGTTCCAGGTTGGTGGTAGCGTCCAAATGGGCGAAAGTCGTTGCTGGAGCAGGGTCGGTATAATCATCGGCAGGAACGTAAACCGCTTGAATAGAAGTGATTGACCCCTTCTTGGTAGAAGTGATCCGTTCTTGCAACTGACCCATTTCAGTTGCCAACGTAGGTTGGTAACCAACGGCTGAAGGAATCCGGCCAAGTAAGGCTGAAACTTCCATCCCGGCTTGGGTAAACCGGAAGATGTTATCGATAAATAACAGCACATCTTGACCCTTAACATCACGGAAGTATTCCGCAATCGTTAAGCCAGTCAAAGCAACCCGCATACGGGCACCAGGTGGCTCGTTCATTTGACCATAGACCATGGCCGTTTTTTCGAGAACGCCTGAGCCTTTCATTTCGTAGTACATATCGTTACCTTCACGGGTACGTTCACCGACACCTGTGAAGACAGAAATACCGTTATGACCTTGCGCAATGTTATGGATTAATTCTTGAATTAAAACGGTTTTACCAACACCGGCACCACCGAACAACCCAATCTTACCACCACGAACATAAGGTGCTAACAAGTCAATAACTTTGATCCCGGTTTCCAGAATTTCTGAAGTTGGATTTAATTCATCGTACTTAGGTGCATCACGGTGAATTGGTAATCTTTCAGCATCTGGTCCGAATTCGGCACCGCCATCAATTGGATCCCCGAGGACGTTAAATACTCGACCAAGTGTGTCATCGCCGACTGGAACGGTAATAGAAGAACCTGTGTTTTCAACTTCCATTCCACGACGAAGACCATCAGTACCATCCATGGCAATGGTTCTCATTACACCGTCCCCTAATTCAAGGGTAACTTCAGTAACAAGAAAACTGCCATCATCTTTTTTGATGTGAAGCGCGGTATTGATATCTGGGAGTTTGTCATCCAACGGGAATTCAACGTCGACAACTGGTCCGATAACTTGAACAACTTTACCAGAACTCATTATTCGTTAATTCCTCCCGTCATTAATTATTCAATGCCTCTTGCCCACCAGTAATTTCAGTAATTTCAGTCGTAATTGCTGCTTGGCGAGCACGATTATATCGCAATTCAAGATCTGCAATGAGGTCGTCAGCATTATCTGAGGCCGACTTCATAGCGTTAGAACTTGAAGCGTGTTCAGCCGTTTTAGCATCCAGAATAGCACCGAAAACGAGACTTTCTGAATACTGTGGTAGAACAACTTTTAATACTTCTTTTTCAGAAGGTTCCATATCGTAAGCGGCTGATAATGTGTCTGCTTGAGTCTCCTCAGCAGCATCACCACTCAGCGTTTCACTGTCTACTGGCAACATTTTTTCGCCACGGAACCGAGCAACTAGCCGGTTGACGAAATGGTTGTAGCAAACATAGAGTTCACTGAAAACGCCACTATCATACATTGAGGTGATCGTCTTGACAATTTCTCTGACTTCATCAAAAGTCGGCACATCGCTGACACCACGATATTCATAGGCCACGTTTTCGCCGCGCTTTTTATAAAAGTCAGCGCCAGTACCGCCCACTGCAAGGATCAAATGTTCATCATCGCCGCTGTGGCTCGCAATGAACTCATTAGCCTCACGAAGAACGTTACTGTTATAACTGCCGACCATACCCCGATCAGAAGTAATGACCAAGTATGCTGTCTTACCTGACTGCTTAGAATCGCTCGAGGAATCATCCAATAGATGAGATTTTGCCAGATGCATGACAACGGCTTTTACTTTGCTGACGTAGTCTTGATAACCTACAGCCGCTTTTTGAATCTGGTTCAGCTTAGAAGTCTGAACCATTTGCATCGCCGATGTGATCTGGCGTGTATTCTTTGTTGAAGCAATACGGTGTTGAACAGCGCTCATTGATTCAGCCATCAGCTCTCACTATCCTTCCTCAAGTTTATTTGTTCGCTACAGTTTCGGTATCGTCATCATTGGCAGGTTGGAATGATTTGGCGAATTCAGAAACGGCTGCTGCCATCTTATCGTTGTCTGGTAAATTACCGGTCTTGGCAATTGTGTCAAGTAAATCGGCATGTGAGGCATCGAAGAAGTCGAACAGACCGCTTTCAAATTTGGCAATGTCATCCAATTCAATCTTATCAAGATAACCATTAGTCAATGCATACAAAATCAAAACTTGTTTTTCAACAGGAAGTGGCGAATGTAATGGTTGCTTCAAAACTTCAACGGTTCGAGCACCACGATTCAACTTAGCTTGGGTAGCTTCATCCAAATCAGAACCAAATTGAGCAAATGATTCCAGTTCATGATAAGAAGCAAGGTCCAAACGAAGTGTCCCAGCAACCTTCTTCATCGCCTTGATTTGAGCGTCACCACCAACACGAGAAACCGAAGTCCCGGCATCGATAGCTGGTCGAACACCTGAATAGAATGAATCACTATCCAAGAAGATTTGACCATCGGTGATTGAAATAACGTTGGTTGGAATATAAGCTGAAATGTCCCCAGCTTTAGTTTCAACGATCGGCATCGCCGTCATTGAACCTCCACCAAGATCATCACTTAACTTCGCAGCCCGTTCCAATAAACGTGAGTGGGTGTAGAAAATATCCCCAGGATAAGCTTCACGACCTGGTGGCCGACGAAGAATCAAGGAAAGTTCACGATAAGCATCCGCTTGCTTTGAAAGGTCATCATAGATGATCAAAACATGCTTGCCATTAAACATGAACTCTTCACCCATCGCTGCACCAGCATATGGTGCAATGTAGAGCAATGGAGCAGGTTCTGAAGGACCGGCAGTAACAACAATCGTGTAATCCATGGCACCGAACTTACGTAAGGTTTCCACGGAACTACGAACAGTTGATTCCTTTTGACCGATGGCAACGTAAATACAAATCATATTTTGGTCTTTTTGGTTAATGATCGTATCAATACCAACTGTCGTCTTACCAGTTTTACGGTCACCAATGATCAATTCACGTTGACCACGACCAATTGGAACTAGGGAGTCAATGGCTTTCATACCAGTTTGAAGTGGTTGGAAAACTGACTTCCGTTGCATGACACCTGGCGCTTTTCGTTCGATAGGACGGGTTTTATCAGTTTTGATTTCGCCCTTACCATCAACGGGTTGACCTAATGAGTTAACGACCCGACCGATCATGGCATCTCCAACGGGAACTTCCATGATACGACCAGTACGCTTAACTGTATCGCCTTCAGTAATCTTTGTGAAATCACCGAGGACAACGATACCAACATCGTTACTTTCAAGGTTTTGGACCATGCCATAAACCCCGCTATCGAATTCGAGCAACTCACCAGCCAACGCGTTTTCAAGTCCGTGAGCTCTGGCGATACCATCACCAACGTAGGTAACAGTACCAGTTTCTTCAACAGAGATCTCGTCTTGGTAGTTTGCTAATTGTTGTTTGATTAGAGCACTGATTTCCTCAGCTTTAATGCTCATATAGGTTTCACCCCTTTATAAAGATCTCTATACTAATAATGTTTGACGTAGACGATGAATCTTCGTCTTGATAGAACCATCAAGGATCGTTCCAGCAGAACGAATGATCACACCACCAATAATTGATGTATCAACTTTACTTGTTAAAACAACTTGTTTAGCGCCGACCCGCTTAGCATAACCTGATTTAATTGCATCAAGCTGTGCGTCATCTAGGGCGACCGCTGTAGTAACATCGGCATAAACCGTTTGGTTGTGCTCATCATATAAGTCTTCGAACTGATCAATGATTTCTACCATTGCGTCCATCCGACCGTAATCATAAACCATTTTAACCAAATTATGGATCGTACCATCAGTACTATCTAACAACGGCTTGACTAAGGCTTCTCGCTTAGCTAACGCTAAACTGCTATCCGTTAATGCACTGCCCAATTGTGGGTTGTCCCGGAAGACTTTACGAAGCTGTTTGAGGTCCGAATACGCAGCGTCCAATTGGTCGTTGTGGTCGAGCAACTCAAACAGCGCTTTTGAGTAGCGCTTGGCTACCGTTACCTTATCAAGACTCATGTTACTTCCCCAACCCTTCGATATAAGAATCAATCAATGCCTTTTGATCATCAGCGTTTAATTCTTTTTGAATGATCTTGGAAGCAATCTCAATAGATAGGTCAGCCACATCGTTACGGACGCTAGACAACGCGTCTTGACGCTCCTGTTCGATGTCTTTTTTAGCGTTGTCCTTCAATGCTTGTGCATCGGTTTGGGCTTGAGCTAAAATACCATCGCGTTGCTGTTGACCTTGCTTTTTAGCAGAATCAACAATTCCAGTAGCCTCTTGACGAGAGTTAGCAAGTGCGTCTTGACGTTGTTTTGCAAGTTTTGCTGCATCGTCACGCGACTTCTCAGCTGAATCAATATCGTTAGAGATCTTATCAGCACGATCCTGCATCATTTGATTGATAGGCTTCCAAGCAACAAGCTTGATCAACCACATCAAGATAATGAAACAAATCGCATAGAAGAGCATGTCTCCAATTGCAAGACTACTAGCTACGGCTAAATGTGAAAACATCTATTGACACCTCCTTCTGTTAAAAATTAAATTTAACGTGTTGTCAAACATTACTTGTTCATAACAAGCAAGGCCACAACGAAGGCAATGATAGGCATGGCTTCAACCAACCCAACACCAATGAACATGTTAGTCCGTAATTGACCAGATAATTCTGGTTGGCGTGACATACCTTCTAGCATCTTAGAAATAACGATACCATCACCGACACCACCACCGATGGCTGCACCGGCCATGGCAATACCTGCTGCAATAGCTCCCATAATCTGTAGTTCCTCCTTAAAATGATGTAGATATATTAGATAAATATTGTAAGTCGTTTACTCCTCAACTTCAAGCTTCAATCGACAGTGAATTATTCACCAATCTCAATCTTCTTAGAGATGTAAACAGATGAAAGTGTTACAAACACGTAAGCTTGAATGGCACCAAGGAATGCAGAGAAACCTTGCCATACCAATTCCAGTGGAACTGCCACGATCATCGTCGCAATCCCATGCGAGAAGGCAAGGTTGCCGATAATCTTCAGCAACATTTCACCAGAGAAAATCACACCGAAGATACGTAGACCTAACGTCAAGAAGTTCGTGAATTCCTCAAAGATACTAATTGGTAACCAAAAAACAAACGGTTGCAAGTAACCTGAGAAGTGTTTCTTCCAACCAAACTTCATTACACCGGCAAACTGAGCAATCATTAAGGTTGCTAGTGAGAATGTCATCGTAACGATTGGGTCAGAAGTTGGACTTCTAACAAAGTCCTTCCCACCAACAGCAATTTGTAAGAACAAACCAAGCTGGTTAGAAATGAACAGGAATAGGAACAAGGTGAACCCGTAAAGGCCGAATGCGCCCGCTTCATTTCCAGGGATAGAACCCTTCAAAATTCCGTTTGTAAAATCAATTAACCATTCAAGGATATTTTGTCCCTTACCTGGCTTCATCGTAATATGCCGCGAAAGGGCGAATACAAACAAAAAAACGAGTACAAACGCAATTAGCCCCGAATAAATATTAGCGGCGTTAAACGTAAGTCCCCCGAATTGAAAGGTTGCAACTGAAGATGGATCTCCCACAGAGTATCACCTCTTTTCAAACTAGGTTAAGCGCGAAGCTTCGAAAAGCCTCGCTCATTAACCAACAAGTCAAATTTCAAATCTTCGAACGTAGTACTTTAATGAAAAATCTTCATTACAAATACAAACAAAATAATACCACCGTTCATATGAAAATACAAAGCTATTCGAAAAATTATACGAATAAAAATAGCCGATTAATTTGAATTGTCTTATACTTATCCGACAAATTCATATTAATTGACTATTATTGTGTTTATATGAAATTACTTAGTGCCAAATAGCCGGTCCCCTGCATCACCCAAGCCAGGAACAATGTATCCATCTTTATTCAAGTGATCGTCTAAGGCAGCTGTATAGATATCAACATCTGGGTGTTTCGCACGGAGAGCCTTAACACCTTCTGGAGCTGCAACTAAGCAAACAAACTTGATGTTAGTTGCGCCGCGCTTTTTCAAGGCATCGATTGCCATGATGGCAGAACCACCAGTCGCAAGCATTGGATCAACAACGAAAATCTGTCGTTGATCAATATCAGCCGGCAGCTTCACAAAGTACTCGTGTGGCTCCAACGTCTTCTCATCACGATACATACCGATGTGGCCAATTTTAGCGGCGGGAATCAACTTCATGATACCGTCAACCATCCCGATTCCTGCTCGTAAAATGGGAACGATAGCAACCTTTTTACCAGCTAAGGTTTTAACGGTCGTTTTGGCGATTGGTGTTTCAATCTCAACGTCCTTTAATGGCATATCTCGAGCGACATCGTACGCCATCAGCATGGTGATTTCATCAACAACCTCACGAAAAACCTTCGTCCCGCAATTTTTGTCTCGAATAATTGTCAGCTTATGCTGAATCAGTGGATGATCCATAACCTGAAACTTGCCCATGTGTTTGACACTCCTTTGGTATTTCTTTCAATTGTACCATGCAATAGAAGGCATGAAGATAAAAATTTCAAAAGAGTATGAAGAAAATTGATGAAGTTATGTCTGCTCCATTGTGGGCAAGTTCTTGGCAACTAAACGATGCCTAGAGGTAACATCATCATGGTATTCTTCATGATAAAAAAGCAGCTCAATTATCGGCCATATTGTCGATGATTGAGCTACTGCAATAAGAAATTTAAATCGTTAATTAGCCAAACTTGATTGGGGCAATGTAATCGTCAATTGGATGAGCATCCGTCAAGGCTCGCACGTCTTTTCGAACTTGGGCAAGAACCCCTTCATCGTCATGATGTGCAATAGCTGTGACAATTAATTGAGCAACTTGTTTAGCATCCGCTTCCTTGAAACCTCTCGTGGTAATGGCAGGTGTGCCTAACCGAACGCCTGAAGTTTTAAACGGACTCAGTTTCTCGTTGGGAATTGCTTCTTTATTAGTGGTAATCATGACACTATCCAATAATTCCTGGGTTTGTTTACCGTTTAAATCAGTTTGACTAACGTCTAAAGTCATCAAATGGTTATCGGTCCCGCCAGAGACGACTCGCACCTTGTCTGCTTCATTAAAGACAGCAGCCATCGCCTGAGCATTCTTGATGATCTGAGCGGCGTAGTCCTTAAATTCCGGCTGCAGGTCTTCTAAGAAAGTGACTGCTTTACCTGCAATCACGTGCTCTAATGGACCGCCTTGCGTCCCCGGGAAAACAGCAGAGTTGATCTGCTTGGCATACTTCTCCTGTGATAGGATCAGACCGCCACGAGGACCACGCAATGTTTTATGAGTAGTCGTCGTCACAACATCAGCAATGCCCACTGGTGACGGGTGCAACCCAGTAGCGACCAGACCAGCGATGTGGGCCATGTCCACCATGAAATACGCGCCAACTTCATCGGCAATATCTCGAAAGGCCTGCCAATCAATAATACGGCTATATGCCGACGCGCCGGCAACAATCATCTTCGGCTTAACTTTCAGTGCCAAATCACGAATCATGTCGAAATCCAGCAATTCAGTGTCCGGATTCAGCCCATAGCTATAGGCTTCGTAAAGCTTACCGCTAAAGTTGACCTTGGCACCGTGTGTCAAATGGCCCCCGGCATCTAGGCCCATTCCCAAAATGGTATCCCCGGGCTTTAAAAAGGCAGCATACGTTGCCTGATTTGCCTGAGAGCCTGAATGTGGCTGAACGTTGGCATATTCCGCATGGAACAGATCTTTAGCTCGCTGGATTGCCAGGTTTTCAACGACATCAATAAATTCGTTACCGCCATAGTACCGTTTTGAAGGATAACCTTCCGAGTACTTATTAGTTAGTACGGAACCTTGGGCCGCACGAACTGCCGGGGAAACAATGTTTTCGGACGCAATTAACTCAATATTATGCTGTTGACGATCCTGTTCTTGACTAATAGCTTGCCATAACTTCGGGTCTTGTTCTTGGTAATTCAACACAATCAGCTCCTTGGCATTTAATATGCCTTAGTTTAACAAATTCGCCGACAAAAAGATAGGGTCTAGACCGCAGAACACAAACAAAAATAAGCGACCTGGTTCATTCCGTTCGTAAAAAGAACGCCAAATCGCTTATTATAGCGTCAATTATTTTAAATTATTTTGAAAAATGAACCCCACCAGCGGACTTATCCAACCGATTCATGTAGGCTGCTCCAAAGCCAGTATTGTCAAATCCCTCAGTGAAAATAACTTTCACTTCTGACTCCAAATCAAAGTGGCGCAGTCCTGCAAATAACAAGTGGGTGGCACTCTGGATATCTTCGCCTAAGGAATAGGTTTCAACGTTCGCAGGAACTGACAAGTTCTTTAGAACCCCATCCGTAGCCATCACACCAATGGCTTCATTTTGCGCACCAGCCCATGCCATTGCGGCGTCAAAATCAGTGATATGATCAACGATCTCAACCTGTGCGCTAGGTGCGTAATGCTTATACTTCATTCCTGGTGCTTTAGGTGTTTCATTGGCACCAACGTGGTGATGGTCAGCTTTAACGTCACCGATAACCTCTTCCAGCTCAGCGACGGTCACGGCGCCTGGGCGAAGAATAGTTGGTGTCTTCGTGGACATGTCAATAATCGTGGATTCGACTCCCACCTGAGTTGGCCCATCATCCACAATACCCGCAATTTTTCCGTTTAAATCATGAAAAACGTGTTTAGCTAACGTTGGACTCGGTTTCCCAGAGGTATTAGCAGATGGTCCCACAATTGGAATCCCAGCGGTAGCAATCAATTTCAAAGTCACTTCATTTTTAGGCATCCGAAACGCCGCAGTGTCTAAGCCACCCGTAACAGTCTTGGATAACGTCCCGGGTCGAAGAGGCAGCACAATGGTGAGTGAGCCCGGCCAAAAGGTCGCCATTAACCGCTTAACCTGTTCAGACAGTGGTTGAGCATACTGCTCTACCATCTCAGTGGAAGAAACTGTCACAATCAACGGATTGTCACTAGGACGCCCCTTAGCGGCGTACACGTTACTGGCAGCCTTCTCATTGGTTGCATCAGCTCCCAGTCCGTAAACCGTTTCAGTTGGAAATGCCACTAGTTCACCTTGTTTCAATAGTTTCGCTGCGGCTTCCACTTCATTTGGTTTAAAAATTTTAGTTTCCATATTATTGCTCCTATCCTTCTTAAAGAATGATGCACCTGCTTAAAACCGAATCTGAACCATACGATCATGTCCACTCATATCTTGACGCATTGTTATAGCGGCATTGGGAAAACGCTGTTGGAAGATTTGACGAACTGCTTTCCCCTGCCGAAACCCAATTTCGAGATACAGCTGGTTCGTGGTAACCAGCCCCTGCTCGAGCTGGTCTGCGAGCCGTTCGTAAATTGCCAGTCCGTCATGATCAGCAAACAGGGCAAGCGTTGGTTCACTAGCTAACACGTCTGCGTCCATTTCACTTTCTTCAGCATGTGAAATATAGGGCGGATTGCTCACGATCACATCAAATTGAGATCCAGCGACCGGTTCCAGCAAGTCACCTTGAACTGTGGTGACCGAGACGTTCAACTGTGCCGCATTTTCTTCGGCGACTGCTAAGGCCGCCGCGGACAAATCAGTGAGTGTCACTTGCCAGTTGGGTCGCTGCTTCTTCAGGGTAATTCCAATTGCCCCACTGCCAGTGCCAACGTCCAAGACTGACAACTGTGATTGCGGCTCATCTGTCAAAACCCATTCAACCAATTCTTCAGTTTCTTGTCGGGGAATCAAAACACTCTGATTAACTGCAAACCGTTCTCCATAAAATTCGGCAGTTCCAACAATATACTGCGGTGGCATGCCGTTGACATATTGGTTGATTGCATCAACATACTGGCTATCCAGGTCAGCAGGTATTGGCTGGCGATATTTAATCAGTAAATGAGTCTGGTCTAAATGGCTTAGCTCTTGCAACAGAAAAGTCGCCGCAGATTCGTCTAAGTGGTTTTTCTGAACAAACAAAGAAGCCCATTTTAGGGCTTCATAGTATGTGCGATTACTCATTAAGCTGCTCCATCTTTTGAGTTTGATCATACAGGATCAAAGCATCAATGATATCATCTAAATCGCCATTCATAATCTTATCCAATTTATTCAAGGTCAAGCCAATTCGGTGATCGGTAACCCGGTTTTGAGGGTAGTTATAGGTTCTGATTCGTTCTGAACGGTCCCCAGTCCCAACGGCTGACTTCCGTTTTTCATCATAAGCACTCTCTTCTTGCTCGTGATAGTAGTTATAAACCCGAGCCCGCAAAATTTTCATGGCCTTAGCACGGTTTTGTTGCTGTGAACGTTCATCCTGCATAGCAACGACAATACCGGTTGGTAAGTGGGTCATTCGAACCGCTGAACTGGTTTTGTTGATGTGTTGGCCACCAGCACCAGAAGAACGGTAAACATCGGTCCGGATATCTTTGGGGTCGATATCAATATCCACGTCTTCTGCTTCAGGCATAACACCAACGGTTGCCGTAGAAGTATGCAAACGGCCAGCTGATTCGGTAACGGGTACCCGTTGAACTCGGTGGGCGCCACTCTCATACTTCAGCTTAGAATAAACTTTATCACCACTGATCAGCATAACAATTTCTTTAAATCCGCCGACTTCAGTTTCGTTTTTATCGACAACTTCAACCTGCCAGCCCTGCTTTTCAGCATAGCGAGAATACATATCAAAGAGGTCAGCAGCAAACAAACTGGCTTCGTCGCCACCAGCAGCACCGTGAATTTCCATCACGATGTTCTTGTCATCGTTTGGATCTTTTGGTAACAGTAAAATTCGGATTTGGTCTTCCAATTTTTCTTTTTGGCCTTCTAAATCCTTGAGCTCATCTTTAACCATGCTGCTCATATCATCGTCTAGCTTTTCACGAAGCATCTCGTTATCTTCATCAATTTGGCTAGTAACTTGTTGGTACTTTCGGTAAGCTTCAACCGTCTCGCGAAGGTCAGCTTCTTCCTTAGATAATTCCATAAAGCGCCGGGTATCAGCAATCACTTCAGGATCACTGATGAGTTCGTTGAGTTCATCGTAACGATCCACCAGTGCTTGTAATCTATCAAACATTTGGTCCATTTTAACTCTCCTATTCTTCGCCTAGCATGTCCATCGGTGGATTGTAATAGTGCCTTCTGCAGACGGGGTAATATGATTCGTTGCCGCCGATTTGGATCTGTTCGCCTTCGTATACTGGTTGGTTATCGTGAAAGCGCAAGTTCATCGTTGCTTTCTTTGCGCAGAACCAACAAATCGTCTTCATTTCCTCGAGTTTATCAGCGTAAAGCAAGAGGTATTTTGAACCTTCAAACAGCTCATTGCGAAAATCATTTTTCAATCCGAACGCCATCACTGGAATTTTAAGTTCATCCACGATTTTAGCCAGTTCAAAGACGTGAGCCTTCGTCAAAAATTGAGCTTCATCAATCAAAACACAGTTTGCCTTGGGGTTGATGTTTTCAACCATCTTAAAAACATCGTCATCATGAAAAATTGGCACTGCCTTGCGTTTTAAGCCGATCCGGCTGGAAACTAGACCAACGCCATCACGACTGTCCGTACCACTTGTCATAATAATGACGGATTTATTCTGTTCCTCGTAATTATGTGCAACCTTCAAAATTTCAATCGTTTTACCGCTATTCATTGCCCCATACTTAAAAAATAACTGTGCCAATAGTCTCAGTCTCCACTCTTCACAAATTTCTCATCTATTATAGCGGATTTAGCGTTAAAATTCACCCTCTGCTCGTCGATAATCCAGAGTGAAATCGTTTTTTTGATTAAATCAGCACTGGTTCACCGTATATTTACCAGAAACATGGTAAAATATATGCTTGATGAAATCGAAAAAATGGGTTCCTGTTGTAACATTCACGTTATAACAGGACAAGGAGCGAAAACAATGACTTTACGAAGTACCGTAGCGACCTTCGCCGGCAGATCTTCTTACTGGTTTCTGCACACGTTCATGAAAGGTGGCAGTTCACTGCCTGGCAAGATCACGACTAAAATCGACCCGGAGATTCTCAAACATCTGGGGCAGAACTATGACGTCATCGTTATTACTGGAACCAACGGTAAAACTTTGACGACTGCCCTCACTGTGCGGGTCCTAAACCAAAAATACAGCCATATTCTCACTAATCCGACTGGTTCTAATATGGAACAAGGTATTGTCACCACGTTTTTACGTGCACCAAAAGTCAAGGGTGCCCGGCCAATTGCGGTTTTAGAAGTTGACGAAGCCAACGTGATCAAAGTCACCAAGTACATTAAACCCAAAGCCTTCGTCTTCACCAACATCTTCCGGGATCAAATGGATCGCTATGGTGAAATCTACACGACTTACCAAAAGATTATTGATGGTGTGGCGTTGGCACCTGAAGCAACGATCATCGCTAACGGTGATGCACCAATTTTTCACTCTAAGAACTTGCCTAATCCCATTATTTATTATGGCTTCAAGGAGCAAGACGAAAAAGATATCAAGGCAAAACCGAATACTGACGGTGTGCTGTGCCCTAATTGCCAACACATTCTACATTACCGCTACCTGACGTACAGCAACCTCGGCAAATACTTCTGTCCGAATTGCGGCTATTCACGACCAGAATTAAAATTCGCCGTGACAAAAGTCACCGATTTAACGCCGACCAGTTCTGAGTTTGAAGTTGATGGTAACGCAATGAAAATTGAAATTGGCGGGCTCTACAATATTTATAATGCCTTAGCTGCATACGCTGTTGGCCGCTTCTTAGGTGTAACACCAGAACAGATTGATACCGCATTTAGTGAAGACAAAAAAGTCTTTGGGCGTCAAGAAGTGATTGATTTGGACGGTAAGCAGGTCACTTTGATCTTGGTTAAAAATCCCGTTGGTCTCAATCAAGTATTGGACATGATTGCCACTGACAAAAAACCATTTTCGTTTGTGGGTCTACTCAACGCTAATTACGCTGATGGTATCGACACCAGTTGGATCTGGGACGGTAACTTTGAAAAATTACCAAATTTAAACATTCCAGCTTACATCACTGGTGGTGAACGCTACAAGGATATCACCTTCCGTTTGAAAGTTGCTGGCGTGCCGGATGATAAGCATCAAGTGGTCCCAGAGCTTAAAAATGTTGTCGAAAAGATTAAGACTTTACCAACCGAACATGTTTATGTTTTGGCAACCTACACTGCTGTGTTACAATTGCGTAAATTGTTAGCCGACCAGGGCTATATCAAGGAGGGGATGGGAGCATGACCTACGAACTAAATGTCGCTCACCTATATGGTGACTTGATGAACACTTACGGTGATGTTGGCAATATTTTGGCACTGAACTACTACGCTAAACAGATGAACGTCAAGTTGAACGCGGAAGTTGTCAGCTTGGATCAAGATTTTGATGCAAATAAATTCGACCTTGCCTTTTTTGGTGGCGGTCAAGACTTTGAACAAGTGATTGTTTCTAAGGACATTCAGACCAAGAAACAAGCGTTGACCGACTTCATCGAAGATGGTGGTCCGGTGCTTGCTATCTGTGGTGGCTTTCAACTATTAGGCCACTACTATGTTGATGCCAA
This sequence comes from Secundilactobacillus angelensis, assembly GCF_012641075.1. Lineage (GTDB taxonomy): Bacteria > Bacillota > Bacilli > Lactobacillales > Lactobacillaceae > Secundilactobacillus > Secundilactobacillus angelensis. The sequence goes on along the minus strand of NZ_JAAXLJ010000007.1, from coordinate 68,460 downwards.
GGGTGAAAAAATTCCGGGCATTGGTGCTCTTGACCACTACACCCTTTCTCAAGATAACCATCGCTTTATTGGTGATATCGTCATTAAAAATGAAGAAACTGGCGAAACTTATCACGGGTTTGAAAACCATCAGGGCCGAACCTTCTTAGGAGAGAACGAACGCCCCCTTGGTAACGTCATTGAGGGTAAAGGCAATAACGGTGAAGATGGTACTGAAGGTGCCATTTATAAAAACGTCTTTTGTTCCTACTTCCATGGGCCAATTTTGACTCGCAACGGCAATCTCGCCAAGCGATTACTTGTGGCCGCCCTCAAGCGAAGCTATCCCGAAGCTGACTTATCTCAGCAAGAAGCACTGCCAGTTGCAGCTACTTTTTAACTTGAATTAAGCAAAAAGCATCATGATATCAGCCAATTGTGCTGATTCATGATGCTTTTATTTTATACGTGCCACACTACTCTTTTCACCTAAGTACGTATTAATTATGGCGTTGCGACGTGCCAAAAATGGCTCATTGGGTGCTTTAGGATGCACGCGGTTGGACAGAAACACCATCCCTTGATGTGTCTGCAAATCCATTATCAAAAATGTCCCGGTAAAACCACTATGCCAAATACAACGATGAGGCACTGGTAACTTAGCCTGCAAAAGTGCCCAGCCAAACGATCGCCACTGTTCGTGCAATGGTGTTTGGTCAGCTAATAATGCACGCTTTTCAGGTTGCGCAACTGGCAAATTTTCACGCGATAACATCGTCTGTTCAAAAGTCACTAAATCATTTAACGTACTAAAAAGTCCGGCTGAACCGCAGCTGGATTTCAGCACGAATGCTTTCGGATCGTGGACGACACCACGAATCAGGCCACGAATCGGCGATACTTCAGTTGGCACACATTGGGTTGGGTCAGCTGGTTGAAAAGTACTGTCCTTCATGCCTAGCGGGATCAAGACCTTCTTCGTGATTAATGTCTGAATAGGCTCACCCAGAATTTTTTCAGCAATCCACCCAAGGAAGATAAAGTTGACGTCTGAATACACCATTTTTCGTTCAAAATTTTCACCAACGTGCATCCCTAAGAGTGCCTGATGCAATTCGCTGGCAGTCAACTTGTCACGATGTGGAATGTAACCAACAATCCCTGAGGTATGCGTCAATAAGTGTCGAATCGTCACCCGCGTATCTTGCCAATTTGGCAGATAATCCTGCACCCTGTCCGTCAGTGATAGCTTCCCTGCATCAACTAATTGTAGGATGACGTTGAGTGTGCCAACCACTTTTGTCAAAGACGCCACATCGTACAGTTGGTTTGCCTTTAATGGCTCATACCCAGGAACTAACGCTTCTGCACCATAAAGACCGGTTCTAACCTGCTCATCATCAATAAAAGCATAACTCACACCAGGAACTGTGCCGTCGTTAACCAAGTCCTTGATTGCCTCAATCGTTTTCTCGTACATCTGGATTAAGACCCCTTTACTACTTTTCCTCTAGAATAACATAAGGTCAGCAACATCCCCAAAAATTGGAGAGTTGCTGACCTCATCTTTACTAAATTAAATCAAATCAAAGTTCGACCTTTTGAATCCAGCCTTCAGGTGCTTCTACATCACCAAATTGAATACCAGTCAGCGTATCATAAAGCTTTTGCGTCACTGGTCCAACCTCGGTTTCACTGTAAAAGACATGAAGTTGATCCTTATATTCAATACCACCAATTGGTGCAATGACGGCTGCTGTACCCATGGCGCCAGCCTCCGTAAAGCGATCAAGATCGTCGATGAAGACGTCACCTTGGACCGGTTTCATCCCCAAGTTATGTTCGGCCAGGTATAGTAACGAATACTTGGTAATACTTGGTAAAATTGAATCCGACTTCGGCGTCACAAATTCATTGTCTTTCGTAACCCCAAAGAAGTTTGCTGAGCCTGCTTCCTCAATCTTAGTATGGGTTGCTGGATCCAGATAAATGACATCAGAGAACCCGGCTTTATGTGCTTCATCACCAGGTAACAGACTACCGCCATAGTTTCCCCCAACTTTGCTTTGACCAGTACCATGAGGAGCCGCCCGGTCATAATACGAAGTCGTAAAGTTAGTTGGCTTAACGCCACCTTTATAGTAGGCACCCACGGGCATTGCAAACACTGTAAACAAGTATTCGGGTGCTGGATGCACACCGATATTGCCGCCAACGCCAATCATTAATGGACGTAAGTATAGCGTGCCGCCAGTTCCATACGGAGGAACGTAATCAGCATTTGCTTTAACCACTGACTTCACCGCGTTAATAAACTTATCGGTCGGAAATGCTGGCATTAGAAGTCGCTCACAGCTTTTCTGCATCCGAGCAGCGTTTTGATCAGGCCGGAATAACTGGATATCGCCGTTTTTAGTCCGATATGCTTTAAGCCCTTCAAAATCCGCTTGGCCATAATGTAAACCAGTCGACCCTTCACTAATATGTAACGTTGCATCTTCCGTAAGTGTGCCATCATCCCATTTGCCATCTTTATAATGTGCTAAGAAACGATATGGAAGATCCATATATTCGAAACCTAAGTTTTGCCAATCAATCTCTGATGGTGCTGGTGCTTTTGCCAATAGAACCACTCCTTAGCAGATATTATTAAAAATAAATTAGTGTTATTCACTAATTTTAATAAATTGTAGGCTGATTTTTGAAAGGTGTCAAGCATTTCCCGCAACAGTGTTCCCCCCTAAGTCTTGCGGCAGACTCCCACCATCTGCTACAATGTCAGTGCAGGTAAATGCAGTTAGAGGGAAAAGAGGTTAATTCCTTGTCAAGCAATTCAGACTCAATCTATAACGTACTCACCTTTGTTCAGAGGCATCCTGACCGAGTTGTCTTCAAGCCACGGCAGTATGCAAATGCTGTCACTGTTGGTATTCCTGATAGTGTAAAAGTCTCAAACCCGGAAATTTATTTTCCGAGTGACAGACTAAGTGTAAACTTATTAGCAGATTCATTTGTTGGTGAAAACGGCGATCTTCTGAATCACTTTTATGAGTTAACCAAACAGTCCAAGCCTGACTTCAAAGAGGTTTGGGTCACAACTAGTCACTTAAAACGTCAAAACATGTATATGCTGGATCTGTCATTTGAATGATTGAATCCTTCATGCAAAGACGGACTGACTCTTCCGTGAGGTTGAATCAGTCCTTTTTTAGTATTTGGTCGTTAAATTCCCTTCAACGATTAGTATTTATACATTTAAAGTACTAAAATTAGCAATAGCGTAAAAAATACAAAAAAGCCGTCATCACTAACTCCATAGAATCAGTGATGACGGCCGAAATATAATTGGGTATACTGGGCTCGAACCAGTAACTTACGGATTCAGAGTCCGCTGCCTTACCAATTTGGCGAATACCCAATAACTATCTGACAAGTTAACAGTTTAGCGGTTTTTAAAAATATTGTCAACCAAAAATGGCGGAATTCAGAAGAAAATGCATGATTAACAATCATTAACGAATATTCTATCAGAAACATTGACTTTTACCTTGAAATCGTGTAGATTATTATATTGTGTTAAGCTAGTTAAATAGGTGTCATTCATAACCTTGCCCGCTGGTCAAATTGGTTAAGACGTCGCCCTCTCAAGGCGGAGTTACGGGTTCGATCCCCGTGCGGGTGATAGAGCAACAATATAGGTTTGCTAGATAGTTCTAAAACGCTGATTTAACAGTGTTTTAGGCTTTTTTATTTTACACTAGGCTGTTCAATCTAGGATTATTTAAATTATTGTGTTGTTCTTGCCAGACTTAACTATTTCTCACCAATTTTTGCTAAAGTAGTCTAAATTGATTCTATAAATGGAGGCATTATGGTTTTTACTTGGGGCATTATTATTATTTTAGCTCTTGGCTTAATTTCAGGCTACCGAAGAGGTTTCGTATCTGTTGTGATGTCGTTGTTAGCTTATATCGTTGCATGGCTAATTGCGACCATTTTTAGCCAAACGCTGGCGGAATTTTTATTTCAATCGGTCACTTCCACTAATTCTTCAGCCATCGCGACACCAAGAATGCTTTCAGGTGTCGTATTCTTCATACTATTCGGTCTTGCGTACTCCATTGTCCGCCATATCGGTAGAAAACTTAACCTCATCACACGCTTACCGTTAATTCATTCGGTCAATGCTCTGGTTGGTGCTGCATTAAACTTCATTGTGCGTTATTTGTTAATTTTCTTGGTGCTAAATCTTCTCCTGCTCTTCTCGAACCAATGGATCAAAACACAGTACCAAAACTCTCCAATAGCACAAGATATTGTTAAAAACACACCAGTAATGTCCAAGCAGCTGATTCAATCGTGGCAACAAAACAATTAAAATCGATTCTAAAATTAGTTAACTCATCTAACTTAAGAAGGGAAGCAAGTTAAGTGCTGACAATGATTGTTCTTGGTTTAATCGTTTTCTTCGGACTGCGCATCTTTTTCGGCCTCTTTGGCTGGCTGTTTCGAATATTGGGGATTCTGATCGTTGGTGGCTTGATTTTTGTCTTTGCCTCATCCTTTATCGGAATCTTCGCCATCGTCGTGTTGGTCCTATTCGGCAGTTGGATATTTACCGCGTTCTCAAATAGCTAACCTCATGAAACTCAAAAACCCTCCGATCTTAAACGATCGAAGGATTTTTTTAAATTTCGTATTATAGGCGTTTGTTAAGCTTTTCGCCTAATTCTTCATAACCTGGTTTACCAAGTAATGCAAACATATTGGTTTTGTAAGCCTCTACTCCTGGTTGGTTGAATGGGTTGATTCCGTTCAGGTAACCAGAAATGGCAACAGCAACTTCAAAGAAGTAAATCAAGTAACCAAGTGTGTATTCGGATTGGTCAGGAATATGAACACTCATGTTAGGCACGTTACCATCCGTATGGGCTAAGGTAACCCCTTGGAAAGCCTTTGTATTGGCAAAATGCATGGTTTCACCCTCAAGGTACTTCAAACCGTCAAGATTTTCAGCTTCCTTGGGAATATCAACATCTTGATTTGGCTTGTCAATAAACACAACGGTTTCCATTAAGTTACGGAGACCCTCCTGAATGTATTGACCAAGTGAATGCAAATCGGTCGAGAAGTTAGCTGATGAAGGATAGATGCCCTTCTCGTTCTTACCTTCTGATTCACCCATTAACTGCTTCCACCATTCAGCAAAGTACTGCATGTTTGGTTCGTAGTTCTCAAGCAATTCAGTAGTGAAGCCCTTCCGATACAAAATGTTTCGGTAGGCGGCGTACTGGTAAGCTTCGTTCTTAGTTAAATCTGGGTTATCGTAAGCGTCCATTGCATCCGCAGCACCAGTCATCAATTGATCGATGTCTGCGCCAGAAGCAGCAATTGGCAATAATCCAACGGCTGTCAGAACTGAATAACGACCACCGACACCGTTTGGAATAACAAAAGTTTCGTAACCAGCAGCGTCAGCTTCCTGCTTCAAAGCGCCACGTTGTTTATCAGTGGTAGCGTAGATACGCGACTTAGCACCATCTTCACCGTATTTTTTGACAAGCAATTTTTTGAAGACCCGGAAAGCGATTGAAGGTTCTGTCGTTGTTCCTGATTTTGAAATAACGTTGACTGAGAAGTCGCGATCACCAATCAGTTTAATTAAATCGTTGACGTACGATGGACTCAATGAGTTCCCTGCAAATAAGATTTGAGGAGCGTCACGTTGTTCATCTGGTAAATAGTTATAAAAGGTTTCGTGAAGAAAATCAGTTGCCATCTTGGCACCCAAATATGAACCACCGATGCCGATTACAACTAATACCTTTGAATCTGATTGAATCTTTTTGGCCGCAGCCTTGATTCGCTCAAATTCTTCTTTGTCGTAATCCTTAGGTAACGTTAACCAATCCCGAAAGTCGCTGCCGGCGCCTGAACCCGTTCTTAATTCTTCATCTGCAGCGTTGACTAACGCCTGCATTTCACCAAGTTCATTGTCGTGAACAAACTTATCAAGCTTTGAAGCGTCAAAGGAAATGTGTGCCATTTAACTGTACCTCACTTTTATTTTGATAAAATCCATTATATCCGATTTCACCGAAAAAATAAATGGACTATACCACAATTTAATTATTTTAACATTCCAAGTATAACACTACCAACAATGACCAGAATCGACCCGATCGTGATGTAAGCCATTTCACGACCAGTTTTTTTCTCCCCAAGAAGCAAAATGCTCCCAAAGGTTGAAATGATGATTCCACTTTGAGCTAACGAATAACTGATTGCCAAACCAACTGCGGGGATTGACATAAACATGAAGAAGTTCCCAATTCCCCATACTAAACCGGTACCCATATTCTTGACCATTGGTTTACCGAATGGTTTGTTTCTAGCAGCAAACAACAGCGCGCCAATCACCATTCCGATTGATTGAGGCAGAAAAACTGCCTTGGAATTTACTCCTGATGAATTGACGATCACAGTATACAACGTATAACCAATTGTGGAGAAGATTAAGGCTCGCACCCCTGCTGCGGCATTATAACCTGTTCTAGCAACGTTTGCCCGGTCACGTAGCGAGGTAAACACGATTCCAGCAATTAAAACAACCATTGCCGTACTGCCTAAAACTAACATTCTGGTAGTAGTCCACTCATGGAACAAGAAAACACCTGCCAAAGTTGTACAAACAAGCTGCATCCCGGTTGAAACGGGAACGGTAACCGAGATTCCGATTGCTTTCATCGACTGGAACTGCTGGAATTGACCAACTGCCCAGAATAAACCTGAAGCGATTCCAACTAACCAAACGAAACTCGTTAAGTGTGGGTGAAAATAAAACACACTAAAGATGCCAAACAGGAGCGCACCAACTGTCATTCCAAGTGTTTGCTGGTATGAAGTACCACCCAGTTTGCCACTAATTAACCCAATGCTCCCCCAACAAATCGCGGGGATTAATGCTAAAAGTATTGCCATGAAATTCACTCCGTTCTCTCTTTCATCGTTCAAAGTATCTTTGAAAGCGCTTTATTCTCTTTTCATCTAGTTTAGTTTACTCGATTTTGGTCAAAAAAAAAAGGATTATCTTTAAAATCCTTTATTCTTAATCAATTTCTAAATCGGAGCTCATTTTATTTGCTTTGTTGATCGGGGAAAATAACCGTAAATGTCGTTCCTTGTTTTGGCTTGCTGGTCACTTCAACCTTACCATCATGCAGTAAAACAAGCTGGTGAACGATAGCTAATCCCAATCCTGACTCACCGTACTTAGTATTAGTCCGCGATGGATCAGCCTTGTAAAATCGATCCCAGATATTAGCTAACTGCTTTTTAGTCATTCCCATACCGGTATCTGAAATCTTAAAGATGGTTTCTTGATAACCGCGTTGCGCCAAGATAACAATTTGACCATTTTCGGTAAACTGAATGGCATTTTGCGTGATATTAAACATGATTTGGACAAAGCGGTCGTAATCAGCGTATACCTCGATATCAGTACCACCTTGAACGCTAATTTGATCGTTTTTGGCAGCTGCTTTTTGTGCCAATTGCTCGGCCAGCCGGTTCAACGTATCGATGGCGTTGAACTGCTGCTTATTCAGACTAATTTGATTATTCCGAATTTTCTCGTAATCCAAGTTCTCATTAACCAAACGAATTAATCTTTTTGTTTCGTTTCGCATTAAATCAATACTCTCGGCTTTACTATCTTCAGGAATAGCATCGTAAGCCAGACCTTCTAACAGGCCATTAATGGTTGTTAGAGGTGTCCGCATTTCATGAGCCGCATCCGCCATAAATTCTTTTCGACGTTGCTCTTGTCGCTGAATTTCTTCCTTAGATTCCTGCAACGAACGCGCCATATTATTGAAGTCGTTTGCTAAATCGTCAACTTCATCACGATTTTTACTGGGGACCTGAACCTCATAATTACCGTTAGCAATTTGCTTAGTCGCCTTTCGCAGTCGTTCAATTCGCGAGGTTAAGTAGCGGGCAATGAAGAACGCCAGCAGCATTGCCACAAAACTAGCAACTAAGAGCGCCTTCGTTAAGTTAGAGTTGATTTCCGCAATATTGGAATTAATGTTTGAAACGTATGTCCCTACTCTAACCACTGCGACAAGGTGTTTTTGATTGCTCTGGTCAGTATAAAAGTAAGGCTTTAACACATCGGTCATTGCGGGTTCGGTTTGACCGCCGCTTGTGCGTGATTGTTGATCAGTCACTTTTTGAACAATTTTCCCCCGCTGTAATTTTTGCCAATCACTGGACTTAATCTTAGAAATATAAACGTTATCAGGGAAAATAGCCGTATTATCCTGGTTATAAATCGTAAAATTAACCGATTGATTGCGTAGCAGGACTTCACTGTTAAGCAGCGATTCCGAATCAAAATTAACGTGCTGCGGATTACTGGATGAAACTCGTACTGACTGTTCCACCAAACTATTGGCGTACTTTTCCAAACTCGTCCAGGTATTTTGATAGACATACTCCTTAGTCATACTGCTAAAAGACAGACCAAGTAAAACCAGGACGATTGCCACCATTGATAACAAGGCTAATAACTGCTGGTAGACCAGTTTCATTGTTCATCAGCTCCGGTATCATCAAACTTATACCCGACTCCCCAAACCGTCTGAATAACTTGTGGACCAACCTTTTCGATTTTTTGACGGAGCTTTTTAATATGGGCGTCCACCGTTCGTTCATCACCATAGTATTCATAATCCCAGACCAGTTGTAACAACTGTTCCCGGGAAAATACCTGACGTGGCTTTTGTGCCAATGTCCGCAACAAATCAAACTCTTTGGGTGTCAGGTCATTAATCTGCTTGCCGTTCAAGTATGCCTCACGAGTTTTGCTATTTAACTGGAATTTTCCAGTATCAATATCAAACTGCTCCTCAGCGGTAGTACTACCAGATGACATTGGTTCATGTTCGGCCACGTTGCCGGCAATCTTTGCACGCCGATCTAACGCCTTAATCCGGGCAATTAGGGTTATTGGGCTAAATGGCTTGGTCACGTAATCATCAGCGCCCATCTCTAAGCCGAGTACCTGATCACTCTCAGAATCACGAGCCGTCAACATGATAATGGGGACAGTTGGTGATGACTTACGAATTTCAGCACTGACCTGCATCCCATCCATCTTTGGTAAGTTAAGGTCCAGCGTGATCATATCCCACTCTTCTGGGCTCTCATTAAACATTTGAACCGCCTGCTCACCATCATATGCAAAATGAGCGTCCCAGCCTTCTTTTTTAAAAAACATTTGCATCATTTCTGACACAGATTTATTATCTTCAATCATTAATATTTTCATGTCGAATCCTCCGTCAATCAATAACTTTTTTCAAAAAGCTGATTCGGAAACATTTAAGTTGCCATTATTAAAGTATAACTTTCATCTTTGAACACATCAACAATGCCAGAAATGTGCCGTCTTCTGCGATTTTTCTATAATCGTTCCTATTATACTCGAAATGTGTTAATCGTCACAAATCAAATATAAGAATGTGCTACAATCGACATAATAAAGTAACAGGAAAGGTGAATTGATTCATGACAAAAGCAATCGTCTTTTTTGACTTAGATGGTACATTACTCAACGATCAAACCCAACTTGATCCTGAAGTTATCGACGCTATCACCCAGCTAAAAGCAAATGATGTGTTACCAGTAATTGCAACTGGCCGCAACATTTTTGAAATTAAAACCGTGCTTCAACAAACTCAAATCGATACTTTAGTCTCTGCCAACGGGGCCTTCATCGCGTTGAACGGCAAGCCAATCGACGTCACGGTCATCCCCAAAGACGTCATTAAGCGACTGACCGGCTTAGTCAAAAATCACGATGATGCTTACGCAACACTGAATAATCAAACTGATCGAATCAATCGAATGACTGCAAACGTCAAAAAAGTCTATCATTATATTAACAGTCCGATTCCAATCATTGATCCAACGTTCTGGCAACTTTACCCGGTACACATGATGCTGATTATTGCCACTGATGAGAACGACAAAGATTACACCAGTAGTTTTAAAGATGAACTCACTTTCTTCAGACAAACGCCATATAGTATTGATGTTGTCGGTCCCGGCGTATCAAAAAAAGCTGGTATCACTACCCTGCTTTCACGCCCAGAATTCAAGGGTATCCCAACGTATGCTTTTGGTGATGGCAATAACGACTTGCCCATGTTTGAAGTCGTCGACCACAGTGTTGCAATGGGGAACGGTCTCGAGCCTGTAAAAAAAGCGGCTGAGTTTGTCACCACTGCTAACGTAGACCATGGCATCGTCAACGGACTTAAGCATTTTAAACTCCTCTAAACGTGATACTGCATCAAAAAACCATGACTCCCTGAAAATGGGAATCATGGTTTTTTATATTATCTAGTGGAGATGGCGGGAGTCGAACCCGCGTCCAAGCATATCGCCACCCAAACCTCTACGCTTATATTCAGACTATTTAAAGTTCACTGATCAATTCGCCGCCTGTCAGGGCCAAACATGAACAGCTAACCTGATTAAGCTCTTCTGACGACTTCAGATGGGAGCCGGCAGCGTAAGCCCACTTAATTTAAGACCCGTATCAGACCCATGGGCGAGATCAGGCGGATCCTTACTTAGCGCTTATTAGGCAGCTAATGCAAGAGATTTTGAACTGTTATTTGCAGTTAAAAATTAGGTGAGGTTTTTAACGTAGACCCTCGCTACGAAGCGCAGTCTGAGTTCGACCTATACCTGTCGAATCCTTAACATCCCCATAAAAACTACAGTTTATAGTTTAGCATATTAATCGCGACTTAGAAAGCTAATTGACTGTAGTTTCAACCTCTAAAACTCGGTAATAGCTTCGTCTTCCGACAACTCCAGCCACAATGTTAGTGCCAAAGGATTAAAGTTCGACCAAGATGACATATCATTATATGCACGCTCTAATAATGTACATTTTTTATGTTTCTTAAGTTCATCAAAAACTGATAAGGCGAAAGTGTTTTCTTCCAGATCCGAAATAACGGTTGGTAAGTGATGTTGCCATTCAGCAATTAAATCTTGAAAAATCAGCAACTTACGAGCATTTTTAATCGTGTAGTCTACCCCTTGAGTTCTCAAATCCTCAACGAAATCTTGATACTCTTGCATCACAGCATCCCTGGCGTCTGCCCATTGCTGTGAATTATACGTTGGAAACTTTGACATGTTATCCCTTCTAACCTGAAATAAAAACTGGTATATAAACCAATCAAGGCCCGTCAACATTCGACGGGCTTCATTAGTACCTATGCTTCAGATTAATGAGTTTCGCTTCATTTGTCAACACACAGATTGAACCCCAGTTTGTACATTGTTTCACGTTCGTGTTCTGAACCATTACAATCAAGTGACCGCAACTACACAGTTTAATTACAATTCAAGAGATGCCGTTGTCAGGCAATGTTTATCATGCTAACTTGAATGTAAAGAGTAAAAGGGAGGAAATTATGACAACAACATTTAATCGATTCACCCGCGTTGTTTTGATGACGATTGCGGCTTTGTTAAGTTTATTTAGTCTCATGTCGTTAAAACCCGCTGCGGCTTCAGCAGCTAGTTACAGTGTCGTCAGCAGTTCTAACATGACCAAAACTGCCTATCACCGTGCTTCAAGTAAGGGGGCCGTGTACAACATTACCCATACTAAAAAGTTGGCGAGCTTGAGCAAGTATCCTAATACCACTTGGTATGCAACGAAAAAAGTCACCTTAAAACATGGCTCCACCAAAGCAATTTACTATGCCGTTAAGAACGGAGCCGGTACCGTTTCAGGCTATGTATGGCACAGTTACTTAACAAAGGGAAAGGCACCCCTATCCCTTAAGTATGCTAAATCAGCCGTTGCTATGAACGCCAAAACTGACAAAGTCTTATACTCAAAGAGTGCTAATACCGCGCGGCCAATCGCCAGCGTTACCAAGTTGATGACACTTTACTTAGTTGAGCAAAAGGTTGCTAATACCGGATCAACCTGGGATTCTAAAGTCAACACATCATACTCTGGGCTGAAACGAATGGGTAATTCTAGTGTGTACGGTGGTTTCAAATTTAAGCAAAACAGCTATACCGTTAAACAGCTGTATCAAGCTGCCTTAATTGAATCTTCAAATAACGCCGCAATTGCCCTTGGACAATGGGTTGCCGGTGGTTCAACACCATCCTACAACACCAAATTCATTTCCATGATGAACGCCCAAGCAAAGAAGTGGAACTTAGGGCACGCAACTTATGTTTCAGCTAACGGGATGGAACAATCTGCTCTGCGTGGCTACGGCTACTCAGTGAGTGGTAGTAACGCCAACATGGTTTCCGCAAAGGATGTCGCCTTGATTGCCAAACATTTAGTCACTGACTATCCTGCTGTCTTGGAAGACAGTAGTCGCGGTAGTTTAACCGTTGCCGGTCAGCTTTGTTACAACTATAATAACCTCTTACCTGGTCGTAAGTATTATGATTCCTCTCTCAAGGTAGATGGTCTAAAGACTGGTTATACCGATCTTGCCGGCTATTGCTTCGTCGGAACCGGCCAAAAGTCGGGACATGATCGTCTCATTACAGTGGTTCTGCATGATGAAGACGAATTTACAGAAACCCGTTCACTTATGCAGTACGTTTATGCTAAGAACCTCATTTAATCAAAATTGATTGTCTGACAAAACCTGGTTGCCCATCATTTTGGGTAACCAGGTTTTTGTCAATTTACGAGCGTGTTATCATGAATGAAACAAGTCACACATTGGGAGGGAGAATCGCTATGAAACAAGTTCTCGTTGAACTGTTCGTATTGTTATTAACAATTCTATTACTTTTAATTGGCATGACTCAGTTTCATCAACCAGGAAAATCCAAGTCTACTCAGCCACAAATGATGCATTCTACCGAATATATTGAACAGCGTGTTTCCTGAAACACCAGTAATCTGTAAATCAATTCGTTTATAATTTATGTATGAATATTTAATAAAGAAGCCTATTGATAGCTTCCAAACCGCTTTCTGTGTATAATGATGGCAACTTAAGACAAGGGAGTGTTAATAGAATGAACGCAACTCAAACGACTGATACTAGGGGTTGTCACTTTGATTACAACCATCTTCGGCCAATAACGGAAAAAGATCTGCAACAATTTAATGCAGCCGAACGCAGTTACATGCAGACTCATCACTACGGTATCGAGCTTCATACCAACAAATTAGTATAAAAAATCGGCCAGATTACCTTGAAATTCAAAGTAATCTGGCCTTTTTAATAGAAATAATTTTACTCACTCTCAGGGTCATCCAAATCCCGTTCAATATCAATTCCGTACAACTTGTTGACTGCGGCATCACGAGGCGCTTGATGCACGATCAAGATGGTCGTCGCTCCCTTGCTGCTAACGTAGCCTGCAAAAGTGGTGACCTCCTCAACCATATATGCCAAACCGTCAGAATGGATAATGTATTGTCCCGCAACCGGCATGGTCTCAAAGTAAACCTTGTTCATGCGAATGTAGTCGTCATTATCGTGTAAGACTACCATAACTTTGTACAAACTAATCGCCCCTTCTTCACCTTACTGTTATTAAACCACGATTAATTACCTGATGGCAACTTGCCAAGCATTTTAGAAATTAAATTCAAGTTAACAACGTACCAACACACAATAAGCGGGATGACAAAATATCATCCCGCTTATTGTAACTATCCCAAATCAAATTGCTAGATATCCGTTTGTCCCCGCGTACCGTTCTGCTCCCCAAACAGCTCGGTATGGGTGAGTACCATCGACCGAAAGTGTGCCATCGTCTCTGCATCAATCGATTTCCCTTGTTGATTGAACTGCTTAACCAAGGCTTCTCGCACTACGGGGTGGCCTGAAAAGTTTATCACACTCATTAGTGAGACCTCCAAAGCTTCAGGACTACCAAACCAACTCCTACAACAAGGTAATTATAGCTCATTAGGTGTAATTGGTCTAGTTTTAAAGTCGAAATTTCAAATTATCAATTAGATTTCCCCAACATGTATTTTCCCATTTTGAAAGCATGATTAGTCAAACATTGTTTTCATAAACGCATCAATTAAAAACCTTTTAATCAAAAATATCATAATTGGTATAGTTGAGTCGGCAACGTTGTGTTTTCAGATTTAAACCTCTAAAATAAGAACGAAAGGAGTGCTTAATTTTGACAGAAGAAAAACACTACATCCATAAATATGAAACAGAAGCCATTAATAACGATGGTGTTCAAGGCGTTGCTTATATTCCGAACGGTTTAGCAGTGGCCGTCAGTCATCCGCTAGAAGACACGCCAGGAACCAACCCCGAACAGTTACTCGGCCTTTCACTAAGTACATGCATGTCAGCTACTTTAGAAGCAATCGAGAAGGAAAATGGTTTGCCTCATCTCGCATCGGTTCACGTTCATGTCAGTATGGTGAAAAGTACTGATGGTCTGGACTTTCTAGTCACTGCCCGAATTCGGGTTCCCAACGTCACCCACAGTCAGGCTGTGGATTTTGTCCACCAAGCTGAACGTCGCTGTCCCGTTTCAAAACTATTGCGTAACAGCGGTAACTACACCGTTGAGGTTGTTGATAATTTTGATGATTAAAAAGCACCCTTCGAACCGCATTTTGTCTACAGTTCAAAAGGTGCTTTTTTCTATCAATTTACTGATTCCTTGAGTTATTCTCCAAATTAGCTGCTTCGCTAAACTCACGAATAAACTGCAGTAAATCATTGGCGCGATCCTCACCAAAAATATCAACCCAGCCGCTGAACCGATCTTCAGCCGCCTGCGCCAACACAGCCTCAATTTTGCTTCCCAAAGGTGTTAGACGCAAAAATTGTCTGCGATGATCCTTTTCATCACGCTGCTGAAAAATATAATTCAACTTTAATAACACTTTGATCTGCCGAGAAATGGCACTCCGCGTAACCCCCCGTTTGTCCGCGATACGTGCCAGAGTAACTTGGGCTTGTTGCGCAATATCATGCATAATCAGGTACTGTTCAAATGACAAATTAAACTTCATCGCCGGTTCTGAAACAAAAGAATCCAGATATTTAAGCGACTTCATGTAAACATCAATGTACTCATCCAGTAATTTTGATCGATCCATTTCACTCACCCTAATCTAATATCATTCCTATGTGTAGCTTATCATTTTCTTAAAAAGATTACCATATGAAAGCAAAAACACTGTAGTTTTCAAGACTTTATTTTGAAAGTAAACAACTCCAATCAGCGACTCGTAGAAGTTTAATCCGTAATAAAAAGAGTGTAAAATTAAGGTAAATTCAAAAAGAAGGCTAAGCTTATCGAACTCGTTGATCACATTCATAAAATTGAACTGGGAAACTTAGCAAAAATTATTTCACTCTGTAAGGAGCTATCCCTTAATTATTTTTTAATCGGAGGCTCCCTATTAGGCGCAATCCGGCATCAGGGGTTCATTCCGTGGGACGATGATATGGATATTGGTATGACCCGAGGCGACTACGAAAAATTTGCCAAACTGGCACCAAACAAGCTACGGGGTGACCACTACTTCCTGCAAACTCCCTACTCAGATGACGCGTACGGATTTAGTTATATGAAATTACTGGATAGACACACCTACATCGAAGAAAAGGGAAACGTGAATAACGCTCGAAAAGGCGTCTTCATTGACATTTTCCCCTTTGATCAGATTCCAGATGAACCAGCTAAAAGACGCAGCCAAATGACGCACTTTAAGCTCCTCGACAGTTGGATTATTTTAAAGGCTGGCTACAACGTGATTGAGACACCGCTACGCAAGTTTAAGTCAGACCCTAAGCCAGAAAAACTAGAGGATCTTAACCAGCTGAAACATGAACGTGAAAATATTATGCGCCAGTATGATAACCAAGGCTTTAACTTCTACAAAAATCTGGCCTCACAGTATAGTTACGATCGCGAAATTCTTTCTGGCAGTGAAATCAATAATTTAACCACGGTACCTTTTGAATATCTGCAAGTGAATGTGCCGACATCCTACGATGACATTCTTACCCGAATGTACGGTGATTATATGACCTTGCCACCCGAAAATCAGCAAACTGAAAAACACATCAGTCGTTTAATTATGGATAATCAAGTGTTCTATTAAATTTTATTTTGGAGGCGACTAATTTGGCAAACCATTACTTTGGGACAATGATTATCTCCGTTCAAGGATTGGAGCTACTCATTGTTGACCTGAAATCACTTAAAACAATTGAACGGGTTCACAAAGAGCTCCCAGTCGGCGATGACTTATACCGACATCAGCCGATTAAATTTGATTTAGTGGATCAAATGGCGACATCGTTACGGGGCTTTTTACAATTGCTCAACGACTACCAAATTGAGGATTACCGGCTTTGGGGAAGTGAGGCGCTTTCCAAGGCGATCAACGCCGATTTTATCGCTGACCAAGTGTTTTTAAAAACCGGGATCAAGCTTAACTGGTTATCGATCAGCGAAGAAACCTACTATCGTAACCAGGCTGTACTCGTTGACCTGCGTCAGAAGAAAATCGCTTCCAGCCAGGACTTAACTTATTTGGTGGGCATTAACTCAGGGAACACCACCATTACGCAATTTAATAAGCTGTCGTTTGTGTATTCCAGTTACTATTCTTTGGGTCCAGTTCGAATCGCTGAAGATCTGCAAAGCCTCCGCCAAAGCGCCCCTAATTCTGTTGAAGTTCTTAGTGATTATATTGATAGTAAATTGTCAGACTATAAACGATTATTACCTCAGGAAAGTGTTGATGGTCCAAGTGAATTAATTTTACTCAGTTCGATGCCCCTGAGCCAGCTAACCGTAGAAAATGAACAGAATCATACACTCACTGCAGACCAATTTGAAGAAATTTTTGATCGTGTTGTGGATGCCTCTGACCAATTTTTGATTGAACAATACGGCGTTAAAGAGACTGAAATTCCTTTATTACTACCGGAACTATTATTAGTTCGCAAACTGATGCACTTAACCCAAGCTGGTTCACTGCATTTTTCTCGAAATACCGTGCTGGATGGCTTAGCCATTAACGAAGCGGTCAGCAACGGCTACAGTAAGTATGATTTCTCTGAACAGACCATCACCGCTGCCTCCAATATGGCGAACCATTACCGTGTTGAGCCCGTCCATCGTGAACTGGTCACGAAGTTTGCCTTACACCTCTTTGATCAATTAAAACCAATCCACCAGCTTACGTCCCGAGACCGCTTGTTACTCCAAGTTGCTTCAATTTTGCATGACGTTGGCGCTTACGTTGCTGCTCATGAACACTATCTGCACTCTGACTACATCATTCGGCATACAAGTATTATTGGGTTGTCGATTCACGAACGGCAAATTATCGCCGCCATTGCCAGATATCATAGTTCTACAACCCCAAGTGAAGATCTGAGTCATTTCCAGAAGTTGGACACTGGTGAGCGGTTATTGGTTGCAAAGCTTGCTGCGATTCTTCGTCTAGCTGATGCGTTAGATGACGATCGGCAACAAAAAATAAGTCGAATCTCTGTTTCAATAAAAACACCGGCACTCGTCATTACGGTTTATAGTAATGACAACTTATCCTTTGAAAATTGGGAGTTCGCGTATAAGAGTCAGTTTTTTGAAGAAACGTTTGGTTTGAAACCAAGGTTGAAGCAAAGGAGTGTGAGTTCAAAATGAGTGATAAAAAGAATTACAGTAACCCTGAATACTTCACCAACCGTGAATTAAGCTGGCTCGATTTTAACGACCGTGTGTTAGAGGAATCACGAGATAAGGGCAATCCACTCCTTGAACGATTAAAGTTCTTAAGTATCACTCAAAGCAATCTCGATGAATTCTTCATGGTTCGGGTGGCTTCTTTAGCAAAATTAGCCGCAGTCAATTATCCTAAACCAGATGCCTCGGGCTTAACCGCTGAAGAACAATTACGAGCCGTTAACGTTCGCGCCCACGAAATGCTGATCAAGCAATACAATACGTTGAACCGCTCACTGATTCCTGCTGTGCAGCAAATTGGCGTCCACGTCAAAAAAGCGACTAATTTAACAGCCGAACAATTTCAGTTTATCAAAAGTTATTTCCACGACGAACTTTATCCGGTACTAACGCCAATGGCTGATGACAGTTCCAGACCTTTCCCATTCATCGCTAATGACACGTTAAACCTGGCCGTTCAACTCACACCTAACGATGGCAGCGGTCACTTATATGCAACCTTGCAGATTCCAGACGTTTTCCCGCGTGTAGTCCGGTTACCCGGTGAAGAAAATACCTTTATTCTTATTGAAGAGATTATTAAAACCTTTGTCGGACAACTCTTCGTTAACTATAACGTGAAAGAGAGCGTCGTCTTCCGTGTCATTCGCGATATGGATTTGGACGTTGCTGAAGAAGATACATCCGATCTACTCAAGGACGTTCAGCAGCAATTGAAACTGCGCGAACACGGAAATGTGATTCGCCTCGAAGTTGAAAACACCATCAGCAAAAAGTTGTTAAAACGGTTGAATAAAGAGTTGGGTACTCCCGACTTCGCCGTTTATGAAGCCAGCGGTCCAGTCGATTTAACTTATTTGAGCAAACTGGTCAGCCAAATCATTAATCATGATGATTTGAAATACGCCAGCTTTCCTGCTTACCAGTCAAAGAAATTAGACCATAACCATGATATTTTTGCGGCTATTCGTTCCCATGACTGGTTAATGCAACATCCCTACGACAAGTTTGACCCTGTGGTAGAATTCATCCGTCAGTCTGCATCCGATCCCGATACCTTAGCCATTAAAATGACGCTTTACCGGGTGTCTGGCGACTCACCAATTATCCGCTATCTTGGCCGGGCTGCTCAAAATGGCAAGCAAGTAACCGTACTGGTGGAGGTTAAAGCCCGCTTTGATGAGCAAAACAACGTTCACTGGGCCAAACAACTTGAAAAAATGGGCTGCCACGTGATATATGGGTTAATTGGGCTGAAAACGCACTGTAAATTATCACTGGTTGTCCGCCGAGAACAAGGCGGTATTCGTCGATACATGCATATGGGTACCGGTAACTATAACGACGTTACTGCACACTTCTACACGGATATGGGCTTGTTCACTGTCAATAATGACATGGGTATCGATGCTACCAATATCTTCAATATGCTATCCGGCTATTCCAAGCCGCCCTACTTTCACCAGCTCCACATTAGCCCAGATGGTATTCGCGAATTTATATACGACAAACTGACTCAAGCGTGTGATGCTGCTAAAGAGGGCGCTAAAGTAACTGTTCGGATGAAAATGAATTCCTTGTCAGATCAAAAGATGATTGAACATTTATATAAAGCATCTCATTGTGGTGTCAATATTCAGCTGATTATTCGCGGAATCTGTTGCCTGAAAACGGGGATCCCAGATGTGAGTGACAATATCACTGTTCACTCCATTGTTGGTCGTTTTCTAGAACATAGCCGGATCTACAGTTTCGATATTGACGGTCAGCAAAGTGTTTATCTTTCTAGTGCTGACCTGATGACCCGTAACTTGAATCGCCGAGTAGAATTACTTTTCCCAATTCTACAACCCGATTTGGCCGATCGCGTACTTCAAATTTACGACACGATGTGGCATGATAACGTTAAGACACGGGTACTGCAACCAGACAATTCGTACGTACACATTGACCGTCGAGGGTTGGTACCGCTGGAATCACAAGCTGTCTTCGCTAAAGCGGCTGCTGAACGTGTCCAACGTGATCAAACTGCAGCAGCTAAGGCGGCCCCTACCGAATTTCAACCCATGTTGAGTCCCGAAAATCAACCCAATCCTTTAAATTACGATGATGGGAGTGAATCTGACTAATGGAAAATTTTGCAGTGATTGATCTGGGTTCCAACTCAGCTCGAATGACGATTACCCAAATCGATGATGATGGCACTTACTCTACGGTTAAACAGATGAAAGAATACGTTCGGCTTTCCGAAAATATGGGTGAAAAAAAGCTCCTACAACCCGAAGCCATTGACCGAACAATGGTAGCCTTGCAGGAATTCAAAGATGTTTATTCAAAGATGAACAACGTCCGTCTCAAAGCAGTTGCAACAGCTGCCACCCGTCAAGCTACGAATCAAAAAAAGTTTCTAAAACGGGTTGAAACTGAGCTAGACATTAAACTTGTCGTCTTGCCTGGCACCATGGAAGCCTACTATGACTATCTTGGTGTGAGCGAAACCTTACCAGCAACCAACGCAGTCATTTTAGATACTGGTGGCGCCAGCTCCGAAATTGTGCTGGTGCAAAACAGTGCTATTAGTCATCTGATTAGTATTCCCCTAGGCAGTGTTAACCTAACACAGGAATACCTACCTACCGATCAGATTACCGCTGCCAGCTTGTTTAAACTCATGACGTTTGTTAACGACGTTTATAGCAGCATCTGGTGGTTGCGTAACGGGCTTAATTTACCAGTTATTGGCCTTGGTGGAAGTAATCGGACAATGGCTAAAATCAACCGACGTTTCAATAATATCCTTGATTTTGAGAATATCCATGGTTATCGATTAAGTCGGCATTCAGTCGATGACACTTTCTCCAGAATTGTTAGCCAAGACTTAGAAGGCCGAAAAGCAATCCCTGGGCTCAGTAAAGACCGTGCTGACATCATAGTCGGGGGTTTGACGCCATTGACCTTATTGATGCGTTATCTGGACTCTGATCGCATTACTTTTTCTAATAGTGGTTTGCGTGAGGGAATTCTATTTGAACATCTAAAAGAATTACAGCTCCACAACGTTCATGCAAAAGCAGAAATGACTTTGAATCGCTTTACAACTGATGAAGCATAGTATCTCACATCAATTGCTTTCAACCCTAAGTCTTAACACCATGAACCAAAAAATCTGGCAATCAGTGAAATCAACTGATTGCCAGATTTTAATATGTTTAAACTAAAAACCGCTCTTTATTGTGACTGCCCCGGCTGGGCTCGAACCAGCGACCTCTTGATTAACAGTCAATTATTCTACCACTGAACTACGGGGCAATAAAAACGCCATGAATTATTTATACCATAAATATTCTTGACGTGCAAACCTTTTTCATTAGCCAATGTGATTTTCTTTTAAAACCATATCAACTTCGTGCTGGATCTTTTCTGGCTTCTGCCACTCCTCAAAATGATCCATCTCTTCAGTTGGCATTTCATAGTTTTCGTTGACGTAGTTCTCATACGCTTCAACGTGTGGTGAATGGGGAATATTTAACTGTAAAATTCGAACTTGCTTGATGAAACCTCGTTCAGCAGCCAACTCAGCTCGACCATTTTGCACCATATTACTGATTTCCATATACTTGGTACCGTCTAATCGAGTAATCTCTTCAATGAGTGTAAACGTTTCGTGACTCTTCAATTGTAAAGGGCTCCCTCCATCTGTAACTATCACATATAATATAACACAAAAAGCCACTATCAAAGATAGTGGCGGCATAAGAGAGAAAGAGAATTGATTAGAAGGTAATTAATTCATACCTTACAATGAATACTATAAGGCACTATGAAAGCGCTGTCAACCTTTTTTAAAAAATTCCTATCATGTTGACTTTGAGCTAAAAAAGCCCCAACCGTCCAAAAGAACGATTGGGGCCCAAGAAACTAGTGAGATATCCCTTTTCGTTAAAACTAATCAGGGGGTAAATAAATGGTTATTTATAGTATAACACTTTTTATGAGAATACTCACATTTTTCTAATTAAATGCTCATTTATTTATCCAAGCTCCCCGTCTTATCCACGTGAGCTGTGGGATGAACTAAAGTGGTTGGGTTAGAAACAACTTCTGACAGTGAATGACCCGATAGGTTTGTCCAACACGTAAACACCAGCAGTAACACCACCGCCAACGTCAAAAGCCGGCTACTCAGAGTCATCTTTTCACTGATAACGGACCCATAAAAGTCTTTCTTAACCTTGCCAGCCACGTTTTGTTCAGTCGGATTTTGTTTCTGCCGTTCTTCCACCACCGAAGCCTGAAACGCATCAATATCAAAAGCTTTTTGAGCCTCTTTCATTCTTAACTGAAACTGTTTCTTTTCTTTTTTACTTAAGTTCTTAAACCATTTCACAAATTCACGGTAGTCCGAAACGATTGGCGCAGTATCGCCGACTTCTTTTAAGTTACCGTAATGGATCCAAGCAACGCGGTCACAAAGCATTTCAACCTGCTTCAAAGAGTGACTGACAAAGATAATCGTCTTCCCCTCAGCCTTAAATTCAGTGATCTTATCCACGCACTTTTGATAGAAAGTATCATCACCAACCGAAAGAGCCTCATCAATAATGAGAATATCTGGGTTCACATGGACAGCAATCGAAAAGCCAAGTCGAGATTTCATCCCGCTAGAATAACTCTTAACCGGTTGATACAGAAAATCACCAATATCAGCGAAGCTAACGATGTCATCCATTAAACCGTCGATTTCTTCATTGGTTAATCCCTGCATCAGAGCCTTTAAGCGAATATTTTCAAGTCCGGTAAGGTTGCCCCGTAACCCTGCACCAATGGCAATAATCGAGGTTTCACCGCGAACGTCAACAATGCCCGTGGTCTGCGGAATAATGCCCGAGATAATATTCGATAAGGTGGACTTTCCAGAGCCGTTAACACCAATCAGTCCTAAAGTCTCACCAGGCATCACCTTGAGTGAAACGCCCATCAAAGACCAGAAATGCGGTACCGGTTTACGGTTCAACGCGAAGAACGCCCGTAGTTTCTCTGATTGCGTTTTAAATAAATCATATTCTTTGGTGACATTTTGCACCATAATTTTATAATCAGTTGCCATTTTATTAAAATCTTCCTAACATCATTTTTCGGTTTATAACACTATGAACGTCATTATATCAGAGAACATGAACCCTGTCTTGCTTGTTTGGTCCTAGTTACTCTTAAGGCCCAAGATATCAGTGATCTGAACCCAGCCGGTTACCGAACCGCTTTTAACCTGATACCAGATTGTTTGGTTCTTAGTCACGATGCCACGCGATAACACTTTAACTTTTTTGTTGGCCAACGCCTTAGTTCGAATGACTTTGGCCTTATCGCTGGTCGTAGGAACGCCATTATAAAATTTGATAGACCCTGTTTTGATGGTGGCCGTCCCGTCGTAGCTGGCATAAGCCACACCAGGTGTCACCCGAGTGCTGGTATCCGCATCCGTACTATTGGCGGTGCTGCGATCAAAGCGATCGTGCAAATCATAGTCAGCAATGATTTTATTAAGCTTCTCCGCATAATCATTGTCAGTAGCGTAGTTTTCCGCAACAATGTTCGTAGCTGTCATGTAGGAGCTCGCGTTTTCCCGCCAAGCACCCTCATAGAGAAACGGATTCCAAGTCGTCCCACCACGTAACACTTTCGCATAGTCATTTAAAGACGCTTGTGCGGAAGGGTAAACCTTAAACTGAGCTAACGTGTTATACATTGACCCGCTAGCGTTGGCCTCAGCCGTGGACATTGTAATCGAGTGCCCATCATAACTGCCCTTAACGCCAAAATAGTTATGCGCGCTAACGGATAGCTGACTAGTTCCCCAATCGCTTTCCAGTGCTGCCTGTGCCATCATAACCGAACCATATAGATGATTCTGGCGACTCACTTTTAGTACTGGTTGGCTCATTTGGTTAATAAAATCGGTGTGTGTGTCTGCTTGCACAGTCTCTGTTGTCAATGCACCAAGTCCCAGTGCAGAAACCAGTAAAATTGTCAGCTTTTTCCAGACCTTCATCGTCATAAATCTCCTATCTAAATACTAAACCGAGAATATTATACCGGTTTCTGATTATTTCACAAGTTAATGTTTACTAATAAATTAAAATCTTAACCTTTGAAAAAGACCTGATACCAGAACGGTACCAAGGCCTTTATCTTGAAGTATTTATTTATTTTTTAATGGCTAGAGAGCTGACCCAGCCGGTTAGTGAACTACTATGGATTCGATACCAGGTTGTGGTAACGCCATTTTGAACGTGAGTTGCTTTCTTGTCGATTGTTACTGAATGGTTTGTGAGTGCTTTAGTGGTCGTCAACTGTTTGGCAATGTACGTTGAATTAAACACGTGATCATATACGGGATAAATGGTTCCATTCAAAGTGACCGATTTCTTATCAGCCTTGTAAGTGGTCTTAGGAAAACTAAGCGCTTTTGAGTAAACCCAATATTTCTTTGAGGTTGTCTGTTTGCTAAACCGGACTCGATACCAATTCGTCTTCGTGCTGACTTTATACCCACGGGCATCAATCCAGACCGGCCGTCCCTGCCAGCCACCAATCTGGGACCAACTGTACTTAGTCGTTTTGTACTTGCTGCCCTTCACATGATTATAAAGTGCATACCCCTTATACTTTGATCCCAAAGTTGCCGTTTGGCTATTCGACCCAATGTAATAATTGACCTTGGTCGTATCAACTACGGGTTTTTGAGATGGCGTTGCGGACTCCGCTGAACTAGTTGAGCCATCTAGCGTATAAAACTTGTAAGTCTGAATGAGGTTGATCAGGGAACTACCATAGTTCGGTGCAGTAGCGTAAGTCCCTGTAAGCGCATTGGCTGCAGATTCGTAAGTCGGCGCGTTTTCTCGCCAAGTACCTGAATAATAATTGGGATTCCAAGCTGTCCCATTGCGTAACAGCTGGGCATTATCTGTCATGGAAGCTGCTGCATCTGGATATTTTTTAAAGGCCGCCTGCGTATAGTAAAGTTGACCATTAGCATTGTATTCTGCCGTACTCATGGTCACCGAAGCGCCATTATACGACCCTTTGATACCAAAATAATTATTTGCATTGATTGTGAGCTGGCTTGTTCCCCAACCACTTTCCAACGCAGCCTGTGCCATCATGACTGATGGATACAGTTTGTATTGATCAGCAACCTTTTTTACCGGCGATGACATGTTGCTGATAAAAGTGTCAGCCGTTGTGCTCGCTTCAGCTCTGGTGTGCCCCACACCAGTTAAACCGCATACGACTAAGCCAACAGTGAGCAAGCCCACCATCCATTGTTTCCGCATGTGTATGTCCCCCTCAGATACAACAATTTATTCTTATTATAATTGGAATATGATGCGAAAACAAGCTTGGTCGACCTTCTCTTAAACAACTCACTGTCACAAGCAAAACTAAAGCTGACCAACCAAACCATCCCCCTAAAAATAAAAAGAAGACCGACTTCATCGCCGCTCTTCTCTCTCATGCTACCTTCAATTCTCTCTAAATTGAATTAGTATTCTTCACTTAATTGACTTGCCGCCGCTTCATCAATAATAATCGTCACTTGATTATGTTGTTGCAGGAAGCTAGCCGGAACGTCAGTCGTGATTGGGCCTTCAATCATTGCTTTGACAGCTTCAGCCTTTTCAGGACCAAACGCTTCCAATAGAATATGCTTACTGGTTAAAATCGAGGCAATACCCATTGAATAAGCATAACGCGGTACTTCATCTTCATTCTTAAAGAAACGGGCATTAGCTTTGATCGTTGATTCAGTCAAGGCAACTTTATGAGTACCCAGTGCAGGATCAGTGCCGGGTTCATTAAACCCGATGTGACCGTTTTGACCAAGTCCTAAAATCTGTAAATCAATTGGATTGTCCGCAATTACTTGATCATAACGCTTCATCTCAGCTTCTGCATCACTGTTCAAACCATCCGGAACATATGAGTGTGCAAATGGTTTTTGATCAAATAAATGTTTTTGCATAAAGTAGTGATAGCTCTGTGGATGATCAGGAGCTAAACCAACGTATTCATCCAGGTTAACCGACGTCATTTGACTGAAATCAAGGTCACTCTTGGTAAGTTCTTCATAGGTCGTCACTGGTGTACTACCAGTTGCTAGTCCAAATACCTTGGCACCATTCCGGTAAGCATTTTGGAAAACTTCAAATCCTTTCCGTCCGCCTTCTGTACGATCTTTAACGATAATCACATTCATTTTTGCTTTTGTATATTCTGACATGATTCGCCACTCCCTTTTGCTGGTATAGCCCAATGATAAGTCATCTAG
Source organism: Secundilactobacillus angelensis (assembly GCF_012641075.1). Classification (GTDB taxonomy): domain Bacteria; phylum Bacillota; class Bacilli; order Lactobacillales; family Lactobacillaceae; genus Secundilactobacillus; species Secundilactobacillus angelensis. The sequence continues at coordinate 42,386 of NZ_JAAXLJ010000007.1, read as the reverse complement.
ACCAATATTGCAAGAAAAACGACCAATTCTGCTTAGTAATTTACTTTTCGACTGCCTCGCTGCCTATCGCCACGCTTATTCGCTGCAAGGGTATTCTGCTGCGTCTTGAACTTTTTCCATGTGGCGTCTCGTTTCTCTTCTGCTTGTCTATTTTGACTACGTTTTTTTGTAAATTTCATGTTTGTCGCTCCTTTTCTCTACTGCGGAATTGTACCACGGTGAGCTTTCAACGTCCACGGAGATGCTTGAAAACGTCAAATTATTTGTTTCACAATTATTCATTACACCAGCCATCACACCTTGCGCTATAATGAGGGCAAATCCTTTGAGGAGGTCTATCATGCAGCATTTCTCAAGTAACTCGCTAACAGCCCTGAAACGTTATAAATTACTGTCTGGCAGCATTATCCCACGGCCAATCGCCTGGGTGACCACTTTAGGTCCGAAGCCCAAGCAGAGGTTAAACATCGCTCCCTTCAGCTTCTTTTCAGCCATTTCCAGTGAGTTACCCCTAATGACACTCGCCATTGGTCGTAAACAAAATCAGCTCAAAGACACAGCAGCTAATCTATTAGACAACCAGGAAGCTGTCGTCCACCTCGTCAGCCAATCGTTAGCCACCGAAATGAACCAAACAGCTGCAAGTTTACCTCGTGATCAAAGTGAACTTGATCTCACCCAGCTTGCTACTACCCCAAGTCAGACAATCTCTGTTCCTGCACTTGTGGCACCTAAAGTTCGTTTTGAAACAACGCTCTATCAATACGTACCCATAACTGATAATCAAGCTCAAGTGCAAAGCGACCTCTTCATTCTGGAAGTCAACGACTTTTACTTTGCAGACGAGGTATTAGATACCCAGACCTTCCACGTTGACGCTGCTAAGCTGGATCCGTTAGCCAGACTCGCGGGATCAGTTTATGGTACAGTGGACGGCTTATTTGAAATGAAGCGGCCACTTTGAGTCAATATCAAAAAAATCATCATCAGCCTATTACGACTGATGATGATTTTTTTTGTTGTTAAAAGCTATTCAACGGTAACACTCTTAGCTAAATTACGTGGCTTATCAACGTCTAAGCCCTTGTTAAGACTCGTATAATAAGCGATTAGCTGCGTTGGGACAACACTCAATAGTGGCGTCATTAACTCGTCAACGTCTGGCAGAACGATGTCATCACCAGGCTTAGCCAAGTTTTCCGAAACGATGGTCAGAATATGTGCGCCCCGAGCCATCGTTTCTTGTAAGTTTGAGCGAGTTAAGCCAGCTGTCTTCTCTTGAGTAATGATACCGATAACTGGTGTACCCTTTTCAATCAGAGCAATCGTACCATGCTTTAATTCACCAGAAGCAAAGCCCTCCGCTTGAACGTATGAAATTTCCTTCAACTTCAAAGCGGCTTCAAGGGAAACATTCTGATCGATTCCACGACCGATATAAAAGGCGTTCGGAGTATCTAAGAAGGTTGATTTAGCTAACTCTTCAATCTTGTTCTTCTCGTCCACAATCGCCTGAATACCTGTTGCAACTAGGCCTAATTGGTGACGAACGTCAAACCGTTGTGCAACGATCTGATTATCAGCCTCGCCCAAAGCCTTAGCCAAAATTGCTTCAAGCGCAATCTGTGCAGTATAAGCTTTAGTGGATGCCACTGCGATTTCTGGACCCGCATGGAGTAACAGGGTATAAGTTGCTTCACGTGATAAAGTTGAATTTTGGACGTTAGTGATGGTTAAACTCTCGTGACCACCGGCATTAACGTTAACTAACACTTCACGAGAATCAGCTGTTTCACCACTTTGTGACAAGAAAATGAAGAATGGTTTTTTAGATAAAATAGGTTGTTCGTAGGCAAATTCAGATGAAACGTGTACTTCCGTAGGTGTCTGGGTCAGACTTTCAAACAATCGCTTACCAACCAAACCAGCGTGGTAGCTGGTACCGGCACCTACAATGTAGATCCGGTCAGCTTGCTTCATTGAATTCAGTAATTTATCACTGATGACCGGTTCCCCAGTTTCAGATAAATACACCTGAGCTAGACGACGCATGACGTTTGGCTGCTCATCAATTTCTTTCAACATGTAGAATGGATAAGTGCCCTTATCGGTTTCGTTGGCATCCATATCAACGTGGAAGGTCTTCCGTTCGACTGGTTTGCCATCTCGGTCTTCAATTTTAACTTCATCAGGCTTAATGGTAACCACTTCGCCATCCATTAATTCCAGGAAGTCATGAGTCTCACGTAACATCGCTAAGGCATCCGAGCAAACAACGTTAAAGCCGTCGCCGACACCAATCAATAGTGGACTCTTGTTCTTAGCAACGTAAAGTGTCTCCGGATCCTCACGATCCATCAGCAAAAAGGCGTATGAAGAACCCTTGAGTAAGCTCAATGCTTTAGTAAAGGCATCATGGGCGTTTAGACCATCTTCCACAGCAAACTTATCAACCAGTTGAACCATGACTTCAGTATCGGTTTGACTAGTGAAAGGAACGTCGCTCAAATAATCACTCTTGAGTTCCTGGAAGTTGTCGATGACACCGTTATGAACTAAATAGAAACGGTCATCTTTTGAGACCTGTGGGTGTGCGTTAGCCACGCTGACAACACCATGAGTTGCCCAACGCGTATGACCGATCCCGGTTGTCCCGTGAACTTCGGGGCCAACTTCACGGCGTAAGTCGGCGATACGGCCCTTTTCTTTCACGAGGTAATCTTGACCATTCTGGTCGTTTACATAAATTCCAGCTGAATCGTAACCACGGTATTCAAGCTTTTGTAGGCCGTCAAGTAAGATTTTTACTGCATTATCGCTACCTGTAACACCAACAATTCCACACATAATATTTCATCCTCTAATTTTCATAATATTGTAATTGGTATAGACTCAATAATATTTCTATCATCTAAAGACATGTATACTCTACAGTCTTTTAAATGATATGTCAATAATAAAGTAAAAAGTGGTATAGATGAAAACCACCCCGTTTTTGAGGAAACGTATAAAAAGCGGTTTTCAAACAGCAAAGTTTGAAAACCGCTTTTATAGTTTCAGAAAACTAGTTGATGCCCACTTCACTCTTAACGACTTCTACAATGCGGTTAACGTAGCCGTCAACGGCTTCTTGCGTAGGTGCTTCAGCCATGACCCGCAATAATGGTTCAGTCCCGCTAGGCCGTACCAAAACGCGACCATCACCAGACATTTCCTTTTCAACAGTGTCAATGATCCCCTTAATAGCAGGATTATCTAAGGCTGCCTTCTTGTCAGCAACTTTAACATTAACTAGCTGTTGTGGGTAATCTTGAACGTCTTCAGCTAACTCTGATAATTTCTTACCCGTTTCTTTCATGATGTGCAACAGCTGCAAGCTTGTCAGCATGCCATCACCAGTGGTATTAAAGTCCAAGAAAACGATGTGACCTGACTGTTCGCCACCCAGGTTATAACCGTTAGCAAGCATTTCTTCCACCACATAGCGGTCGCCAACTTTGGTCTTAACACTGGTCAAGCCATGTGCTTCCATAGCCTTATACATCCCGAGATTACTCATCACCGTGGTGACGATGGTGTCCTTCTTAAGACGGCCGTGCTCTGACATGTATTTCCCACAAATATACATAATCTTGTCACCGTTGATCACGTTGCCTTCCTCATCAACAGCGATGCAACGATCGCCATCACCATCAAAGGCGAGGCCAATCGTGGCACCTTTTTCGACAGTAAACTTCTGGAGCTGTTCTGGATGAGTTGAGCCCACCTGATCATTGATGTTCAAGCCATTAGGTGTCGTCGCAATCGTATCAAATTCAGCACCCAGATCAGCGTATAATCTTGAAACCAAATTACTGGTGGCGCCATTAGCTGAATCGACGGCAATGTGCATGCCAGTTAAATCGTCATCAATGGTTTGTTCCAAAAATTGAATGTATTTTTGGCTGCCTTCTTGATAATCTTCAACAGTTCCTAATCCTTTAGCTGCTGGTCTTGGCAAGGTATCCGTTTGTTCCAGCAACTTTTCGATTTCATCCTCCAGATCATCAGAGAGCTTATAGCCATCCGCACCGAAGAACTTGATGCCGTTGTCTTCGACTGGGTTGTGAGAAGCCGTCAGCATAACACCGGCATCTGCACCCTGTGTCCGAACAAGATAAGCAACTGCAGGCGTAGTGATTACGCCTAAACGTAAGACTTCAATCCCCACTGAAAGAAGGCCAGCAACGATTGCTTCTTCTAACATCTGCCCTGAAATTCGGGTATCTCGAGCAACTAACACTTGTGGCTGCTCGCGATCAGTTGCGTGTTCAGTTAAGACATACCCACCTGCACGGCCAAGTCGAAAAGCCAACTCTGGGGTTAATTCTTGGTTAGCAATACCACGTACACCATCAGTTCCAAAATACTTCATGTTTAAATTTCCTCATTTCCAGTTATCATTTAGATTCAGCTGTAATCGTTACTTTAACGCTCTCCGGATCAGTTCCCGTCACCTTATTAGCGCTTGCGTCTAAACTAATTGTTTTGGTTTTTTCATTCTTTACATCACTCACGTCAACGTCTGCATTGAACTCTGAAATCGCCTTTAATTCTGATGCAGAACCAAATACCTTAATTGACTTCGTATTACTTTCAAAGCTATACGTTTCGTCACTGTTGCCACTCTTCGCTTTAAAGTTCAGTGGTACCGTCTTGGAGTTCCCTTTGCCAGTAACCGGTAAGTTGACTTGAGTAGTAGCGGGCGTCAAAATGACATTCACTGTCCGACCATTTTTATCAAGTGCTTCAATGACCGCTTCATTATTAACGGACTTCTTCGTGTTTTGAGCCAAATTCAGTTGTGCTACGACCTTACTGATTCGATCAATTTCGCTCTCAGCACCCGTTGCCTTAACGCTTGTCACATCACTGTTGGGACTGCCTGCAACATAGTTTTTAGCAATCCGAGATTTGTCATATTGAACGCTAACCGGGAAACTAACAGTCTGACGAGGCTGAATATTAACTTTAATGCTAGCAGGAGCAATTTGATAGCTCAGGTCGCGGTTCAACCCGCTCTGTTTTAATTTCACGGAATGTTCGCCAGGTTTAAAACTGGTCAGATCAGCGAAAACGCGAAAGTTCTGTGTGTTGGCCGTTGCTGTAACTAAAGCAGCTGGTCCTCGCAAATGAACCTTGACCTTCTCGGGATAACCGGTTACAAAATACTTATCAGAATCGACATCTAATCTAAGCTGAACCGAAACTGTTTTTTGCTCAGTAGCTGTTAAGGTTGTTGAATTAGTTCCAGTGGCGTTATTGGTTTGTTGGTTAGTCGCACTTTTGGTGCTGTTCACGTATAAGAACAGACAAACCGCCAAGAATAACGACACTAGCCGGTAGGTCCAACGACTATTGAAGATTTTTTTCATGACCGATTACCTCCCCCAAAGAACTGGCTAAGGGCATCAATCAGCCAGGTAAGTGGATTTTTCGGTTGTTCAGGCTCTTGATCCTTGATCAGTTCATTATTCAAGAACTTCAAATAATCGTTTTGATCCATGTTCCGGAGCAATTCATTATTCTTAGTAATCGAGACTTCACCTGTTTCCTCAGAAATAACGATTGTCAACGCATCCGTTACTTCCGAGATACCGACTGCGGCACGGTGCCGAGTTCCTAATTCTTTAGGAATCAGATTGCTGTCTGAAAGTGGTAAGTAAGCTGCAGCTACTGACACCTTATTATCCCTAATAATAACTGCCCCATCGTGCAATGGTGTATTAGGAATAAAAATATTAATCAGCAGCTCACCGGTAACCTTAGCATCTAATTCAATTCCCGTTTCAATATAGTCTTCCAGTCCAGTATCCATTTGAATGGTCATCAAAGCACCGATCCGTCGCTTGGACATGTACTGGATAGCTTTATCTAAGGCGGCAATCATCTGTTTTTCGGCCTCATTCACCTGTCGATTACGAACGAATACCGATCCACGCCCAAGATGTTCCAACCCGCGTCGAATCTCTGGTTGGAAAATAATGATCATGGCGATGACACCCCAGTTGATTACCTGGTCCATTAACCATGATACCGTTCCAAACCCTACGTAAACCGCAATTATCTTGACGACGACAATCACGATAATTCCACGCAAGAGCTGAACCGCTTTGGTTCCTCGCAGCAGCATAATCAGTTCGTAAAAAACAAACCAGACGACGAGAATATCGAGGAGGTTTACGATGTTATGCCACGTCAAAAAGCTACTCCAATCAAGATTCATTAGATAATTTCCCTCCAAAAATCTATTCAGGTAACATTATAGCACGCCAACTCCTATTTTTTAGAAACACAACTATATTTCTAAGGGTCACGACAAGTAAAATGCCATTTTTTTTGGAAACCCTCTGAAATTTCATGCGACTACTCAAGTAATCTGTTATTATTTGAGTAGTGATATTTTGAACAGGGAGATGATCTCTTGGCGGGTCACGCACGCTGGCAAATCCGGATTTTTGTTGTGCTGTGGCTGTTATTTCTGTGGCAGTTCGCACATGAGCCTTTTACTTTTTTAATTTTGAATACCTTTTTGGGTTATCTACCCATCGAAATCAGTTTCCACCTGAGCAAGGAACGGCCTAAAAGCGGTCTGTTTTTCTGGTTGATTGTTCTTTTGTGGCTTGTGTTCTACCCCAATGCACCCTACCTGCTAACGGACCTCTTTCATCTGTCGCTCCTTGAGCCTTACGGTGCTGACGGTCTCCTTCAGCTTAACCTACACGTGTGGATTTATTTTACTTACCTGTTGATTAGTGTTCTCTTCTGCGTCATTTTAGGCTTCTGGAGTCTTAATTACGTGGCAAATACTATTACTCAACGCTATTTAAAGGGTAACTCGTGGCTGCAAACTGGGGTGGTGCTGTTACTGACTTTTCTCTCGTCAGTTGGTATCTACGTTGGTCGCTTCATGAGAATTCATACAGTCTATCTTTTCATTTCACCAGAGCTGATCACTGAGCGTCTACTACACATGTGGACACCCACCATGTTATTTTTTGTGGGCTTAATGACCTTGCTTCAACTGCTGGCTTACTGGTTGGTTTACTTGGCCTATCATAGCCAAATAGCAAACGAACGCGCACTTCAAAACACAAAAACCGTAAAAAAAGAAGCTGATCAAAATGACCAGCAAAAATAAACGGATCTAAAAAGCGTCTAGTTAATGGTCAATCAGCCATTAACTAGACGCTTTTTTCTTAACTCAATCAAGTTCATCATTGACCGCCATCATCAACACATTTTCAGAGTAGTTGATGTATTGGCGTAAACGACCGGCCATCTGCCAAGTAATATTACCTGACTCAAGTAATGTTTGAACCCCGGTTCTTTCAGCACCTAATGCAATGACTCTCAACTGATTAAGCTGCTGTGCGTACACCGATCTCGATACCCGCTGATCTTTTCGAGCACGTTCAACCCGATTACGATAGAAAACAACCAAGTGATAAATCGCCTGTTTGTCTAGTGCTTGCGGATCAACCTCATCAGCACCCAAATACTTCGACAAGGCTTTAATAGCAGACTTAGCACTTTCTCTGTCTATCAACAGCCATTCGTTATCAGAAGATGGGCTTTTTGCGTGGTGAATGACCATCTTAATTCGTAACCAAGTCCGATGCAAAAAGGTTGACCAGTTTTTTAGAATTGTCAGATCCAGCTGACGATTAGGGTGGTCGATTCGCCGCATGGCCCGTTTGATGGCCCGGGTGGCAGAACGATAGGCCTGGGCAGAGATCTGATGATGTGTGTATAGCCGGTCTAATGCCGACTGTTCACCTTGGAGGCCAATCTTTCGTAAGGTGACCTCATCGTCAACCACTTGCCGCCTATCCTCGTCATCACGGGTCTGTAACTCTAACTTTCGAATAATAAATTGATAATCTAAAATTAAATCGTACGCTGCACGCTGATTTTCGATTCGTCGATGCTCCTCGACAGCACTGACAGCGAGACGCATAATGTAAATTCTGGCCTCCGCTTCACTCATCAAATACCGCTGATTGAGTGTCTCAGGGCTATTTTCATCCTCAGCTGGTTCCTCATCGTCCTCATCGCTAAAACTGGCTCTGGTTTGAAGCGGTACGGGATTATCAGGGGCAACCAACGGTAAGGTGATCACTGCCGCAACCAAACTAATAATAATCACGCCAGCAGCCACAAACAACACTAAGGACCGTTGGGGAAAGGCTTGCCCGGTGGCGGTCAGTAGTGGCAATGACAGCACACCAGCCATGGTAACTGCCCCGCGAACCCCAGACAACCCGGCCAATAACGCTACCCGAAAACTGGGGCGACGTGGCTTGGTAATGCCTTGATACAAGTAAATCCAAATCACTCGAATCAATAACAAAATAACCCAGGCACCAAAGGCATAGCCGACTGCTTGAAACGTATTGAAGTGTACATCGTGAATCAGTTTGGTGGTGGCTAGAGGCAGTTCATCACCTAAAATCAGAAACACAATCCCGTTTAGTAGATAAACAATGACATCCCAAGTCTTCTCACTAACCAGCTTAAGCTCTGGTGAATCTTCAACAATGTGGTTGGATTGGAGGTGAGAAACGACACCGGCTGTCACAACTGCGATTACGCCAGAAGCGTGGAGCATCTCCTCTGACAGCACGTAAATCACAAACGGTGTCATGAGTTGCAGCACCGTGTTAAAAACAACATCATTAATCCCCTGTCGCCTTAAAAAATTCCGTGCGAACTCAATCAGCCAGATTAAAACAAAACCAGCTAGAAAACCCATGATGCTAATATAGAGAAAATCGCCAACTGCATGGCTCAAAGAAAAGGCACCAGTAACGGTTGCTGCCACGGCATATTTAAACGCAATCAAACCTGAGGCATCATTAACTAAGCTTTCACCGCTGACTAAGTGCAAAATGCGGTCTGGCAACTTAACTCGTTTTGAGATTGATTGCACCGCCACGGGATCAGTCGGCGACAAGATAGCTGCCAACGCAAAGCTTACCGATAACGATAACCTTGGAATCATAAGATAAATGAGATACCCGCCAACCACCGTAGTTAAAAAGACTAACAAAATGGAATTGGCAAATATCGGTCCCCGAAGCTGCCAGAGTTCCCGTTTAGGAAATCGGCGGCCATCATTAAATAGCAGCGGCGCGATGAACAGGAGTAAGAACCAATCCGTGTCCAGTGGAATCTGCATTTCCCAAAACAACGCCATAACCAATCCAAGTGCAATTTGAATTAAACTAACCGGGATGAAGGTTAGGTAGTGGCTGATGACATTTGAAATTAAAACAAGTACAACCAGTAAAATAACTGCTTCAACTATCAGCACCTACACCCCTCCTCTCACTAATTCAACACGGGATCTTCCCCAATGATTCGAACTTCAGTTTCCAATTTGACACCAGCCTTGGCTAAAACCGTTGCTTGCACGTGCTGGATTACTGCCAAGTAATCCGAAGCTGTGGCGTGATCAACGTTAACAATAAAACCGGCATGTTTCGTTGAAACCTGTGCGCCACCCGATTGATAACCCTGAAGTCCAGCATCATGGATCAATTTACCGGCAAAGTAGCCAGTAGGCCGTTTAAATACGCTGCCACAAGATGGCAACTCCAGTGGTTGACGTGCTGCTCTGCGGGCGTTTAAATCATCCATTTTAGCTTGAATTTTGGTTGCATCACCCGGTTGCAGTCTGAAGGTTGCTGTAATCACAATGTCACCCTCATCTTGCACCCGGCTGTGCCGATAACCGAAATCTAAATCTGTCCGTTGAATGGTTTTTAGCTTAGCTTCTGGAGTTAGTACTGTTACCGAATCAGCAACCAAACTAATCTCACCGCCATAAGCACCGGCGTTCATAAAGATAGCCCCACCAACACTTCCAGGAATTCCTGCAGCAAATTCAAGACCGGTTAAACTGGCAGCTTGCGCAACTTTGGTTACCTCAATGATTGAGGCACCTGACTCAGCCGTAATTTGGTTATCCGCCACTTCGATGTGATTCATTTCGGTCAAAATCATGACAAGTCCACGAATGCCACCATCCTTAACGATCAGATTACTAGCGTTGCCGATGACCGTGATGGGTAGTTTCTGCTCGTTGGCATAAAGAACTAAGGCTTTGACTTCTGCCAAATCGGCCGGAAATGCTAAGAAATCAGCTTTTCCGCCAGTTTTAGTATTTGTATAGTTTGATAATGGTTCGTTTTGCATCAGCTTAACCTTGGGAAAAGCTGCGATGATATCTGCCGTCATGGTCAGGTTCCTTTCAATACACAATAATTCGTATGATTAACTATTAATATAATACCATGCTAACTATCCCAAACAAAAGGTTAGTCACATCAACCCTTATTTTCTTCTGATAAGTACTGCATGACTTCCCCAATCCCTCAAAAATGATAAACTAAAGATGAACCATTTCACCAAGAAGGGATGTTGTCTGTCTTGAAATTTATTAGTTGGAACGTCAACGGTCTAAGGGCCGCTGTTAAACATGATTTTATGACGAGTTTTAACAATTTAGATGCCGATTTTTTCTGTGTCCAAGAAACGAAGATGCAACCAGACCAGCTCAAATTAGATCTGCCGGGCTATCATCAATACTTCAACTCTGCTGACCGTAAAGGGTATTCTGGCACCGCCATTTTTACTAAACACCAGCCCCTCAACGTGACTTATGATATTGGCACCGATGAGTTTGATCACGAAGGCCGAGTCATCACACTGGAATATACGGATTTCTATTTGGTGACTTGTTACACACCAAATTCAGGAACCGGTCTTAAACGCTTAGATTTCAGGATGGGCTGGGAGGACGCTTTCCAAGACTACATCGATCAACTTAATGCAAACAAACCGGTTATTTTGTGCGGTGATCTTAACGTTGCCCACGAAGAAATCGATATTAAAAATCCCAAAACTAATCATAAGAACGCCGGCTTCACGGATCAGGAAAGAGAGGCCTTTACCCGCTTTCTTAATCGTGGCTATACGGATACCTTCCGTTACTTCTATCCGGATGCTACCGATCGCTACTCATGGTGGAGTTATCGGTTCAGTGCTCGCGATCGTAATGCTGGTTGGCGGATCGACTACTTTGTGACGAGTAATGCCATCCAGTCCAAACTAGAATCAGCTGACATTAAAGATACCATTTTTGGCTCAGACCACTGTCCAATCTCCTTGACAACTACCGGCCTTCACGTATAATTTGTATGACTTGAAAGGAGTGGCCGATTTGAACTTTGTTGCAATGGACTTCGAAACTGCCAATGGTAAGCGTTATTCTGCCTGTTCTTTGGCTCTGACAATCGTACGAAACAATCAGGTAGCTGATGAGTTCTATACACTGATCAAACCTGACACTGATTTTTTCTGGCGTAATACCCAAATTCACGGTATTCATGAATCTGATGTTTCAGACGCCCCTGATTTTCCGACGGTCTGGCCGCATATTCAGACGCTGTTTACACCAGAACAACTGGTGATTGCCCACAATGCCCAATTTGATAATAGTGTCTTACGTCAAACACTTAATCATTACGGTATGACTTCACCAGCTTATTTAACTTTGGACACGGTTAAAACGAGTCGGCAATTCTTGCCCATGCTTGAAAATCATAAGCTTAACACGGTTGCCGACGCTTTAGGAATTTCACTTGAACATCACCATAATGCGCTAGATGACAGTTTAGCTTGCGCAAATATTTTGCTGACCGAAACCAAAACTTTTGGTCAAGAAGCCATTAAACCATTTATTAAAATGGCTTAGTACAAATATGAAATAGACCTCATTACCCTTTTAACTTCGGTAATGAGGTCTATTTATTTACTTAACAGCTAACTGCATCTCTAAAGCTTCGACAACTTCATCAGTGGCAGTCGTGACTTTCAGCGTCTGAATCGTCTGAAAACCGATATCCTGATAAAGTCTTACTGCAGGCTGATTGCGTATTTGAACAGTTAACGTGATGATATCAAAATCACTTTCTAACGCAGCCCAATCAAGACCACTTAGCATTAACTCCCGGCCGATTCCTTGATGCCAGAACTTTTTGAGGACGGCCACACCGATTTCACCGATTTGATGCTCCGCAGTTGGCAGGACTGTTACCAATCCCACTAATTCGTTATCCAGTAATGCTAATAAAATAACCTGCTGTTTTGACGTGCTGATTTGTTTTATTTGTTCGCTCTCAGCAGCTGGATCAACCTCATCACTGCTGTCTTCAAAGGTGGTCGATTCCGTTTTGAGCATCTTCAACAAGTTCAAAACGGCTTGAGCATCAGATGCCACTGCTTGACGAATCACTAATTCGGGTTCCTGTGCCATGTTATTTCTCCCGTAACTTTGCGACCATCGCTTCAAACCGCTCGCCATGGGGCTCAAAAACCAATTCTCGCTGATTTTCGCCCTCATCATCTAATCGTTTAAAGGCAATGCGTAAATAGTCGTCAGGTAGTTCATCAGCGACAAATTTAGACCATTCCACAACGCTGACACCATCGCCGTTGAAATATTCGTCCAAGCCTAATTCGTCACCACTACCATCTTCTAATCGGTAGACATCCATATGATACAGGGGAAGACGGCCGTCCTGGTACTCACGAATAATGGTAAACGTTGGACTTTTGACGTTACGTTTAACCCCTAATCCAGCAGCTAACCCCTTAGTAAAGGTCGTCTTGCCGGCACCAAGATCCCCATCCAGGAGAATAATGTCTTTGGCTGCCAATAATGGCGCCAACTTCTGACCAATTGCCATGGTCTCTTCAGGTGTTGAAACTTTAAGTGTAACTGTCATAATCTACTCCTTAAATCAAAAGGAGCCGGGGCAATGATGCTGCCGACAGCTCCAAAATTTTGTTAATTCTAAAATTTAGTTTAAACTGCTTGAGCTGCGGTGATAATCGCAACTTTATAAACGTCTTCTTCGTTGGCACCACGTGATAAATCTGAAACTGGTGCGTTCATTCCTTGCAGCAATGGCCCGATGGCTTCGTAGCCGCCTAACCGTTGAGCAATCTTGTAACCAATGTTACCGGCTTCAAGTTCTGGGAAGATAAAGACGTTTGCGTGACCGGCTACTTTTGAGCCAGGTGCTTTACTTGCAGCAACTTCTGGTACCACAGCGGCATCAAATTGTAATTCACCATCGATTGGTACCTCTGGTGCTTGTTCTTGAGCTAACTTGGTGGCTTCTTGAACTTTAGTCACTTGATCAGCCTTTGCAGAACCCTTAGTTGAAAAGCTCAGCATTGCAACTTTTGGATCAATACCGTACTTCTTAGCGGTTTGCGCACTTTCAACGGCCACTTCGGCCATTCCAGCGGCATCCAAATCAATATTGATGGCACAGTCAGCGAAGAGTAAGCGCTCGTCACCCTTTAGAAGGATAAAGTAGCCACTAATTCGCTTAACACCGGGCTTAGTCTTGATAATTTGTAATGCTGGACGGATCGTATCACCAGTTGGGTGAATGGCACCAGAAACCATAGCATCAGCTTCACCAAGGTAAACCATCATTGTGCCCCAATAGTTAGGATCTTCAAGCATTTTAGCAGCTTGTTCAGGGGTGTTCTTACCCTTACGACGTTCAACTAAGGCATCCAACATTTTCTGCTTTTCAGCTGCAGAAGCACCGTTTGGATCTTCCAGTTTAACACCGGTCAAATCAAACCCTTTTTCGCTAGCTGTTGCTTTAATCTTGTCGATATCGCCAAGAAGAACTGGCTGCAGTAATTTCTCTGAAGCAAGTCGGCTTGCTGCACCAATAATTCTGATGTCTTCGCCTTCAGGTAAGACAACCGTCTTATTTAAACCACTAATCTTTTGCTTTAAACTATCAAAAAGTTCCACAATATAGACCTCCAGATTTTGAAATTCCAACTAGTCAATTCTCTCTTGACGCCTCATGCGTAGGTGTTGGCTCAGCAGTAACGTGCTCAGGTAACTGCCAGTCAATCGGTGTTTCTCCCAGTGATTCCAGTGCGATGTTGGTTTTTGAAAACGGCTTAGAACCAAAGAAGCCCCGGTTGGCTGACAGCGGACTGGGATGAGCCGATTGAATCACAATGTTAGCCTTGGTATCAATCAGACTGATCTTACTCTGCGCCGCCCTCCCCCATAGAATGAAGACTACGGGAGTCGGCCGTTCCGATAACTTTTGAATCGCAGCATCCGTCAATTGTTCCCAGCCCTTCCCCTTATGAGAAAAAGCCTGACCATTGCGGACGGTCAAAACCGAGTTCAGCAACAATACACCTTGTTTTGCCCACTTTTCAAGATAGCCATGATTCACTGGCTTAATGCCAAGATCAGACTGCAATTCCTTGTAAATATTTCTCAGACTTGGTGGAATCTGAACCCCCGGCAGAACTGAAAAGCTCAGTCCGTGGGCTTGATTAGGCTCATGATAAGGATCTTGGCCTAAGATAACCACTTTAACTTCTGAAAATGGTGTCCACTGGAATGCCTCAAAAATATGAAACATATCCGGATGGATGTTTTGCGTCTGATACTCATGAACCAGAAAAGTGTGCAAATTTTGGTAATATGCCTTCTTGAACTCAGGCTCCAAAACCGGCCACCAGTCATTATGAATAAACGGTTTCATTCCCAACACCTCAACGTTCATTCTATCATAGATTTTCATGAATTATTAGTCATAAGGATGAAAATTGCTGGGTCAGCTGTCTACAAGCTGTTTTCAACTTTATTTTTCAGGACTTAAATCAGTGAAGTAAAAAAATTAGCCAACGCTTTAAGCTCAATTTAGGTGCCATCCATGTTAGAATGAATGGTAAATAACATCATTACGACTAAATGAATGGAGGGTTCCCATGCGCGCACTGTATATTCGACAAGACAGTTTGGCTGCCAAGGGGGCCAGTGTTGTTCGTGACGCTGATCGACGTTCCATTTACCTTCTTATTGGCAAATGGGGGCGTCATCAAGACGCGCTTTCGCTGTACCAGATTAGCGGTGACTTGCTGGCTGAACTTCGCCAAACCTCATTAGGCCTGCTGCCGCACTTTGACATTTACTCTCAAGGTGATAAGGTGGGGGCCATTTCCAAGCATCTGGGCTTCTTTAACGAAATGATTTACATTAGTAATCTGCACTGGATCATTGTGGGTAATTTTGTCACTGGTAACTATAAAATTTATCACGGTACCACCACCATCATGAATTCTCGCAGCGATGGCGATCTGCGAGAGATGAAGGTCATTTCTGAGGAACTCGAGCCCATTTGTATCTGCATCGCGGCCACCCTGGATCACTGGGCTAGTGGTCACAATCAGATGAAGAATCCCGCGCAAGCATGGCATGCATCACTAAAACGACAGATTGGGCTGCGAGGCAACCGAGCATGGCACTATGCGAATAATCAGGTTTGGCACCGACTGTTACACTAACTCATTAACGATACTAAAAACCGGCTAATCAGGAATCTGATTAGCCGGTTTTTGAGTTGTTCTAGTAGTGCTTCATGACCCGTGCAATCTGGCGGTCTTGTTCGCGTCGTTTAAGGGTCTCACGCTTATCGTACTCGTGCTTTCCTTTTGCCACGCCAAGTAAGACTTTTGCCACACCGTTTTTGATGTAGATCCGCAAGGGAACGATTGTAATCCCCTTGTCCTGCGTCTCGCCTTGCAGCTTAGCAATTTCTTTCTTGTGCAACAGCAGCTTTCGGTTTCGCAGCGGATCATGGTTGAACCGGTTCCCCTGGGTGTACTCACTGATATGAATGTTCATCAGCCAAGCTTCACCGTTACGAACTTGAGCGAATCCATCCGTTAAATTGACCCGTTTAGCTCGAATAGATTTAATTTCGGTCCCAGTCAAAACAAGACCAGCTTCGTAAGTGTTGAGGATCGAGTAATCATGCCGAGCCTTTTTATTTTGTGCCATGACATTTTTGTCAGTTGGTGTTTTTTTCTTTGCCAACAGTCCTCACCTCACTTTTAGATATTAATGACTTGGTTTATGATTCTGGCGATTGCCAGATTGAGTCTGGTTACGCGTATGGTGGACGTTATTGTTCCGACCACCATTCCGGTTGCCACTTTGGTTGCTGTGATTACGGCTGCCACCATTTTGGGAACGACGATGGTCATTTGGTCGACCGTTGCCGTGGTTGCGATTGCCACCGTAATTGGAATGGTGTTCACGCTTTGGTAATAAATCAGACGTTGGTGCGGCTGAAGGATCAACTAGCGCAAAGTCGATCTGGCTTTGCTCCTTATCGACGTTGACAACTTTGACCTTCACCGCCTGTCCGATCCGGTACGTCCGGTGAGTCTTACGGCCAACCAGTGCCAAATACTTTTCGACGTATTCATAATAGTCATCCGTTAAGCGACTAATGTGAATCAAACCTTCAACCGTGTTAGGTAACTCAATGAACATCCCAAACTTCATCACAGAACTGACAGTTGCATCAAATTCTTCGCCAAGATGGTCGGCCATGTATTCAGCCTTCTTCATGGAATCAGTATCACGTTCAGCGTCGATTGCCCGACGTTCCATCTCAGATGAGTGAACACCGATTTCTTCAAGTAAATCAGCGTAGCGCTCCTTACTCTTGGAATTAATGCCGTTTTCTTCATAGAAGTGAATCAAACGGTGCACCATCGTATCAGGATAACGCCGAATTGGTGACGTAAAGTGGGTATAGTACTTGGCGGCTAGTCCAAAGTGACCTAGCGACTGATCCGTGTACTTGGCTTGTTTTAAGCTTCTCAGCATCATAACAGATACAACGGCTTCTTCTGGTTTGCCAGCGACTGACTTCAACACGTTTTGAAGCATCTTTGGTCGTAAATGATCAGGGTCACCCTTGACGTTGACACCGAAGGCAGTTAAGAACTCGAAGAAGCTCTTTACTCGTTCACCATCTGGTGTTTCGTGGACCCGGTAAATAAATGGTGCTTTGGCTTTATTATAATGTTCAGCAACGGTTTCGTTGGCAGCTAACATGAATGATTCGATCATTCTTTCGGCTAATCCTCGAACCCGAAGCTTAATATCAATGGCATGGCCGGTTTCATCAACAATGATTTCTGCTTCGTGATCATCAAAATCAATGGCGCCACGGCGCTTACGTTGCTTATATAAAATCTTGTGCAATTCGCCCATGGTTTCAAACATTGGTACCAAGCGGTCGTATCGTTCACGGGTGGCATCATCATGAGATTCCAAAATCTTGTTCACGTCAGTATAAGTCATCCGTGCAGTCGATTTCATCACGCTAGGGTGAATCCGGTGATTGACGACGTTACCTTCAGGATCAATTTCCATTTCACAGCTCATACATAGCCGTAAAACGCCCTCGTTAAGAGAACAGATGCCGTTTGATAGACGACGAGGCAACATTGGAATTACCCGATCAGTCAAGTAAACACTGGTACCACGCTTATAAGCTTCTTGGTCCAGCAGTGAACCCTCTTTGACATAATGGGAAACATCAGCAATGTGCACACCTAAATGATAGTTACCATTATCCATCTTCCAGACAGTAACCGCATCATCTAAATCTTTTGAAGACTCGCCATCAATAGTCACTAGATCTTGATCCGTAATGTCTTCACGACCAGCCATTTCGGCTTCCGTAACGTGATCTGGAATCGCATCAGCTTCCTGCAAAACGTCCTCAGGAAATTCTGATGGAATATCATGAGCATACACGATTTGCAGAATATCAATACCAGGATCATCCACACTACCAATAACTTGCTTGGCAATGCCGACCATCGCTAATGGATGATCGGGATTAGGATATTCAGTAATTTCGGCTGTGACTACTTCACCAGGGGTTGGTTTTAAGCCTGTATCCACCACGTAGAACTTGTAGCGAGATAGTTTCTTATCAGTCAACCGGACCTGGCCGTAATAACCCATGTCATCATCGGTTTGAATAAAGGCACCAACCACGTGGGTATAATGGTGCACATCGATCCCCGTGACCTTACCTTCTGGTCCACGATCAGAATGTGGATCAGCTGCCCGAACGATTTCCATATCCACTTCATCGCCGTTTAGAGCAAGCAGCGTATTGTCCGGTGCAATGTAAGCATCCGGCAATTCGTCATCGTACGCAACGAACCCAAAACCTTTGTCGTTAGCGTGAAAAACACCATTGAGTGTCCGTTCCTTCTCATTTAATTGAAACTCACCTTCACTGGTTACTACGGCAATTTGTTCTCGTTCCAAACGTGCGAACTCTTGAACAATCAGCTTGAACGCTGCCGACCCGTGATAACCAAGGGCATCGGAAACATCCTCTACCCTGAATCGTTTTGTGGGATTTGCACGAAGTAAATCCGTTATCTGTTGCTTTAAATTGTTATCTTCCACGATTTATTCCTCATTATTTTTAAATTTTGATTAGTTGTTAGTCATTAAAAATCTGTTTTAAGTAAACTGTTAAATCCTGTTCTAGTTGATGATGCGCTTCATTAACCGTAATCACGTGACCCGCATCCTCATAGTAGTGAAAACTAACTTGACTATTGACCAAAGCATCCCGCAGCTCATACACCTTTTGTGAATCGATCAATTCATCTTGACCGCCTTGTGCAACAAAAGTAGCTTGTTGGACCCGATTAAGGTTTCGTGCCACCACCTCGGCAAATTGATTGATCTGTGTCAGTTGAGCGGGCAAATGCGCAGAGAGCCAGTTCAATTGTCGTTGCTCTGTCTCACCATCAACGTTCATATACTTGTAAGTTGCCTTGGCTAGTTTTACAAATTCTGGACTCAGATTATTTTTCTGCGAGGTGAAAATTGGTGAACTAAACGAACCGCCACCCAGCAACGTCGAATCTTCCTCTAGAGCATGCATGGCAAAGATACCACCAAGCGACAGACCGAAAATGCCCATGTTTTCATACTGCTTATCTCTCAGAAACTGAATTGCCTGTTGCGTATCGTGCCACCAGGCATCAGGTGAGCCCTTAGTTAAGATGTCAGCCGGTTCACCTGTTCCATGACCAGTGAACATCGGCCCAAGTACCGTATACCCCTGTCTTTGCAAGTAGCGACCAAGCATCCGCACGTCGTTAGAATTGCTGGCATAGGCGTGTAACAAAATCACCGCATTTGAACCACCCTCGAAGAAGAAGGGTTTGGGTAGTTGTATCATCAATTATTCACCTCCGGTCAGTGGTGGTAAAAGCCAAAAATCCCCCTGTGGTCATCACAGGAGGATCTATTGCTAGTGTGAAGATAGATAGGCTAATGCTAACGCCAGCGCAAAGAATATAACTCCCAAAACTACAGTTACTTTTTGCATAAATGCTTCGAAGCCCCGAGCTTTTTGATGGGAAGTTAAATCTGTACCGCCACCACTTAAGGCAGACATTGCATCATCCTGCTTTGAGGGCTGCATTAACACAGCAAGTATAATTAATACACTATCGATCATCAGTAATGTTAACAGTAAATTGTACAAGAAATTGCCTCCTATTACTACTTTATCTCCGACAATACCTCTATACAATTTATCATAAAAAAGGATAGATTACTAGCCCGTGGCTCAAATTGAAATTTAAGGTATTCAGCAGGTTTAATTATTCGCCGGTCAGATTTTTCATTTTGTGTCTGATATGAGAAAGCTTACTTTGTGGAACGTTGAGTAACAAGGTATCCCCCAAATGGATCACAGTATCACCATGGGGTACGATAACTCTTTCGCCACGCTTGATTTCAACTAACAACGTCCCATCCGGCCATTCAATATCACGAATCTGCTTGCCGTCCATAATCGCATTCTCAAACACCGGAAACTCGAGTTGGGTCACCGGCAGGGATGATCCTTGATGAGCCTTGTGAAGTGAGTTTTCGAGCATTGCGGCATACACCGGCGTACCACCTAACACATCCACGGTTAAATAAGCAATCAGTGAAACAACTGCTAATGGCATCAGATGGTGTAATGTCCCTACCATTTCAGTAATCAGCAAGATTGACGTGAACGGTGCCTTACTGATCCCAGCAAAATACCCAGCCATAGCTGTAATTGTAAAAATCGGTACCAAGTTAGCGCTGGCTAGATGCATCGCTACAAGAATTTGGCCAAACAAAGCGCCTAAAACTGCCCCTAACGTTAAGATCGGCAGAAAAATACCACCTGGCAGACCAGTCCCATAAGCCATCATTGAATAAACAAACCTAACGACAAAGACGATCAACAAGACGATGATGCCAGGTGCTTGACCACCAATTGAAACAATCAGCTGGTTACCACCACCTAAAATTTGAGGTAGAAATAAACCAACGGGAATCAGCAAAAGAAATGCAATTAAACTATTATATTGATCTGGCAACCATTTGAACTTGTGATACCAACTACTTACTCTCAACACAACCAGTTGGTAGAGCCGGCCAAATAGTCCTAGCAATAGTCCCAGTAAAATTAACCACCCATATTGTGCCAGTGGTAAAGCATGGACATACGTGATATGTAAAACGGGGGTTAAACCAAAGAAGAAGGTTGAAACGAAATCGGCCGCGATTGCACTAGCAAGTGCAGTGATCCAAACCATAGTTGAAAAGTTATGGTAAACTTCTTCCAAAATAAATAAGGAACTGGCAATCGGTGCGTTAAATGCTGCTGAAAGACCAGCAGAAGCACCACTAGCAATCAAAATTCGTCGCTTATTTCCCGAGATTTTTCGGCTAGCAGCAAAGCCTTGCCCAACGGTTGCACCGAGTTGGATTGACGGCCCTTCGCGTCCAAGAAACAGACCGCTGCCAATGGCTAGGACACCGCCGAAAAACTTTTTCCACAGCACTGGCCACCATTGATATTCAACTTCACCCATCAGCTGGCCCTCAACTTGTGGGATTCCTGATCCCTTGATCTCGGGTGTTTGCTTAATCCATCGACCAATCAATAACGTCAGTAAAACGCTGATGAGGATCCAAACGCCCAATAACCACACATGATGATTGGCTTGTCGAAAATACCACTGCACTAACAGTAGCCCATGACTGATCAACAAGCGAAAAACACTCACAATCGTTCCCGCAATTAACCCAATTAAGATACCTTGTGCCACTGCGTTAATTCGGGAAAAATCAATTTTTTTACGCTGTATATCCTTCATACATATACTCCTCACATTTTCGTTCGGGTATTATTCTATCATATGTAAGCAAGAACCTGACGCTAAATCAGGTTCTTACCAGTATTTCATCTAAGCAACATGTTTTAACTTACGAGAGTAATTAGTTTTTGCGTGCTTTCTAGAACTGCGATGATGCTTCTTTGATTTAGCAGTTTTCTTATGTTTTTTATGTGACTTATGAATCTTATTTTTATGGTGCTTAGTTTTAACTTTTTTATGTTGGGATTTTTGGGGATGCTGATTCTTCTGCTTTTCCAATAAGTTAGTATAACGGTCCATCAACTTCATGAATCGATCTAACAATGCCTTGAATTCTGGTGACTGGGACACAGAAGGGTGATTTTCGATATAAATCGGCTTTTGTATAATTTCTGGTACGGGGTTTGGCTCTGGAGCGGGTTCAGGATCTGGTTTGCTATCAGGTTTTGTATCTGGCTTTGTATCTGGTTTTGTGTCTGGTTTTGTATCCGGCTTCGTATCTGGTTTCGTATCTGGCTTTGTATCCGGCTTCGTATCTGGCTTTGTGTCCGGCTTCGTATCTGGCTTTGTATCCGGCTTCGTGTCCGGCTCAGTTCCTGGTTCTGGCTTAGTCCCCTCTTCCGGTTTTGTCTCGGGGTCCGGATTGTTTTCTCCCTCGGGCTTCGTTTCAGGTTCCGGATCTGGTTTCGGTGTATTGTTAGCATTGTTTTCAACTGAAAATTGAACCTTACCATTGCCGTCTTCATCGTAAACAGCCTCTGGGGTTGCAACCTTATAACCTTGATCACTCAGCTGTTTTGAGAGACCTAACAACTTTTCATCCACTTGATTAAAGGGAACTGTAAACTCTGCTGGCAAATCATTACCACTTACTTTTTCGCCGTCATGATCAACATACGTTGCCTGAAAATCAACTGTTTTCCGATGAATAAGGGTTTCAATTGGTTTCGTACTACGAGTAATCGTCGTTTTTTTATTTTCATCGCCCACTAAATCATAGTCAGATTTTACGTCATTTGATAAGTGCAGCTTAAACGTCCCGTCAATAGTACCGTGAAGATAATGATAATCTTCAAAATTCTTTGAGCTTCGTGTAGTATCAGGGTTTTCGAGAACGTAATGTAGTGCAGGCTTGTTATACCTTGCCTGTAATTTGGCCTCATAATGCACCTCTTTCTCATTCTTGGGAATCAGCACAGGAGATAAAACTTGCTTATTCCAATCAAGATAATCCGGAAATTCAGTGCTTAAATCATACGTCATGTCTCCATTGCTATTAAATCCCGTCACATCAGGTATTGGTTCCTTAACAGTGATAGTGTTAGCCTCATCTGTTAAAGTGATCCAATTTTTTGAATCACCATTTTGGACATACCTAGTCATCTTATATGTCAAAATATAAGGTGAAAAAACATTCTCTGCCGCTTGTGCCTTAATACCAGGAAGTCCCACCCCCGTTGCAACAACTAATCCTAACAATAATCGATTAAATTTCATTTGCCAATCTTGCTCCCTTCTTGTTATGCAATTAACTACGCAAGATTGGCCAACAAAAATTGCTAAAAATAAAAAAGGTTTCAAACGATGACGAGCATCATTTGAAACCTTCAATATTAAGCTGTTAAAGTAAACAGCGTTTTATAATTACTTGTTTTGGATAGCTTCGCGAGCTTGTTCACTCAAGTTGTAGAATGAGTGGATGCCCTTGTATTCTGAAACTTCGCCAAGTTGATCTTCGATACGCATTAATTGGTTGTACTTAGCGATTCGTTCGCCACGGCTCATTGAACCAGTCTTAATTTGACCAGCATTCAATGCAACAACTAAGTCAGCAATTGTAGTATCTTCAGTTTCACCTGAACGGTGTGAAATGATAGCAGTGTAACCTGCTTCTTTAGCCATTTCAACGGCTTCAACAGTTTCAGTTAAAGTACCGATTTGGTTCAGCTTGATTAAGATTGAGTTGGCAACGCCCATCTTGATACCCTTTGCAAGGTAATCAGTGTTCGTAACGAATAAGTCATCACCAACGATTTGGACCTTCTTGCCTAAGCGAGAAGTAGCCATTTGCCAGTCTTCCCATTCGTTTTCGTCCAATGGGTCTTCGATTGAAACAACTGGGTACTTGTCAACGATGCCTTCAAGCAAGCTAACAAATTCTTCAGCGGTGTATGACTTACCGTCACCCTTAAGGTCGTAAGTCTTAGTTTCAGTGTTGTAGAATTCTGATGAGGCACAGTCAAAGGCAATTGCGACATCCTTGCCTGGCTTGTAACCAGCCTTCTTGATAGCTTCAACTAAGATTTCGAATGGTTCTTCGTTGTTCTTCAAGTCAGGAGCGAAACCACCTTCGTCACCAACGGCAGTAGAGTAACCGCGGTCGTTTAAGATAGCTTTCAAAGCATGGAATGTTTCAGCACCCATCCGGATAGCTTCTTTAACACTTGGCGCACCAACGGGCATGATCATGAATTCTTGGAAGTCAACCTTGTTGTTGGCATGCTTCCCACCATTGATAACGTTCATCATTGGAGTAGGAAGTACGTGACCATTGAAGCCGCCTAAGTAGTTGTATAGCGGAACTTCAAGTTCGTCAGCAGCAGCACGAGCAGCAGCTAATGAAACACCTAAAATGGCGTTTGCACCCAGCTTGCCCTTGTTAGGCGTACCGTCTAACTTGATCATAGCCTTGTCGATTGAAATTTGGTCAGTTACATCGTAGCCAACGATTTCTTTAGCAATGATGTTGTTAACGTTGTCGACAGCCTTAGTAACACCCTTGCCACCGAAACGGCTCTTGTCACCGTCACGTAATTCAACAGCTTCGTGTTCACCAGTAGATGCACCTGAAGGCACGATTCCACGGCCAACTGCACCGGCTTCTGTGTAAACTTCAACTTCAACAGTTGGGTTACCACGTGAGTCTAAGACTTCGCGGGCGTAAATATCAGAAATAATTGACATTATATTCTCTCCTTATGAATGTTTAACCTAGCGGGAAACAGTTTCCCCGCAGTCTATTTTATTAGTTTACCTTTGAACTTGCAATTACTATTTGAGTTTATTTTTGGTAGTGTACCAATTGTAAAAAGGTTTCTGCGTCAAGACTGGCGCCACCGGCCAAAACACCGTCGATATTTTGCTTAGCCATGATCTGTGAAATGTTTTCTGGATTGACACTGCCACCATATAGAACCCGCATTTCGTTAGCGATATCATCGCCATATAAATCAGCGACGGTCTGGCGAATCAAGTAGCAGCCCTCTTCAGCTTGATCGGCTGAAGCGGATTTACCACTACCAATTGCCCAACTTGGTTCATAGGCAATCACCAGTTGACGAGCCAGGTCCTCACTGATGCCCTTTAATGCACCAGTGACTTGACTAACCACCCAATGAATTTTCTCGCCGGCTTCCAAACGACCCATGGTTTCATCACAACACAGAATTGGTGTCATGTGATTCCGATAGACCGCATGAACTTTCCGATTAATCACGTCATCGGTTTCGTTAAAATAACTCCGCCGTTCAGAATGGCCAACGATCACATAGGGAATGCCCATTTCTGCAAGCGCTAGTGGTGAAGTTTCACCAGTGAAAGCCCCCGCATCTTCATAGTAGCAGTTTTCAGCACCAATTCTTAACCGGTCAGCTTTATTAGCCTCCAGCATTGTCTCCAATAAAATAGCAGGTGCTGCAATCGCCGTCTCCACTTGATCTGGTTCTGGCAGCTGATCTGAAACAATTTGCATAAACGAGCGGGCGTCATCAACAGACTTATTCATCTTCCAATTACCCGCAATCAGTGGTATCCGCACAGTAAACGCTCCTTTTGTTCAGTCATTTAAAATCACAACACCATTCTATCGGAATGAAAACGTTTTAGC
This sequence comes from Secundilactobacillus angelensis, assembly GCF_012641075.1. Classification (GTDB taxonomy): domain Bacteria; phylum Bacillota; class Bacilli; order Lactobacillales; family Lactobacillaceae; genus Secundilactobacillus; species Secundilactobacillus angelensis. The sequence continues at coordinate 17,359 of NZ_JAAXLJ010000007.1, read as the reverse complement.
CAGTGAAGTTCACTAACAATTTTAAAATTGCTCTCATAATCACCGGAAATGTGCAAAGAAGCCAGGAGATCATCCCAGCTTCCATTGCCAATTTACTTTTCGCTGATAGCAGCAATACCAGGTAAAGTCTTACCTTCAAGGTATTCCAATGAAGCACCACCACCGGTAGAAATATGAGTTAACTTATCGCCAACACCCAATTGTTGAACCGCAGCAGTTGAGTCACCACCACCAACAATGGTTGTTGCATCGCTCAAAGTACCCAAGAACTTACCGATTTCAAGTGTTCCTTCGGCGTAGTTACTCATTTCAAACACACCCATTGGGCCGTTCCAAACAACTAACTTGGCATCCTTCAAAACATCTTTAAATAAAGCAACTGACTTAGGTCCGATATCCAAGGCCATGTAACCGTCAGGAATCTCACCATCGACAGTCTTGTGGGCGGCATCGTTGTCAAACTTTTCAGCAACTACGGAATCGATAGGCAAAACTAACTTGTCGCCAGCCTTGTCCATGATTTCTTTAGCCAAATCGATCTTGTCCTTTTCGACTAATGAGTTACCAATCTTCATGCCTTTAGCAGCATAGAAAGTATAAGTCATACCACCACCGATAATCACTTTGTCGGCTTTGTCTAATAAGTTATCGATAACACCGATCTTATCAGAAACCTTGGCACCACCTAAGATGGCAACGAATGGATGAGCTGGATGTGAAACCGCACCACCGATAAACTTGATTTCCTTTTCCATTAAGAAACCGGCAGCAGTTTGTGCCATGTTAGAAGCAATCCCGACGTTTGAAGCATGTTGACGGTGAGCAGTACCGAAAGCATCGTTGATGAAAAGATCACCAAGTGATGCCCAGTACTTGCCCAAAGCTGGATCATTCTTTGATTCGCGCTTAACTTGTTCACCGTTCTTAACGTCTTCATAACGGGTGTTTTCCATCACTAAGACATCGCCATCGTTCATCTTGTTGATGGCATCTTCAAGCTGCGCACCTTCAGTAGCAGGAACAAAGGTAACGGGCTTGTTCAACAGGTTTGAAAGACGTTCTGCAACTGGACGCATTGATAAGCCCGGCTTGTCGTCTTCAGACTTGATCCGACCTAAGTGAGAAAGCAAGATTGCTTTACCACCGTGTTCGATCACGTATTTGATCGTTGGCAATGCAGCCACAATCCGGTTATCGTTACCAATCACACCGTCTTTAATAGGAACATTAAAGTCCACACGCATTAAGACTTTTTTACCCTTTACATCTAAATCTGAAACTGTTAATTTAGCCAATTTAAAGTCCTCCTGATTTATATCAAGTTGATCATTGTGACCCATGGTACAAGTCAATTGTTATAAAAGGCGGAGAAAGTCTCCCTCCTCCGCCTTCTAGTTTTTTACGAATTAAATATTAAAGTGAAGCAAAGTGCAACAATGTACGTACCATGTTGCAAGTGAAGCCCCATTCGTTGTCGTACCAAGCAACAGTCTTAACGATTTGAGTATCACCGGCAGTCGTAACTTCAGTTTGAGTTGGGTCAAATACTGAGCCATGAGGGTCGTCAATGATATCAGTTGAAACGATTTCGTCATCGTTGTAACCAAAGGCGTCGTTGTTAACAGTGTGCTTCTTGATAGTTTCGTTAACTTGGTCAGCTGTAACCTTCTTGTCTAAGACAGCAACTAATTCAGTTAATGAACCATCAACAACAGCAACACGTTGTGCGTGGCCTTGTAACTTACCATTCAATTCTGGGATAACTAAGCCAATAGCCTTAGCAGCACCAGTTGAATGAGGAATAGTGTTAATGCTTGCAGTACGGTTGTTACGCATCTTCTTGCCGCGAGGGCCATCAAGAATTTGTTGAGTTGACGTGAAGGCGTGGATAGTAGTCATAGTACCAGCCTTGATACCAAATTCTTCGTTCATGAAGTATGCTAATGGTGCTAAACAGTTGGTTGTGCATGAACCAGCTGAAACGATCTTGTCGTCAGCTTGTAAAGTATCCAAGTTAACACCAGGAACAACAGTACGAACGGCACCAGCAGGAGCTGAAATTAAAACCCGCTTTGCGCCAGCGTCCAAGTGAGCTTGTGACTTTTCTTCTGAAGTGTAAAAACCAGTACATTCAAGAACAAAGTCAACACCGTCGTTCTTAACCCAAGGAATGTTTTGAGCCTTTGGTTCTGCATATACAGGGATTTCCTTGCCATCAACAACGATACCTTTATCAGTTGCTGAAACTTCGCCAGGGAAACGACCATGTGTTGAATCATACTTTAATAAGTAAGCTAACATTGAAGGGGTAGTTAAATCATTGATAGCTGCCACTTCGATGTCGTCAGAATGAAGTTCGTGGATCCGTTTGAATGCTAAACGTCCAATACGGCCAAAACCGTTAATACCAATTTTTACAGTCATAACTGTGTTTTCCTCCTTTAGGAAGTAAAAAATAATTATTTTAAACAGCGACACTAATACATAGTATCACTTCTTTAAAATCATGTCAGCTAATCCTTCGTCCGTGATCAAAAATGTCTTGGTCGGAGGAATTTTGAAATATGCCTCAACTGCGGCAGCCTTACTGTGACCACCCGCAACGGCAACAACTAGATCCATTCGATCTAAGTCAGCGATTGACAAGCCTAACTTAGGTACCCGGTAAACAATTTGACCATTTTGATCAAAGAAATCACCAAAGGCTTCCCCTACTGCTTGTCGCTTCACCAACGTTGCTGTTACCTCGTCGGACATTTGACGCCGTTTCGCCATTGCCATTGCGTCACCCACACAGTGAATTGCCACGTTAGCGTGGTCAATCAAATCAAGGGTTTTCGCAATTGCTGGTTCATGACGTAGTGAACTTGATGCTGCTTCTGAACTCAACTCAGGTAAATACAACGCTTGAAAATGACCATCCGTTGCTTCGGCCATTCTGGCGCAAACCGTGTTCGCCTGAATCTTGGGTGATTCGCCCATGCCGCCTCGAGCTGGCACAAAAGTCAACTGTCTGTCATCAGCGATTGCTGATGATAGCGTACTGGCAACTGCCGCCATTGTTGTTCCACCCATGACAGCAATAATGCTTTCACCGGTTGGCAATCGTTGTTGCAACAAGTCATTAGCGGCTTTGCCCATTGCTTGCTTAACGTCTGGGCGACTATCTGAATCGCCAGAAACGATCAAACAATTCTGTAATCCGAGGCGTTTTTTAAGCAGAGTTTCCTTCTTACGAAGACCCGTCAAATCCGCTACTAACGGCTGCAAGTTGAGAATTGCCTTTTGACCATCATCCGTCAGCCAAACACCATTAGTCTGCATCGAGACCAAGCCAGTATCAACCAGACTATCCAAATCAGTTCGAACCGTCCGTTCAGTTAACGCCATTTTTTCAGCTAGTGAACGGCGGCCAACTGGTTGTGTCTGCCTGATTGTTGACAGCAATGAATACCGTCTGAGCAGCTTCTGGGTCATCTTCGGTACAACCGCGTTCACCCATCTCCACTCGAGATCCATAGTCTCAACCAACTCTCTCCACCGCTATGGGACAGGTTATGTCCCATAGTGACGTAATGTGACCCATTCAGGTCAAAAATTAATGGGTGCTTATTGCTACCCACAAATTAGATTATAGCAGGGGCACTATTGAAATGCAAACAGACTCACGACTATTTCAGGCAAGTTCATCCAGTGACTTCCAAGATTTCCCCTTGTATTTATATGCAAATTCAGGTATAGTATTCTAGTGTTGAAAAGCAGTAAGACTGCGCCCGTAGTGTAATGGATCGCACGTAAGATTCCGGTTCTTGAAATGGGGGTTCGATTCCCTCCGGGCGCATCAATGAGAATAACGACAGACAGGATACCGATTGCTCGGTACCCTGTTTTTTAGTTCCATAATTAAAATAGCAAATAATAAAAGCCAGCCAATCCAATGAACCGGTAAATCCAGGGCTTAACGGTGGCTAAGTCCCACCGAGTTGATAACCGGGAAGCGATAATGGTACCCACCGTCGCTCCGACGATGCCCAGTAAAATGTATGGTACCACATGGGCATTAAGAATTCCGGTAGCAACTCGCACGGTAGTAATATAGAAGCCATCAATCAAGAAAAAGCCCTGAATATTGGCGATGTACTCTGGCATTGATTTCGATAACGACAGAAAGTAAAGAGCCATTAACGGTCCGCCAATGCCAAATAACCCATTGAAAAAACCTGAGATGATCATGAAGAGCAACGCAACGTACAATGGGTAGCGTCGGTCACCAGCGCTCTTGGAAAACAAAAAATAGAGACTCAGTGCAATTAGCAATACGCCCAACATCAGTCGCAAAAGATGGGTATCCAGCACTAGACCTAAGTGAACCGACCACGTCGCCACTGCAGCGTACACAACAAAGGCTGACAACACCCGCTTAGGTTTAAATTCACTGTGATAGTGAATGACTAAAGAAATTTCACTCAATAACATAATAACGCCGCCGATTCCGGCAGCCTGCGCCATGGGCAAAATGGACGGGAAAAAGATCATCATAATAATAACGGCACCAAAACCCGTTAAACCTTGAATTAAACCAGCAAGTAAAGCTGGAAAAAAGACCAGTATCCACGTCATAGACTTCCCCCAATAAAATTGAAGATTTACCACTAAGTATGATAACCTATCCGGTCGGTGTCAATAAGCGTTATATGATTAACGATATCCCCATTGGAACCTTCAGGCGGTATCACTGCCCAAAATATGTTATTCTAAAACGTGGGTATAACGCCCAAATAGATAACTTTTTCAAACCAAGTGATTTTGTTTGACCTTTTTTGACCTTTAGGTTAAACTACAAATCAGTTAGTCAAACAGACTAATACACTATAGATCATAAGGAGGCTGCAAAGCTATGAACTTAGTCCCAACGGTTATTGAACAATCTTCCCGTGGCGAACGTGCTTATGATATTTACTCTCGCCTATTAAAGGATAGAATCATCATGCTTTCCGGTCCAATCGAAGACGATATGGCTAACGCGATTATCGCTCAGCTCTTGTTCCTGGATGCGCAAGATTCAACTAAAGACATTTATCTTTACATCAACTCACCAGGTGGTGTGATTACTTCAGGTATGGCCATTTACGATACCATGAACTTCATCCAATCTGATGTCCAAACCATCGTTACTGGTATGGCTGCTTCAATGGCTAGTGTTTTGGCATCTTCTGGTACCAAGGGCAAGCGTTTCGCATTGCCACACTCACAAGTCTTGATTCACCAACCATCAGGTGGTGCACAAGGTCAACAAACTGAAATTGAAATTGCGGCTGAAGAAATCTTAAAGGCACGTAAGATGATCAACCAAATCTTATCAGATAACTCGGGTCAACCAATCGAACGGGTTAACACTGATACTGAACGTGACCATTACTTAACGGCTCAAGAAGCTGTTGATTATGGCTTGATTGATTCAATCATGACTAGCTCTAAAGACCGTAAATAATAGTTAAACTGTATCAAAAAGACGAACTCCAAAACGAGTTCGTCTTTTTTTGACTAATTCAGAGCTGTCGCAATCTCTCGGATGTCTGCTGGTGTTGTCCGACAGCAGCCCCCAATTAAACGGGCTCCAGCTGCAAGCCACTTAGGTGCCAAATCACTGAATGCTGGCGCGTCTGGAACTGTTTGCCAGGTTTTAGTCACTGGATCGTAGGTATCCCCATTATTAGGATAAACAATAATGGGCTTGGTGGTTGCTTCGGCCACCGTCTCAACTAACCCTTCAATATTCGTCATTGCGGTGCAGTTTACTCCAATCGCAATCACTTGAGAATGGTTTTCAAAGTACGCCACGGCTTCAGTCAACGGTGTACCATCACAGAGTTCGCCGTGTTGATTCACGCTAAAGGATACCCAGGCGGAAAGCTCTGGAAACTCATTTTCTAATAAGGCCACCAACGCTTTGGTCTCTTCAAAATTAGGTTGGGTCTCGAAGGCAAATAAGTCGACACCGGCTGTCGCCAATAACTGCATCCGTTCCCGGTGAAAGTCTTGATACTGCTTTTCAGTTAAATGGTAGTTTCCCGTGTACTCACTGCCATCAGCCAAGTATGCACCATACGGGCCAACACTGCCGGCAACGTATAGCGGCCGCTGCGATTGGGATTTTTTTAGATACTCATCCCTCGCTTGCTGGGCCAATTTCACCGATTCGGAAATCAACCGACTCCCTTCCGTAACTGTTAATCCAGCAGCTTCAAAGGCAGGCAAATTAGCTTGATAACTGTCCGTAATAGCGATGCTAGCCCCCGCTTCGAAGTAGCTTTTATGTACTGCTACCACTGCATCCGGATCATGAATTAGGGCCATGGCCGACCACAATGCATTATCGGTTTCGACACCCCGTTTCTCAAGTTCCGTTGCCATGGCGCCATCAACAACCATCGGCTGATCAAAGTTAATTCTACTCATTTATGATAATCCTCTCATATTTAGACTTGCATACTCATAATTTTTAATGTTATTCTAATTCTCGTTGATTTGCAATTATGGAGGAATGAACGGTAACTGTTTTGCTGTAAAAGCATATAAATATTTGTAAAGTGGTGCTTCTATCTTATTCCATTTTGGCTGATAGCTTATAAGTAGTGATTTATATGAATTTCATTAAAAGGGCTTTTGGGATAAAGCCATCCCGTATAATATGAGGGGCACCTCACCTTGGTGATTAAATTCAATAAGGCGGAACAACTGATGTTACTCACCTATAAAGTCGAAATTAAGCCGACTAAAAAACAGGCTTGGCAGATTGATTCTCACATCAGTGGTAGTCGTTGGGCCTATAACCTATTTTTGGATATCAACCGGCAACGTTACGAATGCGGTTACCACTATAGGGGCGCTTATGAGTTCGGCAAGTGGTTTAATCATGAGTACCTTGAGGGAAATCCTGATGACCTGTGGGTTAAGGATTTATATGCCAAATCGGTTAAAGAGGCTTTTATCGATGCGGATACAGCTATGAAACGTTTCTTTAAGAAACTGAGTGGTTTCCCGCATTGGCGTTCGTTTAAGCGCGGTCAAGGTAGTTATTATTTTGTGAAGAATGGTAAATTACAAGTGATTACCTGCGAACGTCATCGAATCAAGCTACCAAAGCTTGGTTGGGTACGCCTCAAAGAATTCGGTTATATTCCCACTGATGCCGAGCATTTTGTGATTAAACAAGGCCGAATCAAATTTAAGGCTGGTCGTTATTATTTGACCTGTTTAGTGGAACAGGCCGAACTGCCCAGTTTAGAATTAACCGGCGACCCAATTGGTATTGATCTTGGCCTAAAAAAATTTGCCATTCTAAATGATGGCACTTTGTATCCTAATCAGAATAAAAGCAGTCGGGGAAGACAGATCAGAAAACGTCTTAGACGTCTGCAAAGAAAAATGTCCCGTCAGTATTACGCACTGGAAGCTAAAAGACAGAAGGAAGGGAAATCTGCTACTGATTTAAATCTAGCTAAAACTCAGCGGAAGGTGCAACGCTTGTATCAACGATTAACCAACATCCAGTCAGACTATCAAAATAAGATTATCGCCACCGTGGTGAGAACCAAGCCACAGTGGGTAGCCTTAGAAGATTTGAATGTTAAAGGTATGATGAAAAATCGGCATTTAGCTAAAGCAGTTAGTTACCTAGGCTTCTACAACTTTCGGGTTAAACTGATTGCTAAATGCCGGCAATTAGGCATTCCGGTGCACTTAACCAATCGTTTTGAGCCAACTTCTAAGTTATGTCACCAATGTGGCTATAAAAAAATTGATTTAAAGCTAAGTGAGCGAACCTATCAATGTCCTAAATGTTGTTATACCGCAGATCGTGATATTAATGCGGCCCTGAATACTAGGGATACTAAAAACTTTGAATTAGCCTACTAAAACAGGCTTCAAAGTATGTACCGGTGGCTAGCCGGGAATTAACGCTTGTGGACTATCATATCAACTGTATTAGCGAGCTTTGTGCGAGGCAGGATAGGGAGAAGCAAGAACAATCTATAACTTTTTATAAGTTATCAGTAGCAGGTATCACAAATTGGAGAATAAGACACATACTACCCTGGAACGTAAAATGACAGCTCGCCATTTATTTATGATTTCACTGGGTGGCGTCATTGGAACCGGACTCTTCTTAAGTTCCGGTTATACGATTCATGAAGCAGGACCAATTGGGACAATCTTGGCCTATGGAATCGGTGCGGTAGTTGTTTACTTGGTCATGCTCTGTCTGGGCGAACTATCGGTTGCTATGCCGCAGACCGGTTCCTTTCACGTCTACGCTGACCGTTTTATCGGCCACGGCACGGGATTCACCGTTGCCATTCTATACTGGTTGACCTGGACGGTGGCGTTGGGATCTGAATTCACCGCAGCCGGTCTCATCATGAGCAAGTGGTTTCCCAACTCCCCCACTTGGATCTGGAGCGCCTTATTCATGATCGTTATCTTCACCTCCAATGCCTTGTCGGTAAAGTTCTTTGCCAATACAGAATTTTGGTTCTCAAGTATCAAAGTGATTGCCATCATTTTATTTATTATTTTAGGTGGTTTAGCCATCTTCGGCGTTATTCACATCAAGGGCTACCAGCATGCACCCTATTTTTCTAACCTCTTCAAAGACGGTCTTTTTCCCAACGGTTTTAAAGCCGTCTTCACCACCATGCTTACCGTCAACTTCGCCTTTTCTGGAACCGAACTGATCGGGGTGACTGCTGGTGAAACCAAAGACCCTGAAGTCACCTTGCCTAAAGCCATCCACACCACGCTGTTTCGGTTAATCATCTTCTTTATTGGTAGCATCACTGTAATGTCTGCATTAATTCCGTGGCAGAAAGCCGGCGTTAATCAGAGTCCCTTCGTCTTAGTTTTCAACAGTATTGGCTTACCATTCGCGGGCGATTTAATGAACTTCGTGGTCTTGACTGCTATTCTCTCAGCTGCCAATTCAGGCCTATACGCGTCGACGAGAATGCTGTGGTCGCTGGCAAATGAAGGGACTATTCCCCTGAAGGTTGCTCAAACCAACCGGCGTGGCGTACCGATGCTGGCACTGTGTCTCAGTATGGTGGGCGGCATCTTAGCCTTGATTTCTAGCGTCGTAGCGGCTTCCACCGTCTACTTGGTCTTAGTTTCCATCTCAGGCTTAGCCGTCGTCATCGTTTGGATGGCAATTACCGTATCTGAAATTAATTTTCGAAAACAATGGCTGAAAGATGGCCATACTGTGGCCGAACTAAAGTTCAAAACGCCGTGGTATCCTGTGATACCGTGGATTGCATTTATCATGTGCTTGCTTTCTTGCGTGTTGATTGTGTTCGACCCCACTCAGCGGCCGGCACTATTCTACATGGTACCGTTTTTGATTCTCTGCTATGTGGTTTATTACGGTAAAGAAGCCTGGAGTAAGCGGCATGCCCGCGCAAAAGCAGAAGACCGTCAGGAAGATAATCTGTAACCAAAAAAGAGGCTGAGACTTAAGTCAAGATTGGTAAGTATTTAAACCAATCAATTAGATTAAACGAGTTATCATTTTCTCTTTGCTCTCGACTTCAATATAGCCTAATCGAGTGTCAAAACTCAGATTCCGGCCATGTAACACAAATAAGACTAATCCCGATAAAGTGCACCGGGATTAGTCTTATTTGTGTTACACTCTGGAATCGACCGAGTTTTGTCACTCACTCTTTTTGTTGCTCTTACACAGCCTTAGCCGTCCGAAGACTATCCGCGTAATCACTGATTTTACGCAGCCGGTGATTAATGCCAGACTTTGAAATCGCACCACTAGGCAACATGGCACCCAGTTCTTTCAAGCTGACTTCACGATTGGCCAACCGAATCTCCGCGACTTCTCGCAACTTTGGTGGTAACTGATCTAAACCAACGGTAGATTGAATAAACTCAATGTTAGCAATCTGCTTGCTGGAAGCATTGGCCACCTTATCCATATTGGCGTTTTCACAGTTCACTAGCCGGTTCACTGAGTTCCGCATGTCACGCATAATGCGGACATCTTCAAACTTCAGCATGGCGCTGGAAGCCCCAATCAAGGAAAGAAAATCAGCGATCCGTTCCCCTTCTTTGAGGTAAGTAATGAAACCACCACGCCGGGCAGTAGTCCGGGCGTTTAAATCGTAATGATTGATCATTTCGGCAATCATTTGGTTGTGATCCTCGTATACGGAGTAGATTTCCAAATGATAACGGGAGGTTTCCGGATTATTCACGGAACCGCCAGCTAAAAAGGCTCCCCGTAAGTACGAGCGCACTTGACCGTCATTTTTCAGCAACTCAGGTGAGACCGTTTCAGTGAGCTGACCATCTTTAAAGATACCCAGATCAGCAAGCACCCGTTCCGTCCCCTCGTTGACCCGCACAATGTAGAGATTATTCTTCTTCAGTTTCATCTTACGACGAACCATCAGTTCACTTTCCACATCGTAAAACTGTTTCAATAACTGGTAAATGCGACGAGAAATAGCCGGATTTTCCGTTTGAATGTTAAGTACGAAATGGTGATTAGATATTGCAATGGAACCGTTCATCCGAATCAGCGCAATTAATTCAGCCTTCGCGTTGTCCCGGTGAACTTCAAGTGTTGTCAGCTCTTTTTTAACTTCACTGGCATATGACATTGGCACTACCTCCCCTCAGCAAACCTCGATGTGACCTGTCCCAACAGGTTCATCAGTTCGTTCACTACCAACTCACCGTTATGAAAGGCGCCGTTATCCCGTAATTCCAAGAAATCAGCGGAAATTACCTTACAGCCCTGTTCCCGCAATCCATGAAAATCGTGGACCACTTGACGGGACATTTCGTTCCAGCGCTGGTAGTCAATATATTCGTCTGGTACTGTTTGCGTGTTCACTAAAACAGTATTGATAAAATTTTGTTTTAAATGTTCATTCAGCACGCGAACGTGATCCGCATCAGTGAATTTTTCTGTTTCACCCTTTTGCGTCATGATATTGCAGATATAAACCACTTCGGCTTGCGTTTTACGCAGTGCCTCGCCAACGTTTTCAATCATCAAGTTGGGTAGAATACTGGTAAATAAACTACCAGGCCCCAACACGATTTGGTCCGCATCCATGATGGCATCGATGACTTCATCAACCGCTTTTGGCGCAGCGTCTTTGTGCTCGCTGGAAGTCACCCAAACATGTTTGATCAGCTTATGAGCTGCGGTAATTTCCGACTCACCGGTCATGGTTGTGCCATCAGCGAACTCAGCATTGAGTTCCAATGGTTCGTTGGCAGCCGGATAAATATGGCCGTCGACTTGCATGATTGCGCTAAGTTCTTGGACCGCATCAAAAATACCGTGTTTCATCTCAGACAACGCCGCAATGACGAGGTTACCCAGCGCGTGGCCGGCGAAGAATTGATCCTTACTGTCGAAGCGGTATTGAAATAGCTGCAACACAATTGGCGACAACTGTGATAGCGAAACCACAACGTTTCGGATATCTCCAGGTGGCACCACGTTGACGTAGTTGCGAATAATTCCAGATGAGCCACCATCGTCTGCCACGGTGACCACGGCAGTGATGTCTACATCTTGTTCCTTAAGATTACGCAGGATGACCGGCAAGCCTGTTCCCCCACCGATCACGACGATCTTAGGTCGATGTCGTTCTTCCATCATAGTTAATTTGATTCCTTTCGCTTTGAAATATCGCGGTGAGTGATGTGTACCGGGTAATTATCCCCCAGGGCATTCCCCACTCGTTCAGCCAACGCAACTGACCGGTGCTGTCCACCAGTGCAGCCAATGGCAATGGTTAAATTATTTTTACCTTCCCGTTTATACCCGGGCAAAATTGATTTTAGTAAGCCTAAAAACTGGTTGTAGAAAGACTCAGTTTCAGGCTGTTTCATCACATAATCATAGACGGGTTGATCAAGCCCGGTTAAGTTCTTTAATTCTGGTAAATAGTATGGATTGGGCAAGAAACGAACGTCCATGACAATATCAGCGTCAATCGGCAGTCCGTACTTAAAGCCAAAGGACATCAGTTCAATATGAAACTTCTCAATGTCCCCGGCTTCGAAGTTATGAAAAATTTCTGCCCGCAACTTCCGTGGTGACAACTGGGTGGTGTTGATCACTAATTGTGCCGCCTGCTTCAGCGGTGCTAGTAATTTTCGTTCCGCCTTAATGCCATCCACCACTCGGCCATTTCGTGCTAGTGGATGGGAGCGGCGAGTTTCCTTATAGCGGGAAACCAGCGTCTCATCATCCGCGTCCAAAAAGACGATTTGGGCCGAGTCAGACCGATTTAGATTTGAAATATCATCCGTCATTTGAATTGTTTCATCATAGAAAGCTTTTGTCCGTAAATCGATCACAACGGCCACTTTCTTGATTTTACCGGTTTCTTGAACCAGCTCCCAGAACTTGCTCATTAAAGACGATGGCATATTATCAATACAAAAATACCCCAGGTCTTCAAAGGCTTGCATGGCAACCGTTTTACCGGCACCACTCATTCCGGAAATAATGACTAATTGCACATCATTGTTCATAAGTTCTATCTCCAATCAAATCAATCATTTAAACATTCTAACACACCAGGCGTGTCATTACTAATTTCAGCCTGGTGTTTTGTCAAAAAAATAACTGCCATTGACTGGCAGTTGATTTTCAAGTTAATGCTTATCTCCGTGCAAAGGCCAAAATAATGGCGTTGATACCGAAGACGACTAGGTAAAAGCCAATCAGCCAAGTAATCGACATCACGGCAATAATTGGGTCAATCAGTAACATAATCCCCAGCAACAGCGACAAGACATCTAAGATGAGTGAAACAATGAAATAGCCAGTGCCGAAGTCCCGTAGATGATCAACCACGACCAATCGCTCAAAGGAATCGATGATGAACCAGAAGGCCACCATGTAACCCAGTACAACAATTCCACTAGCGGGTTTAATAATGAAGAAAAGGCCAATCAATAAATCAATAATGGCAAAAATTAAAGCCGCGTTAGCCCAGTTACCAACAAAGTCACGCAACTTGCTAAAGCCTGATAGCGTGGTCAATCCACTCAGTATCGCTAGAAAGCCAAAAATGATGGCCATGGCGGTTAAACTGACCCGTGGCATACCGACGACTACATAAGCGGCAATTAAGCTTAGAACCCCCGTAATCAATTCGTGCCAATCAAACCCCCATCGAGGTCGCATACTAAACATATCCGTCACTCCTACTCTTTAAACTGTTTGATATACACCAATCATAGCGATTATGATGCCGCAGGGCAAGCTATGAAACAAATTTCCAGTCAGCGTTGCAACATGGCTTCAGCCAGTACTGCTCTCAAGTCCGCCAGTTGCACATTAGGCTGCTGATCCAGACCAATCAAATAAAAATGTCTGTGATACTGTTCCCCTAAAGATTGCTGTTCAACTTCTTCCGGCAGTATGCCTGCTGACATCAGCGTCTTGCCAATCCCGTGGGTCAATAACCCAATAATGCTTTGATTGCTGTCCACTACCAGGGTCTTCTGCGGCACGATTCCCTGTTCATGGAGATATGCCTCGGTGTAATGGCGCACACCTGAACCGGGTTCACGCAGCAACCAAAGGCGTTCATCATCCTTTCCTGCCAGCACTAGTTGATCACCGGGTAATTCTGTCTGCACAATGTAGTCGGCCACAATCGGCTTTTCAATGATGCCATACGCCACCTGACGATCAACAACGGCTTGCAGAATATTTTCAGAGTTCATGGTTTGAATTTCAAATTGGAACCGGGAATCAGCTAAAATGGTTTTGATCACCCGGGGCAACAGCTCTACTGAGGTCGTTTGCGAAAAGCCCAGCACCGCCTTGATCTGTGGTCGTTCGACGGATTGCTTCAGCTGCTCAAAGCCTTGATTCCAGGTTCGTTGCAACTGTTCAGCGGTTTGGTAGAGTTTGGCCGCGGCTGGCGTTGGCTGCACTTGCCGATGACCGCTGCGATCAAACAGGCTCACTCCCAACTGTTTTTCTAACTGATTGATCTGAACCGAAACGCTGGGTTGGGAGATGAACAGCTGCTTAGCCGCCAGTGAAAAGTTACGGGTCTCGTAGACTGCCATAAATGTCATTAATAGTTTATCCATTGCGTCACTCCCATTTATTAATATTCTTAATCGAAACTATTACCAATTGATATTTTATTAATGATACCAATTTCTGTATACTTCAACAAGTATTAATAAGGGAGGAAGTCTTTACATGAAACCAGAACGAGCGGTCCTACCAGGACTCACTTTAAGCTTCGTCATTGCTATTATCAGTCAATTGATCAATTCATACCTCATCAAGGGCATCGGCGCGCCAACCGTGGCGTTGCTCATTGGAATTGTCCTTGGGAATACCATCATCCGCCAGCCAATGTGGCAATCCGGAACCGCTTGGTCAGAAAAACGCCTCTTGGAGTATTCTGTTCTTTTATTAGGGGCCACTATCACTTTCCAGACAATCCGTGAACTGCATTTAACCGGAGTCGGCTTCATTTTATTGCAAATGACCATCACGATTTGCGGGGCACTGTTACTAGGAAAATTACTCCATTTCTCAGAAGGCATGACCCTGCTCATGGCCGGCGGTAACGCGGTATGTGGTTCTTCTGCCATTGCTGCTATTACCCCAGCTATTGAAGCTAAGGACGAAGAAAAACGGTTGGCAGTCACCCTGGTTAATCTCATGGGAACGGTTCTCATGCTGACTCTGCCAGTCATCAGTTTATTAGCTTTCCACCACAATAACTTCCTGCGAGGCGCGTTGATTGGTGGAACCGTTCAATCCGTGGGTCAAGTGATTGCCAGCGCCACCATGGTTAACCAGCCAACCACCACTTATGCCACGCTTTTTAAAATTCTGCGGATCATCATGTTAGTCGCCGTGGTTGTGATCTTTAGCCGGATTCACCAACATAATCAATCGGCAAAGGGCATTGAATCCACCGTCTCGAATAGTTGGCGGCGAGCGTTACCATGGTACGTTGTCGGTTTCGTGGTACTGTGTGCATTGAACTCTTGGTTCCACTTTAATCCAGCGATTTCCGGCTTCGCCCATGGCCTATCCGGTTGGTGTGAAGTTACCGCTTTAGCTGCCATTGGACTGCGTTTAAACTTCGCGGCATTCGTTAAAGCCGGTAAGAAATTAGCGTTATACGGTGGTGGTTTATTGATCATTCAAGTTGCTAGTGCGTTGATTCTAATTACCGTTTTACTTTAACCAGCTATGTCTACACAATCTAAAAAGCGCTCCAGAATTTAAAATTCTGGAGCGCTTTTTGCTAACGATAAAACTTACTTATCGTCTTGCTTACGTTTCTTACGACCTGCCAATCCAAGCATGGTCAACAGGCTTGCAAGACTGAGGCCAATTGCGGCACCGGTCTTGTCATTATCGTCACTGGTTTGTGGCAACTTGTTACCTGCGAGATTGTCTTGATCAGAAGGTGTTACATCGTTTTGATTCTGATCTACTGAAGCATTTTGACCAGTAGTGGATGTTCCATCATAACCCGTTCCGTTAGTCCCGAATTGGTTACTGTTATTTTGAGTACCAGTCTTTGAAGGTCTAGTAGGCTTTTTAACGGCCGTACTGTGTGAACTAGCATTTGAATTCTGGTTCCCTTCAGAGTTGTTCTCATTATTAGCACCATTCGAGGTTGAACTGTTACTTGCGGAAATTGCACTAGACGAATCAGTACTGCTTGAGTTTGCTGAGTTGGCAGCATTTGCAGCTGCTTCACTGGCGGCAACAGAAGCACTAACCGAAGCATCGTGGGCACTGTCGCTAGCATCCAATGAACTTGCTAGACTGGTTGCACTTGAAGCATCTGATGCAGCTGAACTTGCTGTCGTAGCATTTTCAAGTGCGACACTAGCTGCACTTGAAGCAACAATCGAGGCACTGCTTGCAACACTAGAATCTCCGGCGCTAGCAGCACTTGAGGCAACTGAAGCAGCTGAGCTGGCAACACTAGCCGCGCTTGAAGCAACTGAGGCAGCTGAACTTGCAACGCTGGCCGCTGATGAAGCCGTAGAAGCAGCGGATTGCAGATTGCCATCAGATGGATGGTTGGCTGCTTGACTAGAAGCAGTTGAGGCATCACTGGATGCAGTTGAAGCGTCTGTTGATCCTGCTGATGCAGCTGAACTGGCAACATTGGCTGAGCTAGTAGCTGCGCTAGCATCATCCTTTGCATGAGTTGATGCTGTGGCAGAAGCCAAGCTGTCCATTGCGGTCTTCAGACTGGCAACGGCGCTTGAAGCACTGTTGAAGGCTGAAGTTGCACTGTCAGTCAATGCTGAACTTGCTGTAGAAGATTCAACCGTTGCATCACCGGCAAGACTTGAAGCCAAGCTGTTGTCAGAAGCAAGACTGCCATCACTAGGATAGTCATTAGCCATGCTTGAAATTGCAGTGGAATCACCGGTAATCACGCTCAAGTCATTCTTCATGTGCTCAGCAGCTGCAGAACTTGCAAGACTGTTGATGGCACTTGAAGCACTTGAAGCAGCTTTTGCTGCGGTGCTTGCAGCAACACTAGCTGTATTTGCGGCAGTTGAGGCTGAACTTGCAAGGTCTGATTGACCAGCAACTGATGCAGAGCTGGCTGCTGAGGCAGCGCTAGAAGCAACACTGGCGGCAGAACTTGCCGTACTTGCTGCTAAACTAGCATCACTTGCAAGGCTTGAAGCAGTGCTTGCGATGGTGCTCAAGTTAGTATCACTTGGGTAGTCGCTGGCAAGACTGGCAACTGAATTGGCAGTGCTGTTAGCACTGGTATTATCGGTTGCTGCAGAAGTCTTGTCCGTTCCGGCACTGGTTGCTGAGTTTTTGGCAGCGGTAGTGTCATCAGTCATGTGTTGCTTGTTAGCTGCACTCAGCACGCTGTTTAAACTCTTCATGGCCGTGGAAGCTGCCGATGAAGCTGTTGAAGCAGCGACTGATGCGGTGGATGCAGCCGTTGAGGCTGCACTGAATCCAGCTTGATCCGACCCGGCTAAACCGCTCATCTTAGCGGCTTCGTCGCTAGCTGTCTTAGCTTGATCTGCGGCTATAGAAGCCTGATCACTGGCCTGCTGAGCGAAATCACTAGCTGCCGTTGCGAGACTGCCCAAGTCCGTATCACTGGTGTAATCCTTGGCTAAGGATGAAACATCCGTAGCCGTAGAGCTGGCACCAATAACTTGGGTTGCTGCTGAAGTTGCACTTGAACCGGCACTCGTGACGTCGTCACCGGCATGCTGGATCATGGCCGAATTCTTCAGACTGTCAGCTTGCTTCTTCAAGTCGGTAATCGCACTTGAAGCT
>NZ_JAAXLJ010000069.1 GCF_012641075.1 Secundilactobacillus angelensis | reverse complement strand
GGTCAATCTTCAAACTGGTAAAAAGCTTGATGAGCGTAAGGGTTCTGCTGTTGAACGTGCTAGAAATGCCAATGACGAAATTTCCAAAGAGCAAGGCTGGAAAGTCATTGAACCCGTGCGTGAACACCAGTCCAGAACAGAACAGGACTTGACCAAAAAAGGGCAATATTCTTACATGGCTGACTTACGAGGTCGAATTGATACTACTATGCAGGATACATCTATTTGCGATTTTAAGACGTTCTCAGACGTTTTGGGTCAATCTGGGGTAATTGTCAGGGAACGTGGTCAAAGTTTCTCATACGCATTTTTAGACGCCAATAATAAGCAAAGACGAGCAAGGGGGAAGCGGCTCGGGACGGACTACGATAAGGAGGCCATCGACAATGAGCTGGCGAGACGAACTAGAGAAAGAACAGAACAACAACTCGACCGTGAAGACCAAGCAAGATCTACTGAACTTGTGCGAGACACAACAGCAACTGATACAGCGCTTGAACAGCGAGAACGAGACACTGAACCAAGAAAACCAGCGCTTAATCAGCAATCAACAAAAATTGAACGACTTGGAACTTCAATGCAAGAAATTAATGACCGAGG
>NZ_JAAXLJ010000068.1 GCF_012641075.1 Secundilactobacillus angelensis | reverse complement strand
GCACTTGAGCTTATTAATCAACGACCATTAAAAATCCATCATCAACAGACTGCCATTGAAAGTTTCCGGGCTTGTTCGGATTAAACTTGTAATTTGCCACACAAAGAAATAAAGGAATTGGTCATCAACTTCTGATTTTTGCCGAAAAATATGCGCGAAACAATAATTGCAAGTGTCTTGAAATTGGAACTGGTACAACTAGTTTTGGACAACTTTATCTTTATCAAAAATGTGGTTTCCGGGTTGTTGGTGTTGATCAAAACTTCTTTACAATTCACTATGATAAAGAGATTACTGAAAATGGTCTTGTTTTAAAAGACATGATACGTTTGAGGAAAGTTCTAAAATAAGTCTTGTTTCTCTTATAGGGTCCATAAGTCCCAAATCGCCCCTCAAAATCATTGTTAAAATAACCCCCAATATCTATAATGTAGATGTTGGGGGTTATTTGTTTTTATATGGTATAAATGACTTCTTTTATTCGTCATTTTTTCGATACCTTTTGGAACGATTTTGACCAGGAAATAAACGATCATGCGATCCGACTCGAATGCCAATTAAGACTAGTTCATCTTTATCAATCGTATAAACCACCAGGACATCGTTAGTTTCGCTTGGTGTT
>NZ_JAAXLJ010000067.1 GCF_012641075.1 Secundilactobacillus angelensis | reverse complement strand
AGTAGTGATCTTGGTGGACTGAGTGATGATCAAGTTGCCATCGATAGTGATGTGACGAAGGAAACTAGCGACCTTGGGTCGGCAGCAACCTCGGCACAGACCAGTGATCTGAAGAGTGATACGAGCGCAACGGCGAGTGACTACACGAAGGATTCAGGTGAATACAGTAATGATGTCACTACCGCCTCAGCTGCTAAGTCGGATACTTTGAAGAGTGACCAGAGCAATATCAACAGTGATCAGACGAAGGTCAACAGCGATTCCAACCAGTTCTCCAACGGCCAAAGCAACGTGGCTTCGGACTTGAGTGATAGCAACACCACTTCAGATAAGTTGTCGAGTGATTTGGCTAAGACCAGCAATGATCTGAGCGACTTCACTTCAGATAACAGCAAGCTGAGTTCCGATACGGCTAAGGATTTCAGTGATCTCGGTTCCAACGGAACCTCCGATCAGACCAAAGCTTACACCAGCGACAGTACGCAGTTGAGCAATGATCAAAGCAATGACAAGAGTGACTCAAACAAGTTGGCTAGTGATCAAACGACCGCGAAGTCAAATGCTTTGAGCAATGACAGCAATAGTTTGAGTAATGACCTGAGTGACTTTAGTGACCAACAGAGTGATTTCAATTCTGAGCAAACGAAGTTTACAAGTGACGTT
>NZ_JAAXLJ010000066.1 GCF_012641075.1 Secundilactobacillus angelensis | reverse complement strand
TGAACCAATCCAAGGTGTTACATCGCTAGTTTATTATGCCAAGTTAAGCGTCCTTCCAGAACGCTGTCCTCAGTGTGGCTTTAGTGACCGGATCGTCCGTTATGGGTTTGATCAGGAACGTATCATCGTTCCGAGTTTTAGCTACCGACCAACGTATTTAAAACTTAGCTGTCAACGATTTCGCTGTAAGCACTGCACCGCCATCTTTCAAAATCGGACCGACTACGTCCGTCCGCATTGTGTCGTTAGTGAACCAGTCCGCCAAAAGGTTCTATTTGATGCACTCTCAAACCGTTCTCTCACTGATATCAGTCAACGTTATCACATCTCTGATAAAACCGTTCAACGCATTATTGATGAAGAAGCTGAACTTCACAATTACCATCAAACAACCTGGTTGCCAGAACACCTGGCTTTTGATGAATTTAAGGCGACCAATAAGATGAACTTCATCTGGGGAGACAGTGATCATCACGAAATCGGCTCTATTCTGCCATCGCGTACCTCTTATCAAATAACGAAATATTTTGAGCGTTTCTCACTTCAGGTTCGTCAACAAGTAAAGACCATTTCCCTAGACTTAAACGCTGGGTACATCAATCTAGTCCCACGTCTGTTTCCAAATGCGAAAATAGTTGTGGATCGTTTTCATATCGTTCAGATGGTTTCAACTG
>NZ_JAAXLJ010000065.1 GCF_012641075.1 Secundilactobacillus angelensis | reverse complement strand
TGAACCAATCCAAGGTGTTACATCGCTAGTTTATTATGCCAAGTTAAGCGTCCTTCCAGAACGCTGTCCTCAGTGTGGCTTTAGTGACCGGATCGTCCGCTATGGGTTTGATCAGGAACGTATCATCGTTCCGAGTTTTAGCTACCGACCAACTTATTTAAAACTTAGCTGCCAACGATTTCGCTGTAAGCACTGCACTGCCATCTTTCAAAATCGGACCGACTACGTCCGTCCGCATTGTGTCGTTAGTGAACCAGTCCGCCAATTGGTTCTATTTGATGCACTCTCAAACCGTTCTCTCACTGATATCAGTCAACGTTATCACACCTCTGATAAAACCGTTCAACGCATTATTGATGAAGAAGCTGAACTTCACAATTACCATCAAACAACCTGGCTGCCAGAACACCTGGCTTTTGATGAATTTAAGGCGACCAATAAGATGAACTTCATCTGGGGAGACAGTGATCATCCCGAAATCGGCTCTATTCTGCCATCGCGTACCTCTTATCAAATAACGAAATATTTTGAGCGTTTCTCACTTCAGGTTCGTCAACAAGTAAAGACCGTTTCCTTAGACTTAAACGCTGGGTACATCAATCTAGTCCCACGTCTGTTTCCAAATGCGAAAATAGTTGTGGATCGTTTTCATATCGTTCAGATGGTTTCAACTG
>NZ_JAAXLJ010000064.1 GCF_012641075.1 Secundilactobacillus angelensis | reverse complement strand
GCCGTTAGGCAGGAAAGCAAAGTTTTATAGAAACTTTGGCTTTCGCCAATTCAGTGTTAAGACTGGTTTAGAGCTGTCAATTCCTTATGCTCCCACGCTTTGCTCGTCCGCTACCATTGACAGCAAACAGTTAGTTTTTTTGAATCTTAACAAGAACTTAGCTGCTATGTTCGTTTTTTAGGGCCTTATTTTTCGTTTCTAGCAATTTTAAGACTATTCATATACATTTATACCAAAGCAAAACAAAAAGCCCTCAGCAGGCTCTTAGAGGGCTAAATAACGAAGCCAGGACGATTAATAATATCTTCTTGTCTTTTTTGCAAAACATAAGTGTATAGGGAATCATACAGATTCCTCTTGATCTCATCAGGTTCATTGACAGAAGCTTCAAACAATTCTTGAATATCAACTTGCCAAGGATCAGCAAGCATTTCATCAATTGGTTTTAATACTTTCTTTTCGTCCATCTTAATGACTCCTAACATCAAAATAATGCTTTCAGTTTAGATTTACAGATCTTACAACACCGTTATTCAAAATTTGTTACCAAGCTTATAAAGATTCTCTGCACAAAGCAATTAAAAAATTTTGGCTTAAAACAGCGTAATCTGCAACACTTTTTAAATATTTAAAACATAACAATCTTAGTTAGGTGCAAACATAAATTGAATTAAAAATACAGTCAATTCAACAACAGCAGAAATTGATTTTATGGTTATCAGCA
This sequence comes from Secundilactobacillus angelensis, assembly GCF_012641075.1. Lineage (GTDB taxonomy): Bacteria > Bacillota > Bacilli > Lactobacillales > Lactobacillaceae > Secundilactobacillus > Secundilactobacillus angelensis. The sequence goes on along the minus strand of NZ_JAAXLJ010000064.1, from coordinate 1 downwards.
G
>NZ_JAAXLJ010000063.1 GCF_012641075.1 Secundilactobacillus angelensis | reverse complement strand
GCCGTTAGGCAGGAAAGCAAAGTTTTATAGAAACTTTGGCTTTCGCCAATTCAGTGTTAAGACTGGTTTAGAGCTGTCAATTCCTTATGCTCCCACGCTGCGCTCGTCCGCTACCATTGACAGCAAACAGTTAGTTTTTCTAAATCTTAGCAAGACTTTAACTGCTATATTCGTTTTTAAGGGCCTTATTTCTCGTTTCTAGCGGTTTTAAGACTGTTTATATATATTTATACCAAAGAAAAAATAAAAAGCCCTCAGCAGGCTCTTAGAGGGCTAAATGACGAAACCTGGACGACTAATAATATCTTCTTGCTTTTTTTGCAAAACATAAGTGTATAAGGAATCATAAAAATTCCTCTTGATCTCATCAGGTTCATTGACAGAAGCTTCAAACAATTCTTGAATATCAATTTGCCAAGGATCAGTAAGCATTTCATTAATTGGTTTTAATACTTTTTTTCGTCCGTCTTAATGACTCCTAACATCAAAATAATAATTTCAGTTCAGATACACAGTTCTTACAGTTAGTTATTCAAAATTTGTCACCAAGGTTATAAAGATTCTCTGCACAAACCACTTAAAAATTTTTGGCTTAAAACAGTATAATCTGAAACACTTTTTAAGTATTTAAACCATAACAATCTTAGTTAGGTGCAAACATAAATTGAATTAAAAATACAGTCAATTCAACAACAGCAGAAATTGATTTTATGGTTATCAGCAGGCCGAGTG
>NZ_JAAXLJ010000062.1 GCF_012641075.1 Secundilactobacillus angelensis | reverse complement strand
GTCGTTGTCACCAGGGTTCATGGTGTAGGTCTTAGCTAATTCATCATACTTCTGATCAATATCAGCATCAGTAACTTTGTTCATTTCTTCAACTAAATCACCAACGGCATAGTAGTCAGCGGTCCAGCCAAGTTGAATTTGGGCTTCAATCTTGTCACCATCAGTAACGGCAACGTTACGCATCTTGTCACCGAATAAGACAACTTTGATCTTGAAGCTTTCATTGTAAGCAACAGCAACATCTTGCCAGTCAGCGATTTCTTGTTGAACTTCTTCATCGCCCCACCAGCCGTAAACAACTTTGTTGTTTAACCGGAGACGTGCATTGATAAAGCCGTATTCACGGTCACCATGAGCACTTTGGTTCAAGTTCATATAGTCCATGTCGATGGTCTCGTATGGAATGTGGTTCAAATATTGGGTAGCTAAATGAAGTAATGGCTTCTGCAATAATTGAGTTCCGCGAATCCACATCTTAGCAGGACTGAAAGTGTGCATCCAAGTGATCACACCGGCAACGCTGTCGTCGTGGTTAGCATCCTTCATTAACTGAGTAATGTTGTCAGCTGTAGTGGCAGTCAGCTTAAATTCGATTGGGTAAGGCAAATTGCCTGACTTATTTAACTTGTCAACAATATCCTTAGCATCTTTTTCAACGGACTTTAATTGTTCGTCACCGTATAAAAATTGACTACCGGTAACAAACCAGAACTTGTAATCTGGAGTACTTAACATAATATAAAATCTCCTTT
>NZ_JAAXLJ010000061.1 GCF_012641075.1 Secundilactobacillus angelensis | reverse complement strand
AGCTTCAAGTGCGATTACCGACTTGAAGAAGCAAGCTGACAGTCTGAAGAATTCGGCCATGATCCAGCATGCCGGTGACGACGTCACGAGTGCCGGTTCTAGTGCTACTTCAGCAGCAACCCAAGTTGGTGGTGCCAGCTCTACGGCTACGGATGTTTCATCCTTAGCGAAGGACTACACCAGTGATACGGACTTGGGCAGTCTCGCAACGGCAGCTAGTGGTTTCGCTCAGCAGGCCAGTGATCAGGCTTCTATAGCCGCAGATCAAGCTAAGACAGCTAGCGACGAAGCCGCTAAGATGAGCGGTTTAGCCGGATCGGATCAAGCTAAGTTCAGTGCAGCCTCAACGGCCGCATCCACCGCTTCAGTTGCAGCTTCAACAGCTTCATCGGCAGCTTCCATGGCCATGAAGAGTTTAAACAGCGTGCTCAGTGCAGCTAACGCGCAACACATGGCTAATGACGTCAAGAACGCCACTAGCGATGCTAAGAGCGCTGCAAACAGTGCCGCTCCAACGGGTCCTGAAGTTGCTTCAACGGGCTCAACCGCTGACAGCATCGCAAGCATGGCTAACCAGTATCCAAGTGACACTGATTTAAGTACTGCTGCCTCAACGGCTAGTGACTTGGCTAAAAAGGCTTCTGCCGCAGCTAAGTCGGCTAGTGATGCTGCTACTTTAGCATCTAGTGCAGCTTCAACTGCTAGTTCTGCCGCCACCGCTGGTGACAGTAGTGCTGCTAGTTCAGCTAGTGTAGTCGCAAAGAATGCTTCGGCTTCAGCAGCTGATGCTTCCACGGCTGCAAGTAATGCCGTTAAGTCATTAAATGATTTAAGCTCCGCTGCCGCCGGCAGCAACGTTACCAACAACAGTAGCGCTGCGGCAAGCAATTCAACTGCCGCTAGTGATGCTGCAACGTCAGCAGCAACCGATTCAACTAACGCC
>NZ_JAAXLJ010000060.1 GCF_012641075.1 Secundilactobacillus angelensis | reverse complement strand
AAGGGGGAGCGAAGCGCCCTCTTTTCAAGCAGGAATAGGCAGACTTTTGCGGAGCAAAATGTATGTCATTCCGACAGCTTGCAGTATTTGTTTTTTAATGTTAGGGTAAACGTGACCGAAAAGGAAGCGTTTATACTTACATTAACTCATTAAAAATCTAACCGCATAGGGCAGATTGAGAATGATGATTCTTAGGGTGAACTTCATGGCAAATATTAAAGCCGATTCAGATAAACAAACTAAACGAATTAACTTTCGTCTAAATGAACTTGAATACGAGAAGCTATCACAGTCAGCAAGCACTTACGGTCTAACGGTTTCTAGTTATGCCAAACAGCTGGCTTTGAAATCAAATCTACGTAAGCCCTATTTTTCCGCCAGTGACACGCAACAAATCATTCTCGAACTAACCCGTCAAGGAACAAACTTAAACCAAATAACGCGGAAACTTAACCAAGGCGATCCTTTGACACCAGCCATGTTAGCTGAAATCAAAAAAATGCAGGAGGCGCAACGGCAACTATGGCGACAATTGCAAAAATAACCAACGGTGCTAGCGCCGCTAGTGCGTTGAACTATGCACTCGGTAAAGATAAAGAATTGCATAACGATACTAAGCAATGGCTGGAAGATAATCGCCTTGAACGACCACCAGAATTGACCAATTGCCGTGCCGTAGCTGTTGGTGGCACCAATGGCATTGATATATCTATCGCCAACGAACAATTTAAGATCGTTCAGCAAGCCTTCAATCAAACAGCAAGACGCAATCAGGTGCTACGCATCACGCAATCTTTTGCCTTGAACGAGTTAGACCCTACGAATACCAGAGATTGGCAACGAGCTAATGACTTAGGCTGTGAGCTTGCTGAAAAGCTTTATCCTGACTATCAAACTGCTGTTTATACGCATCTAGACGGTCAAAATCACATTCTGCACAACCACATCATCATCA
>NZ_JAAXLJ010000006.1 GCF_012641075.1 Secundilactobacillus angelensis | reverse complement strand
GGGCGGGAATGCCCGTTTTTTTATTAAATAGTAGTGTAACAAAAAATCTGTTATCAGTAATAGATAAAATCTATTACCAACAACAGATATTGTAGAACCTAATATACTCGTTATATTACGTTCAAAACACCTTTTCCATGTGGAGGAAAGGGTGTTTTTTTATGGTTCGTTTTCACCTAATGAAAAGCCCCGCTTCATTTACACCTTTGAGTGTAAGAAGCGGGACTTTTGTATATCATACTAAGTTAACTTGTATGTTTTTTCTCCCAATAATCCTCCGGTGTCAAATAGACCCGAGAATCACCCAATACTTCCTGAGCAATCGTCATGATCCGCGGCGTTAGTAGTCCTGTTTCCTGTGCCAATCCGGATTCACCAAAGAAAGCTTCAGGTGTCCCTTCAAAGCTCACTTTGCCCTCTGTCAGCACATACACCTTAGAGAACGTTGCCGCCAGCCAATCCATATCATGAGTGATTGTAATCACCTGATGGTCCTCATGAGCGAGTTGTTGCATAATACGTGTTACCAACTGCTGGCTCGGCCAATCCAGTGAAATCATTGGTTCATCGAAGAGATAAATCTGTGGGTCCACGGCTAGAACCGTTGCGATTGACAGCAGTTTCTTTTCTGGCATCGAGAGGTCGAAAGGATTCTTATCCTTCGAGTCAATCAAGCCGACTGTCGTCAATACTTGATCGACTTTTTCAGCAACTACCGCTGCGTCAGTTCCCGTCTGTGACAAACTCCAAGCAACTTCCTGCTGCACAGTGGCGTTAAAGAGCTGTGAACTGGGATCTTGAAAGACGATGCCAATGGTCTTGAGCCGATCTTCCGGCGTTAAACCAGCGAGGTCATGCTGATTAATCTGAATCTCACCAGCTTGTAGTTGCACCAAACCAGTGAGCAGCTTGAACAGGGTGGACTTGCCGGCACCATTTTGCCCGGCGATAGCGACCAGATTTTCAGTCATGTTCAGTTGGTTAATCGAAAGCTTAAAGTCGCTGGTGGGGTACTGATAACTTAAATTATTAATTTGAATCGCGGTCATGTAGGCACCCCCTTAGCTGGTTGATGTTGACTGGAAATAAATCAGCACCAAGCGACCAATCCATTAATTTAGCGAGTTGATAGATCTTAGGCGTACCAATCTGCCATTCAGACTTTAACTGATTGATCACTTCCAGTGGTGTGCCTTGACTCACCAGTTCTCCGTCCGCTAATAGCCACAGTCGATCCGCAATTTCGCACAAATCATCAATTTCGTTTGAAACTAGCAAAATCGTGGTGTTCTTGATACGCCGTAACCACTCGAAAAATGCGCGGCGACCCTGTGGATCCATCTCACTGGTAGGGTTATCTAAAATGAGCAGGGTAGGCTCAGTGACAATGGCAGTAGCAATCGCCAGCCGTTGTAGCTGTCCTCCTGACAATGAGTTAGGTGATTGCTGTAACTGTGCAGTCAACTGTAATTGCGCTGCAACGTCTGCTACCCGGCGTTGAATTTCAGCTTCAGCGACCCCATGGTTCAACAGATCAAAGGCAATTTCGTCCGCCACTGTATCTGCCAGGCCACTTAACTGGCTAGCAGGGTCTTGCAGCACAAAACCGGTCTGCCGATTAAGAGCAGACCAGTCATGTGTCGGGGATAAGTTACCGATGTGAATGTCACCGGATAACTGTCCAGACATCATATTGGGAATGATGCCCGCTAGCAACCGACACAGAGTCGTTTTGCCGGCGTTATGGTTGCCAATAATGCCGATGATGCTATTCAGCGGTGCCGATACCGAGATGTCATGAAGCACGGTTTTGCTATCATGCCGATAGGTGAAACTAAGATCATTTATAGAAATTTGCTGATTATTTGCCATAGCTTCCACCCGATTAATAAAATAGTGACCAGAGTTAATAAATAATGACTCAACTTGGTCTGAAAATAGCGATACTTCGGCGTTGCCAGCGTTCGGCTTGGACTATCAAAGCCCCGTAGCTGTAAGGTAATTGACCGGTTAATGGACTGGTCAAAAGTCTTTATGATCAGCGGAATCAGAATCGGTAAAATGGAACGCACTTTTTGAGTGACCGTTTTTTGCGGATTAATACCCCGTGCCCGTTCCGCAAACTGAATCTTTTTCATGTTCTGCTGAATCTGCGGCAGGATGTAGCAAACCGACATCAGCAGGTAGACGAGCTTATATGGCATGCCGATGGATTCGAGATACTTAGCGTTTTCCGAGACGGTGGTGGTACTCATGAAAAAGCCAATGGCGAAGATAATGATCAGAATCCGTGCGCTCATCGTCAGGGCATATAAGAAGCCTTCCCGATAGAAGGTGATGCGCATCACTGAGAACAACGGATGAATATTGCCACTGTAGAATAAGCCTTGAATCAAGACCATGGTGGCAATTAGAAATAAACAGAATGATACCGCGTTGATAGTGGCTGAAGATAGCCGGGACAAGAGTAACAGCATCAGTGAAAACAACACCAGTCCAGCCTCAAAATAGAGGTTGGTAAAGTCAAACGACAGCATGGTTAAAAACAGTGCCAACAACAGTTTTGTCACCGGGTCGACAAAGTTATACCAGTGCATCTGTGCTATTCTTTGAATACTATTATCCCGAATTTCCATTATTGATTGTCCTTAAAGTAATTGATCATGCGTTGTGGTAATTGACGATAAATGAAGAAAGCAATGTAGGCCACAACGACTTTGTCCAAGATATCCAGTACGAATTCGTCAGTGAATGAAGCAATCCAGATGTTGATGTGGTTACCGATCATCCCGGCAAAAAGTGCGTCGCCCCACGGAATACCAGTTTGACCACCCCAGAAAATAACATTCAGCGGAGTGGAAATAATAGCGGATGTCAACGCAATTAGAATAGCTGAAACGAATACCCGCTTGGCATTCGTGAACCAGCCGCGGTTGAATAGCACGCCGACAACGATACCAATAGCGATACTAGTAATTGAATAAACGGTTGAAACGGGTGATAGGGTTAAGCCATAAATAATGTTGTTGATAAAGCCGCTGATTGCACCGGCAGTGGGGCCAGCCAGCATACTAGCTAAGTAAGTCCCTAATGATCCTAACCACAGTGGCAACTTCAACCCTTCAGCGAATGCTTTCGCTACGTAGTTGATCCCAACAGCTGCTGGAATCAGTGTGACAGTGGCCACTGATAAATGCAGTTTCCACATACTGAATCGATTACCCTTATTTTCAATCCCATTTTCCTTCATGCTAAACTCTCCTCTATGAAATATTAGATAGTGAATGCTCTAAAATAAAAGTAAAAATAACTTAAAAAGTATGACAATAAAGGCGTTTTGTACTTTTATTTTATTGAAGACCAATTTAAGCTATTTTCAGGCACTTGTCAAGAAAATTAGTTTGATATTGTCAATTATTTTAGTGATTCGCGAACGCCAATACCTGCTGTTGATATCGATCACGTCAGCGGTATAGCAGAAGTTTTTTCGGAGATTTTAAAGTTTATGTTCAAATACCGGTATCTAACGGTATAATTAAATCAATGACGTACGCAGCAGGAGGGATAACTTTGACTTTACAAACTTTTCCAGGTGATCTGGCTCAGAGTTTCTCGATTATTCACCGGGCCTTTCAACGGGATACACAACCGATTTACAAGACGTTGAAACTCAACGTCACCAACGCATACATATTACTTTTGCTGGAACAGCAAGGGGAGCACAGTCAAAACGAACTCGCCAAGAGGCTGGTGATCAATAAGGGTCAAATCACCAGGGAAATCAAGCGACTAACGGAACTGGGCTACGTGTCACAGACCCAATCGCTGGATAACAAGACGACCAACGTGATCAGAATTACGGCAGCTGGCAGCCAAGTCGTCCCCAAAATTGTCGATATCCGAAATCAGTGGTGGCAACAACGGTTAGATCGAAGTCACATTGATGTCAACGCGCCGTTTGCCGAGGCATTGGATAAGGTAATGCGGGAGCTGATTCAGAGAAGCAAGAGCGTGTAAGAAAGTGTTAATGTCCCAGAGTGTATGACAAAAGCGGTAACCCAGTGGTCTTATGGGTTACCGCTTTTTTGTCTGATGTGGTAGGTGCTGATTTTCACTATGAAGCCGATTTAGCACGCTCCGTTGCACGTTTTGCCAATCGCGCATACTTAATTTTCTCCAACTGCTGGGCCCAAATGTTGATGCCGCCAGCAATCAGCATCAATACTAGCGAAACTAGCATAATGTTATGCAGCCCGTTATGCAGAATCACCCGCATCTGCGGAATCAATCGCGCTGGCAATGAGCCAACGCTTTGAGCGTCACTTAATTTGTTCATCATTTTCATGGTAATTTGACCACCGGAAGCAGCAACACCGCGACGTAATGCGCTGTTCATAATCAAGCCGAAAATGGAAGCCATGAAGGTTTGACTGAGCATGCGCACCAGGAAGCTAAAGGAAGTAGCGACAGGGACGTCTTGAGCTTCGGCATCCTCTTGCACCTTAACTTGCAGTTCGTTGAAGCAGGCGCCATTACCAAAGCCTTCAAAGGCACCAGCGACCAACAGTAGCCAGTAAGGGGCTTTAACGCCCATGACGACCATCAACAGGAAGGCTACCACCAACGTGATGATTCCCAATGCAATCACTTTTTGCGGTCTAAGAAAGCGGCGCATAGTCGAGACTGAACCGGAGCCAACGAAGTCTGTAAATGAGCTAGGAATCTGCGTGGCACCACCAATTAAGGCGCTGGTTCCAAGCAACGCTTGTGCCCACATAGGACTGTAGATTAAGAAACCCAAAAACGCTGCCCAAATAATCATGAATAAGCCGAAATCAATCATCAACGGGCGGTTCTTAAACAATCGTCGAGGAATAATCGGATCTTCAACGTGGCCTTCAATGTGGAAGAGCACCCCGAGGCAAATGACGGCGAACATGGCTACCGCAATCACAATCAGTGAATTAACCGTACCAATCATTTCAATGCCGGCAAGTAAGGCAATCAAACCGACACTCATGAGGCAGGCACCGGCGTAGTCCACGGCACTGTCCACCCGGTATTTCGGATCGGACTTGTAGTAGATCTGCACCAGAATTGCTGATATCAAGCCAACTGGAACGTTTAAGAAGAATACCCAGTGCCAACTGAAGGCATCGACAATATAGCCGCCGACTAACGGGCCGATAATCGTTGCCATGCTGTAGCTGGCTGAGACGAAGGCCAAGACTTTCATTCGTTTGCGGGGATTTTCGTATAAATGAGCGTAAATGATATACGGCAGCGAGACCACGCCACCGTTCCCGATTCCGGCTATGGTTCGAGAAACGATCAGAAAGACGATGTTCGGCGACAGACCTTGCAGCAAAGAACCCACCACGAAGAACATGGCGGCTAATTGGTAAGCCTGTTTGTTGCCAATGTGTTCGCCTAACTTGCTCCAAAGCGGTGTGCTGACCGCCGTTCCCAATAGGAAGACGGCGACGATCCAGCCCATCAGCTCGATCCCATGAAGGTCCGAAATAATAGCGGGTAACGCAGTGTTAATAATGGTGTTATCAAGACCACTCATGGCGTTGGATAGCAGCAGGGCACAGGTAACGATAAAAATGTTCCGTTTTGACACGAAAGAGCCTTCTTTCAATTACAAATTTTTTGCTTCATCTATAAGTTACATTTGGTTAGTTGATAACAACTTGTTTATCTTACAACTAAACCACTACTGTTGGGAAGATTGAATCTGAATGTAACCGCTATCAATGACGAATTCTCCCGTATAAGCCAGTAATCTCCGGAATGACCTGGGATTGCATTGAGAAATCAGCAACGGTAAGCTAGAAATAGCATGGTAATGATTGGGAGGAAAAGATGATGAAATTATTTCGATTTGCATTAATCAGCTTAGCGGGTGTGACATTACTCAGCCTCGCTGGGTGCGGGCAGCAAACGGATGCCGCTAAAGCCAGCAAAGTGGCCTTTGTCACCACGGCGCAAAACGCCAGACAACAAATCTGGTACCGACTGAATACGCCCACACCTTCTAAGAACAGTCAGGTCAGTGATATTTTAGTTCAGAAAAAGGGTAAAGTTAATGACTACCAAGTAACTGGCATCTCATTGAACCAACTGAACCATAAAAGCGTGAGCCAAGCTATTAATCTAGCCAAAAACAACGAGGAGAGGACCTTCAACCACGAAGTCACCAGCAAGCGGAACAATTATCTTGGCCAGCTCAAAACGGATAAAACCAATCAAAAAAATTCCGACCAGTATACCTATAAGAAGGGGATTGCTCAGGCTAATTCGCAAGCCAAACAGGATCAACGGCTATACAAGCAGTTCACGCAATCAACCCATAATCTTCATTTCACCGCAACGAATACTTATCCCGTCACCGCCAAAGTCGGGAAGAACAAGAGTGGCAAGCAGGTTATCAGCGAGACGATTCAGTTATCCTCACAAAAATGGGTCTACGGGACTGCCACTAATGGTACCGTTAAGCAAGTCCAACAGCGCCGTGACATCAAGCTGACCGCACAGGATCTCATGGCCAAGCCACTGAAGATTAGCGGCACACAGTACATCGGTTATTACAGTGGCTCCGGTGCCTTGATTACTAAAACGAGCAACAGCAAAGCTGAAACCAATTTCGATACGCCGGCTACCCATGGTGTGAAATGACAAAAAAGACACGACCAAGATCGTGTCTTTTATTACATATTCAGTTGATGTTGGTGACTGTTTGATATTAATTACCTTAAATTCTGGAATCTACCGAGTTGTTCCACCCACTGTTCTACGCATCTGCGAAATGTTCCGCTTCCGCAAACGCCTTAGCCGTCCGCACCATGTTGGAAACAAAACCGTACTCGTTATCAAACCAGGTCGCAGTCTTCACCACTTGGTACTTACCGTTAGAGGTGACTTCCGTCAGCGTTGGGTCAAAGACGCCGCCGTGGGTATCGCCGATGATGTCAGAGGATACGATGCTGTCTTCGTTCCAACCAAAGGATGGGTTGTCATCGGTGTACGGCTTGATGGCATTGTTCACTTGATCTGCCGTGACGTTTTCAGTTGCTAATACGGAAACCAGTTCGCACACGGAACCGTCAATCACGGCTACCCGTTGCGCGTGGCCTTGCAGATGACCGTCAATTTCTGGAATCACCAGACCAATTGCCTTGGCGGCACCGGTGGAATGGGGAATCGTGTTGGCGGATGCGGTTCGGTTCGGCCGGAACTTGCTGCCTTTAGGGCCATCGAGAATCATTTGTGAGCTGGTGAAGGCATGAATCACCGTCATGGTGCCCACTTCCAGTCCGAACTCCTTATTTAAGGCGTAAGCCATGGGTGCTAATGCGTTGGTGGTGCAGGATCCGGCCGAGATGATGGTGTCATCGGCGGTGAGGGTTTCTTCATTCACGTTGTAGACGATGGTCTTCATCGGGCCAGCCGGAGCGGAAATCAGGACTTTCTTCACGCCAGCATCTAAGTGTGCCTGTGATTTTTCTTTAGAAGTGTAGAATCCGGTACATTCCAGTACCATTTCCACGCCGTTATTGTCTACCCAAGGGATGTTCTTGGCGTCACGCTCTGCATACACGCGGAAGGTGCGACCATCAATAATCAAAGAGTCTTCAGTGGCGGATACGTCATAGGGCACCGTGCCATGAGTGGTATCATACTTAAACAAGTACGCCAGCATGGACGGTGTCGTTAAATCGTTGATTGCAGTCACTTCAATTTCCGGGTCGTTTAACTCTAGTACCCGGCGTAATACTAACCGGCCGATTCGACCAAAACCATTAATACCTACTTTAACCATCATCAATTCCTCCTTAGTTAGCCGCCTGTTGGCAACTTTGATGCTAATTATACGGAGATAATTGACTATGACAATTAAATTGACTTCAGGTATAGACCGGGGTAGCAGATACTATTATAATGGTTCTTGGTGACCTTTTAAGAAAGTGGAAATGAAAGCCTAATTGATTGACTTGAACCAGTGACATGATAAACTGCTATTAGAGTTACAAATGTAAACGGAGGAATAACCATGAGCGAATCGGTACAGGATTCTATTCAAGAAATCACACCATCAGAGTGGGAATTAATGCGGATCGTCTGGACTAAGGGCAAGATCTATTCCCGTGAACTGATTGATCTGATGCAGGCCAAGCGATCGTGGTCAGACTCCACGATTAAAACGCTGTTGCGTCGACTGGTGAAGAAGGGCCTGCTAAAGACTGAAAAAGAGGATCGCCGGTTCCGTTACACAGCGACCATCAGTGAGACAGAAGCTATGAACGGCTCAGCCGAACAACTCTTTGACCACCTGTGTGCCATGAAAAAGGGGGCTACGCTGCTGAATTTAGTAGACCACGTGACCCTGACGCAAAAAGACATTCAAAATTTACAGGCAGTCTTAGCAGAGAAAGCAAAAAGTGCACCTACAGAGGTGGATTGTGACTGTTTACCCGATAACGCGAAATGTGACTAAAAGAATCGTCAGCCGATAGATTGACTGACGATTCTTTTAATCTTCATTTTGCTGATTGAGGACTTGTCTGACGTTAATAGTCGGCATAATGTATCCGGGAAATTCGTTTGAAGTTGTGGTTAGTGTTGCAATAATCGCGCGAACATAAGGATAAAGGATTGCTACCGTGTTGTCTCGTATAAAGCCGTCTAAACCTATTTCTGACTTATCCTCTTCTGGATTATAGGTAAAACTGCCAACAACTGAGCAATCAACCTGGAACGGAATAGATTTTTTTGTCAGCGAACCAACCGTGAGAGAAAGAGTCACACTAATATGATTATCATTCACTTCATGATCTGCTTTTAATTTTGGATCAAGGGTGATCTGTTCTTTTGGTGTCTCAAAATTTGTATTACGATGATATTCCATACTAGTTACTTTATAGCCATCAAACTGTAAAACACTCATTATGCCGCATCTCCTAACGTACTTTTAAATACTTGGTTGCTTTGTTTAGGTTGAGATGTTTGATATAAATTTTCACTATAATTATAGTTTGACTGTTTTAAATCTTTTTCTATCAATTTTTCAATATCTGGTTTGTTTAGTTCTTTAACGAGCTGTAGTGATTGGCCATTCTGATAAAGGCCTCTGGCTGCCTCAAACAGGTTTTCTTGATACTTTACTTGCAATCTCTTATAATTTTCAATTTCTGTGAGTGTTGATGGCGCAATACCCAGTGCTTTAGCAAAGTCTCTAACAGACATACCAATTTTCTGTCGTAAGTCACGAATTTCGTCAGGAGTCATATAGTCTAGCTTTTTTCGATATGCATCAAAAGTGTTCCTAACATTTTCCATTGGATCGTCAAAATTGCCCCATAGCTCACCATTTTCATCCTGCCAATAATGGTTATTAACTATTATCTCGACACCTCGGATATTAACGATCTCCAGCTTCCAGACTTCAGAGTACAATTCAGTAGTTTCCAATTCTGGATTATAAAATTCTTTTTTTAGTGTCATTATGGTACCTCCATTTTTTCAGAATTTATGTCTTGTATGCTATTTGTATGGAAATGTAAGTGGATACTCAGCAGGGTGTAAAGAGATCCACATGACAATACCACTTGGCTTATCTTGAAATTTTAAATAACATAGAACATCAGAAATATTGAGACCAAATATCCAGACATTACCAGGTACTCCTTTATTGTCAGCCTCAGGGCCGGAAACATAGTCTTGATATTTTAAATTCTGATAAATCACATCAAAAGCAATATCTTCATCAATACCTAGAGCAGCAAGACCGAGTAGATTTTTTCGACGTAAGCTTAGTCGCCATTGACTACGGCGGTTACGGATTGTTTCAAGTATCTTTTCAATATCTTTGATATTTGTATCTTTCAATGTGTTACACATCCAAACTTTAGCATCTGTCATTATTCTAGCATAGATGTATCTCAAGAGATACAATTTTGATGTTTTACATTACTTCAAATTAACCACCTGCGCCGTATACCGTTTGCCAGTATCCAAGCTCACATAGTTCAGCGTGCTAGAAGAGCCACCCATCCAAGTGCGAAACACGATGAACCTGCCATTATGTGTCACCTGGCTAGACTTGGTCGGGTGCTTGTAATCCCAGATGCCACTACGGGCGGTGGTGGCATACAGCCAGACCCGGTTGACGTAAACGACTTGATGATTGATGCGCTTGGTCTGGTAACGGAGCCCATAGCGCTGGCGAATCTGGTCAACCGTGTATTTCGATGGATATTGCTGATGATCAATGGTGACGGTGTGCTTTAAACTCTTTGAACGTGTCTTTACCGGTCCCAATAAACTAGCGATGAGATACTGAATCGTTTCCGAAAATGCTTCCCCAAATCGACTATGACGCATTTTTATCATCCCCTTATAACCAGTCCCATTATAAATCAACCGGCCTAGGATTACACTTTGATGACAAACCCGTCTAATGCAGGTAACCACTGATTGGCTTTAATACGAATTTGTTATAATATAAGCACAAATCAACAACATTACTGGAACGGAGATAGAAAATGGCCGCACAGACGGAGGATTACGAAGAGGACTTTCAAAAAGAGTGGGGCGGCTGCGTGCATTTTTTGATTCAGCAGCAGCTGAGCAACTCTTTTGATTTGGCAAAAATGAGTGTTGCGGTGCAAGGCTTCTTCAAGTTAATGGCCCAAAAGGTTCAGGTGCCATTCATTCGGTGGAATGCTGGCAGTATCCATCTGGGACTATACCGGTTTTTGAGTAGTGCCTACCAGGAAGAAATGCCGGTTTTGCAGACCTCGCAGCTTTACGAATCCACCATGACCTTTTTGATGTTTGAAGCCAACACGAAACGGATCAAGATGGACTATGATCAACTCACCGCCTTGATGTTGCCAGTGACCACGGCGTACTTGTTACCCTATGGGGCCGAGGAATCACTACCGGAATGGCAGCAGGCCACCAGTAATTCCGTGCGGGAATACGTTGAACAGTGGTTTGCCGAATTCATTGGCTCATCAGAGTGTGCACCACTGTTGCATCAGGTGGACGCCAGTGAATTGCAGATTTACATCATGATCTTTGCTGACGCGCTGTACAACCGGCAACGTAAGACGATTAAGAACACCGGGATGCATGACGTGGAAGCTTTGCTGGGAAACCTCTTTCCGGGATTACTGTTCAAAAAACAGGATTACCAGCTGATCAAGCCAACGCTCATGGCCTTCTTCAGCTTTATTCAGCGAGCAGGATATATGCGGGCTGACCGGGTGAAGCGAATCTTGCATGGCGTTGAGAAGGGCACCGAAGAAATGCTGAGTGAACTGAAGACCCACGACTGGTATGAGTTCCCGAAACTGCGTTATGCCGCCTTGGAACAGCAATATCAAGAGGGTGGCGACTCCCAGTGGGTCAGAGGCATCTTTCAACAATTAGCGGGTGTCGCTGACTAGTCAATCATTAAGCTGCAAGGGTGATGAAAGTGAAGATTTGGTAAAATTAGCCCCATTTCAGCCTACATAGTGTAAAATGTACCATAGCTGTAATCAGCACCATTCTGTTAAATAGAGGAGATTCAAGCATGAAAGTACGTAAAGCCGTGATTCCGGCGGCTGGTTTAGGGACTCGATTCCTGCCAGCAACGAAAGCGCTTGCTAAGGAAATGCTGCCAATTGTGGATAAACCAACAATTCAATTCATTGTTGAAGAAGCAAAGGCCAGCGGGATTGAAGATATTTTGATCATTGAGGGGAAACAAAAACGTTCCATTGAGGATCACTTTGATTCTGCACCCGAATTGGAACAGAATTTGAAGGAGAAGGGGAAGACTAAGCTGTTGAACCTTGTCCAAGAGACCACTGCTGCAGCTGGGATGAATCTGTACTACATTCGTCAGCCATATCCTAATGGTTTAGGAGACGCCATTCGTTATGCCAAGTCATTTATCGCGGACGAACCATTCGTGGTTATGCTTGGTGACGATTTGATGAACGATGAAGTGCCGCTGACCAAGCAGTTGATCAATGAATACGAGAAGACCCATTCATCAATCTTAGCTGTTAAGAAGGTGCCTCATGATGAAGTATCCGCATATGGGGTTATTGATCCTCAAAACGAAGTGGATGACGGGCTCTATAACGTTAACCGGTTCGTTGAAAAACCAGCCGTTGACGACGCCCCAAGTGATTTAGCAATTATTGGTCGGTATTTGCTGACACCTGAAATCTTCAATATTTTGGCTAGACAGAAGCCAGGTAAGGGTGGCGAAGTTCAACTGACGGATGCCATTGATACCTTGAACCAGACCCAGCGCGTCTTTGCCCACGAATTTAAGGGTGAACGTTACGATGTTGGTAACAAGTTCGGCTACGTCAGAACTAACGTGGAATATGGGTTAAAGCATCCTGAAATCAAGGATGAATTGCGTCAATATATTCTGGATACAGCCGATAGACTGCGTAAGGAAGACCAATCTAAGAAGAAATCTTAATACTGAAGATCAGCTCATGATGAAGTGCTACAAAAAAGTTAGACAGATTTAAATAATTTATTTTGTGATGGTCTCATTCCTGTATTCGACAGGTGTCAGACCATTTTTGTTCATGGAAATACGTTCATAGTTAAACCAATGAGTGTAATCAGAGACAAGCTTTTTTAGTTGTTTAATGTCTTCAATTTTAGATCGGTTCAGGCATTCACGTTTTAATAAGTTAAAGAAACTCTCAATCGGTGCATTATCGTGGCAGTTGCCCTTACGGGACATGCTTTGAGTAATATGTGCATTCTTTAAAGTAGCTCGATAGCTCTTTTGCTGATACTGCCAGCCCTGATCAGAATGTAAGATTGGGCTGACTGTTGGAATGATCCGTTCTTGTAAATCGTGAAGAGTGTCCTGTATCAATCGATTGTTAGCTGAGCTACCCACCCGGGCAGCGACAACTTCACCACTGGCTTGGTCAGTAATACAAGACAAATACCCCCATTGGCCGTTATTTAAACGTACCTGAGTGACATCGGTGTGAAAGACTGTTAATGGTTGGATAGCGTTGAAATCCCGTTTTAGGACATTTGGTGCGATTCTACCTACTTGACCTTTATAAGATGAATATCTGGAAGTGTGTTTAGAGTAAATTGAAACTTTTAACCCTAGGGTACTCATTAAACAACGAATCGTTTCAGCGGCATAGTGGAAACCGGCTTTAATTGCTTTCGCATGGATTCTTCGATAACCATAGGTTTCGAAACTATCATGATAAGTGTGTATAATGAACGATTTTACTTCGGCGTACTTATCGGGTTTCTTAATTCGTTTCAACTGATCGTAATAAGTGGCGCGTGGTAGCTTAATTTGATTTAGTAGTTCCTGGAGTCCGTATTGCGACCGTAAAGAGTTCACAATCAATGCTTTAGCTCGACTGTTTAACGTTTCTTCCGTGGAATCCTTTGGTTCTTCTGATCCTTCTTTATGGTCGCCAACACTTTTAAAATATCACGTTCCATCTCTGCTTGATGTAATTCGGCTTTGAGGTTCATGATTTCTTCTTTGTACTTTTCCTCAGCCGTTGGTTTAAGTCGTTTGATTGCTTTACGGTTCTTTGATTTTACCATGTGAGTAGGTCTCCCTCGGGGTTTATCACGAAGCCCGGTCACACCAGTTTCCTGGAAAATTCGACACCAAGAGTTTACCTGACTTGCCGATATTCCAAAGTGTGCGGCTGCCTGCAACTGGCTAACTTCATTCGTGTTCACATAGTTTACCACGTCTAGTTTGAAAGATTGTGGATATGTCCGTTTATTGTATTTTACTTTTAGAGATTCCAAACCGTGTTCATCTGCTTGTTTTACCCAGCGTCGAATAATTATAGCGGTTGGAATCGAGTATTTCAGCATTAGATCATGTAAAGTCATCCCACCCAGCCAGTATTCTTTAACGATTTTTATTTTGAACTTAGTAGAATATTTGGTCATAAAAAGTGCTCCATAGTAGTTAGATTTCTTGTCTAACTATTATGGAGCACTTCAATGATGGGTTGGTCTTTTTAGTTCTAGCAGTAATTATGTTATTATCGGGTCAAACGCTTACAAGTAGGTGACAGCAGATGTATCTTGGAATCGATCTGGGAGGCACTAACATTAAAATTGGTCTCCTGAAAAATGATTTAACTGTTCAAGAAAAACTGAAAGTCCCCACTGAATCGGAGACAGATAGCAATCGCGTCATGACGAACCTGATTGCTGGTGTGAAACAGTTGCTGGTGCAGACCCAAACCGGCACGGATCAGATTAAAGCCATCGGAATCGGCGTCCCTGGTCAAATGAACATCCAAAAAGGGTTATCCATCTTTTCACCCAACTTTGCCAACTGGTCCAACGTCCCAGTGGTGCAGCTGATTGAAAATGAATTCCACGTGCCGACTTATATGGATAACGACGTACGGGTTAACCTTTACGGCGAGTGGCAACTGGGTGCTGGCAAAGGCAAACAAGATGTGCTCATGGTGACACTAGGCACTGGTCTAGGCGCTGCCATGATTACGGATGGGCGCATGATGTATGGCAAATCCAATTCTGCGGCTGAGTTAGGTCACTTGAATATGTATCGTCACGGTCGCCCGTGTGCTTGCGGTAGTTCTGGCTGTCTGGGGCGGTACGTGTCTGCCAGAGGAATGGTCAAGACTGTGCAGGAGCATTTAGCCGCTGGTGAGACAAGCGTAATCTCTGAGTGGATTCAGGGTGATGAGAGTCAGATAACTGCCAAGATGGTGTCGGATGCCTATGATCAAGATGATCAGGTAGCCAGAAAGGTTATGCAAGAAACTGGCGAAATCCTAGGTTACGGTCTATCCTCAGCCATTAACATGTTCAATCCAGAACGCCTGATCATCGGTGGTGGAGTGGCAGCCGCAGGTGAGCGACTGTTGAAATCCACCAAAGAAGTCATTGCTGGACATGCCTTGAAGGTTGCCAGAGACGTTTGTGATCTCGTACCCGCAGAATTAGGCCCGTGGGCAGGGATGATTGGTGCCGGGGTGTATGCGAACCAGCAAGCGGAAAAATAGTTGCTAAGTCCAATTCTTCAACACTACCGAGTTGTACAAATACGAATGTTACCGTCTAGCGGTTTTTGTAACCTTGACGTCATGTAGATAAAGTGGAAAAATGTACAGTATGCTATGTTGTGTTATGTATCTATTCTAAAAACCATCGTTTGAGGTGGAATCGGGAGAACGTGAAACATGAGCGAAGATAACAAAGAATTACATCAAGCAACGAATCATCAGCATCACCACCATCATCACCGTCACCATCGTGTGCGAAACGCGATTCTGATTTTAATTGCTATTATTGTTGTGGCTGCGGGTGGTTATGTGGCTTATGCTTGGCACAAGCTGTCTGAGACGTCTAAGGTGGTTTATCAGCCATCAGG
Organism: Secundilactobacillus angelensis; assembly: GCF_012641075.1. GTDB lineage: Bacteria > Bacillota > Bacilli > Lactobacillales > Lactobacillaceae > Secundilactobacillus > Secundilactobacillus angelensis. The sequence continues at coordinate 138,753 of NZ_JAAXLJ010000006.1, read as the reverse complement.
AGCGCCTAAACTACGGAATGCTTCTAAGGTGATCTCAAGTAAAAAGCCGGTTTCGATCCTGCTACTTGGGACGGATACTGGAGCGTTAGGTCGTTCATATAAGGGCCGTACCGATACGATCATGGTAATGACCATTAATCCTAAGACTAATAAGTCCACGATGGTGAGTCTTCCTCGTGATATGAAGGTTAACTTGCCTGGGTATGCTAAGTATTCACCAGCTAAGATCAATGCGGCTTATACCTATGGTGGCACTAAGGAAACGATTGCCACGGTTCAGAAGTATTTGAACGTGCCAATTGATTACTATCTGTTGGTCAACATGGGTGGTCTTGAAAAGGCGATTGATAAAGTCGGTGGGGTTGATGTTGTTTCACCACTTTCATTTAGTTATGAAGGTGCCACTTTCACTAAGGGGCAGAAGTATCACTTGAATGGGAATAAGGCGTTGAAGTTCTCAAGAATGAGATATGATGATCCTCGCGGTGATTATGGCCGTCAAGAACGACAGCGCCTGATTATTTCAGCCTTGTTGAAGAAGTCGATTTCATATAAAACGGTTTTGAATGACGATTTCTTGGTTGCAATTTCGGATGAAATGCAAACCGATTTAACGCGTAGCGATATGTTAGGGTTGGCATTAAATTATCGGAATGCTGGCAAGAACACCACATCTGATCATGCCCAAGGCAAGACCGAGATGTTAGGTGGACAATCGTTTGAAGTGGTTTCTTCGACTGAACGTGCACGTGTATCAAATGAATTACGTACTAACTTGGGGTTAAGTACGACAAATCCGTGATGAATTGGAGTAACCATCATGAAAGATGGTTACTCTTTTTTTGATGGTTTAGCTAAAAATTCGAGAATATATCATATAAATCCTCGTAAGTTGGGGCTGGAATTTGATATGATAAGTTTGCTTTCCAAAACGTCAAGCGCTCTATGTTTCAATAAAATTAAGTTTATTAAGAAAAGCTTGTGTTTCTTTCCTTTTTGTTACAGAATGTTTTAGTGATATTGTTATAATAATTACCCATTTCGGAGGGAAAACATGGAAAGCACCCTAGATTTACAAAAGATGTTTGGCATCTTACGCAAACATTTAGTATTCATTATTGTTGCAACAATTGGTTTTGGCATTATTGCCTTCGGTGTTGCTGAACTCGCAATGACACCAAAATATACATCTACGACTCAATTACTGGTTAATCAAAAGGATAATAACAATCCTGCGCTTGCGCTTCAAAATCAACAAGCTGACGTGCAGATGGTTAGCACATATAAAGATATTGTTACCAATCAGGTAATCCTGCATCAGGTTCAGAAGAACTTAACTCATCCTGAAAAGGTAGTTCGTAAAGCTACAAAAGCAGTTTATCGGACAAGTGCAACTACTGGCAGACGGGTATTAGTTAGAGCTGCTAAGCCTGCTATTTACAAGTCATCAGGTAGGGCATACCAAGTCAGTGTTGCTGAATTACAAGATGCAATTTCTGTAAGCAACCAACAGAATTCTCAAGTATTTGCAATCAATGTTAAAACTGACGATCCTAATAAGTCAGCCGCTGTTGCTAATCAAGTGGCCTCGGTTTTTACTTCAAAAATTAAGTCAATGATGCGAGTTAATAATGTAACAACCGTATCAAAGGCGACAGCAAATTACGGTAAAACTTCGCCCAATACGAAATTGATCGTTTTGCTTGGTCTAGTAGTAGGTCTATTAATTGGTATGGGTTACGCATTCATCAAGGAATTAACAGATACCACTGTTAAAGAAGATGACTTTCTTCAAGATGAACTTGGTTTAACCAATTTGGGGCACATCGCAACGATTAAGATGAGTAACTCTAAAGGGATGATACAATCTCAGAGTACACAGTCTGAAAGTCGCTCAAAGCGCGTTAGGGTATAGGAGGAAAACAGGATGTCGTTATTTCACCATAAAAAAAAGCCATCAACGGATACAATCGAAAATGGGGTTAAACTGGTTACCGCTTTAGAACCTAAAAATATTGTCTCTGAGCAGTTTCGAACAGTCAGAACCAATATTGATTTTTCCAGTGTTGATACAGAGATTAAAACTTTGCTCTTTACTTCATCTGAAGTGAGTGAGGGCAAATCTACTGTGTCAGGGAATACTGCTGTGGCGTGGGCTCAACAAGGAAAAAAGGTGTTGTTTGTTGATGCAGATTTACGTCGACCAACTCTAAATGCCACATTTGGATTAGTGAATACACAAGGCTTATCAACCATTTTAGCCAATAACGAAGATTATCATTCAGTTTTGAATGAGAGTGGTGTTGATAATTTGACAATTATCACAAGTGGACCAGTGCCACCTAATCCAGCGGAATTATTGAATTCTAACAGAATGAAGAATTTTTTACGGTCTGCAGAGAACGAATATGACCTCGTTATTTTGGATGTACCACCGCTGTTATCGGTAACCGATACTCAAGTCCTTGCAGCTAATGTTGACGGTGTGGTACTGGTTGTACGTCAAGGTGTTGCCCAACGTGCTGCAGTTACGCGATCGAAGGAATTACTAACAATGGTTCATGCTAATTTATTAGGATATGTTTTAAATGATGTGGAACCAAAGAATGGCTATGGTTATGGATACGGTTATGGTTATGGATATGAAGGTAGTTTAAAGGGATGATAGGATGATAGATCTTCATTGTCATTTACTTCCGGGAATAGATGATGGTTCGGCTAATATGGCTACTTCACTCAAACTGGCAAACGAAGCAGTTGATAACGGGGTGACTTATGCTTTACTGACACCCCATCATATGAATGGAATGTATATCAATCATAAAGATGATGTCATCAGGATGAGTGCGGAGTTTCAACAACAACTTAAGTTGCATAATATTCCACTGACTGTTTTTCCTGGACAAGAAGTACGAATTAATGGCGATTTATTAACGGCAGTAGATCAGGATGACATTTTGTTTGCAGACGAAAGTGGTCGATATTTGATGCTGGAATTTCCAGATGACGATGTTCCCACATACACGGATGACATGATATATCAGTTACAAACGAGAGGTATCATTCCGGTAATTGTTCATCCTGAAAGGAATACCAAGATAATGCGACACCCTGATTTAATTTATGATTTGCTTCAGAAAGGTTGTCTCTCGCAAATCACAGCTAGTAGTTATATTGGTACTTTTGGGGATAAAGTTGAGCAATTTTGTAGACAACTTATAGAGGCAGGGCAAGGATACGTATTTTCATCTGATGCCCACAATTTACCTGGTCGTAAGTATGAAATGAAAGAAGCTTTTGCGAAGCTGAGACAAGAGTTTGGTGCCGAAATGGTTGATGAATATAATGAAAATGCAAAGGCAATTATTAACGGCGATCCAGTTGTTCAACATCGGCTAAGTTTTATAAAAGAAAAGCGAAGACGATTTTTTGGCTTTTTTTAATTACCAGGGGAGAAAAATGGAGGAATCTTTCATGTTGAATGCTAAGAATGACGTGGAACAAAGTCATGAAATAAAGATGAATACTTCTATTCAGAAGAGTAATTCTAAACATTGGACCTACTTAATCGTTAAAAGAAGCGCCGATGTTGCACTGTCTCTTCTAGCATTAGTCGGTTTAAGCCCAGTTTTTTTACTGGTATGGTTAATGAACTATTTTGATGAATCTAGCCAAGGCCCGTTGCTCTATGCCCAAACACGCATCGGTCTCCACGGGAAAAAATTTAAGATGTATAAGTTTCGCTCAATGGTAGTAAATGCCGATGAAAAGCTGCATAAAAATAAGGCACTGTATGCTAAGTATATTGCAAATAATTATAAGTTGAGACCTGAGGATGATCCGCGAATAACAAAGATTGGCCAATTTTTACGCAAAACTTCAATTGATGAAATTCCTCAATTTATTAATATTCTGAAAGGTGATATGAGTCTTGTTGGCCCGCGACCAGTTGTTGAGGAAGAATTGATTCAATATGATAAAGAAAAGTTGTTGACTGTGAAGCCTGGTGCAATGGGACTCTGGCAGGCAAGTGGGCGTAGCCAAATAGGATATCCAAAGCGTGCCAATATCGAAATGAATTATATTGATCACGCCTGTGTTTCGTTTGACCTGAAAATAATTTGGGAAAACCTTGTGAAAATATTTAGTGGAAAGGGTGCTTTCTGATTAAAATAAAAATTTTGGTTGCCACTCATAAATTAGCTCAAATGCCACAGGATAAATCTCTTTATTTACCAATTTTAGTTGGGGCGGTCAGTAATTGGAAAAAGGGAATAGACTATCAAAGAGATGATGAGGGGGTAAACATCTCTGATAAAAATGCAAACTTTAATGAGCTTACTGCTATTTACTGGGCTAAATACAACTTGCCAGAGACTGATATAATAGGGTTAGTTCATTATAGAAGGCTTTTTTTTGAGACTAGAAGGGCGATTTTTTCTAATCTTTTAAAACGGGAAAGTATTGAAAAATACTTAGAAGAATACGATGTTTTAGTCCCTCAAAAAAGAAGATATTACATCGAAACCAATTATTCCCACTATGTACATGCCCATCACAAGAAGCCGTTATTAGAAACAAGAAAAGTTATTTCACAAAAGTTTCCAGATTATTTAAATGCCTTTGATACGGTAATGACTCGTCGTAGTGCACATATGTTCAATATGTTTGTCATGAAAAGAGAATTTTTTGATGATTATACAGACTGGTTGTTCGATGTCTTAAAAGTGTTGGAGTCTAAAATAGACATTACTAGTTATGATGTACAAGAGGCAAGGGTTTTTGGATATGTTTCTGAGTTATTAATGGATGTCTGGCTACTGAAAAATAATGTAAAATTCAAAGAGTTAAAGTGGAATTTTATTGGAAAAAAGCATACTTTAAAAAAAATATTTTTTTTAATTTTTCGAAAGTTTTCCTCAAAAAAAGTACGTACTCACTTTTAAGATGAAATTAGATTTGTGAACTCGTAGTATATGCAAATGTTATAACATATAGTAACTGTAAAATGAAAATGTATTGTTTTTTAAGATTTATTTATTTTATAATTCATAAAATCTGATCAGCAGGCAATCTAATTATTTGGGGGTTAAGTGCACATGATTTTGAGCTTCATTATTCCAACATACAACGTTGAAAATTATATAATTCGATGCCTCGACTCTATTGTCTCACAGAGAACACATGATATTGAAATAATTGTGGTTGATGATTTTTCAGTGGATAACACTGTTGAAAAAGTACGGTTTTATTCAAGTATTCACAAGAATGTAAAGCTAATTGAAATGAATGAAAATGTTGGTGTTTCTGAGGCCAGAAATCGGGCGATTCAGGAAGCCCAAGGAGATTTTATTTATTTTGTTGATGGAGATGATTATTTAGCTCAGGATGCGCTGGAAGAATTTAAGGATCCGTTACAATTAGAAAAAAAGAAAATCGATTTGATTGTAACTGATTGTGACATTGTTGATGAACAAGGTACCAAGCTTAAAAAAGATGTTGTTGGACTTCAAGATCATTCATTTCCAAATGGAGTATATTCAAATAATAAGGCGTTAGAATTCCTTTTCTGCGGAGAAATATTCCACTTACCGTTTCTTAATATTGTAAGACGTAAAGTTCTTATTGATAATTCTATACAATTTCCTGCCGGAAGGAAATTTAGTGAAGATATGGCCACGACATATAAGGAAATATTTTATTCGCAAAACGTATTAATTTTGCCAATTCGTAAATATAAATATGTTCAGAGAAAATCATCGGTTACAAATTCAAATAATGGTCAGTATAGTTTTGATTACTTGAATACAATAGAAGAAATTAAAAAATTTATTGGACGGAACGCTCCGGAATTAATGACTGCAGCTAATTATTATACATTTATTAGGCTTATTAGGGCTTATACAATTCAGTGTAAGCTTGATTCTTACCATAAAAATAAGCGGTTAATGAAAAAAATTAAAGCTATGATTCAGCAGCAAAGTAAAAGTATTAATTTCTTTAAATTAGGGAAGAAAGATCGGATTAAAATTGTCTTTTTGAAAATGGGTGTACTTCATTTCCTTTATAAAATTGGATGCATTTAATAAAAACAACTCCTTAGATTGGATGATAATATGGGAAAATATATATTAAGCATAGACACAAAAAAAAATCATACTGCATTATCAAAGCCCAAAGAGGATATTGTGAATATTCTAGAAGATACTGGTTTTAGTCGTGTTACTTATAATTCGGAAAGTTGTAAGGTTTGGAGAAGGCTTTTCGGGAAAATAATTTGGTGGTATAAGCTAAAAAATATTAAAGATGGTGTTTTTGTATTTCAGTATCCGATTTATAGCAAGTATATAACCAAAGTGATCTTGAGAAATTTGCGAAGGAAAAGAATAAAACTAATTTGTGTTATTCATGATATTGAGGTGTTACGGGATGCAAAGAAAGAAAAAAAAGCTGTTCAGAATGAAATCAAAACTTTGCAACAGTTTGATGTGTTAATTGTACACAATAATAAAATGCAAGATTGGTTAAAGAAAAATGGAATAATAAAGAAGATGATCACTTTGAAATTATTCGATTATTTGACTAATAGTTCACCACATTTTCCTACGATGAGTGATCCGATAGTTTATGCGGGGAACTTGACGAAAGCATTCTTTCTGACAAAGATGAGCATCAAAAAAAGCGTTCAAGTATATGGTCCGAATCCTGCAAAGCGCTATCCCAAGAATGTGGAATATAAAGGTCAATATTCCTCCGAAGAATTGATACCACATCTGAATGGCTCGTTTGGGCTAGTGTGGGATGGAGATTCTATAACTGAAAATAATGGTGTCTACGGTGAGTACACTAAGTATAATAATCCGCACAAAGTTTCTTTATATTTAAGTTGTGGTTTACCGGTTATCGTCTGGAAGCAGGCTGCAATTGCTGATTTCGTAGAGAAGAATAATCTGGGTATTAGCATAGACTCGTTATCTGAATTAGATGAATGTTTACATGATATTTCGGCGGAAAAATATAAAAATATGCTTGTTGATGTTAATCAAATTCGACAGGAAATTAGAGAAGGTTTTTTCACTTTAAATGCTATTAATCGGGCAATTTAATATAATTTAACCTTCTAGTGATAATTATTAATGTGATTCATGGAAATTACGGAGAAACTAGCATGAAAATTAGCGGTACTGATTTTGATAATTCTTTTTTTAATTTTTTTGAATATATTTTGGCTTTTTTTCCATATTGCAAGTTAATACTGTATTCTATTTGCAACCTAGCTTGCATACACTTATAAAATTATTTTGCCTAGTTGCTCTAATAGCATTATTTGCTCTTTCTTTTAATAATCTGTATCAAAGCAACAAAGATATTAAGGGTATGGTGACTATCTGGGTAACTCTATTTGTTTATGCAGTATTTTTTCTAACTGCAAACTTTAAAAATTCTGAGGATAAACTTGGATATGTGATTCTGTATTTGGTTATGCCAATGTTAGGAATAGTTTATTTCTATGAAAGAGCTATACATAATCAATTAATTTCTCTATTTATAAAGTTTAAAAATATTATTGTTGCATTATCAATTATGTCCCTATTTTTTTGGGTATTCGCTTCACTCGGCGCTTCGCCAAATATGAGTATCAATGTTAACTGGGGAAGTAATTCAACAATTTCCGGATATTACGGTTTGCACTTTATAGCGCAGGGTGCTACAAACTTTTTGGGCCTTCACTTAATTAGAAATACCGGATTATTTGTTGAGGCGCCAATGTATTCCTATGTTTTGTCAATAGCTTTGTTGGTGGTAATTTTTTTAGAAAAGAAGTCAAAGTATACAAACTTGGAAGAGTGGCTACTAGTGATAACAATTTTTACGACAACGTCTTCCACAGGTGCTATTTTGGTTGTTTTAAGTTTTACGTTCTACCTTCTGTATGTTAACAAACTTGGAAATTGGTTAGTTAAATCTATACTTGTACTTTTGGGCTTGGCCTTTTCTGCATTTGCCGTCAGATTTATTATCTCTGAGAAATTGAGTGCTAACTGGTGGTCATCATCAAGCTTAAGAATTGATGATTATATTGCAGGGTTTCAAGCGTGGCAACAGCATCCTTTTCTAGGAAATGGGTTGGGAAACTATGATGAAATTTTAAATTTTATGGATACTAGAAGGCTACTAGCAGTAAATCAATTGTCGGGAATTACAGGTTTTTCAAATGGAATTATGGAAGTACTAGCATATGGGGGTGTCGTTGGATTACTTCTATATTTGATTCCAACTATCTTTGGATTATTTACTAACAGGAAAGTAGCGAGTTTTGCAATGCTGTCCTTTTTCTTGTTTTGTGTGACTGTGATTAATAATTCATATATTTATATTTTTATTCTAACCTATTTGTTAGTGGCATTTATTTTGCGAAAAGATGAATTGCATAATCACCAAATAATTGGGAATAAAAAAATCTAATTGTGAGAATCAACTAACTGGAATTTCGTAAAGAAATAAAAATAAGTTTGATGATCGTAATTATAAGAGAAATTAGCCTCGTGGAAGAATTTAATTGGGAAGATAGTTATGATGTTAAATCGATTGACTAATTTTTTTCTGATTCGAAAGCTATAAATAATTAAAAGTAGCCTGTTCTCCACAAAAAAATTGGTATCTAAAGTTGATCATCAATTTTGAGGGGGAATTTTATCATATTTTTTCTGATAACATTAGTTTGATTATTTTTTGTCGAGAAACGCATAGGACATCTATTGAAGAGGTTGGAAGATATTGAAAAGGGTAAACAGTGAAAAATATTATTAAGAAAAATAAAATATTGATGCATCTCTATATTGCTTTTATGTCGATTTTTTTTAAAGTACTTCAACACTTTACAAAAGTAGATCAAAGGAAAATCCTATTTGTTAGTTTTTCTGGTAAACAATATAGCGATAGTCCTCGGGTCATATATTTAAACATGAAAGAAGATAAAAGATTTCAGAGGTTTAAGTTTCGATGGGGATTTGTTAATCCGAAAGGCATTAAAAGTGTCAGTACTAATGAAAAAGTAAATATTAATTCAATAAGATATTATTATGAGTTAGCAAGTTCTAAATATTGGATCTCAAATGCTAGTATTGAACGTTTACTTCCTATTAATTCGAACAAACATGTGTATATAAACACTTGGCATGGAATCCCAATGAAAATGCTTGGTGATGATGATATTGGTGCGGATCCATTAGTCACGAATTGGTATCGAAAAGCTCAGATTGATTTTCTAACGGTTAACGGAAAATATGATGAACAGATATTTAGCGAGGTTTTTCCAAGAACTAAACATATGATACGTGGTGGGTTACCGAGAAATTTTAGACTGTATAATTCATCTGTCGATGATAAGCAGAAGTTAAAAGATGAAATGCACCTAAATCTTAACAAAAAAGTTATATTATATGCCCCAACGTTTCGAGATAACCCCAGTGAAATGGAAAAGGTTCTGAAGGTGTTAAATAAGCTTAATCAGAACGGAATTCTTGATAAATATAATTTTTTATTTAGAGGTCATTATTTTTTCGATGAAAATGAACATCTGGCCGATAAAGTTATCAATGTTACCAAATATAAAAGCATTGAAGAATTATATATTGTTAGTGATATCTTAATTAGTGACTATTCTAGTGTTATTTTTGATTATTCAATTCTAATGAAACCCATAATTCTATACACCCCCGATTTGGAATCATATCAGCATAGTAGGGGCTTCTATAAGAAACCAACAGATCTTGATCTTCCGATTGTGTATACAGCGGAAAGTTTAGAAGCTTTAATTAATGCCTTTCTTGAGGAAAAAGAAAATATTCATAAGTCTCAAATTGCAATATTTTATAAAAAATTTCATGACTATACGTTTACATCCATTGAACAAATTAAAGATATTATTTTAAAATAATATGAAATTTCATTCTAAGTTTGCTACTAACTTACTTAACTTATCAGTGAGAACAACCACAGTGGAGATAGTGGTAAAGTGTTGGCAGCTTTTCCTACTTAACCGTCTCAGATTGATATACACAGATTGCCTGGACATAATATAAGGCGAATTAGTGATATTGATATCACATTGACAAATATTTAATTTCGGTTAAGTAAGTTGTGGCTTCCCGTTTACATCTAATTGCGGCAGTAAATTCATATGGTTTGGAGCTAGATTAAAGTGCCTAGGCGTTGCGACTTATCGGCTTGATAATTTGTTCTTACACGAAATCAGTTTCAATCATCAAAGATAATTTGATCAGTGATATTAGCTGTCAATTTTCTTAATGGTCTCTTATTAAAACGATTGTGTCGAGATTCTTTGCTCCATTGGCATAGTTTCTTTTATTATCTATCGGTAGTAAGTTTAGCATCAATGTAGCGATGTACGATGGATGTTGAAGAATAATTGAATAGTGGGATACATGCTTTAAAAATGGTGAACAAAATATGACTACTGATAGTCCTTGGGTAATTTTTTAGCGCTCGCAATCGACTAATCCTTGAAGGACAGGCAAAGGCAAATTAATAGTAATTTTGCAAGCCGTGAGAACGACAATTTAAGGGGAAAATTTCTCCTAAATGGTCTGACCAGTACCACATCAACTACTGGCAGCTTGTCCTTATGTGGGGTTAATGTTGACATACCAAATCGAATGTTTAATGAATCCTGACCCCGTTTGCCGGTCGAGAGTTGTTGATAGTGCATGGGAGTGCTAGTATTTAATCGGATTGTGGAGATTTTTTTCTCTTAGTATGGTTAAAATATAGGCCTTCATTATCCTACTTCTGAATTTTCTGATTATGTATTTAAATTGTAAATTTCAGTTTGGTGATATTTTTTGATTGATGGTATTTGTGTGATATTCAATTCTTAGGTGCACCGTCTAATTAGAGGTTTCTAATCAGTTAAATGTTTTAAATTGTTAAAGTAAATGAATCAAGTTGTCGGTTGAACCGAGAACTTTAAGATTTTGTTGGTAAAATTTTTGTACAGGAGAAATGACTAATGAAATATTTGATTGTTGGTTCTGGAATCTTTGGGTCCGTATTTGCAAATGAAGCCGCTAAGCGTGGGCAGAATATTACAGTGATTGAAAGGCGAAAGCATATTGGCGGAAATATATATACTGAAAGCATAGATAATATTCAAGTCCATAGGTATGGTGCGCATATTTTTCATACAAGTAATAAGAAAATTTGGGAATATATAACACGATTTGCTGAATTTAATCGGTATACTAACAGTCCAGTAGCTAATTTTAAGGGCGAAATCTATAATATGCCTTTTAACATGAATACTTTTAATAAAATGTGGGGGGTTGTAACACCCCAGCAAGCCAAAGAAAAGATTGATCATCAAAGACAGGAGATGGCAGGCAAGACGCCAGCTAATCTTGAGGAACAGGCTATTTCACTTATTGGAAGAGATATCTATGAAAAATTGGTCAAGGGATATACTGAAAAACAGTGGGGACAGAAAGCAAGTGACCTACCTGCCTTTATCATTCGTCGCTTGCCTGTTAGATTAACGTATGACAATAATTACTTTAATGATACTTATCAAGGGATTCCAATTGGCGGATATACTCAGATTATTGAAAAGATGTTAGATAATAAGCTGATTGATGTGCATACTGGTGTGGATTTCTTCGATAAAAAGGATGAATATTTGAAACAGTACGATAAAGTAATTTTTACCGGTATGATTGATAAATTTTTTGATTATCAATTAGGAGAGTTACAATATCGTAGTTTACGATTTGAAACTGAAGAATTAGATGTCGATAATTATCAAGGGAATGCTGTCGTAAATTACACGGATGCTGAAACGCCTTATACTCGGGTGATCGAACACAAGCATTTTGAGTTTGGCAAAGGTGATAAAGGTAAAACCATTATCACTCGAGAATATCCTAAAGATTGGAAACGTGGCGATGAACCGTATTATCCAGTGAATAATACTAAGAACAATGCACTTTATAAACAGTACCAAGAGCTTGCAAAAAGTGTACCCAACGTTGTGTTCGGTGGTCGATTAGGACAATATCGATATTACAACATGGATCAAACAATCATGGCTGCCTTGAAGGTTGTTAGTAAAGAATTTGGAGAATAAAATCGGATGAGGGTAGTAAGAAATTATTTATATAACGCGTCCTATCAGGTGTTTATATTATTAGTGCCACTGATTACTACACCATATTTAGCTCGTGTATTAGGTCCTACTGGGGTAGGTATAAATTCTTACACAAACTCAATTATTCAGTATTTTATTTTGTTTGGAAGTATTGGTGTTAATTTATATGGTAATCGACAGGTGGCTTTTGTTAGAGATGATAGAGTTCAACTGACTCGGACCTTTTACGAAATATTTTTTATGCGCATAGTGACAATCATAATTGCATTTCTCGCTTTTATGATTTTTTTACTCTTTGTTGATCAGTATCAAAAGTATTATTGGGCTCAGTCCTTATCTATTATCGCTGCTGCATTTGATATCTCATGGTTTTTCATGGGAGTTGAAAATTTTGCTGTAACCGTTCTTAGAAACTTTGTAGTGAAGATCATTACTTTAATCAGCATTTTTGCTTTAGTGAGGTCATATGCTGATTTAAATACTTATATTTTAATTTTGTCAATTTCGTTGTTGCTAGGTAATTTGACTCTATTCCCAAGCCTTAAACGATATATTGGGTCACCGAAATGGCGCAGCATGAATTTGTGGCGTCACTTATTACCATCTTTCGTATTGTTTGTGCCACAAGTTGCAACGCAGGTATATTTAGTTTTAAATAAAACGATGCTTGGATCGATGATTTCGGTTCGAGCAGCTGGATACTTTGATCAGTCTGATAAGATGATTAAGATGGTTTTAGCGGTTGTGACAGCAACTGGGACAGTTATGCTACCACATGTGGCAAATGCTTTTGCGCACGGTCAGCATGAAAAGACAAAACAGCTACTTTATAAGAGCTTTTCGTTTGTCACGGCACTTTCAGTTCCAATGACCTTTGGACTGATGGCTGTTGCCCCAACTTTTGTACCATTGTTTTTTACTGCCAAGTTTAATAGCGTTGTCCCCGTGATGATAGTTGAAGCGGTAGTTATTTTGCTGATTGCTTGGAGTAATGCCATTGGAACGCAGTATTTGCTGCCAACAAATCAGACAAAAAAATATACTACATCAGTTGTTATAGGTGCTGTTGTTAATTTAATTGTCAATATTCCTTTAATTTTACTTTGGGGCGCGGTTGGTGCTTCAATCGCAACTGTCATTTCAGAAGCGACAGTTACAATCTATCAATTAATTGTGGTTCGTAAGCAAGTGAACTATCATAATTTGTTCTTGGATACTGGTAAGTATCTACTTGCAGGGTTGATTATGTTTGTGATTGTCTTCATGTTAAACAATAGATTGCCAATGACTTGGTTGATGTTGATTGTTGAAGTCATCATTGGAATTTTGGCTTATGTTATATTACTATTGTTGCTTCGAGTTCACTTAATTAAAGAAGTAAAACAAAATTTAAAAAATTAGCACTATGTTGTTTAGGAAGGATTACAAATCATATGTCGGAAACAAAATCGGTGCGAAATTATGGTATTGATCTAATTAAAATTATTGCTTGTCTAGGTGTTATTGGTTTGCATGTATTTGGTGATGCAAACTTTCAGACGAATAGTGACTTGGCTAATCAAATTCTTTACTATGCAGGAACACCTGCTATTCCTCTTTTTTTTATGGCAAATGGTTATTTTGTGCTTAACAAAAAAAGAATATCATTCGCGTATTCATTTAAAAAAATACGGACTTTAATTTTCGTTGTAGTTTCCTGGGGATTACTCATGTTTTGCGCTGAGACTATTATTAAGAGCAATGGGAATTTTGTTCTTAATGTGTTTGGCGGATTGATACAGGTTGGACATCTCTATCACTTTTGGTTTCTAGGTAGTCTTATGATTTTATATATGCTTGCCCCTATACTATCCTGGCTGATGAATAAAAGTGTCCATTTTTTACCAATTGCAATTATCTGTTTGACTTTAATATGCTTTGGGACAGATATATTTTCGCATTTAGAGGGTTATCCGGTTCAAAGCAATGTTATTCAAACTTTTAGATTTTGGACTTGGTTGGATTTTTATATGATTGGATGCGGGATAAAGCGTATTGATTTTGAAAATTTCATTCACAAAACCATGTTGTTTGCCGTCTCAGTTACTTCTTTTATCCTATTAATTATATATTCAATTTTCAATAAAGTGCTTATCCATAATCACTACGCTGAATTTAATTATGATAATATTCTGACATTTATTTTTTGCATTGCTCTTTTTATTTCATTATCAGTATATTTTAAATCCGAAGCTAGAGAAAGTCGTAATATTGAGTTTCTTTCTGGTATAACAATGGCAATTTATATTATTCATCCGTTTGTAATAATGGTCTTACAAAAAGTATTGGAAATACATGGTGGCAATTTATTAATTTTATTGTTTGTAGTTGTTGTAGGTTTTGTGACTATTATCGCTAGTTTAATGGTTCGGATCCCTATAGTTAAGCATATGGTGACTACCTAAATTTGGAAATGAGCTTTGACATTTGTGGGCTGAGTTTCCATCATAGTTTCTAGAAATAACCCACAAATCTAGTATTGATTTGTGGGCTTTTTAAATTTAAAGATATTAATTGTTCTTGCTTAAATTAATAAATGTGTTTAATTATCTAGACTTATGAAGTGTGAAATTTTTGATTGGGTTACATTGAAGTACTATTTATAATCCTGAGGAGTGATATGACATGAGAATTTTAGTGACAGGTGGTGCAGGCTTTATAGGCAGCAATTTTGTTAGATATGTATTGCAGAATTATTCTGAGGATAGCGTTATTAACCTCGATTTACTTACCTATGCCGGCAATCTACATAATTTAGATGGCGTTTCAGCTGATTCTCGTTATTGTTTTGTGCAGGGCAATATTCGTAATCGAGAACTAGTTCGTCATTTAGTTGCTGAGTATGACATTGATGTGATTGTCAACTTTGCAGCTGAATCACACGTAGATCGTTCAATTTCGAACCCAGATACCTTTGTGGAAACTAATGTAGAGGGAACGATGGCATTGCTGGATGTTGCAAAAGAGGCAGGCATTTCGAAATTTATTCAAATATCCACGGATGAAGTATACGGTGCATTAGGAAAAACTGGATATTTTACCGAGGAATCAACGTTGCAACCTAACTCACCATATTCTGCTAGCAAAGCTTCCGCAGACATGCTGGCGAGAGCGTACTTTGAAACTTATGGACTAGATGTATCAATTACCAGAAGTTCAAACAACTATGGGCCACGGCAGCATCCTGAGAAGCTGATTCCACGGATGATTACTCGTGGTCTGGCAGGGAAGACATTACCAATTTATGGTGATGGTCAGAATGTGCGGGATTGGCTATACGTCATGGATAATTGCCGAGCGATTGATTTAGTGATGTGTTACGGGCGTGCTGGGGAAGTCTATAATATCGGTGGACACAACGAGCGGTCGAATAATGAAATCGTGCGGCTGATTTGTTCTGAGTTGGGAATTAGTGAAGACCGAATTGAGTATGTAGCTGACCGGCTGGGACATGATTGGCGGTATGCGGTGGATAGTTCGAAAATTGAACGGAGCTGGGGTTGGAAACCGGAAGCTAACTTTGAGAAAGCATTTAAAAAGACGGTTCAATACTATAAAGACTATTACACAAATAAATAGCTACAATCATTCGTAAATTTTAGAAATAGAAAGTTCCAAAAATGGACAGGTCACGGTGAAATGACCTGTCCATTTTTATATAGAAATATGCTTACACCATCTTATTGTCGGGAATCATTCTTCAAAGTTGACTCCCAACGTTTCGCCACTTCACACTCCCCAAACACCATAACCGACTTCTGCGCAAACAGCCCAAATTCCCGCAACTGCTCCCGATTTTCAAAAATGTCAACCAAATTCCTAAACAGCGTATACTCATCATTCGCCGGCACCAACTGCCCATTCTCACCAGGCTTTACTAGCTCATTCGGCCCATAATTGATATCATAGCTCACCACTGGGCACCCATAAGACAGTGCCTCAAGAATCGCCATAGAGAAGCCTTCACTGCGGCTTGTCAACAACAGCAAGTCCGCCTTTTGATAAACCTGACTGAGCTCTTTGGTAAATCCCATAAAGTGCACGTAAGCCGCAGCGTTATTTTGGCTCACGATGTTACGTAAGTTTTTCGACTCCGCATAGCCATTCAGCAGATCCTCATAACCGTAGATTTTGAAGTCCACTTCAGGAAAGTGCCCGTGCAGTTTGATGACGGCGTTAATGGCGTGGCTTAACTGCTTGATTTCGGTGACACGCGCCACAGCAATAATTTGAAATGGCGTTCTGGCTTCAAAGGGGTAATAGGTGTTCAGTCGTTCGTCTGGGAATGCGGTTACTGGAATTACCTGGGTTGGAACGTCAGGGAAGCGAGCGTGGATGTCATCAGCTTCTGCTTTGGTGGAGGTGATGATACTGTCCAGTTTACCGTGTTCGATGGTGTCCTTGATGCTGGTGAAGACTTCACCGCCACGTTTAGCATTGGTGGTAAAGGCCGCGTGGATGACCAGCATCCGTCGTGGGTTGTTGTGCATCAGTCCCATGGCTTTACCCCAGTAGTCTTCACGATCACAGATGAGGGTGTCGTTATCTTGGGTTAAATCGTTTAAGAAGTGCGCACGGAAGGCATCCAATGTTTGGAACTGCAATGTCTGGTTGCCAATTTCCAAGTGAATCATGGTGAGAATGGCCTGGTTGCTTGGGCCACCGTGGTAGTAGCAGGTAATCACTGGCTTGCTCTGATAGTTGTAGTACTGCTTAATCTGTAATTTGGCGTGGTCATCGTAGAATTCTGAATGGCTACGAACGCCATGCTCGTAGAAGTCTCGGCGGTTGGTAAAGCCGAATAGGTCGAGATAGTCCACGTAGGAAAGGTGACCGTGTTCTTCGTGGATTTTGACCACTGGTTTACCAGCATTGAGAATTTGATTGTTTTCAAAGGTCAGATCAGGCAGTGTGCTACGGATGGAGGTGGTGGTGATTTCCGGTCCATCGTACTGATCCAGCTGCTGATAGTAGCTATACATATTAATGACGCGTTGACCAATACCCAGCTGGCCCAGCGTGTACCCGGAATCCCAGATGGGGGACTCGGTAACGATTGCGGCTGGTTCACCGATTTGGTCAAATAATCTGAGACGCCGAATCTCGGCAATTTCAATGGCTGATGGTGTTTCGTTAAAGTAAGATGTCAAAAAGTAATTCATGAAGATTCCCCCAAGGTCTGTAGCCTGCTTCGTATTCTTATCATTAAGTGGTTGACCGCTAGTATGACAACTGGCAGCCACTGGTCGCTAATTTCTTATATCATTAGCTTACTACATTATCAAATACTTGGGCAATTCAACACTTTAAAATACGTACTTTTCGTTAGCAACTTCACCAAACATGTAGTATACTTTCGTATGAACTTAGGTGTTAAGATTCACTATTCAATTGGAGTGCTTTTTGGCATTTTCGTACAAGGGGGATTTATCATGGCATCACGTCAACAGAAGGCTTGGAAGTCGGTGCTTATAAGCGCGACGATCTTGTCCGGTATGCTGGTAGGGAACGTTTCTGCTAAGGCAGATGGGACGAACAGCTCGGACACAACCAGCCAAGTCAATAATCAAAATTCAACGATCCAAAATAGCAGTGTCGCTATTAATGGTGATTCACAAACGGGACAACAGGCATCAGACGCAGCTGGTAGCAGCGCTGCGCAGTCTGTTGCGGATGCAACGCAGGGGAATACAGCGGATGCATCTAGCAATCCTGGAACTACGCAACCGGCACCAAGTTCGGCAACTGGAAATCAATTGGCAACCAACTCAACTGCATCTGGGACGCCTGTTACTGCAGCTTCAGCGGTTACATATACTGATAGTAAGACGATCATACCAGATAGTACGAAAGTAACTGACGACGCGTGGAATACCGGCCACAATGGAAAAGACAGCGAGCACACGCAGACGACACAGGTTGATCAAGACTTTACAGGACTGCAACCTGGTCCGGCGTCAGTTCCATTGCAAATGATGGAACAATTTCACGATGCAATAAAGGCTGCACTGGCTACCTCAGATGGTGTGACGGCTGCAAAACAGCTGAACGATTATATTTTAAGTCAAGTAGGCCCTAACCAGACCGAAGCGCAATATTTGGCGGGTATTGGTAAGCCTTATGCTGATGTAATCAAAAATAATAGTACATTGTATCAATATCTTACCGACCAGCTGATTGCTGCCGGGAAAGCTGCATATACAGATAATCCAGCTGCTCAACAAGCAATTGAACAAGCACTTACTAAAGATATGAATGATTTGAAGGCTCTGCAAGAGACTGAATCAATGAACATTACCGATCCAGTTACAAAACAAGTATGGCAACCATATCTCATTCCTGGAAACATTGCTGCACAGTGGTTGGCTGGCGTGGCAAATCCACAAGATGAAGAAGCAGTTATGCAGTTTATGCCATTGTTTGTTGCCTCAACACCTGCTTCATATAGTTACTTAAACAGTCTTTTGACAGACTTACCTGGATATCAGACTAGTGTTCAAACTGGTAATCCTGGACATGCATCGGTTCTTCCTGAAAATACTGAGATTGATGCACCACTGTTGATGAATGAATTGCCACTTCGCGTTTATTTGCCTATACAACCGACTCAACCGACTCAGCCAACACAACCAACACAGCCGACACAACCGACTCAGCCGACACAACCGACTCAGCCGACGCAACCAACGCAACCGACCCAGCCAACACAACCAACACAGCCGACGCAACCAACACAGCCGACTCAGCCAACTCAGCCGGTACAGCCATCTGAACCAAGTCGGCCGGTTCCGCCTACTAAGCCAGGTACACCGGTTCCGCCAGAGAAGATAATAAATGACGTGCCGAAGTACGCGCAAGTTGTGACTAAAGAGGGCGTTCCAAGCACTCAGAAGCGTGCAACAACGAAGCTGCCTCAAACTAATGAAAGTGAGAACCAGACTTCTGGTGCTGCATTAGTTGGCTTAGCAGGTTTGATTGCAACTTTGGGTCTTGCTTGGAAGAAGCGGAAGTCTTAATTCCCTTTATTTCAGCAAAACAAGCATGTGCAGATAATATTTAATATTAATCTAGTTCTACAAAAGCTCTCAAAATCCGATAATGATTTTGGGAGTTTTTTGAATGCAATCTATTTATGTTTTAAACGTATAATGTGTATATGGTATATGAGAAACGAAACAATCCGAAACAAAATTAGTAGTTCAAACAGATAATCCGTTTAAATATCTGTATTTAATGATATACTATATTTACAGATAGGAGGTGCATCATGCAAAATAAGCTTTCCTTTTTAGAGATGACAGTTAGAAATCATCCACTTTTAGAATCCAAGTTAACCTTCTCCCTGTTGGCTGAACAACGGGTAATGATGGATCAACATGATTCATTGACAAAATTGTTTGGACGAAATTGGGTGAACAATATAGCCACTTTAGTTGGTAAAAATGCGACCGGTAAAACTACCATAATGAAATTAATTATGGGTGTGTTAGGTCTGTTAATTCAAAACAAATCAATTTCCCAAACTAAACTAGACGATGTGTTAATTGGCGAAAAACCAATCAATGTGACTACTCTCTGGTGTGGATCGGACGCAAAAATATATCGTGATGAAATTGAGTTTCAAAATCAAAGTGGCGAATGGATTATTTCGCAGGAAAAGATTTTCGGTAAAAAGGTTTCGGAACAGGTCACAAAAAAGGACTTTTTGAAATTTAAGGGTACAAAACCACTATTGGATCGCAATAATCTGAATGAAGTGGCAGCTTCTGTATTAGCGGATGATGATTCAGTATTTAGGTCAATTATCAAGACGAGTGATTACCAGGTTCCTGCGGTAGTTGAGACACTGTTTTATACAGATTACAACGCGTTAGTTTACACACCTGGTAAAGAAGTTCCTGGTGAAATATTGGCGTATCTTGACCCTACAATCGAATATTTGAGACTGAACCAAACCAAGGATGGCAATTTCTTTTATCAGCTTAAGTTCCGTGGAGAAGATAACGTCATTACTGAAAAGAACTTTCTGGCAGTCACCAAATATCTATCTTCTGGTACTGCAAAAGGGGTTACACTTTATGCTGACATTATTGCGGCCTTAAAGTCGGGTGGCATTATTTTTATTGATGAACTTGAGAATCACTTTAACCATTCGATTGCCCGAACCTTCATGGAGTACTTTACTAATCCCAAAATTAACCTTAACCGCAGTACACTGATTTTTAGTACTCATTATTCTGAGTTTCTTGATGAAATTGATCGAGGAGATCAAATCTTTATTGCTCGGCGTGATGGAAAGATTTCGCTCACTCGGTATTCAGATACCGACATGCGGCCAGATATTTCTAAGTCGGAAGTTTTCCAGGCTGATAACTTAGGGGGCACTTCACCGTCTTATAATGCTTACATTCGTTTGAAAAATGCGACTATAAAGGCGATAAAGGGTGATGCATGAGAATGATTTAATCGCATTGATAGCTGAGGGCGGAGCTGAAGAAGCTATCCTGGAAGTGTTACTGGATTATGACTTGTTGAAGTTTAAGAAAACACAATTACTGAATGAAGAAGTATTACGGACTAGGTCTGCTAGCCAATTTCAAAAGCGGTATCTTGACCATGATTTTGGGCCAAACCAGCAGGTATACATCTATCGAATATTAGATTCTAGGCGAGAAACGTTTAAGTTAAGTAAAGCCTACCAGTACAAAGTTTCTGGCGTTACTAACCTCTATACCACCCCAGAAATCGAAATGTTATTTGTGGTTTATTTTGATAAGTTTAAGGAGTTTCAAAAATCAAAGTTAAAGCCCAGCCAATTTATTCGTCAATTTTATCAAAAGCAAATCGGTAATATTAAATCTAAGGATGTTGTTTATGATTTTTGGAGTAGAAACCCCGAAGACTTGGTGAGTACGATCAAGAAATATGTACGATTGACAAGTAATCCCAAAGAATTTAGTTTAATGGCGTTACTGAAGGATGAGTACAAATAAACGTATCGCAATTTATAAGTAAGAAGAGTGTCATTAATTCGGTGAAGACTGAATTGACGGCATCCTTTTTTTACTGAATTTCTAACCAAAGAATACCCGCTTTTAATTGACATTATCATCTAATAATGTAACTATAATGGTGTATATGTGAAAACGCTTCATAGGCTGAATAGGGGGGGTTCTTCATGACAAGAAGAAACGAAAAGGTCATGCATTATAAGATGTATAAAGCGAAAAAACAGTGGTTATTTGCTGGTATGGGTGTGGTGATGATGTCGGGTGCCTTATTAATGGGTAGTAGCACCACGGCGCAGGCTGACACCGCCGGAACCGCAACGGCGCCTACTGCGCAGGCAGCGTCTAATTCGGCAGATACAGCAAACACTGATGCAACGCAGCCGCAAGCATTAACGGATTATCAGAATTACAAGGATGGGGACTATAAGAATGCCCAAAACCAACTTGATCAGACTAAGACGCAAGTTGATACGGACACCACGGACTATAACACCCAAAAGAACGACTATGACAAGAAACTTAATCAGTATCAAACCGATGTCAATGACAAGGCGCCGGACTATCAAACCACCGACCAGTCGACTAAGGATTCAATGGATACTGAATATAATAGTGTGAAAACCAACTACGATAATGTTAAGCAGCAACAAACTGACATTAATCAAAAGGTGACGGATGCCAACGCTCAGGCTAAAGCGGCTCAAGATAAGCTAGACGCACTGTATAACGCCTTACCAGACAGCATCAAAAATGCGGGTAAGGAAATTGCTGAATACAACAAGACCACCAAGGATACTGCTGACAAGTTAGTGGCTGATTCTACGGCTAACGCTTATCAGACAGCCCTGAAGTCGCAAACGGGTAACTTAAATGCGGTCTTAAATGATGTGGACGGTTTTACGACTAATGCCACTGCGTCGCATATTTTGGTACCAGCGAACGATAATTCGGATGGTAGCCTCACGGCGACCTTGCTAGGCAAAACTTACACGGATGCCAATGGTGATGGCCAGATTACCTATGAAGATGATGTGTTGCCAAGCGTGACGGCTGATTTGAAGTCAGACCTGGCTCAGCTCACTAATGACCCCACCAATCAGGCACCGCTCAAGGGTTCCTACGCTGACATTGCGACGCTGTTCAACTATATGAAACAGATTGCGGACACGGCTTTTCCATATCAAACAGCTGATGGCACAGAAGGGCGGATCACTTCTGGTCAAGCCACCGATGCTTCCTATGATTTAATGGATAACGGTACCGGCTTAGCTTCCGGCTTCGGCTCCACCTATGCCACGGAGTTGCTGAACAGTATTGAAGCGACTAAGCAGCAGATTCAAACTGCCATGGAACAAAATTACACCAAGACCGGCAACACCTTTGATGAGGCAGGCTTCACTAAGTCATTTGACGAAAACTTGAAGGCTGAAGCGCTGAAAATTTACGATGACCAGACCAGTCAGATTATTAGCATTGCCGATAGCGTCTTGAAAGCCTTCCAGGCAGCGGATGCTTCCGGTAACGTGCTGTGGGCGACTTCGCCATCTGCTGGGGTTAAGACGAACACTTTAACGGCCACGTTGACTAATGCCATTGCCACCGCCAAGCAGCAGATTGCTGACGGTAAGACGGCGCTGGCTGACATGGCACCATCTGATAATTTCCTAACCGTGGCCTACGCCACTGGCGACGCTGGTAGTGGCTTTACCCAAACCATCAACAGTATTTGGGGTAACCTCTACAACACGCTGGACAAGTTTGGCATGTCCATGTCACCGCTGCTGAGATACGACGCGGCCGGTGCGGATACAGCTGCTACCCATGACGCTGCGGGGAACGTGATCTATTCCTCAGATTTCGTGGCGGCTAACCAGCCGATTTACACAGCGGCTTCCACTTTGGCAAATGCAATTACCAGCTTGATGCAGCAGTCGTCTGTGATTTCCGATAACTATGAAAATGTGCTCAACGATTTGCTGACGGCTAACGGTTTCTATGATTTACCTAAGCCGGAAATGACTTATCTGCAGACGCCAACTTTAGCGGATCCTACCGCCCCGCAACAGGTTAACCTGGTATTAGGGAACATGACCGTTCATCTGATTTACGTGGATGACGGCACGCCGGGTAACGACGGAATTGTCACCGTGAAGATGCAGGCGCTCACTGGCCACAATGGCGATGCGGCTAGCTGGACCGCCGTGGTACCAGCTGGTTATCAACTGGCGAAGGATCAAGCTGGTTCCGGCGAGGTGACCATTGGCACTGGTACGGACGCTACCGTGGTGGTTCATTTGGTCAAAGAAGCTACTAATCCGGGTGGTGGTGATACTGGTGGCACGCCAACCACACCTGAGAATGGCGGTTCAACCGATACCCCAGAAGGTGGCAGTACCACGGAAACACCTAGTGGGGACACGACCACGCAACCGACTGAGGATAACACTACCAGCACCGATGCTGGCGGCGATACCGTTAAGAATGGTAATGGTGGACAGTCCACAGGCACCAATACGCCAGGCCAGAGTCCGCAAACCGGACAGTCTGCTGGCACTTCTGACGAAGTGAACAGTAGCGAACCAGCCAAAGCATTGGCGGCCACTACGAAGACGGATACATCAGCTACTCAAACTAAGTTGCCGCAAACCAACGAAACGGACGAATCCGCGGCTGCTGGTCTAGGATTACTCAGCATGAGCGTATTGCTGGGCGCACTAGGATTGAAGAAGCGCAAACGTGATTAAATTTTAACGGGTTAGATTAAAGACTATAAATTGGCAAATATCGCTGATTTATAGCCTTTTTATGATGGTCATTTACAGCTGTAATCCTTCGATATTTACTGAGCAATCTCACCAGATTAAATTGACTTTTTACTCGTAGAATGGGACTATTGGTATGTTTATGAGTTATACAGCATAACATCATTGGGGGGACCAACATGTTAAATGGTATGGAGAGAACAATGCGTTACAAAATGTATAAAGCAAAGAAACAATGGCTGTTTGCAGGGATGGGTACTTTGATGCTCACCGGCGTTTTGCTGGCGGGTGGGAGTGTCACTGCTCAAGCGGATACTGTGACTGCGGTAGATACAACACAGCAGAGTGAGGCTGCAGCGCCAACAACCGGTGCGGCTGATAGTTCAGCCACCACTGATCCTGATACTGCGCAGCAGGCGTTGACAATTTATTTGGACGCTAAGAATGGCGCCTATACTCAGGCTGTCAATGATTATCAGCAAGCCGCCAGCTCAGTTGATGCGGCCAAAACGGCTTATGATACGAAAAAGGCTGATTACGAAACTGATTTAAGTAACTATAAAACCGAAGCTGCAACACAAGCGCCGACGTATGAAACCGTCGATCCAGCCACTAGTACGGCGTTGAAAACTGACTATGATAAGGTTGATGCTGAATACACTGATTTGGTTGGTCAGCAAGCGACAATTGCTACCGCGGCGACAACCGCCAATGATCATTTACAGTCAGCCGAAGATCAACTGACGACCTTGCACGACGCGTTGCCAGACAGTGTAAAAACCGCTGGCGATGACGTTAACGCGTACAATGCTACCACCAACACGGTAGCTGCTCAGTTGGTTGCTGATTCCACTACCGCTGCCTACGCCGCGGCGTTGACGGCAAGTCCGGCTGGGTTGACCACGATGATCAAGGATGCAACTACTTTGGCCGATCAATCCTCCGCTAAGGTATTGGTGACACCGGATACCACCACAGATGGGACGGTTGCCGCGACGTTATATGGGAAGACCTATACCGATCAAAACGGTGATGGTCAGATTACCTTTGAAGATGATATTTTGCCCGTGGCTAAGGCGGATTTAACGGCGGATCTGAATAAGGCTCAAAGCGGTCAAACCGACTTTTCCGGCTCATATCCAGAAGTGGTTGCGTTATTTAATTATATGAAACAAGTGGGTGACACAGCGCTGCCATACCAGGATGATGGCACCGTTGGCCGGATTGAATCCGCGCTGGCTAATACTGCCTCTGGTTACCTGAGTCCGAATGGCTCGGCAGTGGCTAAAACGGTGAGTTCAACCTATGCTGCCAAATTATTAAGCACCATTGAGGGAACTAAGACTCAGGTGGAAAATACCGTCAAGACGATTTACGCTGGTACCGGCGTGCCATTTGACCAAACAACCTTCGATGCCGCTTTTAATCAGACACTCAAAGAGCAAGCGCAACAGATTTATCAATCGCAAACCGACCAACTGCTGAGTATTGGTCAGACGCTGCTGGACGCATTCAAAGCGGCAGACGCAGCCAACGACGTGGTTTGGCAGACGTCTCCTGGTGTTTACTATGCCACGAAGGATCTCAGCGGTCGTTTGCAGACCGTTATGGATTCAGTTCAGCAACAAGTCACTGAGGGCACGACCGCACTGGCTAACGTGCCGGCGACGGATCATTTCTTAACCATGGCTTATCAAAATGGTGACCCGACCACCGGCTTCACCCAGACGATTAATAGTCTCTGGAAGACGCTGTACGATCAGATCGACAGTTATGGTATGTCGCTGTCACCGTTGATGAAAACATCCATGACTTCGGCGGCTCAAAGTGATCCCAATACCCAAAAGGACGCTGCTGGCAATACGGTTTATTCGCCTAAATTCATTCAAGAGCACGCGGCAATCTTCAACGCTGCCACGGCTTTGGCGAACGCCGTGACGACCTTGGATCAACAATCCGCTGTCATCACAAATGATTTCCAGGGTGTTTTGCAAAAATTACTGACGATTCCAGGGAACTTTGATTCGACGTTGCTGGACTTCAGTCAACTCACACCAATTACGCCGTTGACGCCAGAAGAAAGTCAGTTAGAAGCACCGACACCAGTGACTTTAACGGATGTGCAGGTCATCTTGACTTACGTTGACGATGACAATGATGGTGCAACGGTAATGACCACGACGGAATCGATTACCGGTAACGCTGATGGTTCCGTCACGTGGACGGCTACGCAGCCGGGCGGATACGATTTCGCAACTGACCAGAAAACTTCTGGTAGCGTTGAAATTGTCGGCGAGAAGCCGATTGAGGTCACAATTCACGTGGTTCACCGGATAGTGACGACCAAGAAGGTCCAGAAAGTTACCGTGAAATTTGTACCAGCCACCACAGACGTTGATATTTCGCAATTGCCAGAAAAGGATGTTCAGACGATTAACTGGACGCTCAACCACGATTTGGTAACTGATACTTGGACTGCCACACCAAATAAGGCAGCTACCAAGGAAGTGGACGCACCGATTATTCAAGGCACTCGAATGGGTGATAGCGGCGACGACGTTTTCTTCTATGTGCCGGATAAGACGTCTGTTGCCGGAGTGAATGCTGCAGCAACAGCGGGTAAGACTGATCCAACAGATACCATTCAAAACGTTACGCGGGCGATTACCTATTATCAGGCGAAAGTTGCACCTGGAATGACATCCGCAACTAAGACATCCGTTCCTAATACCGCACCTAGTGCAGAAATCTATCCCGTTGAATATATCGATGTGGATACCGGTGAAGTGGTTGGTCACGGTGCGGTTACCGGGAATTTAGGCAACATTGTTAAGGGCACGGCACCCGCTGGTTATGTTCTGGTGGGCAATGCACCCGTGACCCAAACGATTACTAAGAATACTGGTGTAATCGTCTTTCCAGTGACTGCGAAGAATGCTGGTGGCAGTGAAGTATCGACACCATTGAATACGGAAACTAGTGACTTGCCAACTGTAACAGCAGGTGGTGGCAAAGATGTATCCATGGCGACGGATGATAGTCAAGCGACTGCTGACGCTAGTACCACGAGCGATGATCGTTCAGTTGGTAGTAACAGTGAAGACCGTGACGGACAAGCCGTTGAAGCTGATCCTTCAGCTGAAACCACCAATGTTGATAGCAGTGACAGCCATGTTGTTGCACCCGTAAATGGTGATACAACGACTCACGGTACCGCTCATGCGACTGGCGTTGATGGCAACGATCAAAATCATGTGCAAGATGGTCATGTGGCGCAAACGACATTGCCGCAGACCAACGAAACGGATGAATCCGCAGCTGTTGGTCTTGGCGTACTCAGTTTAAGTATGCTGCTGGGTGCACTGGGGCTGAAGAAGCGGAAACAAGATTAGTAGTGACAGCAAAAAGCATCCCAATCAAATCGGATTGGGATGCTTTTTGCTGTCAGTTCTCAAACAATATATTTAAAGGCATTAGAATCTTTGTGAAAGGATACAATTGTTGTTGAAATCACTAGAGTTGTCAGGTATTATTAATATTCAATGCAAATTTATACTAATATAATAGCGTCTTATATATGACTATGTAGAGCTTTGTGGGATGGGTGCTATGTACTTTGTGATGTATTGAATTAGAAGGAGTCAATTTTTATTGTGAATTCAAACTTAAAAGGCAGTATATCAACTTTTCAAAGGATGTCATTTAGGGGTAGTCCAAATACTGATCGACGATAAAAGCTGAATAATTTGGGAGTGTTTCAGGTGGTAAAAAAGATTCAAGGTGCAGATGGGAAAATATATAGGCAGGTGAGTACACCTTCTGAGGTTGGATTAGGACGGAAAAGAACACCCGAGTTAATTTTAGGTATTATTGGCTTAGTTTTATCTGTCATTTCGCTGGTTTCAGGTTTTGGCATAGCTTCAGTAGCTGATTCTTTAGGCGGTGGTGGATCTTATACAATCGAGATTTTATTTGGCATTTTAATTTCGATTGTAGATTTCATTCTATTATTCTTTATTAACAAACAGCATAACGTAATTAGTATCGCAATAATCGTTCTTGGTGTCGTGCTCTTATTCTCATGTGGTAATTTTGGAATTATTGGTGGTATTTTCTTTATCATTACCGGAATTGTTGCTCTAATCAGAAAGTAGGAAAATTTAATGGCTAAAAAACAATTTGTCGATAAAGACGGTAATAAGTTCGTAGAAGTAACTCCTTGGTATAAAAAATGGTGGATTTGGGTCCTTGCAGTTGTTGTTATTTTGCTCATGATTGGATTTTTGGGTGGCTCCAACAATAATTCAGCCTCAAAATCTGATCGTGCACCGAAAGCAACAGCACATAATACGACTGATAACGAAAAAGGTAGCAATGAACAAGCTGCTAGTGACAAAGCAACTGCTTCATCAGTGACAGTTGATGATGAACAATATTCTATTTCGGGTAAGAAAGTTTATAGTGTAGATTATTCCAATTCAAGTTGGTCTCCAGCCAAAGTCACCGTAGATAAAGTAACGGTTTATAAGTTGACTAAACCACATAAATATGAATCTGCTAATGATGGGACCTTTAAGACTAACGGATATGTTCGTTTGCACTTTATCATCTCACCTACGAGAGATATTGATGTTTATCCAACACAGGGGACCGCAATTTATGATAATGGCGAACAACATGGAGCTGACTCTATGGAAAGCTGGGATGGTGAAGTTGCAAAAGGTGTCACTAAGTCTGGCAATGTAACCTTGCCTATTCAGAAATTAGAAAATGCAAATTCATTGAAGTCAGTAAGATTTAAATTTGATGCTGATTATGATACCGATGATGATGAAGATGAAAATTCTGATCACACATATGATTTCACTATCAACCTACAAAATTAATTCAGGCATATAAAAGGACATCTCAATCACAGCTGATTGAGATGTCCTTTTGTCGTATTAACGGTAGTAAGTGCCGCTGGCAACGCCATTGGTATAATCTTTAACGTAGATTTTATGTGAGCTAGGACGAGTGACTTTGTACTTCCAAGCCAAACCGCCCTTAGGAGCATTATTATAGACACGGCCGGTAATGTAGTAGGCGTGATGGCCGATGTACTTGTATTTCAGCTTGTAGGTCGTTTGCGCGCCGGGACCGATTGCGGGTGCGTAATATAGTGACTTCGTTCTGAAACTAAGCTTGGCATGTGCCCGCACACCAGAAAGCTTGACTGTTTTAGCACTATGCCATTTAGTATGCCTCAAAATTGGTGGCAAACCACTGCGATATTTCGCGGCGCTGGCAGACGTGCTAGACAACCCCAGAGCGCCAACCAGACTGGCGCTGAAGGCAAGTGTGAGTAGAATTGATTTTTTCATAAATGATACCTCCCCTGATAATATTTATCGTACACCAACCTTATTTAAGGATAAAGTCATTATTAATCAGGAATGGTAAAATACCGAGGTAAAAAATATATATAGTTTACATGTACATGGGCATCAGGTATAATATAAATTAAAATAGTCCAAAAGGGTAAAATATGATTAGAAGTTTTGCGGATAAAGAAACAGATAGAGTGTATCACCAGCGGTTCTCAAAAAAATTACCACAATCAATTCAAAGAGTTGCTCTGCGTAAGCTAATGATGATAGATAGTGCAGAAAATATTAATGATTTACGTATTCCACCTGCGAACCATTTGGAGCAGCTGATTGGAGATAGGCGCGGCGAGTATAGCATCAAGATTAATTCACAGTATCGGATCATCTTTGAAGTAGAAAACCAAAACGATTTTATAAACGTTGAAATTATAGATTACCATTAAAGTTTGGAGGAAGATAACATGACAAAAATTCCAACTCCTAAGATGAGCGAAATTTTACAAGAAGAATTCATGACGCCACTTAAACTATCTGCGTATGCCTTGGCAAAACACATCAATGTACCAACTTCGCGGATTCAGGATATTTTACATGACCGGCGTGAAATTACCGTCGATACATCAGTAAGGCTTGGTCGTTTTTTCGGAGTGTCAGATCGCTATTTCTTAAATCTACAAAATGATATCGATCTTCGTAATGCTGTTCAAAAGAAAGAGCAGGAGTATGGGAAGATCGAGCGTTATCAGGTAAATTAAGATTTCATTTCAAAAGAACTGGCTGTTAGCAAGCAAATCTAACGGCCGGTTTTTGTTTATAAATAACTCAGACGGAAGACTTTCGCAGGTCGACCTGGATGATTTTCAGCCGCGGTGCCAACAACTTCAAAAATATGACGATGATTTTTTTTGAAATTAGAGTTATCGATATCTTCCAATTTGATATGTTTGAAGATTGCAAATACCTGGCGAGCCTGTTTCAACGTAAAAGTTGCGCCTAAAATCAGCAGGATGTTCGGTTGATAATCCAGCTTGTTGGTAATGCGATCACACGCTGTTTTGAGAATCCAGTTGTGATCGAATGCCAGTGTGGATTTGGGATCCGTCATGTGTTCGGGTAACGTTGCGTAGTAGTCGGTTTCTTGATTAATTGTTGTGGTTAGAAACTTAAACTTACCGTTAGTGAAGGCACTCTGCTCACCAGCCGAGCGCATGCTAAACCAGCGGGCATCAGTAGCACCATATCCCGGTGTTAAATCAGGCATTTCAGGTAAGAAAGTCATGTAGGCCAGCGACAGTGTTCGTTTTCCCGGTGTTCGTTCAGGGTGGGTGAAGGTGGCTAATTGTTCCGTATGAAAGCTGGATAACTTCAAACCGATTTTTTCGCGAACTAAACGTAGGGCGGCTTCATCAGCACTTTCTTCGCTGCGCATAACCGTTTCTGGAAGCGCCCAAAAATGCGAGAAGGGCTGCTCCGACCGTCTGACAAGCAATAAATTAACTTGGTGGTTATCACGGTCGAAACTCCAAATAATGTTAGTGATGTTAATTTCAAATTGAGTTGCCATTTTGAGCCCCTTTCGCATGATGCTGTTACTTATATTTTACTGTAAACGGGAACGAAATGCAGTATTAAACAGAAATTAGGAATGGTAACCATTTCGGAACTGGCTGGCACCATGCTTTTCGCAATGAAATCAGATGCCTTTTTGATAGTATCTATTAATTGTTAAACGCTACCATTCGCGGTAAAATAATAGCCGTTAATCACTAGGTAGCTCTTTGAGTTACACGAGGAGGGGAACATTATTAATACGCAAAGTCGAGCTTACCGCATTTCAATTTTATCCTTGTTTCTTGCAATCGTTTTTATTCAGAACGTGGTGCCTTTTTTAGGCTACATTCCGGTGGGGCCGTTTAGTATCGTGATCATTCAGGTGACCGTGGTGATTGCTGCTGTCTTACTTGGACCAAAGAATGGTGCCTGGGTGGGCTTGACCTGGGGCTTGATCAACTGGATTCGAGCCTTTGTTTGGCCAACTAGTCCAATGGCCATTTACGTTCTAGTCAACCCGTTAGTTTCCGTGCTACCAAGGCTCTTGGTGGGCCTTATCAGCGGCTGGGTGTTGCTGAAGCTGGTCCGAGATGTGCATGACGCTAAAGTTTGGCAACTGTCACTTGCAGGGATCGTCGGTTCACTCGTCAATACTGTTTTGGTGCTAGGCTTCATGGCCGGTATGTACTACATGGGCTGGCTGCCATTGGATAAGCTGAATGTATCAGCCTTCATGCCGTGGCTGCTTGGAATCATGGCAACCAACGGGATTCCGGAAGCCATCATGTCCGCTGTGCTGGTACCCCTGATCAGCAAACCACTACTAAGATATGTAAAATAATAATTCAATGAGACCGTTTACCCAAATCTAGCCCCCGTAATTCATTTCTGCTATACTTAAGGTTCTAAGAAAGAAGCGGAGGAAAAAATTATGAAGATCGTGGTATTAGCGGGTGGTCGCTCAACGGAACGCAACGTGTCCCTGTCTTCTAGTGCTAAAGTAGCTAATGCACTGCGGCGTAAGGGTTATGAAGTTGCGCTTGTCGATCTATTTTTAGGTTTGCCAAACGCCGACGAACAGTCGATGGCAAACTTGTTTACGAGTCAGGAACAGGATATTGATCTCAACATTTCCGATGAGATTATGACCGATGATGTGATCAATGCTTTGCGGCCTGATGGGTCGACACAGTTGTTTGGTCCTAATGTGCTCAATATTTTAGCGATGGCAGATATTGTTTGGATTGGCCTGCATGGTGGTGATGGCGAGAATGGTAAGGTTCAAGCCGTTCTGGACCTAAACAACATACCGTATACCGGTAGTGGTGCTTTGGCTTCCGGAATCACCATGGATAAGAGTGTCTCTAAGGAAATCATGCTCTATAACGGTATTCAGACTGCTAAATTCGTGAATATACGTAAGGAAGATTCTGGCACGGTGGTGTTACCTTTTGGCTTTCCGGTAGTGATTAAACCAGCTAATGGCGGCTCAAGTGTTGGCATGTACATTGCGAAGAATGATGACGAATTTAAGCAGGATCTTAAGCAAGCCTTCGAATTTGACGATGAAATCTTAGTTGAGGAATACATCGACGGTCGCGAGTTTTCCATGGCAGTGGTCAATGGCAAGGCGCTCTCAGCGATTGAGATCATTGTGACGGATGGCTGGTATGATTTTGAACACAAGTTTGTCACGGGTAATACGACTAAGTTTGTGACACCACCAGATATTCCAGACGATGTTCATGAAGAGATGAAGTCAATTGCGTTGAAGACTTTCAAAGCGTTGGGCTTAAGCAATTATGGCCGGATCGATTTCTTCTGGAACGAAAACGGAGTATACGTGATTGAAGCAAACTCATTACCTGGTATGACGCCACTTTCACTGATGCCTCAAGAGGCTGAAGCAGACGGCGTGCGGTATGATGACTTGTGTGATCAGATTGTCCAAGGTCAGGTCAAGCATTTAGGCATACAAGCATAAAATAAAAAAACCAGTTGGTAGCTAATCGAGCTACCAACTGGTTTTTGTTTTTATCTACCCGCAATCGTTTGGCCTTCCAAAGTGACGCGGTCACGGCCACGTTCCTTAGAGAGGTACAAACTACGATCTGCTAATTTATAAATATCATGAGCGTTGTATTGATCCTTATTACTGTTGGCTTGACCTACCGAGACGGTAACCTTGATCAAGCCGTTGCCTACCTTGAAACTCAGCTGGCTGACACGACGACGAACTTCATTGGCCAAATCTGATGCGAATTCATGGTTTGAACAGTCTGCTTGTACAATTAAGCAGAACTCTTCACCACCGATTCGGTAGGCGGTAGTTTGGTAGGGTGTGTTAGCAGCAAAATGCGCCAATTCTTGGGCTACTGACTTCAACACGGTGTTACCCACTAGGTGGCCAAAGTGATCATTTACCTGCTTGAAACGGTCGATATCGAATTCGAAAACCGCGTAAGGATCACCATTGACTTGAAAATGTTGATAGGCTTGAGTTAAATCTTCGTCGAACTTACTAAAATTGTTTAGTTGCGTCAAGCCGTCCATTTTTGCTAATTTGGCAGTTGCTCTGGTTCTTGTTAATAGCCGGTTGGACGACAACGTGTATTCAATGCCAACGACACTGAGGATAGCTAACGCCGTAATTTGTCGGATCCAGAAATAAGGATCCGTGGGCATCCCAAAGATGCTGACAATCAAACCGATGGACACCAACCCCATGAGTTCTATTCCCATGTACATCAAAACGGGATGCTTGATCCACTTGTATCCCCTGTGGTAACTGACAAAGATGACACTTACAAAAGCAATCGCCCAGATAATGGTGTACGTGGAAAGGTTAAGCGTGTCATAACTGAAAACGTAAGCCAGCATCATGACAACTTGCATCATGGCTTGCCAGCGTAATTTGAAATAGACGTTGAGCAAAAACGAGTTAACGATGAGCATGTTTAGAAATGCCCAGTGGAAACCAAAAGCGCTTGGCGCCACTGCGGAATTAAGCCAGGATTCACCCCAGAGGTAGGCAAAATATACGGTACACAGGACGGTTTCAACTGCCGGTCGGAAACGATTGATCCATGAGTTAGACAGCTGTTCTAGCCACATCAGGAACGAGATTGAGCCACTTAACACGATCACGTTTGTAAGCATGGATAGGATAAATGATGCCCAAATAACGGATGACTTCATGGCTATTGCTCCTTTTTAGATAACTTATAGATAAGTTACTTCCATAATAACAGAACTGCTCACCGTTTCAAATATCACAGTGGTTACCCCGATAGTTGTAAAGATAATGATGAGTACCAGGAGTTTCAATGGCACTAAAAAACACCTGACGCTGCTGAAATAGCTATGGTCAGGTGCTTTTAGATGATTTGCGATTAAACTTCGTCATTATCGGATTCAGGATCCGTTTCTGGTGCAGCTTTGATTAATTTCAACTTTTTCTTATTGATCACAACACGGTCATGATACTTATCCAAGATTTCCGTATCATCGCTCTTAAAAGTGATCATAAAGGAATTTTGGTACGCTTTATCGATGAACCCGGTAAAGTCTTGGCCTTCCAGTGTAAAACTAACTTGATCGCCAATTTTCATTGAACTCATCTCCCAAAATTAAACATTCATATAAGTTACTCGAAATTTGCTGATTTGTCAATGAAATCAGCTCCTTTTAATGGAAAATTTCAATTTAGTTCCTTTTTGTAAGGGTTTACTATTGAAGATTCGCTTATCAGTCGATATAATAAGGTTTGTAGCATAGGACTATTTTATTTGAGTTATCGGTGGGTGTTCTTTTTCCGGTAGCTCGCTAGACTGTATGTTTATGTGCATTTCATAACGAGTCTAGTCATCAAAGTCAGGGGGGGTATCATGTTAAATGCTGGTTTAACCGTGTTAGGTTTATCGCGGTTTCAGTTTGCCATGACGACAGTTTTTCACTTTTTCTTCGTACCATTTTCAATTGGTTTAGCATTTGTTGTCGCTGTCATGGAAACGATTTACGTCGTCAAGAAAGACGACACTTACAAGAAGATGGCTCAATTTTGGGGTAAAATCTTCCTGTACAGTTTTGCTGTTGGTGTCGTGACTGGTATCATTCAGGAATTCCAATTCGGGATGAACTGGTCTGAGTATTCACGGTTTATGGGTGATATCTTTGGTGCACCATTAGCCATTGAAGCGTTAGCTGCCTTCTTCTTGGAGTCAACGTTTATTGGCCTTTGGATGTTTACCTGGGAACGCTTCAAGCCTTGGGTACATGCACTGTTTATTTGGTTGGTTATGATTGGGTCGTCGCTTTCAGCGGTTTGGATCCTTGCTGCCAACAGTTTCATGCAAAATCCCGTGGGCTTCGCTATTAATAAGTCCACTGGTCGGGTGGTCATGACCAGCTTTAGTGCCGTTGTCACAAACCCACAGTTGTGGTTGGAATTACCGCACGTTTTGATGGGTGCCGGCATTACCGCTTCATTTGTTGTTGCCGGTTGTGCAGCATGGCGTCTATTAAAGAAGGATCATGTGGACTTCTACCGGAAGTCATTAAATGTTGCCTTAGTGATTGGTTTAATCGCCAGTCTAGGCTCCATTGCTTCTGGTGACTTCCAGACCCGTTACTTGATTCACCAGCAACCAATGAAGTTTGCTGCAATGGAAGGTCTGTACAAGAATTCCACTGATAAGGGTAATTGGGCAGTCTTTAGCTCTTTCAATACTAAGCAGCACAAGACCACGTCATCATTAGAAGTGCCATACGTTTTGAACATCTTAAGCTACCACAAGTTATCTGGTACGGTTAAGGGTCAAAACGCAATTAATAAAGAAATGCACGCAACATATGATAAGAAATTTGGTCAAAACATGAATTACTATGTTCCAACTAAGACTCTGTTCTGGAGCTTCCGTCTAATGGCTGTCTCTGGTGGATTGTTCGCCTTAGTTGCCATCGTCGGTTTGTTCTTCAACCGGAAGAAGTCTGAACAAATTATGAAGCAACGCTGGTTCCTCTACATCATGGGACTAATGCTGTGGCTACCATTCTTGGCCAACACAGCTGGTTGGTTCATTACTGAATTTGGTCGATATCCATGGGTCGTTTATGGTTTGCTCACCATCGCTGATGCCGTTTCACCAACGTCTACTGTGGGTGGGTTGATCTTTACGAATATCGTTTATTTCTTGCTGTTTGCGGGATTAGGACTTGTCATGATCGTGTTATCGCACCGAACCTTAAAGGGCGGTCCAGATGCTGTTCAAATGAACGGGTACTCATCTGAGGATGATACCGGCAAAGTCGAAGATCCTTATGGAACGGAGGCGTTTAACCATGACTAGTGCTCAAATTCTCTGGTTTTTACTGATTGGTGTACTGTTCAGTGGTTTCTTCTTCCTTGAAGGCTTTGACTTCGGGATCGGAATGGCCGTTAGATTCTTCGGTCGCAATGCTGCTGAACGTGATACGATTATTCAAACAATTGGACCTCACTGGGATGGCAATGAAGTTTGGCTGATTACTGCCGGCGGTGCCATGTTCGCATCGTTCCCAATGTGGTATGCATCTTTATTTTCAGGTTATTACATCGTGTTATTCCTGATATTGGTTGCCTTGATTTTCCGTGGTGTCTCATTTGAATTCCGGGCTAACATGAAGACGGAAACCTGGCGTCATTTCTGGGAATGGGCATCTTCAATTGGCAGTTTCTGCGCCGCATTCTTGTTTGGTATGATGTTTACCAGCATGATTGAAGGGGTACCAATGGATGCCAAGGGTAATATCTTTGGTTCCTTCACCACTTACGTCAACTGGTTCTCATTAGTCGGCGGTGTTGCAGTTTCACTTATGTGCCTGATTCACGGTTTGAACTTCTTACAGCTCAAGACATCAGGGACTTTACGTGATCGTGCACAGTCATGGAACAAGATTTTATACCCCGTTTTGATTGTGGGTGAAGTTTTGTTTGTTGTACTGCTGTACATCAGTACTGATTTCTTTGCGAAGAAACCAGTTGCCACTTGGTCAATTTTAATTGTGTTAGTGCTGTTAACACTGATTGCATGGTGGGGTGTTTTGAAAGCCCATAACTGGACTGCCTTCATCTCCAGTGGCCTGTCATTGATCAGCATCGTGGTTTTGATCTTCAACGGGTTATTCCCACGGGTCATGATTGCCACAAACAGTGCGCACTCAATTCTGATCAAAGATGCTTCAAGTTCGCCATATACGTTACACATTATGACAATTGTTGCTTTCTCAATCTTGCCAATCGTTCTGGTATACTTCATTTGGAGTTACTGGGTCTTCTACAAACGGCTTAAGAGTCCTAAAGCAGCTTAATTGATGAACTGAATACGCAGATCCCCGAGATCAATTAAGGTCTTGGGGATTTTATTTTCGAAAAAATTAGCTTTCACGCAATTAATTCACTTACAAATTGTAGTACCTGAAAGCGGTTAATGCTAAACTATACTTTGTATAGTATTGGAGGGAGTAATTTGATAGATAGGCGTTTATTTAAAATTCCGGGGATTACACCCCGAGTGATTTTGATCGCGGTTCTGACCCTGATCCAAGCTGTCATGATCGTGATTCAAGCACGGGCACTCTCAATTGCTGTGGTTCGATTGTGGGAATTAAAACCACTGGCGACTATTGTGATGCCGACCGTCGTGTTTGCAGTGAGCTTTTTATGCCGTCATTTGTTGACTGTGGCACAGAACCGATCGTTTTATCCGTTTGTTGAAAAAACGACGGGCGACATGCGCGAACAGCTGATGGATAAACTTTTTCGGCTTGGACCCAGTCTGGTTGAACAGACCGGTACGGGTAACATTGTGACCATGGCCCTTGAAGGCATCGACAAGGTTCAGACGTACCTGATGTTGATCATCATTAAAATTATGGACATGGGGATCACACCATGGATTATTTTGCTCTACATTGCTTTCATGCAATGGAAAGAAGCCGTCTTTTTGCTGATCATTTATCCGGTTATTATTTTATTCATGATCATTCTCGGCCTGGCGGCTCAGAGCAAGGCTGACCGACAGTATGCTGGCTATCAGCGGTTATCTAACAACTTCGTGGATACGCTGCGTGGATTGGGAACGTTAAAGCAGCTCGGCTTATCAAAGCGTTATGCTAACAACGTTTATTCCGTCAGTGAAGATTACCGAAAAGAGACCATGGCAACGTTACGGATCGCCATGACGTCAACTTTTGCGCTAGACTTCTTTACGACACTTTCCGTGGCCGTTGTTGCCGTTTTTCTCGGGTTTGATTTAATGGACGGTAAAATCATGTTGCTGCCGGCACTGACCATTTTGACACTGGCTCCGGACTACTTTTTGCCAGTGCGTAATTTTGCAAATGATTATCATGCGACTTTGAACGGGAAAAATGCCTTACAATCGGTTTTAGATGTGCTGGAGACACCGGAAACTAAGGACCGCAACGAAGTGAAACAACTTTCGTGGCAGGCTGATTCTTCAATTCAATTTGACGATGTTTCCTTAACTTATCCAGACGTTGATCAACCGACGCTGTCTCATATCTCGTTTGACGTTCACGGTTATCAAAAGGTGGGGATCATCGGGGCGTCGGGTTCCGGAAAATCGACCTTGATCAACTTGATTGGTGGCTTTTTAACCCCAGATGAACCCGGACACGTGAGCTTGAACGGCAAAATTCTGCCACACCTGAGTCAAGAGGCTTGGCAGCATAACAGTTTCTATATTCCGCAATCACCATACTTGTTTCATGCAACACTTCGCGAGAATGTTTGCTTTTACCAACCAGATGCTGATGATCAAACCATTAAGGCGGCTTGCGATAAGGCTGGTTTATCTGATTGGATCGCTGAGATGCCCGATGGTCTAGACACAATGATTGGTGAAGGCTCTCGTGGTGTCAGTGGTGGTCAAGCTCAGCGGATTGCTTTAGCTCGGGCTTTTCTTGATGATAGCCGGAAGGTATTACTGTTTGATGAACCCACGGCGCATCTGGATATCGAAACCGAAGCTGCGTTGAAAGAAGATATGCTGCCCGTGTTTGATAACCGATTGGTGTTCTTTGCAACTCACCGTTTGCACTGGATCAACCAAATGGATTATGTCTTAGTGATGGATCATGGTCAGCTGGTTGAACAGGGGACACCTGCAGAATTAGCCAAGCACGACGGCCCATACAGTAAGCTACGTGCGGAAATGGGGGGATTACATGCACTCGATTAAAGAGACTTTTGCTCACGATACCTGGGTCATGCCATACCTGCGTAAGTATAAGTGGCTGTTAACGCTGGTTCTGTTTCTTGGGATGATGACGTTTCTTTCTGCCGCGGCTTTGATGTTTAACTCTGGTTACTTGATCAGTGAGGCGGCTCGTCGACCTGATTCAATTATCTATATTTACGTGCCAGTGGTTTTGGCGCGGGGCTTTGGGATTGCCCGACCCGTGTTCCGTTATTCTGAACGGTTAACGTCGCATAACTGGGTCTTACGGATTGTTTCCGACTTTCGTAAGAAGTTATACCAGGCCGTTGAGGTAAAGGCTTCAGCGATTAAGCAAACCCACCAAACAGGTGATATTTTAAGTATTTTAGCAGAAGATATCGATCACATTGAAAATCTGTATCTGCGAACGGTTTTCCCAATTGTTATCGGCTGGCTGCTTTACCTGCTGATCATCATTGGAGTCGGGGTGTTTAGCTGGCCAGTTGCGTTGTTAATGGCGCTTCTGCTGGGAATGATCGTCATGGTCATGCCAATGCTTTCCGTGGCGGTTAATGGCGCTCGAGAATTTAAACAAAAGCAGATTCAGTCAAATTCCTACACCAATTTAACGGATGAAGTTCTCGGACTCACAGATTGGGTGGTTTCTGGTCGTTATGATGACTTTATGACCTTACAGACAAAGCCAATCAAGAGTATTGCGGCACTGCGGAAAAAGGACCACTTTTTCCAGTGGTGGCGAGGATTTGGTATTCAGATCTTCTTCTTACTAGCAGTTGTGACGCTATTAATTTGGTCCGGTGTAACCTTTACCGCCACTAAGGGGATGGCCAACTGGATCGCGGCTTTTGCGTTAACCCTCTTTCCAATTGTTGAGCCATTCTTGGAAGTCAGCCAAGGTGCTAGTGAGTGGCCAATCTATCGTCAATCCATCGACCGGGTCAATCAGCTGTCTAATGATCAGCCAAAAGAGACTGCTCAGTCAGCATTGACGGCGCCAGTTTCTGAAATTAACGTTGATCACGTCACCTTCAGCTATCCGGGTGATGACAAAGTGATCTTGAAAGATTTGTCACTGAACATCAAGCGGGGAGAAAAAATTGCGCTGTTAGGGCCCAGTGGTACCGGTAAGAGCACGTTGCTCAAATTGTTGTTAGGTGATCAAACACCAACTGTGGGATCAGTGACCATCAATGGCACTCCCGTTAGCGAATTGCAAAAACAGCGGGCACAAATTTTTGGTGTGCTGGATCAACAGCCGTACTTGTTTGACACCAGTGTGATGAATAACATTCGGTTGGGTAATTTGGACGCTACGGATGACCAAGTGAAAGCCGCTGTTGAAGCTGTCGAACTGAAACCATTGATTGAATCATTACCAGATGGGTACGATACTGAAGTACAAGAATCAGGGACGCGTTTCTCTGGTGGTGAACGGCAACGGCTGTCACTGGCGCGAATCCTGTTGCAGGATGCACCTGTGATCGTACTGGATGAGCCAACGGTCAGTTTGGATCCGATTACTGAACGTCAGTTGCTCGACACGGTGTTCAAGGTGCTTCATGACAAGACGATTATCTGGGTCACTCACCATTTGGCCGGCATCGACCACGTGGATCAAGTTCGTTTCTTGGAAGATGGCGTCTTTGATATGCAGGGGACACCACAGGCACTCTACCGAGATGAACCAAGGTTTAGAAAATTGTATGCACTGGACGCAGGGGAAAATAACTAGTGTGTCACGTAAATAACGCCAATTCCGGCAAACTTTTGTCGGAATTGGCGTTATTTACGTTTGTTTTACAAGAGCTGGTCAATAAATTGACGCAGTTGATCACTTGCATGACCAGTTGGGAAACCAGTTAAGAGCCCGTCAACGTGTGCTTTTAGTTGAATGAAATGGTTATCACTCTCTTTACGGGAGAGTTGTTGTTGGAGTGATTTGACATCATTAACCGTCACCTGTTGGCGTTTTTCCAACAGCAGTTGGACCTCTGAATCCCCCAACGCCATGATGACGGGTAACGGGTACTCGCCGTTTTGTAAACTAGTTAGTAGCTGTTTGGGCTGGTTAAAAGTGAGTTCGACGTCTTGTTTAACTTGATAAGCCATACCGATAGCGGCACCCAATTCTGCACTGAGATTAATCAGGTTAGCGTCCGCACCGGCAGCTTTAGCACCCTGCTGAGCACTGAAGCGAAAAGCCTCGGCGGTTCGCTGATTGGCCTCGTCGAAGTAATCAGAAACCGTTTCGGTGAAATCAAAGTGGTGCTGGACTTGGGATAGATGACCAGACAAAATACGTTGCATGGCGTTTAAGTGGTCCGAAAATTCGGTGGCCGACGGATTAGTCTTCAGAATCTCTTCAAAGTACTGAGTCAGTAGATAATCGCCAGCATAGATGGCGTTGCGCTGCGGTTTTTCGTGGTCGATATGAGCAACTTTCAGCTTATCGTCAGAAACTTGACCGTGAAATTTTACGGCCAGATGCAATAA
Organism: Secundilactobacillus angelensis; assembly: GCF_012641075.1. Lineage (GTDB taxonomy): Bacteria > Bacillota > Bacilli > Lactobacillales > Lactobacillaceae > Secundilactobacillus > Secundilactobacillus angelensis. Next base: position 97,122 of record NZ_JAAXLJ010000006.1, on the reverse strand, counting down.
TTCTTGAGCGCTGGCACCGGCTAACAGCAGGTCGGAATCGTAGTGCGGATCTAGCTGGGCAAAAAGATAGAAGGTTCCTGGTCGGAGAAACTTGCCACCCGACTGAAGAAGTTTTAGTATTTTAATATGTATGGGCTGATTAGGCAAGTCAATGGTCTTAAGCAGGTACTGTTGCAGTTGTTTGAGTTCTGCTTGGACGTCGGGAACTGCTGCCCAAAATGATAAATTCATCGGTGTACTCCTTTTAAAAGCATTAATCTAAAGATACAAATCTCACGCTGCAATGTCAATTCTAGTGTCATTATTTTTTGGAGGTCGTTATGTCAGTTAAAGTTTTTTTGGAACTTGTGGAGGCTAAAGCAAAGATCGCTTCAGTATGGCCGTTTTTCATGGGGCTCTTCTTTTCGTACTACGTTTTCGGTCAGGTCAACTGGCCCTTGGCGATTACTTTTTTCGTGGCCATGCTGCTGTTTAATATGTCAGTGGACGCACATGATAACTACTCAGATTACCGTCGCGCCACGGATGAAGCGGCTGAGTGGAAGAAAAAGACCAATATTATTGGTGTCCATCATTTATCGGTCAAACTGATTCGTAACCTGATCATCTTAATGGCTGGCAGCGCGACTATTTTAGGTATCCTGCTGGTGATTGAAACCAGTTGGCCGCTGTTGTTGATGGGGATGTTTTGTTTCTTGGTCGGCTATTGTTACTCGGCTGGTCCGCGGCCGATTTCTACGACACCTTTTGGGGAAGCTGCTTCAGGGCTGACCATGGGCTTTGTGATTACGCTCATTTCAGTCTATATCAACACGTATCCCGTTCAGCCACTGACTTGGTCTCTAGGCCTCAAAGTGTTACTGATTTCAGGTATTGCGGTATTTGCGATTGCCAACATTATGCTGGCAAACAATCTCTGCGATGCTGAAGAAGACAAAACTCTCAACCGGAAAACTATTGTGTACTACTTTGGCAAGCCAGTTATGCTGAAGGTGTTCGTGGGTGATTACGTGGCGGGTTACCTCTGCTTGATTGTTAGCGTCATTCTGGGTTACTTACCAATTATGAGCCTGCTGGTCCTGCTGAGTATGCCGCTTGTTTCACGCAACACCAAAGCCTTTCTAGTGAAGCAAGTCAAAAAAGAAACCTTCAAATACGCCGTTCAAAATTCGTTAATGATGGCATTATTCTGCATCATTTTTATTGGGATCGGCACAATTTTAGGCTGGTAAAACTGCTTTGATATTGGCAAAACAGTGATTTATCGGGTACACTAATCATAAGTTAAAAATCGTGATCTGGACGTTATTTAGGAGGAAGTTATCGTGAAGCTACTTGAAGATCGAATCAAACGCGACGGCACTGTCTTACCTGGTGAAGTGTTGAAAGTGGATAACTTTTTGAACCATCAAGTTGATCCCAAACTCATGTATGAGATTGGTGCAGAATTTAAACGGCTGTTTGAAGATGCTGGCGTTACTCGCATTCTGACTGTTGAATCATCTGGTATTGCACCGGCGCTGATGGCTGGCCTGCAGTTGAACGTGCCAGTCGTGTTTGCCCGCAAACACCGATCGTTGACGCTGACTGATAATTTATATACTGCAACGGTTTATTCATATACTAAGCAAGTTAATAACGATATTAGTATTGATAAGCGCTTCATTGATTCGGACGATAAAATCTTGATTATCGACGACTTTCTTGCGAACGGTCAGGCCGTCCAGGGCATGTTGGAAATCTGTAAAGCTGCTCAAGTGAAAGTTGCCGGCGTTGGCGTCGTGATTGAAAAACGGTTCCAGAAGGGTCATCAGATGGTTCTTGATCAGGGGATTCATTTGGAGGCGCTGGCAAGTATTGCGTCACTGGATAATAATCAAGTCAGCTTTGCGGATTCCGAGACAAACTAAGTTAATCGACTGTTATTGATTGTCACTGTGCGATTGGAGGCGAGGCCATGATTTGGACCCTGGTTATCATTTTTGTCATTAGCTTCGTATATATTACGTTGAACACGCTCCGATTCATGCTCACCATGAAGGGTTATCGTAACTTGGCACCGATATTAAGTGTGGTTGAAATTACCGTCTACGTTTTAGGTTTGGCGATGGTTTTGAATCGACTGGATAACGTGCTGAACATTATCGCTTATGCCTTGGGCTATGGTGTTGGTGTTCGGGTGGGAATCATCATTGAAGATAAGCTGGCACTGGGCTACATTATGGCCACCGTCATTTTACCCAGCACGGATAGTGAATTGCCTAAGATTCTGCGGTCAAGTGGTTTTGGTGTGACTCAAAGCCATGCAGAAGGGCTAGAGGGTGACCGATTGGTTTTAGATATTTTAACGCCAAGAAATCAGGAACGGAAACTCTATGGCATCGTTAACGACCGTGAACCCAAGGCATTCATCATCACTTACGAACCCAAATATATTTCTGGTGGTTTCTGGGTCAAACGGGTCCGACGCCGTTTTCGGCAGTAACCGGAGAACTAAGTATTTTTAAAGATTCGTCAAATGACTAGTACAATATGTAACTAAAGCTATAATAAAATTAAAAGAGAAACTTTTATCGATAAGAAGGTAGTGAACAAATTTGGACAATCATGTTTTGTATCCAGGAGGTACCATTGGCGTTATTGGTGATAGTACCGATGGCCCAATGATCGTGTCAGCAGCACGTCAAGCCGGTTTTAAGGTGGGCGCATTTGGCCCCGATGAAACCAGTGAAATGCTGCAACTAGCTGATTTTAAGATTGTCGGTGACCTTTCCGACCACGCCCGTTTGACTGATTTTGCTGAACGGTGTGATCTGGTCACCTACGATTCTCAACATCTTAGTCCGGACGTCCTATCCGTTATTCAAGAATCAACCGCTTTACCACAGGGCTCAGACTTTCAAACAATGATGCAAGACCGACTACTGGAGCGCGCGTTCTATGAACAACTGAACGTCAACATCCCACCATACGCTACCATTGTTAGCCTTGATGACGTCTATCAATCGATCAACTCGATTGGCTATCCAAGTATTTTGAAGCCGATTCAAAAAGATTTGGTTCACGGTGAAGAGATGACCATTCGCACTCAGACTGATATCGCGCAAGCAGCTGGTTTGATGGATTGGGGAACTTACATCCTTGAATCCACCGTTGATTACTCCCGGGAGTTTACCGTGACCGTTGTTCGAGGCGCAACTGGTGAGACTAGTCTGTTCCCAGCCGTTGAGATCAAACGGCAAAACGGTCAGATGACGTGGGCGTATCTGCCAGTTGCGATTGATCCTGCCGTTCAGACTGAGATGGACCGGATTTGCAACGAAATTGTCGCTAACGTCAAGTACGTGGGCGTGTTTGAAGTTGATTTTATGATCAATGATAACGGTTCGATCTACGTTAAGCAGATCGTGCCAACCTTTGGTGAGGCTGGCCGGATTTTTGATCGGGCAACTACTGTCAGTCAATTTGAACAACATATTCGGGCAATTGCCGGGATGCCGTTAAGCGATGTGCAAATCCTGAAACCGACTGTTATGGCGGCTTTCACACAGAATCAGGCAAACGCGATTCGGACTCAATGGACCCTGAAGCCCAACTGGCACTTTTCTTTCTATCGTCAGGGCCATCAAGACGTTGATAAGCAGAAATTGGCGGGGCACATTCTCGTTCAGGGCGATGATGTCAACAAGTTGATGGAGCAGTTAGAAGATACTGAAATCTGGACACCAGGTTCAGAAGTTGAATAACAAGTGGGTACTCTAACCAGGGTACCTTTTTTAATGCGAACGTATGTTTAAATTTTCGCATAAAAGTATTGCTTTATGAATCAAGATAGGCGACAATTTTAATAGTGATTTTTATACGAAACGTTCCGGGCTGAGTCATTAGTACGGATAGCAAGGGTTAATAGGAGAGGAATAATAACGTGGCTGAATCTGCATTGTTAGCAAAACTGAATAAGGAACAACGAGAAGCTGTTGAGCATACTGAGGGGCCGCTGTTGATTATGGCTGGTGCCGGTAGTGGTAAGACACGGGTACTGACTCACCGAATCGCCTACCTGATTGAAAAGGGTATCATGCCCTGGCACGTTCTGGCAATCACCTTCACCAATAAGGCGGCCAAAGAAATGCGTGAACGAATCGTGAACTTGTTGGGACCAGAAGGCAACGATGTCTGGGCCTCGACTTTCCATGCACTGTGTGTGCGAATTTTACGCCGTCACGCGGATAAGATTGGTTATAATCGGGCGTTTACCATTGCGGATACTGGTGACCAACGAACATTAATGAAGCGGGTTTTAGCTGACATGAACGTGGATACAAAACAGTTCGATCCACGAGCAATTTTGGGCAAAATCTCTAACGCTAAAAACGAACTCAAAACGCCTAAACAACTCGCTCAAGAAGCTGGCAATCCCATGGATGAGGTGACCGCTAGAGCCTACGATGCTTATCAAAACGGTTTGCAGCGTAATCAGGCCATGGATTTTGACGATTTGATCATGTTGACGATTGAACTATTTAAACAGCATAAGGACGTGCTGGCGGAATATCAAAAGAAGTTCCAATATATTCACGTGGACGAATATCAAGATACTAATGACGCTCAATACACGCTGGTCAACTTACTTGCCAAGGAACATCACAATCTCTGTGTGGTGGGTGATTCCGACCAAAGTATTTACGGTTGGCGTGGTGCTAACATCGAAAATATCATGAATTTTGAAAAGGATTATCCGGATGCCCACGTGGTCATGCTGGAGCAGAATTACCGCTCTACCAAGACAATTCTGGATGCTGCCAATCAAGTCATCAAAAACAACGGTTATCGAAAGGACAAGAACCTTTGGACCGAAAATAATCAGGGTGAGAAGATCCATTATTACCGTGGTCAAAGCGAAAACGATGAGGCGCGGTATGTCGTTTCACAGATTCAAGATCTCATGCATGAACAGCATTACCAATATGGTGATTTTGCCATTTTGTACCGGACTAACGCGCAGTCACGGGTAATGGAAGAGACGCTGGTTAAGGCTAACGTACCGTACACCATTGTTGGTGGGCATAAGTTCTACGATCGAAAAGAGATTAAGGACATGCTGGCTTATTTAACGCTGGTTGCTAACGGCGCTGATACCATCAGTTTGGAACGGGTAATCAACGAGCCCAAGCGTGGGATTGGTACTGGCTCACTGAATAAGTTGCGAACCTTTGCTCAAGACAACGGTTGGTCCGAATTGGAAGCGGCAATGAACGTTGATGTTGCCAATGATATTTCGAGCCGTGCCCGCGGTGCAATTGGTGGCTTTGCAACTACCATTCAAAAATTACAGGCCGTTGCTGCCGACAGTACGGTGACAGAATTGACCGAACAAATTTTAGATACTACCGGCTATAAAGCAGCCCTCCAAGCTTCAAGAAGTTTGGAGTCTGAAACCCGTTTAGAAAACATCCAAGAATTTCTTTCAGTTACGCAGAAGTTTGATGAGTCGTACGATGCTGAAGATAGTGATTCCGGTGATCGAATCGTGGACTTTTTGGCGGATCTAGCACTGGTTTCTGACCAAGATGATGTGGAAGAGGAACCCGCTCAAGTGACGTTGATGACCTTGCATGCTGCTAAGGGACTGGAATTTCCAGTGGTCTTTCTGATTGGTATGGAAGAAGGTATTTTCCCACTAAGTCGTGCAATGGAGGATCATGATCAGCTGGAAGAAGAACGCCGGCTAGCTTACGTGGGCATTACCCGTGCTAAGCAGCGACTGTTTATCACCAACGCGTTTTCACGGATGCTGTATGGTCGACCACAACGGAACCCTCAATCGCGGTTCATTGAAGAAGTCGAACCGGAACTGCTGCAAATGGATAATCAAACCACACCTGGTGAAAGTAGTGCGACTTCATTACGGACACCGTTTGATCGTCGTACCGCTTCAGCAGTCACACCGACTTATCATCAGAAGAAATCTAGCGCGGTTTCCATTAACAGTGGAACCGGTGCTGATAAACAAGCCTGGCGCACCGGTGATAAGGTCACGCATAAAAAGTGGGGAACTGGTACCGTAGTGAAGATCAACGGTACTGGCGAAGATATGGAACTAGATATTGCTTTCCCACAAGAAGGTGTCAAACGGCTATTAGCTGCCTTTGCACCAATTAAAAAGGTTGAAGAATAACGGGGTGTTGAAATGGAACCATCAGTTGATTCGCTAACAAAAGCAGAAGCGGAAGCGTTAGCTGCTCAGCTTCGTCCACAGTTACGTGCGTGGGGAGAAGCCTACTACAGTGAGGACGCACCAACCGTAGAGGACTCAGTTTATGATCAAAAATACGCGCAGCTAGTTGCCATTGAAACCAAGTATCCGGATTTAGTAACCCCAGATTCACCAACTCAAAATGTTGGTGGGGCGGTTTCTACCGAATTCACCAAAGTAACGCACGACATTCCCATGTTGTCTTTAGGTGACGTTTTTTCAAAAGAAGAATTAGCGGATTTCGTGACTCACATTACCGAAAACGCAGCGGGGACTTACAACTGCGAGTTAAAAATTGACGGGTTGGCAATCTCATTGCGCTACGTTGACGGTAAGCTAGTTCAGGGTTCAACACGGGGAAATGGTCAAATTGGCGAGGATATTACTGCCAATTTAAAGACGATTCCTTCAATTCCCACTGAGCTGACACGGCCACTCACGATTGAAGTCCGTGGGGAATGTTACATGCCGAAGCAGTCCTTTATCGAGCTGAATCAACGACGAGACGCGGAAGGCAAGTCGGTTTTTGCTAATCCCCGCAACGCGGCTGCAGGTAGTCTGCGACAGCAAAATACCAAGGTGACTGCTGAACGAAAACTGAGTACCTTTATGTATAATGTTGCGGATTACGAACCATTGAAGACCCGTACGCAAAGTGGCTTGATCGATGAATTAGCTGAACTTGGTTTTACCACCAACCCGAATTACCGGGTGGCCAGCAACATGGATGAGATTGACGCCTACATTGATGAATACACGCAGCAGCGTGACAATTTATCATATGGCATTGATGGTATTGTGGTAAAGGTTAACGCGTTACCTGTTCAGCGAGCTATGGGTGCCACTGTTAAAGTCCCACGGTGGGCAATCGCCTATAAGTTTCCGCCTGAAGAGGCCCAAACCGTCGTCCGCGATATTGAGTGGACAGTTGGCCGAACTGGTGTGGTGACACCAACGGCAATCATGGACCCCGTACAATTGGCGGGTACCACTGTTGCCCGAGCCACACTGCATAATCCTGATTATCTGCAAGAAAAAGACATTCGTATTAACGATACGGTGATGCTGCATAAAGCGGGCGACATCATTCCGGAAATTTCCAATTACATCTCTAGCAAGCGCCTTGCTGATAGTGAACCGTACGTTATTCCGACACAGTGTCCTTCGTGTGGCTCGACGCTGGTGCATTTGGATGACGAGGTGGCACTACGCTGCATTAACCCACGCTGTCCAAAACAATTAACTGAGCAGATGACTCATTTTGCATCACGGAACGCCATGAATATTGACGGCCTTGGTCCACGGATCATCAGTCAGCTATTTGATAAGAAATACGTCTCAGATGTTGCTGATTTATACGGTCTGACTTTCGATCAGTTAGTCACTTTGGATAAATTTGGGGAAAAATCTGCTAATAATTTATTAAATGCACTGGATAACAGTCGCAATAATTCGCTAGAACGCTTATTATTTGGATTAGGGATTCGTCACGTGGGTAATAAAGCGGCTCGTTTGATCGCTGCTCACTTCAGTACCATGGCCAACGTCATGGCAGCCAGCCAAGAAGAAATTGCTCAAATTGACTCGGTTGGTGATACGATTGCAGACAGTTTGGTGACGTACTTCAGCAATGATGGCGCCATTGAGTTGATTCATGAATTAGAAGAACGCGGCGTCAATATGACCTACACTTCGGGCAATGACCAAGAGGTAGCCGCTAATGGTTTCTTCGCTGGTAAACGAGTTGTTTTAACCGGCAAGTTAACCAGCATGACTCGGGGCGAAGCAGGTGATTGGCTGGAGGCTCAGGGCGCTGATGTGACCAGTAGCGTGTCAAAAAAGACGGATCTTGTAATCGCGGGAACGGATGCTGGTAGTAAGTTAACCAAGGCTGAAGCTCTCGACGTACCAGTTTGGAACGAGGAACGGTTTGCAGCCGAGATGGCGTCTCAAACTGAAGATGGAGGAAAGAAGTAATGAAACGATTTAAAGCCTTATTTGTGATGGCAATTTGCGGACTCTTCTTAAGTGCCTGCGGTAATTTAGGCAGTTCTAGTGGAACTAGCGGTGGTAGTACTAGCAGCAATAAGGGGACCCAACTGACTGGTGAAGCAGCTGCTGGCGATTACCAAAGCGTCATTAAAAACGGTCGTTACGTCACCAGTAAGTCTCGTGGCGTCAACGTCTCTCAAAATGATAACCAGTTTAACCTGAAGAGTTTTGAAAGTGGCTTGTTAACCGTTTCGAAGAAGGTTTATTCGCCAAGTAAGTACATTTTTGAAGAGGGTCAATACTTGAACACGAGTACCGTCCAAAAGTGGCTGGGCCGAAAATCCAAGGCCAACCCAGACGGCTTGAACCCTGTTAATAATGGTAAAACTGCTCCAAATACCCGGAACCCAATTTATTTGCAGCAAATGGAAGAACAGGATTTCATGAAGCAAAGTGGTAAGAAGTTAACCTTGTCTGGTATTACGATCGGTCTTGGGCTGAATTCCGTTGATTCTTACCAGAAGAAGAATTTCGGTTCCACTTACGAAACCAAGATTAGTAAAGCCGAAGCCAGTCGTGAAGGCCGGATTATTGCTAACCAAGTGTTAGCACGGATGCGTCAGAAACCTGGTTTGAAAAACGTGCCCATCACGATTGCACTTTATCGCCAAGCACCCAGTGACAGTCTAGTCGGCGGTACTTTCTTCTCCTACTCAAGTAATAAGGGTGGGGTGACCAAAGTCAATTCCTGGAAGTCAATTAGTGAACAAAATTACGTGTACCCAGCTACGACTTCAAACGCTTCCAGTGGTAATTCTGGGAGTGGCAACTCTAATGATGAAAGTTCCTTTGAAAACTTTAAGAACCAAATTCAAAACTACTTTCCTAATTTGAGTGGTGTCACTGCTCAGGCACATTACACCAACAAGCAGTTGACTGGAATGAACGTTAGCATCACCACGCAATTCTATAGTGAAACTGAAATTATCAGCTTTACGCAGTATCTGCAACAAGCCGCTCAGAAATACTTACCGTCTAATGCGCCAATTGACATTACGGTCAGTTCCACGGAAGGGGTTCAGAGTTTCTTGAGCCGTGATAATGGGGCAAAGAAGTTTACTTCACACGTCTTTAACAGTTATTGATATAATTAAGTCTCAACTCCAAATAGCACTGGTTTGAACTCAGAAAACCAGTGCTATTTTAGGTTAGATTGTGGTAGTATATTTGTTGTGTAGCGTAAATTACGCAGAATTCTTGTGAAAGAGGGAAACTTGATGGCAAGTCGAATTGATCAAGACCAGGTACAACACGTTGCCTCGTTAGCAAAGTTAAGTTTGAATGACGACCAACTGAAGTACTTTACCACCCAATTAGATGAAATTATTGGGTTATTTGAAACCTTAAACGAAGTCGATACTGACGGCATTGAACCAACTTCAAGCGTTAGTGATCAGATCAACGTCATGAGAGAAGACGTTGCCGACAATTGGGGCCAGCGTGATGCTTTATTAGCTAACGCTCCTGAATCTGAAAAGGGCTATATTAGAGTACCAACGATTATTGATGAAAGTGAGGATGAGTAGAAACGATGAACTATTTCGAAAAAGATCTCACATCACTGCATGATGATTTGGTTGCTAAGCGAATCAGCGTAACTGATTTGGTTCAGGCAACCTTTGATAACATTGCAGCTACTGACCCTGATTTAAACGCCTTTTTGGCCTTGAATAAGGATGCAGCATTGAAGAAAGCTGCCGAAATGGATGAAAAGGGCATTGATGCTGATAACATCCTGGCTGGTATTCCACTGGCAATTAAGGACAACATTGTCACGAAGGGGTTGACCACAACAGCAGCTTCCAAGATGCTAGAAAACTTCGTCCCAATTTATGATGCTACTGTTGTTAGCACTTTGAACGAAAAGGGCATTATTAACGTTGGAAAAACCAACATGGATGAATTTGCCATGGGTGGTTCAACTGAAAATTCTGCTTTAAAAACCACTAAAAACGCTTGGGACTACACCCGCGTACCCGGTGGTTCATCAGGTGGTTCCGCTGCAGCCGTTGCTTCTGGCGAAGTAATTGCCGCATTTGGTTCTGATACTGGTGGTTCGATTCGTCAACCATCTTCATTTAACGGCATCGTTGGAATGAAACCAACGTATGGTCGAATTTCTCGTTGGGGCCTGATTGCTTTCGCATCAAGCCTTGATGAAATTGGCCCAATGACTCGGACAGTTAAGGATAACGCCATTTTGCTATCCGCTGTTGCCGGTCATGACGACCATGATCTGACGACTTCAACTAAAGAAGTGCCCGATTTTGCTGCTGAACTGAATGATCAGACTAGTGTTAAGGGCATGAAAATCGGTTTACCTAAGGAATTCTTAGGTGAAGGTGTTGATTCAGAAGTTAAGGACGCGATTCTAGCTGCTGCTGATAAGTACCGTGAACTGGGTGCAACGGTTGACGAAGTCTCTCTGCCGCATAACAAGTACGGCGTTGCCGCTTACTATATTATTGCTAGTTCAGAAGCTTCATCTAACTTGCAACGGTTTGATGGCATTCGCTACGGTCACCGTTCTGATGACGTTAAGAATCTTGAAGATGTATACGTGAACTCCCGTACTGAAGGCTTTGGTGACGAAGTTAAGCGTCGGATCATGCTGGGGACATTCTCATTGTCTGCTGGTTTCTACGATGCGTACTTCAAGAAGGCTGCGCAAGTTCGGACGTTGATCATTAACGACTTCCAAGCTGTGTTGAAGGATCATGACTTTATCATGGGACCAGTTGCCCCAACACCAGCTTTCAAGATTGGTGAAGAGATTTCTAACCCAATGACGATGTATATGAACGATATTTTGACGATCCCTGTTAACCTTGCTGGATTGCCAGGAATGTCGATTCCAGCTGGTTTTGCTAAGGGCATGCCGGTTGGGATGCAATTAATTGGCCGACCATTTGACGAATCAACGCTTTATAAAGCCGGTTACGTCTTTGAACAAGCCACTGATTTTCATAAACAAACACCTAAGCAAGGGGGCAAAAACTAATGAATTTTAAAACAACTATCGGGCTTGAAGTCCACGTTGAATTAAAAACCAATTCCAAGATTTTTAGTCCGTCTCCCGTTGAGTTTGGTGACGATCCTAACGCTAATACCAACGTGATTGATTGGGGCTATCCTGGAGTTTTGCCAACCACCAACAAGGGTGTTGTGAAGTCCGGTATTATGGCCGCTTTAGCGCTCCATGCGCAAGTTGAACCACATACTCACTTCGACCGGAAGAACTACTTCTATCCTGATAATCCTAAAGCTTACCAAATTACCCAATCTGATAAGCCAATTGCTCATGATGGTTGGATTGAAATTGATGTTGACGGTGAAAAGAAGCGGATTGGGATTGCAGAAATGCATATCGAAGAAGATGCCGGTAAGAACACCCATGAACGTGACTATTCATACGTTGACTTGAACCGTCAAGGAACCCCGTTGATTGAAATTGTGTCAAAACCTGAAATTGCATCTCCTGATGAGGCTTATGCCTATTTGGAAGCATTGCGTCAACGGATTCAATTTACCGGGATTTCTGACGTGAAAATGGAAGAAGGTTCCATGCGTGTCGATGTCAACATCTCCATTCGGCCAGAGGGTCAAAAGAAATTTGGGACAAAGACTGAGCTGAAGAACTTAAACTCGTTTAACTATGTCCGTAAGGGCCTGGCATTCGAGGAACAACGCCAACAACGCGTTTTGATGTCTGGTGGTCAGATTCAACAAGAGACGCGTCGTTTCGATGAGACCACTGGCCAAACTATCTTGATGCGTGTCAAGGAAGGATCCGATGATTATCGTTACTTCCCTGAACCAGATTTGCCAGCGCTGAACATCAGTGATGAGTGGGTTAATGAGATTGGTGCTGAAATGCCTGAGATGCCTGGGAGCCGTCGTTTGCGTTACGTCAACGAACTTGGCTTAACGGATTACGATGCCATGGTTGTGACTCAAACCAAGGAAATGGCTGATTTCTTCGACGAAACGGTTAAGCTGGGTGCTGATCCTAAGTCGGCTGCCAATTATCTTCAAGGAGACGTTAACGCCTTCTTGAACGAACAGCACGCTGATTTGCAGGATACTCAGCTGACCCCAGCTAACTTAGCTGGTATGATCAACTTGATCACGGATGGCACCATCTCATCTAAGATGGCGAAGAAAGTCTTCAAAGCAATCACTCAAGGTAAAGAACCAAAGGCTTTCGTTGAAGAAAAGGGTCTGGTTCAACTATCTGATCCAGCTCAATTACAACCAATCATTGATGCTGTATTGGCTGACAATCAACAATCAGTTGATGACTTCAACAACGGTAAAGACCGTGCAGTGGGTTACTTAGTTGGCCAAATTATGAAGCAGACACACGGTAAGGCTAACCCTCAAGTGGTTAACAAGTTGCTGATTGCTTCGCTTAAAAAGTAAACGTGAGTTGCTTAATATTGGAGGGAAACACTTATGCGGAAACGTGCGCGAGTGATATATAATCCTTCTTCGGGTCGAGAGGCTTTAAAGAAGGATATGATCGATATTTTAGGAGTTTTTGAACAAGCGGGGTACGAAACTAGCGCATTTGCTACTACTCCAGCTCCTAATTCGGCACGTGATGAAGCCGAACGAGTCAGTCGTGAAGGCTTTGATCTAGTTGTGGCAGCTGGTGGCGATGGTACGATTAACGAGGTTGTCAACGGTATTGCTGGTCTGAAGAAACGCCCGAAAATGGCCATCATTCCAGCAGGAACTACTAACGATTACGCTCGTGCACTGCGTATTCCGCGTGAGGATCCTCTAGCGGCTGCTAAGGTCGTGTTGAAGGACCAAACCATTAAGATGGACATCGGCTTGGCAGGGGAGAAATACTTTGTTAACATTGCCGGCGGTGGTCGTTTAACTGAGTTAACCTACGAAGTGCCGTCCAATTTAAAAACTTTATTTGGTTACTTGGCCTATATCGTCAAGGGTGCGGAGTTGCTTCCACGGATCCGGCCGTTCAAGGTAGATCTAAAATACGACGGCGAAGAATACGATGGCGAAGCTTCCATGTTCTTCTTAGCATTGACCAATTCTGTTGGCGGCTTTGAACAAATCGTTCCCGATGCGTCGCTAAACGACGGTAAGTTCACCATGATCATCGTCAAAACCAGTAACTTAGCCGAAATTTTGTACCTGTTGACCTTAGTGTTAAACGGGGGCAAGCACATCAATGATCCGCGGATCATTTATCGTAAAGTGCGCAAGGTTGAAGCTAAACCCAAAGGTGATTCTAAAATCATGATCAACTTGGATGGCGAATATGGCGGTGATGCGCCAATGACTTTCGTTAACTTAAAGCAACACATCGAAACCTATGCTAATCTGGATGATATTCCGGATGCTCAGGTTGAGACTGAAACCCCTGAAGTACTTGAAGCTGAGCGTAAATTCTTGGCGGGTGTTCAAGAACTGCCGGCGGATGAAGAACCAAAGAAATAGTGATTTAGGTATGAATTGGGAGGGTTTTGCTGTATGATACATAAGGCAGCAAAACCTTTCTTTTGGTTAAAACAAGGAGATTTTAATGAAAATACAAGCACCAGTAGCAAAAAATGAAACGTATACGGGCACGGTTATGGACCTGACCTATGAAGGTAACGGCGTGGTTAAAATCGACAACTATTCGTTGTTTATCGCCAATGCATTACCAGGTGAAGAAATTAAATTTGTTGTGACGAAAGTCGGAAAAAGCTTTGGCTTTGGTCGGGTTTTGGAACACGTAACGACTTCACCAGACCGGGCTGAAATCGATGCGAAGGACCGCAAACTCGCACAAGCGGGGATTGCACCTTTACAGCACATGGTTTACCCGGCTCAGCTGCGTTTTAAGCAGCACCAAATCGAATCATTATTGGCCAAGAATAAGCTTGACCTGAGTGTTTCTGAAACCATTGGCATGGAGACCCCATATCACTATCGTAACAAGGCTCAAATCCCAGTCCGAATGGTAAACGGCCAACTGGAAACTGGTTTTTATCGCCAACATTCCCATGACTTAGTGCCACTGACTGATTTCTATATTCAAGATCCTAGAATTGATAAAGCAATCGTGATTGTTCGGGATATTTTGCGGGCTGAAGGGATTCCGGCTTATGACGAACGCACCCATAAAGGGATCATCCGTAACGTGATGGTTCGTCAAAGTTATTACGAAAAAGAAATGATGGTTGGTTTGATCACCAACAGTCATACCCTACCTCGTTCAAAGGAAATCGTGGCGCAAATTTCAGAGCAACTCCCTGAGGTTACCAGTATTATTCAAAACGTGAACAACCGGCCAACCAACGTGATTCTTGGACCAATCACCAATGTCTTATATGGTGAGCCAGTGATTCATGATTCCCTATTAGGCAACCGGTTTGAAATTTCGGCTCAGTCCTTCTACCAAGTTAACCCGGTACAAACTGAAAAGTTGTATCAGTTAGCTATTGATCGGGCAGGCTTAACTGGCCAGGAAACTGTGATTGATGCCTACTGTGGTATCGGGACGATTTCCTTAGCTATGGCACGCCACGCTAAAGAAGTATACGGCGTTGAAGTGGTTTCAACCGCTGTTGAGGATGCCAAGAAGAATGCCAAGCTGAATGAATTGACTAACTTGCATTTCGAAACCAATAAAGCCGAATACCAGATGGCAGAGTGGCAAAAGCAGGGCTTAAAGCCCGATGTCATCGTTGTTGATCCACCACGTAAGGGCTTAGATGAAACGTTGATTCACAGTGCTGCAGCAATGCAGCCTAAGAAAGTGGTTTACGTGAGTTGCAACCCGTCTACCTTGGTACGTGATATTCAGCGTTTTGCTGAAGAGGGTTACCACGTGACTGAACCAATCCAGCCAGTAGACCAATTTCCACAGACGCCACATATCGAGTCTGTCACTTTACTGGAAAAAGATTAAAATTTATTTAATATTGAAAGAACCAACCAAGATTAGTCTTAGTTGGTTCTTTTTCTTATGGACAGAACTTGATTACTCACCATGTTTTAATCTATAATCAATTCAACGTTACCACACACAAACGGGGGATCTCGGATGTTAGACAATCTATTGAACGTTATTAAAACTGAAGGCGTCAGTGAGCAGCTGTATCATGGCCTGGTCGGGCTAGAAATTGAAGAAAACCGGGTGGATAAAACGGGACAGTTGAGTCGTGAACCGCATCCTCGAATGTTGGGTTCACGAAGTTTTCATCCTTATTTACAGACGGATTTCGCTGAATCTCAGGCAGAATTAATTACCGATCCTAATCCTAATATTGGTGGTGTCTTGGATCAATTAGACACATTGCAGACCGTTTTTTATCGTTCCCTACAAGGTGGCGATCGAATCTGGCCTTTGAGTATGCCACCAAGAATTACGGCGGAAGATGCAGCTTTTATTCAGTCTCATTTTGAGCGACCCGCCTATGCTGACTACCGTGATTATCTGACTAACAAGTACGGTGTTTCCCCAAAAATTATGACGGGTGTGCATCTGAACTATAGTATCCCAGACCCGGTCATCAACCGACTATATGCCCATTATGAGAATGAGTATGATCAGGTGATTGATTTCCGAAATGCTTTGTATTTCCGAACGGCGCAAAATCTGGTGTTGAATCGCTGGCTAATGACGTATCTATTTGGGGCGTCACCGGTTGCCGAAGCAGGCTTTTTTGACCAGCAGCCGGAAAGCTTGTTACATCCGGTCAGAAGTATTCGGAATAGTCATTATGGGTATGGTAATTTACCAGAGGATGGCATTGATGCCACCATTTATCAATCGTTGCCATACTTTGTGACGCGTTTGAATAAATTAATTAAAGATAAAAAATTATACAGTCAAGCGGAGTTTTATGGTCCTGTTCGGTTGCGCGGTGTTGATGAATTGAATGAATTAAAAACCAAGGGTGTTCGGTATCTTGAATTTCGTTGTCTCGATTCAACACCATTTCGGTCAAATGGTATTAGCCGTCACGCACTATATTTGATGAAACTATTATTTATCTATGCACTGGTAACACCCGTGGATGATGACCAAATCGTGGACCGGTTAAGACAGGCTGACTTGGATAATGAACGAGTGGCGCTGGAAGAACCTTCTCAAGCGACCTTTAAGGCCGCTGAGGGACAGGCGTTCTTTAATCAATTACATCAGTTAGCGGTTGAGCTGAAAGCCCACACTGAGCTAATCAACGCTGTCGACGATTTTGCTGAAATCGTCAGTCACCCCGAATTGACACCATCTGCCAAATTGGAGAAACATTTAGATGACAATGGCAGTTTAATGTCCTTTGGTATTCAGCGAGCCTCAGAATGGAAAGCACAGCGGGTCGGCACTGACCAATTACTGCCAAGAATGTCGCGGTTGAACGTCCATGCGCAGGAGCTCATTTTTCGAGCAATTCAGCTGGGTATTCGTTACTACGCCGTTCGTGATGAAAATGGTGCCATCATGTTGATGTTGACGTTTAACTCTATTACACAGGTGGTGGAAGCTGATCGCGTACCTGATGAACCAGCAACGGAATATTTGAAGCGGATGTTCCCAGACCTGCCGATTCCGGAAACTGATCATGATGAAGCAATTTAGATATTCAAATTTAAGAGGATGAAGAAGCTAACTGGCTTCCTCATCCTCTTTGGTTTAGTCGCTAATTATTCTCAACACGTGACAAGGGTTTCCCACCGCTACCACGTGATCAGGGATATCCTTAGTCACCACGCTACCGGCACCGATTACCGTCCCTTCACCAATCGTCACGCCAGGTAAAATAATGACGCCTCCGCCAATCCAGCACCCGTGCTTGATGTGAACGGGCAGGGACCGAGTGCGGACAAAATGCTGTTCGGGATGTTCATCCCATTGGTCATTTAGGCGTTGTGACAGTGGCACTGGATGAGTACCCGTGTAAATTTGGACGTTGGGTGCAATCATGGTTTCACCATCAAGCGTAATCGTGCCAGAATCCATGAATGAGCAATTCATATTAATGGAGATTTTATCACCCAAATGAATGTTGCGCGCAAAGTCACACAGAAAAGGTGTTCCCACCGTCACTTGCTTACCAATGCTGCCAAGTGACTGTTCCAGCAGTTGCCGTCGCTTGTCCGCTGCATCGTACGGTGTTTGGTTATAAGCCATCAAGAAATGATTTGCCTCATCCTTGTATTGCTTAAAAATCGGATCATGTGCATCGTATAGTTCACCATTTTGCTGTTTTTCCAATTCAGTTGCCATTATCATCACATCTGCCAATCGTTAAATCAAATTTATAAACCGCTTTCAGTTTAGCACTGACCAAAATCGTTCTCAACCTTCTGGATCAACCCAAAATAAAAGCCCTCATATCGAGGGCTTTGCAGATTATTTATTCCGTTTTATTACGCTTGCGTTGGTGATAATAGTAAACTGGAATACCGATTCCCGTTAGGATAAGTCCAGTAACCGCCAATCCCGTTTGTGTCCAAATCGTAATGATCAAAATGAACAGCCCGCCAAGAATGGCAATGATTGGAATAATCGGATACCCAGGCACGCGGTAGGGCCGACGCAATTTAGGTTCTCGTTTACGTAGAATGAATAATGCGATGAACAAGAGAATGTTAAAAATCCACATGACAAAGACCAGCATATCGGTCAGGGTATCAAATGAGCCCATGAACATCATGATGATTGCAATCCCTAGCTCAGCTAAGCCAGCGAAGTAGGGCACGTATGTCTTGCGTGAGATTTTACGTAATTGCTTGCTAAAGGGCAGTGAATCTTCAGCAGCCATTGCAAGCGGTACGCGCATCCCCGTTAAGGTGTAGCCATTGATTGCACCATAGACGGAAACTAAGATTCCCATGGTAACCAGTTTACCGCCGAAGGGTCCAAAAATCATTTCAGCTGATTCTGATGCCGTGTTAAGGTTACCCGCGATTTGGCTAACTGGCATGCTCTTCAGGAAGACGAAGTTGATCAAGGCGTAAATGATGGTAATGAAGACGAGTCCTAAAACGATTGCCCGTGGCAAATCTTTTTCTGGATGTTTCATTTCTCCAGCGACGTTACCAATACTGATCCAGCCGTCATAAGCAAACATGGTAGCGAGCAAGCCACTGCTAAACGCTGTCCAAAAGTTAAGGTGAGGACCAGCGGTAATGGGGACTAGCGAAACCGCGACATGAGCCTTCGAGAATAATCCAAAGATTGCGATGATAAAAATTGGAATCAGTTTAAAAATTAGCGTAATTGATTGAAGTGCGCCACCGACTCGAGCACCTAAAAAGTTGATGAGAGTGATACTTAGACCACATGCAATGGCAATCGGTAGGTGCCAAACTAGTGGTAAGCTGAATAGATTGAGAACCTGTGTGGAAAAGATAATCGACAGCGCGGCAATATTAGCGGGGTAGTATACCAAGATTAACGCCCAGCCCATCAAAAAGCCAGGCAGTTTACCATAGGTGTATTCAATATATTTGATTGCGCCACCAGTTCGTGGAATCGCCGCGGCTAATTCCGCAACGGTAAGTCCAGCACAGATGGTAAGTAAGCCACCTAATATCCAGGCAGCCAAGGTCATACTGGCTGATCCGGTGACTTCGACAACACTCGCGACTTTGAAGAAGACACCGGCACCAATAACTGTTCCCATCACAGTTGATAGGGCGGTAAATAAACCGATCTCACGTTTTAATTTTGGTTCACTCAAGATAATTTCCGTCCTTCCCAATTCAATAGCAATCAATTATAGCAAAGAAAAACCCCGGTGACAACGCACCGGGGAAGGGTTTCACATTAGAAATTAATGATAATTATTAGTGGAAAAACATGTTAAGAATCATAACCATGCAAATCCCGACAACTGAGATAACCGTTTCAAGCACCGTCCAAATCGAAAGTGTTTGCTTAACGGTCAAATCAAAGTATTCTCGGAACATCCAGAACCCAGCATCGTTAACGTGTGAAGCGGCTAATGAACCGGCACCAATGGCAAGAACCATCAAAGCAGGGTCCACGCCCGCTGCAGACATCAGTGGTGCAACGATCCCAGCAGCTGTTAAAGCGGCAACGGTAGCTGAACCTAAAGCAACACGTAGGACAACGGCAACTAACCAACCAAGGATCAGAGGACTGATACTTGAGTTAGTAAAGATCTTGGCAACTTCATTACCAACACCACCGTCGATCAAGACTTGCTTGAAGGCACCACCACCACCGATAACTAACAGCAGCATAGCAATTGACTTAACGGCGTTTTCAACGGTTTCCATGATGTCTTTGGTTGCTCGTTTACGAGCCCAGCCCATTGACCACATTGCAAACAGCAATGAAATCAACATTGCGATAGCTGGGTCACCGATGAAGGCAACGATTTGATCTAGCATCGTTGGGTTCTTAGTCGGAGTGGCACCGCCGTCAACGGTCATCTTATAGATGGTCGTGATCGCCATCAAGATAACAGGGAATAGTGAAGTCAAAACGGATACACCAAAGCTTGGTTCTTCATCCGGCGCCATTTCTTTAACTTCACCCAAAGAACTTAAGTTACCTTTTTGCTTGAAAGCAGATGGCGCAAACTTCTCGGCTAACTTCGTGAAAAGCGGACCCGCAATGTATGCAGCGGGAACAGCAACAATAATACCGAAGAGTAAGACTTTAACCATCACTGGCACCCAAAGCTGCGGCAATGGCAGTTGGTGCTGGGTGAGGTGGCAGAAATCCGTGGGTAACTGACAATGCAGCTGCCATTGGAATCCCAAGGTACAAAATTGGCACTTCGGCTTCAACGGCAATTGCAAATACGATAGGAACCAACAGAACCATACCAACTTCGAAGAATAACGCAATCCCAATAATGAATGACGCGAGCATAATAGCTAATTGAAGTCGTTTTCTACCAAATTTGTTGATTAAAGTCGTAGCAATCTTGTGGGCACCACCGGCATCGGCGACTAACCGGCCTAACATGGCCCCAAAGCCAAATACCAAGGATAACTCACCCAATTGACTGCCAATACCAGTTTCAATACTGGTGGCAATCTTAGTGAGTGGCATGCCAAGGAGAATGGCGGTTAAAACAGAAGTTAAAATTAGGGAGACGAAAGTGTTCATTTTGAATTGAATGATCAAAACTAACAGGAATAGAATCCCAATTACTAACGCTAGTATTTCCATAGTTAGAAAACCCTTTCAGAATAATCTAAGAAGCGTCAACGAGAGACGTTTCACAGTGACGGACAATTGGAAACCCTTTTTAAATTTTTAAAGTTGGATCCCATTAATTAAAGCTCGTTGTCAGACTTTGCTTTCTTAGCATCCTGACTACGTTGGAAATCAGCAATGGCCTTGTATTCGGTTTGTAATTGCCGACTTAAACGGATGTAAATTGGTACCAGTGCCCGATAAGCTTCAAAAGTATCTGGGTTAGGGTGGTGAACATTAGTGACACCAACGAATTGCTTGACCTCGCTAAGGTCATCGATTAAACCTAAGCTGTACATCCCAAGGACAGCAGCACCTAAAGCGGTACCCTCAACACTTTCAGGAATCGTGACATCCTGCTCGAAAATATCGGCTAGCATCTGGCGCCAAAGCGCTGATCGCGCGAAGCCACCGGTTGCTTGAATGCTGACGGGCTTACCAACGACTTCTTCTAGTGCAATCAGCACGGTGTAGAGGTTGTAAACAATCCCTTCCAGAGCAGCGCGAACCATGTGAGCACGGGTGTGATTCCGGGTCAAACCGAAGAATGAACCACGAGCGTTGGCATCCCAGATAGGTGCCCGTTCGCCCCCAAGGAATGGGTGGAAAATCAAGCCGTCTGAACCGGCAGGAATCTTTGAAGCAATTTCCGTCAGTAAATCGTAGCTGTCGATTTTCATTTGTTCCGCAGTGATCTTTTCGGGTGCGAATAACTGATCACGTACCCAGCGAAAGACGATACCACCGTTATTGACTGGCCCGCCAACAACCCACTTGTTTGGTGCGAGGTAGTAACAAAATACCCGGCCTTTAGGGTCAATCTTAGGCTTATCGGTAACTACCCGAACAGCACCAGAAGTACCAATGGTAACGGCTACGACACCAGGATCAATGGCGTTGACCCCAAGGTTAGCCAGAGGGCCATCCGAAGCACCCATGACAAACGGGGTATTAGGGTCGATGCCAATCACTCTGGCGTAGTCTTCATTCATGCCCGTAACAGTATCAGTTGTATCAACCAATTCTGGTAGTTGGTCACGTGTTACGCCAGCAAGTTCAAGTGCTTGGTCGTCCCAATCCATCTTGAAGATGTTGAACATCCCAGTAGCGTTAGCAATGGAATAGTCTTCCTTTAAAACCCCGAATAACTTATAGATGACGTATTCCTTGATTCCGACGAACCAGCGAGCTTTGTTAAATAAGTCCTGGTGGTCATTGCGAAGCCAGATAAGCTTCGTGAAGGGAGTCATTGGGTGAATGGGGGTCCCAGTCTTTTCGTAGATCTGCTTGCCAACACCGTTTTCTCGTAACTGGTCCGCGTACTTGACAGCCCGATTATCCGCCCAAGTAATGGCACGGGTCATTGGCTTATGATTTTCGTCTAATAGAATCAAACTATGCATGGCAGCTGAGAAGGAGACACCCTTCAGTTCGCCAGCACTTAAGTTTGCCTTGCGTAAAACCGTCGTTAAACCATCCACAATTGCTGAAAAGATCTCATCCGGATCTTCTTCCGCCATATCGGGAACGTCTTGGTAAAGCGGATACAAATTGTTGGAGTAGCCTTGTACCTTGCCGACATTGTCGAACAGCACAGTTTTGACGCTGGTTGTTCCTATATCAACACCGATCATATAGTCCATTTTTCTATGACTCCCTTTCTGATTAGAACTTGCAATGTGAGTGTAAATGACTTTTAAACCGTTTACAAGAATAAGCATCTCGAATAAGTTCTTTTTAAATGAATCAACTCGTCTATTATATGAAAAAAGATTTCACAATTCAAGGGATGATTAGAAAATTATTTACAAATCAGATAGTAATGGCTAGAATACATGGTGTATAGTGTACGAGAAGGCCGTACCAATTCGCGATATGAGATGGTAAAATAAGTTTAAAGACTAGTGAATGCAGGTTTAGGCTGTATAACGTATAAGCGTTGTCATATCAGTGATAAAGAATAATTTAAATGGTAGATTTGCACCTAGGAGGCAGTCAATTTGGCACAATCAGCGATCAGCAGCATCAGATCCTACTATCCCAATTTAAGTAAACTACATCAAAAAATTGCGGATTATATTTTTGCACAGCCGCAATTAGTAAGTGATTTAACCATCAATGAATTGGCTGAAAAAGTTGGGGTCTCCACCGCCTCAATTTCCCGCTTTGCAAAGGCGGTAGGTTATTCTAGTTTCCGTGAATTCAGTCTTGACCTAGCTAACGTTTCGTCGGATGTTAACCAGAGCAGTATGTTTAAAAAAGTTAAGCCGGATGACACACCAAAGGTCATGGCTGAAAAAACCTTTCAGGCAATGATCGACGCGTTGATTTCCACCCGGTCATTACTTCATGATGATGAGTTGGAAGAGATTACGGATCATATTCTAAAGTGCCATCAGTTAGCGTTCTTTGGGCTGGGCGGTTCGTCGGTTGCTGCATTAGATGGATACCATAAATTTTTAAGAACTTCTATTAATAGTGAGTATTATCCTGATTTCGACGTTCAGCTCATGCAAGCCGCCAAAATGAATGAAAACGATTGTGCCATCATGATTTCACATTCGGGCGAGAACCAGCAGACGCTGACCGTTTTAAAACAACTTCATAACAATCACGTGCCAGTGGTTGCCATTACTAGCTACGGTCGTTCTTCTTTGGCGCAGCGAGCAGATATGGTGCTACTGTCTTTGGCTGACCAAATGTCGACTACATCCGATAGCATGTACACACTGATTGCCCAGTTGGCTATGATTGATAGTTTATTTACAATTGTTGCGGTTAAGCTGTCCAATAAGACGGAGGCCGTCATGAGTCGGGTTAAAGAAGCCATTGATCAGACGAGAACTTGAGTTTTGGTAATGATGTCTGCGATTTTCCAAAAGCATGGTAAAATAAGTGTGACTAAGGGACAAGGGATGAGCAGGCGTGAGACGACGACAGATTGAACCAATTTATACCAATACTTATAAGCAGCTGCGCAACCGTTCTCGGCGATTACGCTTTTTTGGGATCTTATTCATCCTGATCCTAGTCATTGGTGGCTGGGTTGGCTATCAGCATTATCGGGATCAGCAACTGAGTAAGTACCCGGTACGTGGTGTTTCACTCAGTCAGGCCAACGGTTTCGTAGACTTTCAGCAGCTGCATCATCAAGGCTATCAGTTTGCCTATTTAAGGGCGACTTCTGGTGCGACTTACGCGGATGATCAATTCCAGAGCAACTATGATCGGTCGCAGGGAAGTGATCTGGAAATCGGTGTTTATCACGTTTATAGCTATACCACGTCTCCCAGTGCTCAGCTGAAAAATTTTGATCAAACGGTGAACCAACGGAAAGGGCAGCTGCCGATTGCAGTTCAAGTGACAACTTACGGGAATTACGACACCGGGTACCTGAAGCAATCTGGACCACAACAAAAACTGCAACGCTTTATTTCACTACTGCATCAGAGGTATGGTAAACAAGTTATTATTTGGTGTTCACCAACCGTGTGGCGGGCGATTGCACAATCGTCATTGGAGCGGTACGATACCTGGTTGCAAACTTCAAATGTCAGTCACCAGGATGATCGAGTCGCGTTTATTGAGTACAACCAGAAAGCAACGGTCAAATTAAACGGCCAGTCGCAAACGGTTGGCGGGTCCGTTTATAATGGTTCACAGCATCAGTGGAATTCGTGGATCACGCGTTAGTTAAAAATAAAACCAGTCTGATTACCCATTCATATTGGATAGTCAGACTGGTTTTTAACTTAGTTATTCGCGTTAGCAACGATGTAGTAAATCACATCATCAGCTTCGTCAAATAGTTTAACTGGTGTATCACCATCCGCTGTAATAGTGATGTGATACCCATAATGGTCTAATAAGACCAACGTATCCGCCGTTAACGAAACGACTTTGCAAGGAATCGTGCGATGATCGATACTGATGGTTAAATCGGGACCGATGACCAGTGAATGAGTGCGGGCCGTTTCTGAATGGCGCAGTTTCCAAGAGCCAATGAAAATCATTGGTGAATGATCAGCCTTTGCAGCCGAACGCTTAGTTGTTCGTTGAGAAGACCGTAGAAAACTGTGCAATTTTGTTCGGCTTGATTGGATAAAGTCTTTTGCATTCATGACGTGGCCTCCTCACTCTTATTCTGACCTAATTTTAACATGTATATTAACTAATTCCTTGTTCTTTAACTTAATTTTAAAAATAAACTAGTCTGTGCATTATCATTTGAGTTAGGAACTGCTATCATGGAGTTAAAGCAGAAAGAGAGGCGTTTTTAATGATAAACTTTGGGATTATCGGTACTAACTGGGTGACTCAACAATTCGTGGAGGCAGCTCAAACTTCTGGATTGTACCAGCTAACCGGAGTCTATTCGAGACACCAGGACACTGCAACCGAGTTTAGTCAAAAAAATGGTAGCGCTGCAACGTATACCGACCTTAAAACGTTCTTTAACCAGGGTGATTTTACTACAGTCTACATTGCATCACCAAACAGTTTGCACTTTGAACAGGCCCAACAAGCCATTCAAGCGGGCAAGAATATTATCGTTGAAAAGCCAGCTTTTGAAAATCAAGCTCAAATGGAACGGATTCAAGAATTGCTGAAGCAGCACCCAGAGCTGCATTACTTCGAGGCTGCCAGAAACATTCATACACCGAACTTTCACGCCATTGAAGCGCAGGTAAAGAAAATGCCAGTGATTCAGGGTGCCAATTTAACTTACATGAAGTACAGTTCACGCTATGATCAAGTCCTCCAGGGTAAGGAACCAAACGTCTTCTCATTGAAGTTTGCGGGTGGTGCTTTGCAGGATTTAGGAGTTTACCCACTGTATGATGCCATCACGTTATTTGGGATGCCTAGCGAATTCAACTATTTCCCCGAATTTATTCAGACCGGGGTGGATGGTAAGGGTGTAGCAATTTTACAGTATGGTGAATTCAACGTCACACTGAACTTTGGTAAAACTACCAATTCGTATATGTCATCTGAGGTTTATGGCTTGAAAGATACCATCGAGATCGATGATGCCGGAGAAATCGGTGAGGTCAACTACTTTGATGCGGATGGTCATAAAAATTTACTTAGCCAACCCGTCACCGAAAACCCAATGTTGCCTGAAGTGCGTGATTTTGCGCGGGTACTCAACCACCCAGATAATGCACAGAATCAAGCGGACTATGACCGTTGGCTGAATTTGAGTGTTCTGGTGAATAAAATGCTGTTTAATTTACGCCAGTCAGGAAAAATTGTCTTTTACGATGAACGTGACAACTAATCAGAAATGGGGCAGTTCAATATGATTCCACAATTTAAAAATCAATTCGAAAAATTAGGTTTTGATGAATTATCGCCAATTCAATCAGCCGTATATGAACCCTTAAAAAACGGTGATAGTGTCCTTGGATTGGCGCCAACTGGCTCTGGAAAGACTTTGGGATTTGTTGTCCCAGTTTTGGAACGATTGGCAGCTGGTCAGGGCATTCAAGCCATGATTGTTGCACCATCACAAGAATTAGCAATGCAGCTGACTCATGTCACCCGCAGTTTTGCGACGTTGCTTAATATGCAAGTTACCTCAATTACGGGCGGTGCTAACGTTAAGCGACAATTGGAACAGTTAAAAAAGCATCCTGAGATCGTGATTGGAACTCCCGGACGGATTCTTAACCTGATTGAAGACCGCAAGTTGAAGACTCACGATGTGCAGACGGTCATTGTCGACGAAGCTGACGACCTCCTTGAAGGGGAGACCTTTGATACGGTCAGAACGATTCTGCAAAACGTCCCATCAGAAGTTCAATTAGGCTTCTTCTCTGCTACTGAAACCCCAATCTTATCAGAATTAGAGAAGTGGTTTGGTATACCCGTTACCCGGGTGGATGTTCGAGATATTGACCATACCCAGGGTGAGGTTCGCCATGGTTTACTAGAGGTCTCTAACTTAAAAAAGGCTGGCATGTTGGGTAAGCTGACATCGGTTAAGCAGTTTAAAGCGTTGGTCTTCTTTAACCACGTTGGGGCATTGCAACAGACCAAGAGTTGGCTGACCCATCACCACGTACCCGTGGCCACATTGTCGGCTAATCAACGCCAGACTGAGCGACAAAAGGCACTGACCGATTTTCGGTTGGGACGAGTTAAACTGCTCTTGTCGACGGATGTGGCTGCCCGTGGCTTAGATATCGCTAAGTTACCAGCAGTGGTTAATTTTGATTTGCCGGACACAGCGACGATCTATACCCACCGAGTTGGCAGAACGGGTCGAATGGGTGAACCCGGACAAGTGGTCAACTTTGGTGACGACCACGATTTAAGGGACTTAAAACGGACTTTAAAAGATACCGACTACGAGTTAGTGCCAGTGTATTACCAGGATCATCGGCTTGGAACTAAGCGGCCAGAGCAACTTGAACAACAGTCCGTGGACGCGGATCAAGTTTTTGAACCAGAAGCTAAGGTTGCTGGTGAAGTTCGGACGGATCCAACAGCGATCCAGCCGGCGAGTCGCAAGCCAAGAGTTAAGGCTTCGCTGCCAGAACCAACGAAGAAAAAGAAGGGGCACAACAAACATTCTAAACGCAAGGGTATGCGGCATAAGCGTGAGGAATAAGCGGATTAGGTTATATAAAAATAGTCTGATTTTCAGTCGTTTTGATTGAAAATCAGACTATTTTATTTTACCGATTTGGTTCGTTAACGCCGTATGACCTCACTTAGAATATTTAGCTAGCTTAAACGTTGGTGTAATGATGGTTTAAAATGTGTTAGAAACAATTTCGGTATATTATTGGGTTTTATTTTAGAATCCATGATGGCAAGTACCACTCAGCTTTTTCAGTCTCAATTATTTCTAATTTTCTATTATGTGAGAGTAATATTTGAGCATAATCGGGTAGTTAATATCAGCCAAATGAGATGAGAGGTAATGTAGTGACTTCATTTCAAAAATTTAATAAGATGCACATGTATGATGCGAACTATGAACTTCGGCTTTAATTCGAGCGTTGACCTTTTCTAATCAATTAGAACTGTTGACGCTCAGTTCTGTTAAGATCGTTGAGGGGGATATAGGCTAAGTCTGTAGATACTGGCAACTTAGCTAACCATTACTTCTTATTTTGTAAAACTCGCAATTTTAATTATTCTGTCAAATTTTACCTAGACAAGTTAAATTAGTTGGTATAGTTGTGCGTCACCCGTGTTTGTATTTTTACATGCACATTGACATGGCTGATTTGCTTTTTATTTGGATCTAGCCAATATCTCTTGTGTACGTTTTAAACGGATTTCAAAATTCCTTTTTGCATCTCCTGGATTTGATATATATATTTGCGCCTGTATTCCGAGTTTCAGTATGCGGATTTCGTCCTCGTATCTTTTTTGACTATGATAGAGGACAGCCATCCGAGAGAATACCACAGGAAATTTATCACCGCGTGTAATCATCGACTCACCCAATGTAATTGCATCCTTAATTTTTCGTTCTGACCAGAGCATATCTAATTCTTTCTGTAACGGGGTGAATGCATCATACATTTTATCAAAATCATCAGATTGGTTTAACTGATTTGAGTTATCTATATTTCTTCTCAATAAAGATTTAATCAAGTTTGTTAGATTCATGATTATTGTACATAATCTTTAATTACAGCGTATGTGTTGAAGGATTTGTCAGTCATAATTTCGAATTGATTGGTTTGTCCTTTAGACCAATTATCAGTGTAAGCAGCAATTGTATCAACTACAGTCCCATTACTAGCTTTGAGTTGCACCTTAATACCAAATGATTTGAATGAATAATTAGTATTATTTTTAACGTCAGCATCATATGTTTTAAAGCCGCCATCGTCTTTAGTTTTTTTAAACTTAATAGTTTTAATCAAGCCATCTATTGCCTGCTGTTTAGCGTTGTTTGACATAACTTTGTCACCATTACGAGTGAGTTCAGCCAAACTTTCCTCATGTTCTTGATCAACTTTTAGCTTATATTGCTTGTTAATTTTTAGAATGGCTTCAGTTCGTTTATCATAGGCTTTATTCCATTTTGTGACGAAGCTGTTGTCATTATAATATTTAAGTGTATTTTTTTGTTCTTTTACAGCGTTAATGTAGGCAAGTGCCTCTTCATGTAACTTATCATTCTTGAAGTTTTTGTTTTTATAAGATTTTACTGTGTCATATTCTTTAGTTAGTGCTTCGCTATATTCTTCCTTCGTTGGATTATTTGGATCCTTTGCCCGGTCTGTGGTTGTCCACCGGCTGTCGAGTCCATTTTCCATAGAATTGATAAAATCTTTGTCATAGGTTTTATCTTCTGAACTTTTACTCCCACAAGCCGAAAGAGTAAGAACTGCCAAAAGAGTCACTCCTACGGTGGCTACTTTTCTCATAATGTTATCCTCCCCAAAAGGGTATATTCCAGCTTTTTACGTCTTCAGTATCTGGACGATATCTTAAACTACGATTTTGGTTCAGGTAATGTTTTGTCTCTGAATTAAATGGACGTCAAGTTGAAAATTGACACGTCGTCGTTTAATATTTTTGTTATCAAAAAAAACGAGACTAACTTGTGAATTTGCTGAAATAACCAGCTATCATTTTGAATACGGTGTTTTTTATAGTGATTATCCGAACAAATGCGAGAGAATTTTTTATGTTTTTCATCGTTTTAAGCCAAAAATAAAAATCCTTCTATATCAACGATTAAGAAGGATTCAGAGTGAGTCGGATATTGAAAATATGACCCCACCCGGACTCGAACCGGGATCAGCCGCTTAGGAGGCGGGTGCCCTATCCAGTTGTGCTATGGGGCCAAAAAAGCACACTAGATATTTTCTCATGGATTGCAGACGTTGTAAAGACTAACCGTTAGTCGGTTCAGCAATAACCAGCACGTTGGTTAAAGCGTTACGAACAACCGCAGCAGTTGTTGAACCAACCAGCAGCCGGTCGATGGCATCGGTACCAGATTTACCCATCACAATCAGGTCAACATCATGCGTTCCGGGGTACTCAACGCCAATGACTTGTTTAGGACTGCCGTGAAGAACTTCTGTTTTGGCTGTTATGCCAGCATCTTCAGCAATCTTTTTGCCTTCTTCTAAGATGGCTGTTGCGCGATCATTCAGCTCTTTATAATACCCGCCAGTGTTAGCAATACCAGTGCCAGTGACGGTGTAAATTAGTCGTTTATCATCGGCAACATTGACAATGGTTAATTCAGCATTGAACTGTTTAACCAGTTTTAGGGCTTCAGACAGCGCTAATTTTGAATTATGACTGCCATCAAGTGGCACAACGATGTGATTATACATATTATCAGCTCTCTTCCAATTAGTATTCGCTCACCACCATTGTGAAACATTTTGAAAGTGGTTTCAAGTATTTTATATGATTGCAAAAAAACGTATCTTAGCGCAATGGTACAGTGTCATATCACCATGTAAAAAGGGTGTCAGATTGAATGAAGTTGGCGTCAAACCGCTTTCTCAGTCTTCTGATTTGTGATATAGTTTTTTTGACAGAAAAACGAGGGATATATATTGGATAAATTAGACTTTTTTAAACACCACATCGAAAATCCACTGATTGATATCATGAATACGCGGGCTCAGGATAATAATTTTGAGCGGCAATGGCTTCAATTGTATATTCCCAACCGGGATTTACAGTATGCCATTTCCCAATTATCAACACTGAGTTTAAAGTTATTGCAGCAGGTTGTTGCTTTAGCACCAGTTTCCGAGGACCAATTAGTGGAAGCGATGGATTTGAGTTTTGGCGTCATCGCTAAGAATATGAACAAGCTTTCACGGTTAGGGTTTGTGTCGAAGTCAGCTCCAGAACAACGCAAGGCCGTTTATCAGCCAACCAAGATTGGCATTAAGGCAGTGAATGTTCAAAATCAGCTGAGTGAATTGTTAGATA
Organism: Secundilactobacillus angelensis; assembly: GCF_012641075.1. Taxonomy (GTDB): domain Bacteria; phylum Bacillota; class Bacilli; order Lactobacillales; family Lactobacillaceae; genus Secundilactobacillus; species Secundilactobacillus angelensis. The sequence continues at coordinate 66,676 of NZ_JAAXLJ010000006.1, read as the reverse complement.
AGCAGCACGCAGAGTTGGTTGAGCGCTATACACCTGAACAGTTACAGTTGATTGCGACATTTTTACAGGATTTAAAGCATAGTCATTAAGGGTAAACAAAAACAACCTTCAAGATCAGTTTTAAGCTGATTTTGAAGGTTGTTTTTGTTGATGTAAAGTCATTTTTTGAAAATAATCCATTTGGAAAAGAAATAATTGATGACCACGACAACAACGTTATCAATAATCTTAACGATCAGTGCGTTGCCGGAGAGCAGTGAAACACCAACAAACATGATTAATTCATCGACACCCAATGATAATAGTCGAAAGAAGAAAAAGGTTAAAGTTTCCCAGAAAAAGACTTTCCAGGCCATTGACTTGGAGTTGAAGACCCAAAGCTTATTAGTAATGAACGCAAAAATGACGGAGATTAACCAAGCTAGCGCGGTGGCTAACTGGTAGTTCATATACAGGTTTAGCCAGGCAAAAGCCCCGATGTTGATTAGGGTGGTCAGACCGCCAAAGAATAAGTAGCTGATGACGGCTTGGTATTTTTTAAATAAGTTCCATAGGGTATGCATATTAAATTCCTTGCTCTACTTTTTTTCTTGGACAATGTATTTTGGCCGATGCTTGGTTTCTAGGTAAATCTTACCAATGTACTCACCTAAAATACCAAGGCTAAACAGCTGAATACCGCCAAGAAAGAGAATAATTGAAACGATTGAAGCCCAGCCAGCAACTGCATGGCCCACCGTTAAAGCGCGGACGATGACAAAAATAAAACCGCAGATTGCAACCATGCAGGAAAGGCCACCAATCCACGTGGCGATTTTCAGTGGTGCATCTGAAAAGTCTACGATCCCATCAATCGCATAGTTGAGCAGTTGCATGAATGACCAGTGCGATTTACCGGCCGCCCGGGGCTGACTTTCGTACTTAAGGTAGGTGGTTTTGTAGCCAACCCAAGCAAAGATGCCCTTTGAAAAACGGTTATATTCAGGCAAAGAGGTGATTGTATCGACCATTTTGCGGGTCATTAAACGATAGTCTCGGGCGTTAGGTTCGATTCGAACTTGTGATACGGCATCAATCACGTTATAGAAACGGGCTGATAAGAAGGCGCGAATCCGGCCTTGACCGCGGCGTTGCTTTTGAATAGTGCCAACGCAGTCATAGCCGTCATTTTCAATCAAATCAATCATTTTCGGTAATAATTCTGGTGGATCTTGTAAGTCAACGTCCATGACGGCAACCAGATCACCAGTTGAGGCGTCTAGTCCGCAGGCAAGGGCGGATTCTTTACCGAAGTTACGGGAAAACGAGAGGTAGTGAACGGTTTCGGGATGCTGCTCTTGTAAATCCTTTAATATTGACAATGTTTTATCGCTGGAGCCGTCGTCAACGAACAGGTATTCCGGCTGATAGCGTTCAGTTTTTTTGTTAATTGAATCAAATACTTTTACTACAGCATCATAAAAAATATTGATCGATTCTTCCTCATTGTAACAAGGTACGATCAGGCTGAGGGTACGCATAAATAGATAACCTTCCCTTCTTAGGCTTAAGTCCTATAATAGGACAAATAGAATTAAGAACAAAGTTAAAATTGATTAAGTTTTGTAAACGGTTTGTTTCAAAAGTGAAAAATTAATCAGAATTGTATCTCCTGAACAAGGGTTCTGGTACAATTATAGGCGTTGATTCATTATCAGATTAATCGCAAAGAAATGACAATTCATAACCTGGGAGTATTTAAAATGACTAAACCAATTAAAGTAATGACAGTGTTCGGTACCCGGCCAGAAGCCATTAAAATGGCACCGATCGTCTTAAGAATGCAACGCGATACAGACCATTTTACACCTATTACAGTTGTGACGGCCCAGCACCGGGAAATGTTGGACCAAGTTTTAGACATTTTTAAAATTAAACCGGATTATGACCTGAATATTATGAAACCCAACCAAACATTGGCACAGATCACTAGTCGGGTATTGATTCACTTGGATAGCGTGATCGACGAAGCTCAGCCTGATATTATCCTGGTTCACGGCGACACCACTACGACTTTTGCCGCCAGTGTTAGTGCCTTTTACCACCAAATTCCACTGGGACACGTGGAAGCAGGACTACGGACCTGGGACAAGTATTCGCCATATCCAGAGGAAATGAACCGTCAGCTCACCGATATCTTAAGTGATTACTACTTTGCGCCAACATCTCTGAGCCGGGAAAACTTGCTCAAGCAGAACCATCCCGACGAACGGATTTTTATTACTGGCAATACCGCAATTGACGCGCTTCAACAAACGGTGGATAAAAATTACCACCACGCTGTTTTGGATCAAATCGACGATCAGCACCGGATCATTTTGCTGACCATGCACCGCCGTGAAAACCAAGGCGAGCCCATGAAACGAGTGTTTGATGCCATTCGCAAAGTTGTTGCCGCACACTCCGACGTTGAACTCGTTTACCCGGTGCACCTGAGCCCAGCAGTACAAAAGGTTGCTCAGGCTGAACTTGGTGATGTCGACCGAATCCACTTAATTGAACCGCTGGACGTGGTTGACTTCCATAATTTAGCTGCTCGCAGCTATCTGATCATGACGGATTCCGGCGGGGTACAAGAAGAAGCACCTTCATTGGGTAAGCCCGTACTGGTATTAAGAGACGAAACTGAACGGCCAGAAGGCGTTAAGGCTGGGACGTTAAAACTAGTGGGGACGGACCCAACGGTGGTGACGGAGGCAATGGAAACGCTGCTGACGGATGAACAGGCATACCGTCGAATGGCTGATGCCAAAAATCCATACGGTGATGGTCATGCTTCAGAACGTATTTTAAAGGCGATTCAAGACCACCAATCGCAACTGTGAGGTTAAATCATGCAAACTGGATTTAAAGAATTTGTCAAGCAGCTTATTCATCGTTTTTCCCAAGCCAATATCAATGATTCGGCGGCGGTACTGTCGTACTATATGCTGCTTGCTATTTTCCCCATCATGCTGATTGCCGGGAACTTGATTTCGTTTTTGCACTTTGATACGAACGGGGTATTGAGGTATATTGAGCCGGTTTTACCGGACGCTGTCTACCAAACATTGGCGCCGATTATTCGTTCCTTTTTGGAGCAGGGGAGTACTGGAACCCTGTCGTTAGGAATCATTGTGACTATTTGGTCGGCCGGTCGTGCCGTTTCAGCCTTTCAGCGCAGTATTAACTTAGCCTATGGTATCGAACAGCCAAACGCGATTATTAGCCGTTTCTTTTCGTTTATTTTGATTATTCTCGTGATTATTTCAATCATAGCGATTGCCGTTCTGTTTAGTTTAAGCGAATGGCTAGGGAGATATCTTAAACCATGGCTGAATATCTCCAATCAGTTTACTGACTTCATTGGCAGCTTAAGATGGCCGATTTCGTTTCTGATTATCTTCTTACTAAGTGGTCTGTTGTACATGGTAGTGCCCTCAGCCAAGGTCAAGTTCCGCTACGTCTGGATCGGCGCTTTTGTCACCACAGTTGGCTGGTTAGTGCTTGCCCAGGGATTTTCGATTTATATTCGCTATTTTACCCGGAACATTACCGGTTATCAGACTCTGGGAACGTTCATCATTTTATTGATTTGGATGAATATTTCTGGTTTCATTCTGTTGGCGGGTGGGGTTATCAACGCTACCGTTCAAGAATGGCGTCAGGGTGAGATTGAAGAGTTAGATATCATGCAAAACATTGTCAATCAAGCAAAGGTGACTCACCAAAAAAGGCAAACAAAAAGAAGGTCGGCTTCCGCTGGGAAAAAGAAGCGACCTTCAAGTAAGAAGCACTAATTATTTAGCTTTATCAACTAACTTTTGGGCGAATTCATCTAACGTTTTGATGTCGTCGTCTTCGGGTTCCAAGTTAATTTTGACATTGTCAGCACCCTGAGTTGCGCCAGCAGCTGCGAGCTTTTTACCGTATGCATCTACCGCAACACAGAAGTCGTCACCGTAGAAGGTGTCACCAGAACCGGCAACGCCATAGACTTTCCCAGAAAGGTCAACGTCCTCCAAGTCATCGTAAAAGTCCATGCCTTCTTCAGGCAGTTCGCCTTCGTCGTAGGTGTACGGACAAACCACGCAGATGTCGACATCTTCAAAAGAATCAGCGTCTGTTTGAGAAATTTCAGACTCCGTGACATCAACGCCTAGTTGTTCTAATTTTTCAGTAATAATATCGGCAATATCTTCGTTATTTCCAGTGATGGTTGCAAACACAACACGTGCAGTTGCCATTCAAGTCGCCCCTATTCTTAAAATATGAATTACCTTCAGTATAGCAAACCAGCGAGAGAGTGTGAAATATCATGGCAGAAGATTCTTCAAAAAAATTACAAATTACTAAGATTGAAGCTCAGAAACGAGCAGGCCGTTATAACATCTATGTGAACGGTCATTACGCCTTTCCTGTCAGCGAGGATGTGCTCATTCGCTACCGATTATTGAAGGGGACAGAACTGACAGAAGATATGGTTGCTACGCTGCAATCGGCAGATAATGTCTCAAAAGCCTATGAGCTGGCACTAAATTACTTATCGTATCAGCAACGTACGGAGAAAGAACTCAGTGATTATTTAGTCAAAAAGGAGCTTCCTGAAACCACGATTGCACCCGTAATGGCAAGGTTGATCGATGAAAAACTACTCGACGATGAGCATTACTCTCATAGCTATGTCCGGACAATGAAACGGACTAGTGATAAGGGTCCCAGTGTGATCCGCCGTCAGTTAAAACAGCGCGGCGTTAAGGATGAACTGATTGACAACGCACTGGCTGAAGATTACCAACCAGACGAGCAGCTTGAACGATTGAATGAGTTAGTCGAGAAGTTGAAGCGGCAATATCAACGCCTAACGCCGAAGATTCAACGTCAAAAAGTACAGCAACGTCTGGTTGAAAAGGGGTTCTCTTTTGATTTAGTTGGCCAAGTGCTAGCTGAATTTACTTTTGAAATGGATAGTGACACTGAGTTGGACTTACTGGCAACTCAAGCTGAAAAACTGTGGCGACGTTATCATGCTAAACCAGCTAGAGAACGGCAGTTGAAAATTCGGCAGGCACTATACCGAAAAGGGTTCGATGGCGATTTAATTTCAAAGTGGCTGGAACAAAAGATGGAAGAAGACGGTTAATAGGTTAACCATTGTTTTGCGTAATCGGGTTTGCTATAATGAAAGGCGAATTTAATTATCATACCCGACACTTTGGAAAGTAGGGTTTAATATGGCGCGCGAAGCTAGAGGACCTAAGGAAGGCGACTTCATTACGATCAAAAGCTATAAGCACGACGGCAGTTTGCATCGAACTTGGCGCGATACGATGGTACTTAAGACAAGCGAAAATGCCCTGATTGGCTGCAATGACCACACACTGGTGATTGAAGACGATGGGCGGCGATGGGTCACTCGTGAACCAGCAATTGTTTACTTTCATAAACACTATTGGTTTAATGTTGTCGCAATGATTCGGGATAATGGGGTCTCATACTACTGCAACCTGGCGACACCCTATGTCTTAGACAAAGAAGCATTAAAGTATATAGATTATGATTTGGACGTCAAGGTTTTTCCTGATGGTGAAAAACGATTGCTTGATATTGACGAGTACGAGGCTTTTAGTCGTCGTTGGCAGTATCCGCCTGAAATTGACAAAATCTTGAAGGCGAATGTTTTGATTTTGGTCGACTGGATCAATAATCGCAAGGGTCCGTTCTCGAAGGAATATGTTGATCTATGGTACTCACGCTATCTCGAGCTTTCCCGTCACAAGTAATGGGGTTGCTTAAATAAAAGCGAGGTTGGCAATATGAGCCGACCTCGCTTTTTGCGTGATAGAATAATGATAAATAATATAGAAGAAAGGGGGCAATGGCATGTTCAATCAAATGCAGCGGTCAAAATTATTTTTCTGGTCACTAGAAATTCTGGTTGTGGCGACGCTGATCTGGGTCTGCACCAAGTTGGGTTTTCTCTTTGCTCCCATTGGCACCTTTTTTCGGACGGTTTTCATGCCGATCCTATTAGCTGGGATCCTCTTTTATATGCTCAATCCAATCGTTAAGCTACTGCAAAAGGTGAGGATTGGGCATTTCCGCTTGAACCGGACCTGGTCGACGGCGGTTGTATTTCTTGCGCTATTTGGCATTTTAGCTGGTGGCTTATTCTGGTTGGTGCCGAGACTGATTCAACAGGTGGCGACCTTGGTTAACAATGTGCCTCACATTGTGCGCATGGTTCAGGGCATGCTGAATGATTTTAACCAGCATCTCAGTCATTATGAATGGTTGAAAAACGTTGATTTTCAGTCCTACGCTTCTCAGCTGGAGCATGGGCTTTCTAATTATGCCAAGACCTTTATGACGGGTCTGACCAACAGTGTGGGTACCGTGATCGGCATGGCCACAAGTGTGACGATAGTCGCGGTAACGGTCCCAGTCATGTTATTTTACATGTTGAAAGATGGTCAAAAGCTAATGCCAGCACTGCGACGGATGTTGCCTCCCAAACACGCTGATCAGACCATGGATATTCTGGCACAGATGAGCGCGACGCTATCACATTACATCGGTGGACAGGTGATTGAGTGTTTGTTTGTTATGACCTTTACTTCGATTGGTTTTACCTTGGTGGGATTAAAATATGGCTTACTACTAGGCATTTTTGCTGGGATGTGCAACATCATCCCATACGTGGGACCCTATATTGGCGTTTTACCAGCTGTGATCGTTGCCATTGGAACTGGCTTAGTAGAAGTGATTTCAGTATTGATCGTGACCGTCGTTGTTCAGCAGATCGATGGTAACTTCGTCTATCCTAACGTGATTGGACGGACACTTAAGATTCACCCGTTGACGATCATTGTTATTTTGATGGTTGCCGGTAATATTTCCGGGCTGATGGGGATGATTTTAGGCGTCCCACTCTACGCCGTGGTCAAGGTGATCGTGGAGAATATTTACCATATTTGGCAGCTGCAATCTGAGCAGCGAGAAGAAAAGCAATCCAAGCCACCATCACAAACGTGAAGGATTAATTAAATCAGGCAATAATTCGCTATTGGGCGGTTTTGTTGTGTTAGAATTTATGATATTATAGTCGAGTTAGGAAACAGTGGCTTTAAATTAAAAGTTAAGCAGGAGATTTAAATGAAAAAAGTAATTACGTACGGCACCTTTGATTTATTACACAAGGGACACGTCCGACTCTTGAAGCGGGCAGCAGCTCTCGGTGATCATTTAACCGTTTGTTTATCATCAGATGAATTTAACGCAATCAAGGGTAAAAAGGCCTATACATCATATGAAGATCGTAAATATATTCTAGAAGCTATCCGGTACGTGGATGAAGTGATTCCCGAAAAGAACTGGGATCAAAAAATCAAAGATGTTCAAGAAAACAACATTGATATCTTTGTCATGGGCGATGACTGGAAGGGTAAGTTTGATTTCTTAAAGGATTATTGCGAAGTCATCTACTTGCCTCGGACAGAGGGTATTTCAACCACTAAGATCAAGGAAGATTTAGGCCTTAAAGCCGGACTTGACTGGAAAGAATAATCAGTTGAATGTAACGACAAATATCCCCAGTTGCGACTAGGGATATTTTATTGCAATTTAAAGTGAGGTTAAATCGTCATGAAACAAGCAATTTTTTGGGTCACTTCTCTGGCCGGTTTAAGAAAGCTGACCTTTAAACAAAAGGTGAAATCGTTGATGAACGACCAGATTCAAATCACAATTGTGTTAGCAATGGTTCATTTTGATCAGTACGCTAGTGCTCAGCGCATACTGCAGGGCTTATTTCAACGAAGCCGGTTGGATCAACTTAACGTTGTGTCGTTGGCAGATTTGGTGGCTGACAAATCAGGTATCGAAGTCGCTGCTGGTGAACAATTTAGCGCCGATTTTGAATCGCTTCCTACACACCGTTTTGATTCAGAAGAGACCACGGTTCGCTATATTAATGATGGTGAAATTGTGGCGGAAGTCAGTGAGGATGTTAACCAAAATCCACTGCTGAAAACCCGTTTCGTCAACCAACAGCCCGTTCAATCAGCTGCTTACCAGGCCGGTGAACAATTTGGTATCTTGAGCTATGCTGACGGTCAATTATCACAGGCATTGCTTTTGAACCAGCAGGGACAGTTAGTGACCCGGTTTATTCGGCATACTCAGCCTGTTAACTTGGCGTACACCATGGGACGGACATCCAAATTAACCTTTACTGATATGGTTTCTGAAACTGATACGGACCAACACGTGATTTATCAGAGTTCAGAGGTTCAATCCTATTACGAAGTGATCAGCTACCAAAACTACGATCGTTTCGATAGTGTCTATTCCTACTACGCAAGTTTGTTGGAGAATGTGGTGACTGCTGATTCCGGTTTGTTTATTGATCTCAATGATAATCCGAGATTAACGCCATACCTGCCACAGCAGTTGATCTTTAATTACTAAGGAGAGTCGGTACTTGTGCGTGCAATATTATCAGGGTTACACCAAAAAAAGAAAAAACAAGAACTAGAATTTGAATTAATCGATGTTCCCGGCTCTTTTGACAATTTAAGAGTCATGTTTCTGGAAAAAAGTAGTTTAGCTTCGGTAACGGTACCCGTTCAAAAAGTGTTTGATAACAACTTGCTTCGGATTCAAATCGATCCTGATCAGCTACAGTTTGAAGCTTTTGGGCAAAGTGAGTTTGCTTGGCAATTGTTCTTGGCCTTTAGTACGGCAGATGAACAGGTGATTTTACAGGTTGAATCCGAGTACTTAAGTGACCGACACCAATTATCATTGACCAGTTACTACCAAGTCAATTCCGATGCTGAAGGGATGGCTGTCTTTAACATTCATACCCAGCAGCCAAAAGACGAGTTTACGATCAACTCTGTCAACTTAACGGATAACGCGCTCAGCATTACGGGATACAACCGCATTAATGGACAGGCCATTAAGAATCAAAAAATCATTTTAAAAACCAGAGAATCTGGTGGTAAATTAGCCTACCCAACTTCGGCCGGCACACTCAAGACCTTGTTCACTGCGAATATTCCGCTGACTGATTTACCCACTAACTCTATCGAAGACATTTTTGTTCAGTATATGGTGGGGACTCATGAAGTTGAACAGCGTATCATTTTGACCCGCTCACTTGAAGGCCAGATGACACAAGCTGTTTTACCCGGCGGTCGCATGGTGTTGATTGAAAAGAACATCAATAACGGGATTGTGATCAAAGAGTTCCCAGCGCCTTCATTGGGCGAAAAGATTGCCGCTTTGCCACAGAAGCTGCAGACAGTGGTCAACCTTGGGCGAACAGTTCAAGATAAAGTCAATTTGCAACGGATGCGTTGGTTATTCAAGTCCGGTCATCGACCTTACGAACAGCCGACAATCGTCTTTGAAAGCTTTGGCGGCCGCCAAGTGAGCGATAGTCCATACGCTATTTATCGACTATTCACCGAGCTTTACCCAGGGTTTACGTTTGTCTGGTCCATCGACCGGTCATTAAAGAAGTTCTGTAAGCAAAACCAAATTCCGTTTGTGGTTCGTCGGACTGCTAAATGGGTTCGAACGCTAGAAAAGAGTTCTTACTGGATTAGTAACGCCCGTTTCCCTGCCTGGGTCAAAAAGCCGTCTTACGTGACTTATATTCAAACTTGGCATGGGACGCCATTGAAGAAACTCGGTTTGGACATTGAAAATGTGTCCATGCCAGGGACCACCACGACTAAGTATCACGACAACTTCGTGAAGGAAGCAAATCGTTGGGATGCTTTGATTTCGCCTAACGATTATTCAACCCAGATTTTCCGTTCTGCTTTCGGGTTTAACAACCAGATTTTAAAGGTTGGGTATCCCCGTAATGATGAATTGATCAATACTAATCCCGATGATATCAAGGCTTTGAAGGAACAAATGGGAATTCCAACGGATAAGAAAGTTGTCTTGTATGCGCCAACGTACCGGGATAATCAGTTTGCGGAAAAGGGTAAGTACACGTTTGAGTTACCATTTAGTTTGGATGATTTTAAGAAGCAGTTTGGTGAAGACACCGTACTGATTTTGCGGATGCACTACTTAATTGCTAACGCCATGGATATTAGTGACTACACGGACTTTGTCTACGATTTCTCCAGTCATCCTAACATTTCTGACCTGTACTTGGTTTCAGATATGCTGATTACTGATTATTCTTCGGTGTTCTTCGATTACGCTTACCTAAAGCGGCCAATTCTCTTCTACCCGTATGATTATCATTTGTATAAAGACGAACTTCGTGGTTTCTACCTCGATTACGAGAAGGATCTTCCCGGACAAATTGCTAATAACGAGAGTGAGTTACTCTCCGGTATTGCCGATTGTCTCAAACATCCCGACATGAGTGACGACACCAAGTTTATGAAATTCTATAACCGCTTTTGTTCGATTGATGACGGCTTAAGTTCTCTGAAAGTTGTTAACTACGTTGTTCATCAGATTGAAAAGAACGGTTAATGTCAATTCTGGAAAGGAATAGTGCTATGACATTATCACAAGACGTCGCAAACCGACGCACGTTTGCCATCATCTCTCACCCCGATGCGGGTAAGACGACCATTACTGAGCAGCTCTTGTTGTTTGGTGGTGTTGTACGTCAAGCTGGGACGGTCAAGGCTAAGAAGAGCGGCAGTTTTGCTAAGTCTGACTGGATGGAGATCGAACAAAAACGTGGTATCTCCGTTACGAGTTCTGTGATGCAGTTTGACTATGAGGGCAAGCGCATCAACATTTTGGATACCCCTGGACACGAAGACTTTTCTGAAGATACGTACCGGACATTGATGGCGGTGGATTCTGCGGTCATGGTGATTGATTCTGCCAAGGGGATCGAACCCCAAACTAAAAAACTGTTCAAGATTTGTAAAATGCGGGGAATTCCAATTTTTACCTTTATGAACAAGTTAGATCGTGATTCTCGCGACCCAATGGATTTGATCTCTGAGCTAGAAGAAGTCCTTGGTATTGAAGGCTACCCAATGAACTGGCCGATTGGGATGGGTAAAGAATTAAAGGGCCTGTATGACCGTTTTGATAACCGGGTGGCTTTATTTCACCCGAAAGAAGACGGCACCACTTATTTGCCACTTGATGAAGACGGTGATATTGACGATGCTGAACCATTGAAATCCAATTCTTGGTATGAAGATGCCCGGGAAAATATGGAATTGATTGAGGATGCTGGTAATCAGTTTGACGAAGCCAAAATTGCCAGTGGTGATCAGACACCGGTGTTCTTCGGTTCAGCCTTAGCTAATTTCGGGGTAAAAACCTTCCTGGAAACTTACCTGAAGTTTGCCCCTCAACCAGCTGCACATCGAACTGAAGAAGGCGACGACGTGGAGCCAACTGATGACAAATTTTCAGGCTTCGTTTTTAAGATTCAAGCTAATATGGATCCTAAACATCGTGATCGAATTGCTTTCGTGCGAATTTGCTCAGGCTTGTTCCAACGGGGAATGGACGTGACGCTTGGTCGCACTGGCAAAACAATGCGTCTTTCAAACGTGACACAGTTCATGGCTGATACCCGTGAAAACGTCGAAACAGCGGTAGCCGGCGATATCATTGGGCTTTACGATACTGGTAACTACCAAATCGGTGATACGGTTTATACTGGCAAGAAACAACTGCAGTTTGAAAAATTACCACAGTTTACCCCGGAACTGTTTGTGCGTGTCACGGCTAAAAACGTGATGAAGCAAAAATCCTTCCACAAAGGTATTCAACAACTGGTTCAAGAGGGTGCCATTCAGCTGTATACCTCGTACACAACTGGTGACTACATTTTGGGTGCAGTTGGTCAACTTCAGTTTGAAGTGTTCCAGTTTCGAATGAAGAACGAATATAATTCTGACGTTGTGATGGAACCGATGGGCCATAAGATTGCCCGTTGGATTGATCCAGAACAATTGGATGAACACATGTCATCTAGTCGGAACCTACTGGTGAAAGATTTGGCCGGAGAGCCGTTGTTCTTATTCGAAAATCAATTTGCTGAACGCTGGTTTGCTGACAAATATCCAGACGTTAAATTGACTTCGAAGCTGTAACAATAAACTGAATAAATTGAAAAATCCTGATAACCGGTCGATTGACTGGTTATCAGGATTTTTTGGTTACATGATCTGAATAGTTAAGCTTTTACCGTAGTTAATTTTTCCTGTGCCGCTTGACCAAGAATGTTCAAGTAATTGAACGGACGATCGAAGTTAGGTTGGAATAGCATATCAACCATGGCGAGATCGTCGATGGTGTTGTGGTTTTGGATGCAAACGGACAATAAGTTCGCAGATTGTGAAATATCGTATTTGCTCATCAACGCGCCTCCGAGAATCTCACGGGTGTCAGGGTTGAAGACTAAAGACATGGTAACAGGGAGGGTCGTTGGCATGAATTCAGGTCGATAATTATCCGTGATGATGACTTGTTCAGCACTAATTCCTTGTTCCTTGGCTGCCTCGTATGTTAGCCCAGTTGAGCAAAGCGAGATGTCATAGAGGGCTAAACCAGATGATGATTGGGTGCCCATGTATTTTACGGTTGGTTTAGCGATGTTCTTACCAACTAAGATCCCTTGGCGCACAGCGTTGGTTGCTAAGGGGATGTAGGCGTTCTTACCAGTTGGGTTGTAGTGCACAGCTGCGCTATCGCCAGCAGCAAAAATATCTGGATCACTGGTTTGCATGTAGTCATTAGTAATGATGGCGCCATTCTTAGCCATCTCAACTTTACCAGCTAATAAATCCGTATTAGGTCTGAACCCAATGCACAACACAGCTAAATCAACGTTGATGGCTTCTTTATCAGTTGTGATTGTGACGCCATCATCAGTAGTTTCGAAACTTTCAACTTTTTGGTTGAGTGCCAGTTGAACGTTGTGGGCGCGGTATTCGTCTTCGATTTTATCCGTAAAAGCACTATCAAAATATTTTGGCATCACGCGGTCTTGCGCATCAATCAAAGTTACCTCATGACCCTTGAGGGAGTAGGCTTCAGCTAATTCAGCACCAATGTAGCCGGCACCGATGACGGCGATTCGCTTGGCGTTTCCCGCGCGGTGGAATAGTTCTTGAGCGTGGGCCCAGTTCTTGCATAGCAGGACTTTATCACTATTAATACCTGGAATTGGTGGGATAACGGGCCATGATCCTGAAGTCATCACTAATTTATCATAACTAGTAGTCGTGATGTCATGGTTTTCTAGGTCTTCGACGGTAATCGTATGTGCTTGGTTATCGATTGCTGTAACGTTATGTTTCATCAAAACTGTTGCCCCGAGTTTTGATAATTCGTCTGGACTTGAGTAGAAAAGTCCTTGTGGATCTTTCACATTACCGCCTAAATAAAGCGCGATTCCACAAGATAGAAATGAAATGACGTCGTTTTTTTCGTAGACCGTTACCTCAGCATCAGGGTTTTCAGCCAAAATTTGTTTCGTTGCAAAAGTACCTGCATGGGTACATCCAATCACTGCGACCTTCATAAAAACGTCCTCCTAGGTTAAAAACATTTAATTAAGTATAATTGTTCACAACTGTATTTTACACGAGTTAAACCGATTGTCAATAGATTCACAAACAAAAAGAAATCGCTTACAGTATTTTCGAATGTTAAAATTGCGATATACTAATAGCAGACAAAAATTAAAGGAGAAATTCAATGACACATCTTTCAGCTTGTACTTCAGTTTTAGTCGGTAAAAACGCGTCAATTGACGGTTCTGTGATGATTGCTCGTAATGACGATACGTTTTTGCCATTGACCCCACAGCGATTTTACATGCATCAGCCAACGGAGAATAAGGGTAAAATTTTACGTTCCACTCAAAATGGTTTTGAGGCACCACTTCCTGATAACGCCGTTCGTTATCAAGCGACTCCAAATGTCGAGGTGGAGAAAGTTGGTCTCTACGAAGAAAGTGGCATTAACGCTTACAACGTTGCCATGAGTGCCACTGAAAGTGTGTATGGCAATCCTAACGCCCTAGCTTATGATCCGTTAGTCGCTGACGGCATGGCGGAAGACACCATGCAGACGATGGTTCTACCAGTGATTACCAGCGCTCGCAATGGTGTCAAAGTACTAGGTGACTTGGTGAAACAATATGGTTCACCAGAGGGTAATGGCGTCTTGTTTGCCGATAAGGATGAAGCTTGGTATATGGAAATTGTGACCGGTCATCATTGGGTCGCCCAACGAATCCCGGATGATGCATTCGTCATCACCGCTAATCAAGTGGCCATTCAATCAGTGGATTTTGATGATCCGGATAATTTTATGTATTCTGAGGGAATTCAAGATTTCGTGACTGAACATCATTTAAACCCAGATCAATCCGGCTGGAACTTCCGTCATATTTTTGGAACCAGTACGGAAAAAGACCGCCACTACAACACGCCACGGGTTTGGTATGGTCAACGTTATCTGATGCCAGACGTTGAACAATCACCAACATCTTCAGAACTACCATTTATTTGCCACGCTAAACGAAAAATCAGCGTTGCCGACATTAGTTTTATTCTTGGGTCACATTACAATGAAACTGACTATGATCCATTAGGCAATGGGCCAGCAGATTTGAAGACGAAATTCCGGCCAATCTCCATGAACCGGACACAAAACTCTCACGTTTTACAACTGAGAAATAACGTTCCAGAAGCCCAGTCAGCTATCATGTGGCTGTGCTTTGGCGTGCCGGCTTTCAGTCCTTACGTACCATTCTTCGCTAATGCCACTGACACCGATCCTTCCTACGTGAACACACCGGTACACGCTGACCAAGAGAGTGCCTACTGGATGTACCGTAAGTTGTCAGTATTGGTCGAATCACGGTATTCAGAGTTCGTTCAGGATGACCGCGATTATCTGACGGCCAGCCAGGAATTATTCATGCGACACTTAGCCAAAACCGATGAAGTTGCAGCTAAGCTTACAGGTGAAGAACTCACCACTTACTTGACACAACAAAACTATCTGATTGTTTCGGAAATGAAATCTAGAACAACTAAGCTCATGAACGATTTGTTTGAGCATGGTTTGGAATTATCTAAGCTGACGTTTAATATGGACGTTAATTTGTAAAGCAACAATCTAAACACCTCTTCTACATTAAGGGAAGGGGTGTTTTTGTCAGCAAACTCACGAAAAATTCTAATACTAATCATAATTAATTCATGGTATCTCTGTGGGGCTTTCGATACACTAAAGATAGGGTAAAACGGGTAGCTCCCACAGAAAGGACTGCTGACTATGACAATGACGAATGCTGAGCGGAACCGTCAGCAATTGGAAACGGTTCTTAAAACCAATTTAACCAGCGGACTCACGACTGCCGAGGTGAAACGACGGCAAGCTGAAGGCCGGAACGTCTTGCAGGAGGAAAAACCGCCAACTTTACTTCAAAAAATCTGGCGGCATTTGTCTGATGTGGCCTCACTTGTGCTGTTATTTGCCGTGGCGTTATCCACTTATCTCGCCATTTGGGCTAATGGCGGCTGGACAAAGACCGTGGTAATCGGCAGTATTTTGATCATCAACGTTCTCATTGGGATGTACCAAGAGCATAGTGCCGAAAAATCCTTAGCAGCACTCAAAAAGATGAATATTCATGAAGTCACGGTGATTCGTGACGGCCACTCACAAATCATTGATGCGGCAGATTTGGTAGTGGGCGACGTGATTTCACTGTCAGGCGGCAATCAGATACCAGCTGATGGTCGTCTAGTCGCCGCGACTGATCTGCGAATTGATGAAGCCGTGTTGACTGGCGAAAGTGAACCTGTCAAGAAGAACGCTGAACCAGTTGCCAAAGCAGCTGAAATCGGTGATCGGGTAAACGAAGTCTTTTCAGGGACAGGGGTGACCCAGGGAACTGGTCAGATGGTGGTGACCGCCATTGGAATGGAAACTGAAATCGGTAGTATCGCTGGCATGCTGAACAGAACAAAGGCAAGAGCTACCCCGTTGCAGAAACGATTAAATCAGCTTTCTGGCCGACTAAGTGCGGTGGCTGTAGTAGGTGGCGTCATCATTACGATCCTGGGTCTCTTTTTTCAGGGTGACACGCTGACGGATGCGTTGATGATTGGCGTTTCACTGGCAGTGGCGGCAGTCCCAGAAACGTTACCAATCATCGTGACAATCAGTTTGTCACATGGCGTTGGTGTTATGGCTAAGCAGCATGCCATTATGCGACGCGTGGATGCGGTTGAAACGATTGGTGGGGTGAACGTGATTGCTTCGGACAAGACTGGCACTCTGACTCAAAACCAGATGACCGTGACTCAGGTTTGGTCGGTCTTCGATTCAAAACCAATCGTAGTAGGTGACGAACAGTTACATGACCAAACTAAAACGCTAATGCAGCTGATGGGCTTAGCTACCAATGTAACTCGGACGCAAGTCAATGGTGAATGGGTGGAAATTGGCGATTCCACAGAATTAGCAATTGTTCGCTGGTTGGCGGCTGAAGGGGTGACCAGAGCCGACTTTGAGCAGGAAGCACCACGAATAGCTGAAGACCCGTTTAATTCCACTAAGAAGACCATGGCAACACTTCATCAATTGCCGGACGGTCGAGCGCTGCTCATCATGAAAGGGGCCATCGATCATCTGCCGATTGAACAATCCACCAGCGAACAAGCAAGAACAAAGCGAGTTCATGATCAGTTTGCTCACGAGGCACTTCGAGTCTTGGCGGTGGGGTATAAATATTTTGATAGTATTCCTGAAGAACCGATTGAAAATTTGGAGCACGATTTAATTTTTGCAGGGCTCATTGGGATGATCGATCCACCTAGAGAGACGGCCATTGCTGCAGTTAAACAGGCTGCAGCAGCGGGTATCCGAACCGTGATGATTACTGGAGACCATCTCGAGACAGCGAAGGCGATCGCCAAACAAATTGGCATTTTACGGTCGGGCGACCAAGTTGTTACTGGGGCGGTGTTACGGAACCTGAGCGATCAAGAATTGGCAGCACAAATCGAAAAGATTAGTGTTTACGCTCGGGTTTCACCGGAAGATAAGATTCGAATCGTGAAGGCTTGGCAGCAACAAGGTGCCACGGTGGCGATGACCGGCGACGGTGTCAATGATGCCCCGGCATTGAAAGCCGCCGACGTGGGTGTTGCAATGGGGATTACCGGTACCGAGGTGTCTAAGAACGCCAGTGACATGATTTTAACGGATGATAATTTCGAAACCATCGTTGCGGCGGTCTCAACGGGTCGGGCGGTTTACCAAAATATTTTAAAGGCGGTAGAATTTTTGATTGGTGTGAACTTCGCTCAGATTTTCCTGATGATTTTTGCGGTTGGAATCGGCTGGGGCGCACCGCTGATTGCCGAACAATTGCTGTTGATCAACGTTTTAGCTGATGGTATTCCAGGATTCTATCTCAGTCGTGAACCGGCAGAATCCCGGAATATGAAACGAGTGCCAATCAGCAGAAAAACGAGTATTTTTGCGGATGGATTAGGTCAGCGGGTTGCCGTTCGAACCACGACCTTCATCATTTTAACGCTGGGTATTTACAGTTTAGGTCGTTTCGTACTAGCCAACAATGATCCGGCAATCGGCATGACTATGCTGTTCTTCACCCTAGCTCTGGGATCGATGATTGATATCTACCCCATCAAGCAGCGGTCACCGTTATCTTGGCAAGGCATCCGCCACAATTCAGCGTTAAATGCAGGGGTGGTGCTGGCAGCTACGGTGGTTGTGAGCACGGCTGCTTTTCCGTGGCTGCGAGAGGCCTTTCAGCTATCGACGTTATCACTTACGAATTGGTTGGTAATTCTCGTCGCCATCTTCATTCCAAGTTGCGTACTTGAAATCAATAAGCGGTTGAAATTGCTGTCGTTTAGACGACCAGTGATGTTAGATGAAGAATAAGAGCCTGTTACACGATTCGGCAGATTCCAGAATTTAAGACGAATACACCCCATCCCAATGGTTTTATCGGGATGGGGTGTATTCGTCTTAAGTGGCCGGAATCTGAGTTGTGTAACACATTCTAGTTAATTGAATTGAACATACTGCGCTAAAACGACCGTATTATCAGCCATTCGATACCATTTTATATCGTTATCATCCGTGAATTCACCGGTGAGTTGAACTGGGCTGCCGTCCGCAACCAACTTGACCGCCTGGCCATTAGGCTGATCGTAAGTATGCAGAGAGTGACCTGTGACAAAGTCGATTTTGGCCGCTTGATTCATAGGCTCATACACCACTGCGGGCCGTTGACCAATTTGTGGACGAGCTGGCTGATCCGTTTGCGTCACTTTCTTACCGTTTACCCATTGCGGACCACCTAAATTAAACCAAGTTTCGCCGTTTCTGGTATTGACTCGTACGAAGGCTCGCCAAACAGAGTTCTTCGGGAATTCGTAGTCGTAAGGCTGACCGTCAGGCTGGTCCAAGATTTGGGTGCTATCAAGCAATTTGACAAAGATGTTGATGCGTTGCACAGCTGTCCAATTATTGCGACGCAAAAGCACCACAATTGTTTGAACCTCTTCGGTAAAATGCCCGGTTAATGGCCGGCTAGCTTTAACTAAGTGATAGTCATCAACTTCGCTTTTACCAAAGGCAAAGGGTGCATTAACTGCCCCAGTTTGAATGACAGGTGGGGCGATCATTTCACTAGTATCATAATCGATGGCGTACATGATGGCTGGATGGCCCATCTTTTTAGTGAATTGTAGTGTCATGATGCGATAAGAATTCGTGAACACCGTTGTAAAGCCAATAATATGAAATAACACGTAATTGGCAATTTGACGTGGTTTAAAATGAATCTTTTCGCCGATTTGGCCGTTTAACCACTGTGGTTTGGCTAGTGAATGATTCTGATCATCCAAGTAAAGTACCAGCATAACGGCTGAACCAGATTGAGTGGGAGTCGAGTTTTCTTCGGCTGAAGCGATAGGGGCAGAGTCGTTGTGGCTTTGCTGATGATTGGATGCTGGTTCAACAGGTGGTACTGGGTTGTGCATTGGTTTAAAAATAGAGCTGTTTGCGGGCATACTTTTTCTTCGGCGAGAAGGGGTACTTGGTCGATTTTTAGTCATTAGGTCACGTAGTCGATTAAAAAAGAGCATACTGATTTCCCCCTCCTAGTTTTATTGATAAGACTAGTATACCCCAACTTGTCCGCGGTCGAAAAGATTTCAGCAGATATTAGACGCCAAAAAAGACCTGAACATCTCAATGATGTTCAGGTCTAAAAGCAATCAATTACTTCTTAGCTTCGGATTCATTTGCTGCTGGTGCAGCAGACGCTTCTTCAGCTAGCGTAATTTCACCATTTTCAATTTTAGCAACTAAGTTCTTGACGTCGCTGTGCTCCAAGTAGAAGTCGGCAATTCGATCCTCTATTTGTTCTTGAATCACACGCCGTAGTGGCCGAGCACCCATGGCTGGATCGTAACCCAATTCCACAAGTTTCGATTCAACTGGCTCAGTAACGTGAACGTGCAGACCTTGGTTGGCGAGCATGCCGTTCACATCGTTAATCATGAGGTCAACGATCTTCATCAAGTTCTCCTTAGTCAGGGAGTTGAATTCGATGATGTCGTCAAAACGGTTCAAGAATTCAGGCTTGAAGTAGTTGGTCAGCTGATCAAGAACGGAGTGCGTCTTGCCAGAGACTTCAGCACCAAACCCAACACTCGCTTCAGCATCACCTGAACCAGCGTTAGACGTCATGATGATAATCGTATCCTTAAAGGAAACGGTACGTCCTTGTGAGTCGGTCAAACGGCCATCATCCAGGATCTGCAGGAACATGTGCATCACGTCTGGGTGGGCTTTTTCAACTTCGTCTAAGAGAATTAGACTGTATGGATGACGACGAACTTGCTCAGTGAGTTGACCAGCTTCTTCATAGCCAACATAGCCAGGAGGTGAACCAATCAATTTAGCCACTGAATGTGGCTCCATGTATTCCGACATGTCAAACCGAATCATGGCCTCAGTTGAACCGAATAGTTCACGAGCTAATTGCTTAGCTAATTCAGTCTTACCAACACCAGTAGGGCCTACAAACAGGAATGATCCAATTGGCCGGCCAGTACCGTTGAGCCCGATTCGGTTACGACGGATGGCACGGGAGACTTTATCAACGGCATCGTCTTGACCAATCACGTGAGCTTTCAAAGACTTACCCAAGTCACGAAGTTGCTGCTGTTCCTTGTTTTGAAGTTCACCAACCGGGATACCAGTCTTCTCTTCAACAATCTGTTGCATATCTTCCTCGGTAACTTGTGGTTCATCATCCGAAGAAGGGGTCGCCGTCTGAGATTTCTTCGCATCCTCAAGTTTAGTCACTTGATCACGATAGTAAGCGGCTTTTTCGTAATCTTCTTGTTTTAAAGCAGCTTGTTTTTGATCTTCGGCGGCCTTGATCTTGTCGTCGATGGTCTTGGGATCAACAACGTTGATGGTTAAGTTCTTTTTGGAACCAGATTCATCAAGTAAATCAATGGCTTTGTCAGGTAAGAACCGATCTTGAATGTAACGATCTGATAATTTGACCGCTGCGTTTAGAGCACCATCCGTATAGTGAACGTGGTGATAATCCTCATACTTCTTTTGGATTCCCTTCAAAATCTGAACGGCTTCCTCAGGAGACGGTTCGTTTACTGTAACGGGTTGTAGCCGACGAGCTAGGGCTTGATCCTTTTCAATATCACGGTATTCATTTAAAGTTGTCGCACCAACTAGCTGAAATTCGCCACGGGCCAATGCAGGCTTCAAGACGTTACCAGCATCCATACCGCCTTCAGCATTACCAGCGCCGACGATTTCATGGATTTCATCAATAAACAAGATAATGTTAGGATTATCGGTAACTTCCTTCATCAATTGCTGCATCCGTTGTTCAAATTGACCACGGATACCAGTTCCTTGAACGAGGGAAACGACGTCAAACCGGATAATTTTCTTATTTTGTAATTTTTGTGGAACATCGCCAGAGACGATCTTTTGAGCCAAGCCTTCAACTACCGCTGTTTTACCAACACCGGCTTCCCCAATTAAAACGGGGTTGTTTTTCGTCCGGCGGTTCAAAATTTCAATCACTCTAGAAATTTCACGGTCTCGGCCAATCACGGGGTCAATCTTACCTTCACTTGCTAATTGGGTAAGGTCCAACCCGTATTGTCCTAATAGACCGCCGTTGCCGTTACCATTTTGACCGCCGCCATTGCGGGGACCGCTTGGCTGGGTCGGTGGCGTTTGTTGTTGATAGCCCTGAGGATTACCGTTAGGGTTTCCGCCCTGCATAGCGCGGAAAATATCATCCAGGTTACCAAAACCAAATGGATCTTGTGCCATTTGTGCACCTCCATTTCCAGGATTAGAGTTATTCTGCTGATTTTTAAGAAGTTGATAGCAGTTTTGACAAAGGTCAACTTGCTGTCTTTGACCATTCACATTCAGGTATAAATGAATCGTCGCTTCACGTTGATGACAATTCTGACACAGCATATCTTGACTCCTCTCTTATTAAAGTAGGTAAGTCATTCGTTGATCATTTGTTTGACCAATCTTGACCTTTAATCATATTATACAATACTCAAGTGTTTACGCAAGACATTTGCTCGCACTTTTGGGATAAAATTAGCACGAGGGTCACTCGAGTGCTAACTCAAGTTATGTTTTACTTCATTTCGGGAAATGTTGCAAGCAGTTTGACTGAATGAATGGTTTTTTCCTTTTTTATAACGTCGAATTTCGAAATTTAGGAAGACTGACTTGAATGGCCAAGTTATGGTAAAATATGTTGAATTCTATTTGTGTGTTGTGGGGGGTGACAGGCTTGGCTGAAGACTATGCCAATTTGATGGCGCAACTAAAATCAGGTGAGCTGGATGAGTTTACCGTTGAACCAGTTGACTTCATGGCGTTTCAAACGGCTTATATGCAATTTGAGTCCCGTAAGCGGATTGTGGGCAAAGCGGATAAAAATGGGAAGATCATTTATCATTATGACCATGACCAGACACAGTAAATAAACGATGTAAGCGGTTGATTATTTATTAGAACTGCTTGTATTTTGTTTGATTAATTGATATTCTTAGACTAAAGGTGTTTTTCTATTTATTTCATAAATGCTGTACTTATGAAACTAATGAAAAGTAGCCCAATTTGTTTTAGCAGATAAAGGAGATTGATATATTATGGAAAAACGCAACTTTCGGATTACTGCAGAAGCCGGCATTCATGCTCGTCCTGCAACCTTATTAGTACAAGCTGCCAGCAAGTTTAATGCCGACATTAACTTGGAGTATGATGGCAAGTCCATTAACTTAAAGTCAATTATGGGTGTGATGTCATTAGGTGTTGGTCAAAACACTGATGTTACCATCTCTGCTGATGGCGATGATGAGACTGAAGCACTTGAAGAAGTCGCTAAGACTATGAAGGCTGAAGGCTTAACTGACTAAGCAGGTCTGTCTCTGCAATTATATTAAAGATCAATCACTGGTAACACAGTTTTTGATGATGATATGCTAATTAATGGTTCACTTTTAGGGTGAACTAATGATATTAAAGACGGTTCACTAGAGGTATTCGACTTTCTAGTGTACCGTCTTTATTTTATCATTAAGAAACGGCAAAGGGGCTTGCACCACACACGGTGATAAGTTATCGTTATTGATTGAATAAAGGGATTAAGGTCACACTGGTTGTCATGGCCAGAATGGTTTTGTGTGTCTTGCAATCAGTACTTCTAACCAATATAATTATTATCAATGAGAACACGTAATTAATGATAGGGGGGATTTGTCGTGAACATTGGGTTATTTACTGACACATACTTCCCTCAAGTAAGTGGTGTAGCGACTTCAATTAAAACACTGCGGCATGAGTTGGAAAAACAGGGCCATCAAGTGTATATCTTTACAACGACTGACCCGCACGTGGAAAAAGACGTCTATGAACGTAACATCTTTCGTTTCCCTAGTGTGCCATTCGTTTCGTTTACCGATCGGCGAATAGCCTTCCGGGGTCTTTTGCATGCCTACCAGCTAGCCAAGGAATTGAATTTGGATATTGTCCACACCCAGACGGAATTTTCTATGGGCCTCATCGGCAAGTTTGTTGCTCGAGCCATGAAGATTCCTTGCATTCATACGTACCACACCATGTACGAAGACTATTTGCACTACGTTGCCAACGGTAAGATTTTGAAACCAGTGCACGTGAAGCAGATGACCTTGGCTTTTTGCAGCCATTTAGACGGTGTTGTTGCCCCAAGTGAACGCGTTATTGATACCTTGAGTGGTTACGGTGTCAAAGCACCGATTAGGGTAATTCCAACGGGGATCGATCTGGAACAGTATGAGCCGGATGAAAACGAACTCAATGTCCGGGAAAAGTACCATGTTCCAACTGACGCGCCAATGATGCTATCACTAAGCCGTGTTGCGTATGAGAAGAATATTAAAGAAATTATTGATGGGTTCACCACCATTTTAAAGCGTATTCCCAATGCGTACTTAATGATTGTTGGTGACGGTCCTGCTAAGGCTGACCTTGAGCAGCAAAGCCATGACCTCGGTTTAGATGACCAGGTCATTTTTACCGGTGAAATCAATAATAATGAAGTTTCTGCATTTTACCATGCCACTAACTTATTCGTTTCGGCATCGGATTCGGAATCTCAAGGGCTAACCTACATTGAAGCGCTGGCTTCCGATAAGAAAATCGTGGTTAAAAGCAGTCCATACACGGATGAGTTGTTGCAGGATGCCGAATTAGGTGCAACCTTCAAAACGCACGATGAAATGATTGAGAAGATGGTTTATTATCTCAAACATGATCAAATACAAGATCATACCGTGCTGAATCAAACTCTAAAACAGGTTTCAAGTGAAACGTTCGGTGAACAAATCGTTGAATTTTATCGTGATGCCCAGCTTAACTATGAAGCGACTCACGAGGATTCTGCGGATGTTAGCAATTAAGCACTAAGAAACGGAGCTATGGATGTTAAAAATTACAATGTTTTCGGCGGCAGATTCAGTAAAGGGTCAAGGTGTGGGGAGTGTCTACACGGAGCTGGTTCGACTGTTAAAGACGCGTGAATCTGACCAAATTGAACTTAGAATTAATCAATATGGGCGTAGTGACATTAGTCATTATCATACGGTTAACTTTCCATATTACTTGTCGACTTTTATGCCTGGACGGGGGCGTAAGGTCGGCTTTGTACATTTTTTACCTGAAACCCTGGAAGGGAGTCTAAAGCTGCCTAAACTTGCTAAGGCGGTTTTCTATCGATATGTGATTGCTTTTTATAAACGCATGGACCAATTAGTCGTCGTTAATCCATCCTTTATTTCCAAGTTGGAGGCATACGGCATTAGTAAGGATAAGGTGACTTATATTCCAAACTTTGTCAGCTCCGAAGAGTTCCATCCGGCTAGTGATCAACAAAAGCAAGCACTGCGGCAGCAATATGGTTATCCGGATGCATTCACCATTTTAGGATCCGGTCAAGTTCAAGTTCGAAAAGGTGTTTTTGATTTTATTGAACTCGCCAAACGACACCCTAAGATCCAGTTTATTTGGACGGGTGGTTTTTCATTTGGCCGGATTACGGACGGGTATGAAGAATTAAAGCGGGTGGTTGACAATCCGCCTGCCAACTTGAGCTTTCCAGGCATTATTGATCGTGATAAGTTGGTTGACTACTACAACATGGCAGATTTATTTTTACTGCCGTCTTATAATGAGTTATTTCCAATGTCCGTGTTAGAGGCGTTTAGTACCCATACACCGGTGCTATTACGTGATTTAGACTTGTATCATGCCATCATTGAAGGCGAATATGCTGCAGCTCAAGATGTGGAAGAAATGGACCAGATCATTTCTGATCTCAGTTCAAACTCAGAAGCATTGCTGGCGCTTAAAAAGCAAGCTGAACGGGGTGCAGACTACTACTCAGAGGAACGACTAGCCAAGATTTGGCTTCAGTTCTACACTGAACAAGCTAAAAGAGGAAAATAAGTATGTCGAGACGCAACAAAATTGTATTGTTCCTAATTATTCTGCTGGGAGTTTCAATCTTCGGTTACTCTTTACGCGACATTAAGCTAAACATCCTAATTCGCGACTTTACGACCATTAACCAGGGCTGGTTGCTGGTTGCGGTTGCCTGTATGCTGTTCTACTTTTTGCTGGAAGGATTAGTGGTTAAGGTCTTTGCAGACGAACGATTGGGACACTACTCCTTTAAGAGTGCGCTGCGAATTCCGTTGATTGAGCAGTTGTTTAATGGCATCACGCCGTTTTCATCGGGCGGCCAGCCAGCACAGCTGATTGCGATGCTGCAAAGTGGTATCGATGGTGGCCGGGCAAGCTCAATCTTGTTGATGAAATTCATTGTTTACCAAGCGATGATCGTCATCAACTTCCTGATAGCACTGGTGATTGGGTTTCATTATATGGTCAGCAAAATGAGTTATTTATCATTGTTCGTCGTGTTTGGCTTCGTCATTCACTTTGCGGTGATTATTAGTTTGTTTTTAGTGATGTTTTGGCCGCAGTTTACCAAGAAAGCCATGCGGGTTGTGATGATTCCGGTTCGTTGGTTTACAAGTAAGAAAAAGGTCAATGATTGGATCATCAGATTAGATACCAAAATTGATTTGTTTTACGAAGAAAGTGTTCAGTTGATTGGTCAGTGGAAACTATTGCTGAAAGTGATTATGATTACTTTTTTCCAACTCATGTTTTACTATTTGGTCCCATATTTCATCATGCTTTCACTCGGTTACACTCAGGCTAATATTGTCATGATTACCTCGCTACACGTTTTGATCGTGATGGTGATTTCCATTTTCCCAATTCCCGGTGGGTCAGGCGGTGCTGAGTACGCCTTTACGGTACTGTTTAGTTCGTACATCACGAATTCGAGTAAGCTTGTGCTAGCCATGCTGCTTTGGCGATTACTGACTTATTACTTGGGCATCCTGGCGGGGATTTTGGCGCTAGCGGTAAAGCCAGATAAAATCCAATTAAAATCCTGAGCGCAAACCCTAAATACTGAATGATATAACCTCATCATCAGTTGCGTCATTTGAACTGAGATGGGGTTATATTTTTATAAATTGCCAAGTATTAAAATTTAATTAGTATTTTTATGTTATTTGCTCGGTCAAGTTACTACGGCTAAAACAAATGGTCAAGCGTCAAATATTTCTAAGCAAGCTAATGGACAAAACGAGTTGCCACAAACCAATGAAAAGGTCACGCCCGTGGGAGCGACAATTGGTCTTGGTCTACTCGTAATATTAGCTGCGTTTGGCTTCAAACGGAAGAAACGTGATGATGAATAGTTCCTTATTAACTTAAACAATTAAAAACGACTTATCGACGTTTTCATTTGGTGTCGGCAAGTCGTTTTTCTGTTGCCGATGTCGGTTTGTTCACTTGTGATGGCACCTTGCCTGTTGGCTGTTATTCATGTTACAATCTCATAAGCAAACATACGTTTACGTAAATTATAGAACTGGAGCTATCATCATTATGTATGAGTATTTATATGGAAAAGTTGTCGATATTCAACCTGCCTACGTCGTGTTGGATGTTAACGGAGTTGGCTATCTGATTCGGGTGGCTAATCCGTTTAAGTTTGAAGTCGGTGACGAGTTAACTAAAATATATATTCATCAAACCATTAGCGATACGGCTCAAACATTATATGGCTTCAGTTCGTTAAAAGAAAAGCAACTCTTTGAGAAGCTTCTGGCGGTATCTGGTATTGGCGCCAAGAGTGCACTAGCTATCTTGGCAAACGGTGACCAGCAAGCTATTGTGGAAGCAATCAGTCAAAATAACGTGACTTATCTAACCAAATTTCCTGGAATCGGCAAAAAGACTGCCCAACAAATTGTGTTGGATTTGAAAGATAAGCTAGCGGATTTTTCAACTAACAGCTTATTTGAACAACCCAAGAACGTGATTTCGGCAACGGATAATGCCGCTTTAGCCGATGCTCTGGAGGCTTTAACCGCGCTTGGGTATAAAGATCGAGACATTAAGCGAGTTGAAAAGGGACTGAAGAGCGAACCCGAACAATCTACGGACGCTTATTTAAGTGCTGCACTGAAACTATTAACGAAGTAATCACAATGATAAAGTCAAGGGGGCGAGCAGATGACTGAAGATAACCGAATAGTTGACGGAGATAAACAAGACGATGCCGAAACGTCTATCGAACAGTCACTCCGGCCCAGCAGTTTATCAACGTATATCGGTCAAACAGCTTTAAAACGGGAGCTAAGTGTCTATATTCGGGCGGCAAAAAAGCGTGAAGAAGCACTGGATCACGTTCTTTTGTATGGCCCTCCTGGATTAGGTAAGACGACCTTAGCCATGATTATCGCTAGCGAGATGCAAGTGGGAATTAAAACCACCAGTGGCCCGGCGATTGAAAAGACTGGCGATTTGGTGGCGCTATTAAACGAGCTCAACCCCGGGGACGTTTTATTCATTGATGAAATCCACCGGCTGCCAAAAGTGGTGGAAGAGATGTTGTATTCTGCAATGGAGGATTTCTTCATTGATATCGTGGTGGGTCAGGGACCAACTGCCCACCCAATCCATTTTCCATTACCGCCATTTACGTTGATTGGGGCTACCACCCGGGCTGGTTTATTATCGGCGCCGTTGCGGGATCGCTTCGGAATCGTCGGGCACATGGCCTATTATAGCTCCGACGAACTGGAACAAATCGTTAAGCGGTCTGCTAAAATTTTAAACTCACCGATTCAAGAAGAGGGGGCTCATGAAATTGCCCTTCGATCCCGTGGTACCCCTCGAATCGCTAATCGATTGTTGAAACGAATTCGTGATTTCGCCGAGGTTTCAGAACATCACGATTCGATTGACCGGACGATTGTTCAGCACGCTTTGCAAATGCTGCAGGTGGATGATGAGGGCTTAGATCAGACCGATATTAAGTTACTGGAAACGATGATCCGGTTTTATAACGGTGGCCCTGTTGGTTTAAACACCCTGGCCGCTAATATCGGCGAAGAAACTGATACCGTGGCAGAAATGTATGAGCCATTTCTCCTGCAAAAGGGCTTTATCAAACGAACTGCCCGTGGGCGGATGGCAACACCATTGGCGTATGAACATTTAGGAATAACGCCTGATAACAAGTGAAAGGACCTTCATAATGACACTGACGACTGAAGATTTTGACTACGATTTACCACACGAACTGATTGCTCAGACTCCGATTGAAAAACGGGATGCTTCTCGGCTACTGGTTTTAGATCATAAAACCGGTGAGATGGCCGACAAACATTTTTATGATATTCTGGATTATTTGAATCCTGGCGATGCCATAGTGATGAACAATTCTCGCGTCATGCCTGCCCGAATCTATGGCATTAAACCAGATACTGGCGGTCACGTTGAAACCCTACTCTTGCATAATACCAAGGGTGATGAATGGGAAACTTTGATGAAGCCGGCCAAGAAGATGAAGGTTGGGTCCACTCTTAGTTTTGGCGATGGTCTGCTAACGGCGACCGTGACAGAGGAATTGGAACATGGCGGTCGAATGATTGAATTTCATTACGAAGGTATCTTCATGGAAATTCTCGACAAGCTAGGTGAGATGCCATTACCGCCGTACATTAAAGAAAAGCTGGATGATCCTGAACGGTATCAAACTGTCTATGCAAAGACTCCGGGATCGGCAGCGGCACCTACTGCTGGGTTGCATTGGACGAAGGAACTCCTTCAAAAGGTGCAGGATAAAGGCGTTAAACTAGTTTATTTAACACTTCACGTGGGCTTGGGAACTTTCAGACCGGTGGACGAGAAGAATATCGAAGACCACAAGATGCATTCGGAGTTCTACCAACTGTCAGAAGAGTCGGCTAAAACGCTCAACGAAGTTCGTAAAAATGGCGGACGCATCATTGCCACTGGTACGACATCTATCAGAACGTTGGAAACGATCGGAACTAAGTTTAATGGCGAGATCAAAGCTGATTCTGGTTGGACAGATATCTTCATTAAACCCGGTTACCGATGGCAAGTTGTTGATGCGTTTATCACTAACTTCCACTTACCTAAGTCAACGCTGGTAATGTTGGTAGCAGCCTTTACTGGCAGAGATAATATTTTAAATGCTTATCAACACGCTATCGACGAACGTTATCGCTTCTTTAGTTTTGGCGATGCAATGTTTATTAAATAGTCATTGATCGACGACCTTTTGCTGGCAGCACCAGCAAGGGGCCGTTGTTGGTTAAAATACGGAGGAACATACATGGAACCAGCGATTAAATATCGCCTCATAAAAACCGAAAAAGATACTGGTGCTCGACTGGGCGAACTCATTACACCACATGGCACCTTTCCCACGCCAATGTTCATGCCTGTTGGGACGCAAGCGACTGTTAAATCACTAGCGCCTGAGGAATTAGACGAAATGGGTGCTGGCGTCATATTAGCAAATACTTACCACCTTTGGCTTCAGCCAGGCGAAGATTTAGTCAAAGAAGCTGGCGGCTTACACAGGTTTATGAACTGGCAAAAGCCAATCTTAACTGATTCGGGTGGCTTTCAGGTTTTCTCTTTGGCAGAGAACCGTAACATCACAGAAGAGGGTGTTCACTTTAAGAACCCGGCCAATGGCGACCGGATGTTTTTATCACCCGAAAAAGCAATGCAGATTGAAAACGACCTGGGGCCTGATATTATGATGAGTCTAGACGAGTGCCCACCGTTTTTTGAGAGTTATGATTACATCAAGCACTCGGTTGAACGAACATCACGGTGGGCAGAGCGTGGGTTGAAAGCGCACGCTAATCCTGATTGGCAAGGCTTATTTGGTATTGTTCAGGGAGCGGGTTATGAAGATTTACGGCGTCAATCAGCTCATGATTTAGTCAGCATGGATTTTCCTGGCTATTCCATCGGCGGATTGTCAGTGGGCGAGTCCAAAGCGGAAATGAATCGGGTCTTAGATTTTACAGCACCGATGCTGCCAACCAATAAACCCCGTTATTTGATGGGCGTTGGCTCTCCTGATTCCCTGATCGACGGGGTAATGCGCGGTATTGATATGTTTGACTGCGTACTGCCAACACGAATCGCTCGCCGTGGAACCTGCATGACTAGTCACGGTCGCTTGACGGTTAAAAATGCCAAGTACGCCCGTGATTTTTCACCAATCGATGACCAATGTGATTGTTATACTTGTCGTAACTATACCCGGGCTTATATCCGTCATCTCTTCAAGGCGGATGAAAGTTTCGGTTTGAGGTTGACGAGCTATCATAATTTATATTTTTTGTTGCACCTCATGCAAAAAGTTCGTGAAGCCATCATGGCGGATAATTTACTGGATTTCAGGGCTAATTTCTTCGAAGAGTATGGTTACAATCAGCCAAATCCAAAAAATTTCTGATATTTGATAGACTGATAGACAAATTTTTGTTAAATTATACAGTAGACAAAGGTGGGTGAAAGAATTTGAACGTTTTAGCAAGCTCTAATGCTGGGGGTTACTCCAGCATGTTGTTGATTGTGGTGATGATCGTTGCAATGTACTTCTTAATGATCCGGCCACAACGCAAACAACAAAAGAAGCATCAAGACACGTTGAGCCAACTGAAAAAGGGCGATCACGTGGTTACGATTGGCCGACTTCACGGTGTGATCGATGAGATCAACAATGAAGCTAAGACAGTGACACTTGATTGTGATGGTATTTATTTGGTCTTTGACCTCAACGCCATTGCATCAGTGACTCAGCGTTCTGCTGCTAGTGAAGTTACTAGTGCAGCAGCCGCCGAACAAAAACCAGCCGAACCAGCTGAAGAAGAAAAAACTGAGACGCCTGAAGCAACTCCTTCAGACGAACCAGCTGATGATTCAACAGATGATACTAAAGCTGACAAGTAGCTCTAATCTCCCTTTGTTTAGGGAGATTTTTTAATTTAAGGAGGGGGGCGTTTTTTTGGATAATCCAGTGCATGTTGACGACAGCAGACAAATTTTGCATGTCGATATGGATGCCTTCTACGCCTCCATTGAACAACGAGACACACCCACCTATAAGAAACAACCCTTGGTGATTTCCCGTGATCCTCGCCAGACTGGTGGTCGAGGCGTCGTGACAACCGCCAACTATGTGGCTAGAAAGTACGGTGTGCATTCGGCGATGCCGGCACAGCAGGCATTAAAGTTATGTCCACAAGCTGTTTTTGTCCCGCCTAATTTTCACCATTATCGTGCAATTTCGGATCAAATTCACCGTATCTTTCATGAGTATACCGACATTATTGAAACGGTTGCGTTTGATGAAGCTTATCTAGACGTGACTAAAAACAAGCTCGATATTGACGACCCAGTAGAATTGGCGGTCCAACTACAAGCTGAAATCTGGGATCAAACACATTTGACCAGTTCGATTGGTATTTCGTACAGTAAATTCCTGGCGAAAGAGGCTTCCGATTATCGTAAACCAGTGGGGATCACAATCATCCATGCTGAGGACGCCCATGACTTCTTGATGCATCTGCCCATTGAACGATTCCGCGGTGTTGGCAAGAAGACGGTGCCTAAGATGCATGACCTGAATATTCATACTGGTCAAGACTTATTTGCTTGGGATGAGCTTGATTTGATTAACAAATTTGGTCGATTTGGTGAAATTTTATACCAGCGGGTTCGAGGTTCCGATAATCGGCCTGTGGAGTACCAACGAGAACGCAAGTCAATTGGAAATGAAACGACGTACTGGCCTTTTTTAACCACTCGCAGTGAAGTTGACACTCAGCTGGAAAAACTGGCAGGAATGTTAGCTGAAACTGTTAAAAAGCAGCAGATGCACGGGCGTACACTGGTGTTAAAGGTCCGCTATGGCGATTTCAAGACGAAAACTAAACGGATCACTCAGCCGGATTTTCTGGAAAATGCCCCGCAATTGTATGCGCAAACGGCCAAAGAGATCATGAACACCCTGCCGGAAAATCCAGAGGGGGTGCGCCTATTGGGAATAACGCTGACTGGCTTAGCACCAATCACGTTTGAAAATATTGCGTTAGATTTGTTTGAAAACGAGCAGCGCCGGAAGTTCCACGATAATTCACAGGACTTCTAAAGCTGCGTTATGATTAACTGATCTAATTTTTGAATGGTTGTCAAGGCTCCTTGCTTTAAGCTGCCAGACAACTTATACTGTAGAAACGACTAAGCGAGTTGAAAGGTGATACTCAGCATGACATTACAAGAAACACAAACGAAAATTTTAAATGCAATCAAACAACATCAAACAATTATTATTCATCGACATCAACGGCCTGATCCGGATGCCATCGGTTCTCAAATGGGCCTGGCAGAAATTCTAAAGGCCAGTTTTCCGACTAAAAAAGTTTATGCGGTCGGTAAGCAGTATCCGGGCTTTGACTGGTTAGGTAAGACCGACACTATTGAAGATGACGTCTATAAAGACGCTTTAGTGATGGTGTTAGACACCGCTAACCAGCCACGAATCGATGATGACCGTTATAATAACGGTGACCAATTGATTAAAATTGATCATCATCCTAACGATGATCAGTTTGGTGACCCAATGTGGGTTTCCCCAGAAGCCTCGAGCACTTCTGAGCTGGTGTTTGATTTTTACCTGGCGATGAAGGCCGAATTGCAGTGCACGGCTGAAGCAGCTAGAGTAC
Source organism: Secundilactobacillus angelensis (assembly GCF_012641075.1). GTDB lineage: Bacteria > Bacillota > Bacilli > Lactobacillales > Lactobacillaceae > Secundilactobacillus > Secundilactobacillus angelensis. Next base: position 33,881 of record NZ_JAAXLJ010000006.1, on the reverse strand, counting down.
TTTACGCTGGAATTGTCGGCGATACGGGTCGATTCATGTATCCTTCAACCTCCACGCACACGATGAAGGTTGCTGGTGAATTGATGCAATTTGATTTTTCAGCCAGTGATGTTAATCAGAAGGAAGACGAAATTTCAATTCCGCTCGCACGCTTGTCAGCTTATGTATACGAAAACCTAACGATTTTACCTAGTGGTGCCGCGTACATTAAGCTCAGTGATGAGGTTTTGGAACCCTTCAAGCTGGGGGATGAATCTACCAGTTCAGTTGTACCGTTACCGGGACGGCTGAAGGAAGTTTCAGCGTGGGCCATTTTTGTAGAATCAAAGGACCATACTTTCCGGATTCGGCTGCGGTCTAAGGGTCCAGCTATCAACGAGTTAGCTAAGCGGCATGGTGGTGGTGGACACGCACTTGCCAGCGGTGCTGTGGCTCACGATGATGATGAGATCAAGCAAGTCGTCAAAGAACTAGACACCCTATTGTCAAAACAAGGAGAATAACATGAGTCAAACCTTTGAAGAGTTCGGTTTAAAGTCCTTTTTAAACGAGGCTGTAGAAGAACTCGGTTTTACAGAACCAACACCGGTTCAAGAAAAATTAATTCCTGTCGTCCGCGCTGGGAAGAGCGTTGTTGGTCAGTCGGAAACGGGGAGTGGGAAAACCCACGCCTTTTTACTGCCGATTTTTAATGCTTTAGACCCTGAGTCTCATGAGGTCCAAGCGGTGATCACGACACCCAGTCGTGAATTAGCTTACCAAATCTACGGTGATGCTAAGCAATTGGCAAAACATAGTCCAGAGCCAATTCGTATTGGTAACTATGTTGGTGGGACGGATAAAAAACGCCAAATTGAAAAGCTAGAACGTGAACAACCTGAGTTAGTCATTGGGACACCAGGAAGAATTCGTGATTTGATTAAAAACGGTGCCTTAGATGTGCATACAGCAACTCAATTTGTTGTTGATGAGGCCGATATGACCCTAGATTTGGGGTTCTTAGCCGACGTTGACCAAATTGCTGCACGGATGCCTGAACATCTGCAAATGATGGTCTTTTCAGCAACAATTCCGGCGAAATTACGGCCATTCCTGAGAAAGTACATGGAAAATCCAGTGGTGGAAGAGATTCCAGTGAAGTCGGTTATTAGTCCAACTATTGATAACTGGTTACTGCCAACCAAGGGACACTCAAAGAACGAGTTGATTTATCAATTGTTAACCATGGGTGAACCTTATTTGGCTCTGGTCTTTGCGAACACCAAACAACGGGTGGTGGAAATTGCCGACTATCTCAAAGCTCAGGGGCTTAAAGTCGCCGTGATTCACGGTGACGTACCAGCCCGGCAGCGGAAACGAGTCATGCGTGAAATTCAGAATCTAGATTTCCAATTTGTGGTTGCCACCGATTTAGCTGCTAGAGGAATTGATATCGATGGGGTTTCTCACGTCATTAACGATGGCATTCCAGACGATTTGGATTACTTCATTCACCGGGTCGGCCGGACTGGTCGGAAAGGCTTGCCAGGGATTGCAATCACCTTCTACACCCCAGATGAAGAAGAAAAGATTCAGGAACTGGAAGACATGGGGATTACCTTTAGGCCAAAACAAATTTCAAATGGTGAAGTGGTTGATTCTTTTGACCGTAACCGGCGTAAGAAGCGGGGACCACGAGCGCCCAAAATTTCTGGATCCATGGCTGGTCGAATTCAAAAAGAAAAGAAGACTGTTAAGCCAGGCTACAAAAAGAAGATCAAAAAAGCGATTTCCAAGGAACAGTGGTTTGAAAACCGGATTCAGCAACGGCAGAATAACCGTAAAGTTCGGAAGAATAAAAAGGCTTCATCGCAGCGTTATAAATAAGACAGAGTAGTTGCGTAGATTTTGGAAAAAATGTATACTAATACCCGTGTTAAGAGCAAGGACATGCTTAGCGGCCGGATTTTTAAGAAACGTTTTGGTTGATGTGAAAAACGATTCCCATGCTAAGTGCTCCCTTGCCAATAATTGAATAACCGTTGCTCAGCGCATTGAGCCTAAAGAGGTAAACGATCAAACATCGTTGCAAGTAAAGTGGTACCGCGTCTATGGCGTCTTTACTAGCAGCGGTGTTTTATTATTTTAAAAGGAGAAAGAGAATGAAAAATTTAAGCAGTAGTGAGATTCGGCAAATGTACCTGGATTTCTTCAAGTCTAAGGGACACACCATCATGCCTAGTGCATCATTAGTGCCAGTTGACGATCCAACTTTACTTTGGATCAACTCTGGTGTTGCTACCATGAAGAACTATTTTAATGGTTCAGTGGTTCCTAAGAACCCACGAATGACCAGTTCGCAAAAGAGTATTCGAACCAATGATATTGAAAACGTTGGCCGAACTGCCCGGCATCACACCTTATTTGAAATGCTTGGGAATTTTTCCGTTGGTGATTATTTCAAGGACGAAGCCATTGAATGGGCTTGGGAATTGTTAACCTCCGACAAATGGTTTGGCTGGGATCCAGACAAACTGTATATGACCGTCTATCCGAAAGATGATGCCGCTAAAAAACGCTGGGAAGAAGTCGGCGTCGCCCCTGATCATATCGTTGAACAAGAAGATAACTTCTGGGATATTGGTGAAGGTCCTTCGGGTCCAGATAGTGAAATCTTCTATGATCGCGGTCAGTCGTTTAATAATTTAGCTGATGACGATCCCGAAAACTACCCTGGTGGTGAAAATGAACGCTACTTGGAAATTTGGAACATCGTATTCTCACAATTCAATCACGAACCAGATGGCTCATACAAGCCATTACCACGGAAGAACATTGATACTGGGATGGGGCTTGAACGAGTAGTCTCTGTTTTCCAAAATGCTAAAACCAACTTTGAAACCGACTTATTTTTACCAATGATCCATGCCACTGAATCCTATAGTGATGGTAAAAAGTACGGTCAGGATCCTAAATTGGATGTTTCCTTCAAGGTGATTGCTGATCACTCTCGGGCCATCACCTTTGCAATCGGTGACGGTGCGTTACCATCCAACGAAGGTCGCGGATATGTGATTCGACGGTTGATTCGTCGGGCAGTTGTCAACGGCCAAAAACTGGGTATCCAAGGGGCCTTTCTCTACAAGCTTGTTCCAGTTGTGGGTGAAGCCATGAAAGCTTATTACCCAGAAGTGCTGCAAAATAGCGATTATATCGCCCAAGTAGTTAAGTCTGAAGAGGACCGCTTTAACGAAACGTTAAATGATGGGTTAAACTTGCTGAACTCTCTAATTGAAGAAACCAAGAAAAACGGTCAATCCGAGATTGATGGTGCTGAAGCCTTCAAACTTTACGATACTTACGGTTTTCCAGTTGAGCTGACCCGTGAATACGCTTTTGACGAGAACATCAAAGTGGACGAAGAGGGCTTCAAGGCTGAAATGAAGAAACAGCGTGATCGTGCTAGAAAAGCACGTAACGCCGATAATTCAATGGGCGTTCAATCCGACGTATTAGTTGGTGTTAAGTCACCAAGCGAATACGTGGGTTATACTCAATTAGAAGTTGAGAATGCAAAAATCACCGATATCGTTGCTGATGGTGCATTGACCGATGCGACTGAAGGCGAAGTGGCTCAGGTTATTTTTGATAAGACGCCGTTCTACGCTGAAATGGGTGGCCAAGTTGCGGACAAAGGTAACGTTCTGGATGAAAATGGTAATTTGATTGCCACTGTGGAAGACGTTCAACATGCGCCAAATGGCCAGAACATTCATACTTTGAAGTTACATCGCGGCATTAAAGTTGGCGACCAAATGACGCTTAAAGTGGATGCTCATTTCCACAGCAAGGTTGAAAAGAACCACACCGCAACCCATCTGCTGGATCAAGCTCTGAGAAACGTGTTTGGCGAGCATACGCAACAAGCTGGTTCGCTTGTTGAACCGAACTATTTACGGTTTGATTTTACCCACTTTGGTCAAGTGACTGAAGAAGACTTGGCAAAGGTTGAAGCCATTGTGAACGAGAAAATATTCGAAGAAATTCCCGTAACCACTACGGTGACTGACCAAGCAACCGGTAAGAAAATGGGAGCCATCGCGCTATTTAGTGACAAGTATGGTGACCAAGTTCGAGTCGTTTCAATCGGTGACTTCTCCATCGAATTTTGTGGTGGGACACACGTCAAGAATACCAACGAATTAGGCCTGTTTAAGATTACTTCCGAAACGGGTATCGGTGCTGGTACTCGTCGGATCGAAGCCGTTACTGCTGGTGAAGCCTATGAGTATCTTGAAAAGCACGATCAGCTGTTAACTAATGCGGCAGCCACTTTGAAATCACAAAAGGTTGAAGATGTGCCTTCCAAAATTCAGCAATTACAAGAAGACCTGAAGAACATGTCCAATAAAGCAGATGGTTTAGAAGCAAAACTTGCGAGTCAACAGGCAGGTGCCATCTTTGACAACGTTCAGGATGTGAATGGTAAAAAGTTAATTACTGGTGTCGTTCAGGTCTCTTCGATGGATCAGTTACGGCAGTTAGCTGATACTTGGCGCCAAAAGAGCCTATCTGATGTGCTGGTTCTAGGCGCTGAAGTGGGTGAGAAGGCTAACCTGATCGTCGCTGTGAGTGACGATACCATCAAGGCTGGTGTTAAAGCCGGTGATATGATCAAAGCCATTTCACCACAAATTAACGGTGGTGGCGGTGGCCGGCCAAACCTTGCTCAGGCCGGTGGTAAGAAACCAGCCGGATTGCAGGACGCCATGACTGAAGCAGCGAAATGGCTGTCAAATTTAAACTAACGTGTTAAACTTTATTTACTAGGTTGAAAAAGCGTTCAATTGCAGTCAATATATTTCATTCCAATTACAACGCTCCACAACCATTGTCGTTCTTAACTATATTAGGTAGAATAAGAACAAATAGCATTGGTGGAGGTGTGATCATGAGTACGTTAGATAAAACCATGTATTTTGATTTTGGCGATAAAAAGCCGAAAGATGTTCATGAAACATTGGTAACAGTGTACCAGGCGTTAGAGGAGAAGGGGTATAACCCAATCAATCAAATCGTCGGGTACCTGCTATCCGGTGATCCGGCATACATTCCTCGGATCAACGACGCGCGGAATTTAATTCGTAAACATGAGCGCGACGAAATCATTGAAGAATTGGTTCGCTTCTACCTGAATGAGAATGGGACGACAACTAAGTGATAAGATTAATGGGATTAGATGTAGGTTCAAGAACTGTCGGGGTTGCTGTGAGTGATATGCTCGGGTGGACTGCGCAGGGTGTTGAGATCATTCGAATCAATGAAGATGAAAAACAGTTTGGCATTGAACGAGTGAAGGAACTGGTCAAGCAGTATGAAGTGACCGGTTTCGTCTTAGGCTTACCGAAGAATATGAATAATACACTGGGACCAAGAGCCCAGGCTTCTCAAGATTACGGCGAACTATTGAAGCAAACTTTTGATTTACCAGTTGATTTTGAGGATGAACGGTTAACGACCGTCGAGGCTGAACGGATGCTAGTGGAACAGGCGGATACTTCGCGAAAAAAGCGGAAGAAAGTCATTGATAAGCTGGCAGCCAGCTTGATTCTTCAGAACTATTTGGATCGCAAAGGCCCTTTAACAAAAGAAAAGTGAGGCAGACTAACATGAGTGAAAACAATGAAGAACAACAAATTACAATGGTAGACGAAGACGGTAATGAAGAACTTTACAACGTCCTGTTTACTTTCAAGTCACCAGATTACAACAAATCTTACATCTTACTATATCCAGCTGGTAAAGCAGATGATGAAGAAGTCGATATTCAGGCTTATCAACTAGCCGATGGTGATGATCCTGCAGACCCACAAGGTGGCGATTTATTGCCAATTGAAAATGACGATGAGTGGGATATGGTTGAATCAATGCTGAACACCTTCTTAAACGGTGGCGGTACGGATGCTTCCGATCAAGACTGGGGAACGCCAGATCCTAAATAGATGATTATTAATTGGATGGTGATGAAGGATTAATTTCCGTTACCATCGTCGTTCATTTAGCCGCTGGTCCGCGTGGGTCAGCGGCTAAATGAGTTTATATGGGACTGATGGAGGTGAACAATTTGGATAACGAAAAAGAATCGCAACCAGCTCGCAGACGGTTTAAGGCCATCATTGATGGGAAAAGCTACACAATTGTGGGTAACCAAACTGAGGCTCACATGCAGGCGGTTAGTGACCTGATGAATAAACAACTTGCTCAGCTAAAAAAGCTGGCTCCCGATATGAGTGGGGAAGAAGCTTCCATCTTGTTAGCTTTTAATGCGATATCTGATCAATTAGAAAAAGCAGAAGCTAGCGATCAAGTTAAAAAACGAAGTGATGATGCAACTAGTTCTTCCGGGTCCCTGCTCTAAAGGTGCAGAGCTTTAGTCAGTACAAGATCCACAACAGCATTTGAGTTATGGGAGTAAAAGATGAATAACAAAATTTATAAGACCATGGCCTACGACCAAATTAAACAGCAGTTAAGGCAATACTTGGTTTCTGCTGCGGGTGAGGTCGAGTTAAAAAATCTGGCACCAAGCAGTAATTTAGGTTGGGTTCAGGAACAAATTGATGAAACCAAAGATGGCGCGGATATCTATCGGCTGGAAAGCGGTATTCCGATTCCCAAACTGGCAGATGTCAGCCCACATTTAAAGCGGTTGGCCATTGATGGGACACTAAGCGGAACGGAACTCGCACAAATCAGCCAAGTCTTAAAAACCGTTCAGACGGTGATTCGTTTCTTTGATGATTTAAAGCAACGTCCCGTTGAACTCCGTCGCCTATATGAAGTGGCCGGGCGGTTAGTCCATTTACCAGATGTCAGTAAGCGGTTAAGTGTGTCGTTAGAGGATAATGGCCGCTTGACCGATGAAGCTTCACCAGAATTACGGCGAATTCGTCGACAAATCAATAATTTTGAGGGTGCGATCCGGGACCAGATGGCTGGGTTTACCCGTGGCAAAAACGCCAAGTACCTCAGCGATACTTTGGTGACCATTCGCGATGACCGCTATGTGCTGCCCGTTAAGGCGGAGTACAAACAACATTTTGGCGGCATCGTTCATGATCAAAGTGCCAGTGGTCAAACGTTGTATATTGAACCCGAATCAGTTGTTAGCAAGAATAATCAGCTACGGGAATCTCAAATTGCTGAACGGCAGGAAGAACGACGAATTTTACTGGAACTATCAAACTTATTGCGACCTTATCAGACAGATATTCAGGATAACGCAATGTTACTGGGCCATCTGGATTTTGTGAATGCTAAGGCCCGATATGCACATGATATGAAAGCGACTGAACCAATTTTATCAATTGAAAATCAGATTGCGTTGCGTCAGGCCCGCCACCCGTTAATTGACCCTAAAAAGGTGGTCCCAAACGATATTACGATTGGGAAAGACTACAAGGCGATTATTGTTACTGGACCCAATACTGGTGGTAAAACCATTACGTTGAAGACGGTTGGGCTCACCCAATTGATGGCTCAGTCAGGCCTTTTTATTACAGCAGATGAGCATTCTCAAGTTGGCTTATTCGACGAAGTGTTTGCTGATATCGGTGATGAACAGTCCATTGAACAGAATTTAAGTACTTTTTCGTCTCATATTGAAAATGTTGTGTCCATTCTAGGTGCTGCCAGTGATCACAGTTTGATTCTGGTTGATGAGCTTGGAGCTGGGACTGATCCTCAAGAAGGGGCAGCACTAGCGATGGCAATCTTAGATGAAATTGGTGCGATGGGCAGTGAAGTTATTGCTACGACTCACTATCCTGAGTTGAAGGCGTACGGTTATAATCGGCCGGAAACCATTAATGCCAGCATGGAATTTGATAATGAAACCTTGAGACCAACGTACCGGTTATTAATTGGTATTCCTGGGCGTAGTAATGCATTGGAAATTGCGACGAGACTTGGGTTGAAATCAACGATTATTGATGAGGCTCGAAGTTTAACCGATGACGATAGCCAAGATTTAAACAACATGATTGCGGACTTGACCGCTCAAAAACGGCAAGCTGATTTAGATGCGCAAGCAGCGGCCAAGACGTTAGCGGAAGCACAGCAGCTTGAAAAAGACCTCAAGGATAAGTTTGATGGTTATCTCAAGCAGAAAGATCAGCTAATGGATCAAGCTAAAGACGACGCCAATAAGTTGGTTGAAAAGACCCGCTTACGTGCGGATGAAATCATTAAAGATATCCGTAAGAAGCAGCTTAAAGCTGGTAAAACAGTCATTAAAGAAGATCAGTTGATCGACGCCAAGGGTAAAATCAATGCTTTACAGCAGGATCAACGGCTGAAAAAAAACCGGGTCTTAAACCGCGAAAAGAAACGTCATCACTTTAAGGTTGGCGATGAAGTGGTCGTTCGTTCTTATGGTCAGCGTGGTGTCATTATGGATAAAATCGATAACCATCATTTTGAAGTTCAAATGGGCATCTTAAAGATGAAAATCGAGGATACTGATTTGGAACGAGCAGCACCAGAAAAAAAGGAACCGAAGCCACGAGCCACTATCCAACGGACTCGTTCCAACGGTGTCTCACCAACTCTGGACTTACGGGGGCATCGTTATGAAGAAGCCATGGCAGAAGTGGACCGGTTTATTGATTCGGCACTGCTGGCTGGCTATCCATCGGTAACGATTATTCATGGTAAGGGTACTGGTGCCCTGCGAAAGGGTGTCACCGAATACTTGCAATCTAACTCGCGAGTTAAGTCGTTTGGCTTCTCACCAGCAAATGCGGGTGGCGATGGGTCCACGATTGTTAAGTTATAAACGCTAAATACTTGTGCTTTTTTGAAAATCTGATAGACTTACTAATTGTAAACAAATAAAGGAGGGATCGTTTTATGGCTGTTGCAGAAACGACAGATAAAACTTTTGAAAACGATACATCGAAGGGTGTTACATTAACTGATTTCTGGGCAACTTGGTGTGGTCCTTGTCGCATGCAATCACCTGTAGTTGAACAATTATCCAGTGAAATGGACGGTCAGGTCACATTCAACAAGATGGATGTTGACGCTAACCCAGACACACCTCAAAAATTCGGTATTATGAGTATCCCAACCCTTCTTGTCAAAAAGGATGGCCAAGTAGTGGATACGATTGTTGGCTATCACAGCAAGGATCAACTCAAACAATTGCTGACACAGTACGTAGAAGCTTAATTGGGTTTATAACCTAATAAAAATGGTCTCATTATCAGTTCTTTCAACTGGTAGTGAGACCATTTTTATTGGATAAATGAAACGCGGCTTTAAAAGTTAGTCAATGATTTTCATTGGGTTGAGTTCCTGTGGATCTGAAACGGCGTCTTTTGGATCTAAATGAACCACTAATTGGATGCCATCTGCCCGCTTAGGCTTTTCACCCATTTCTGTTTCGGCGACGAAACCAACCATTTGTTGAGCAGTTTGAGCTAGAAAGCCAGCTTCCAATGAGAAGGTAGCATCTGGCTGTAAGGCGAGGCGACTGGTGACTGGCTTACCGCTGAGGGTAAACAGCCACTCTTTTCCGGATTGCTTTTGAAGCATGAGATCACCCAGTTCAGCTTGCTGGAAAAAGTGAACTAAGTCGTCAATATTGCCTAAAGTAAATCTTCTAGCGAGTTGCTTACCTTCCCAATATGCAATGCTGCCAGCATCGGCGCCCAGAAGATCGTTTAAAACCACGTCTCGAAAAAGGGCTTTGCCGAACAATGGGGCGGCTTCGGGGTCTGTGAGATAGTGTGCGTAAATCTGATTATTCATGAGGTGTTCTCCATTCACTTTTCTATTACGTTAACATTACAATGGAATGTGCTTAAATTGCAAGATAATTAACGGAACTTAAAAAAAACTGAGATTTCTTGCTTCCCTAGTTAAAAAGGATAATAATATAGTTTCAAGAACAATTTGAAAGGGAGATTGTGATGACATCTCAACCGATTGGTTTTTTAGATTCCGGTGTTGGCGGTCTAACCGTTATTAAAGAAGCACTCAAACAACTTCCAAACGAATCAATTGTCTTCTTAGGCGACCAGGCGCGTCTACCCTATGGACCGCGCCCAACTGAAGAAGTAGCCCACTTTGTCCAACAGATTGCGGGCTTTTTGTTAGACCAGGACATCAAGGCTCTGGTACTAGCATGTAATACAGCAACAGCCGCAGCATTACCCATTTTGCAAGCTAAACTATCGATTCCGGTAGTTGGCGTCATTGATTCTGGCAGCCAGACCGCAGTTAAGGTCTCAAGTGGTCAGCACATTGGTGTCATTGCCACCGAAGGAACGATTAAGAGTCATGCTTACCAGCGAGCGATTAGCAACATAGCGCCAAATGCATCGATTGAGGGTCTAGCTTGCCCTGAATTCGTGACTGTAGTGGAGGCGGGTCAATATCATGACCCGTCAACACGTGAGCTAGTTGCTGATCAGCTACAGTATTTTAAATCGCATCCAGTGGATACCCTGATTTTAGGGTGTACCCATTTTCCGTTGTTAACGAATGCAATTCGTTTAGCGATGGGTGCAGATGTCACGTTAGTGGATTCTGGTGTGGAAACTGTCAGGGTGGTTAAACAGTTACTTACTGATCAGAATTTGTTGAACACTAGTGGCCATTTTGAACAACCAAAGTTTTATACCACCGGTGACGTTGCAGGATTTAGTGCCATTGCGAAAGACTGGCTTCAGCTAGCCCAGTTAGACGTGAGCCATGTTCCAGTTGAAGAATTGGTGCAGTATGGAGATTTGAAACCAAAGGAGCCTAGCCATGAAGCATGACACATTAGTGATTGCCACTCGTAACCAGGGGAAAGCACGGGAATTTTCCGAGATGCTTGCACCAAAAGGGATTACGATTAAAACTTTAGCGGATTTTCCCGATGTTGGTGATATTCAAGAAACGGGTTCAACGTTTGAAGAAAATGCCACCATTAAAGCCAAGACCATTGCTGATCGCACTCAACTACCAGTTTTAGCGGACGACTCAGGGCTGGAAGTGGCTGCGTTGAATGGTGATCCTGGAATCTATTCAGCGCGATACGCGGGTGATCACGATGATGCTGCTAATAATGCTAAACTATTAGCCAACTTAAAGGATGTTCCGACAGATAAACGACAAGCCACTTTTCATACGACATTAGTGCTACTCAAACCTAATGGGGTAAAACTGGTGGTAGACGGCGAGGTTCATGGCAAAATTTTGAACGCGCCCCGTGGTGAAAACGGTTTCGGCTATGATCCCCTGTTTTACATTTCCTCGAAGGGTAAGACTATGGCAGAAATGAGCGATCATGAGAAAAACGCCATTAGCCATCGCGGAAGAGCTACTCAAAAGATGATGACTCAATTTGATCAGTGGTGGGAGGCTTAGCATGAAACTTTTGGCAATCAGTGATAATCACGGTGATCGTCAAATCTTACAAACGGTTTTTGATGCTTACGGTGACCAAGTCGATGGTATTTTTCACTGTGGTGATTCGGAAATGACCAGAGATGATCCCCTTTTTGACGGCGTTCAGGTCGTTAAGGGAAATAATGATTTCGGGATTGATTTCCCAAATGAAGTGCAGTGCGTGATCGATGGCACCAAAATCTTGATGACACACGGTCACCTGTATCAGGTTGGCATGAGTCTGACTCAATTAGACCTTAGAGCACGAGAAATCGGTGCCACAGTGGTGCTGTTTGGGCACACCCATCAGTTAGCTGCTGAAATGTCACAGGGTCGGTTATACGTTAATCCGGGTAGCATTTCCCTGCCACGGGGTCAATATGCATCGATTGGTGGAACTTTTGCCATCATCAACGTTTCCTCAGATCAGATGACTGTTGATTTTTATAATCGCGATTTGAAGCAGATCAACCAGCTCCATCAGCAATTTGAACGCTAGAAAGGTTGAGTGAGTTCGACAAATGATTGATGAACCGATTAAAAAAATGATCATGGAAGACCATGACAATTTGATTATTCCAGCGAATCTGGTTGCTAATGTCATGGTTAAAAATGACTGCTATCACGCCTTCTTGGTGCTTACAAAAGTTGGTTATTCGAAGGTGCCAGTTCTAGATAACGACCAACATCTCTGCGGGTTGGTCTCACTTTCGATGATTACCGAACATATGCTAGATACGGACCACGTGGCGTCTGAAAACTTGCGTCAGCTAACAGTGGCTGATGTCATGCAGACGGATTTCCGGTCGATTGAAGACCCTACTGATTTAGAGGAAATCATGCATTTGCTGATTGATGATAACTTCGTGCCAGTGGTTTCGGATGAAAAAACCTTCACTGGTATTATTACGCGCCGTGAACTTTTAAAACGGGTGAATTACTTAGCCCATAATTTTTCTGAACAGTACAACGTTTCGCCTTTGCTGAAGTCCATAGAAAATAACGGCTAAGGCAGTTGCTTTATGACAACTAAGCGTTTTAACGAGTAACGGCGAGTATCCCCGATTTGGGGTGCCCGCCGTTACTTGTTTTGTATTTTAAATGAGGTTTTAGCTTATTTTTTATCATTATGATAGGTTGTTGGAAGTTCAATATTTGCATCATTGATTGCCTTTAAATAGGCGGACAGCAATTTGTGCTGGACGGCGAATTGCTCACCGGGTTGCGTAAACGTCACGACTTGAATCACGACTTGGCCGTTTGACAGAGGAACCGTTCCAATATTTGCAGGTACTTGAGTGATAGTTGGAAATTGTGAGGGAACCGTTTTATTGACAGTTTCAATAATCTGATTGATTTGGTCAATGGGCGAATCCGGAAATATGGGGATTTGAACCATGGCGCGCATTTCGTGTCGCGATTTGTTGCTGACGATGGTAATGTTACGGTTAGGAATAAAATTCAGTGTACCATCAGCGCTAATGACTTGTGTCGTTCGAATACCAACAGCGGAAACGGTCCCTTCAACTTCGCCGATTTTAACCGAGTCACCAACGTTGATTTGATCTTCCATCAAGATAAAGGCGCCTGTTACAATATCGGAAACGAACCCCTGGGCCCCCAGACCTAACGCTAAACTGAAGATCCCAGCCCCAGCGATTAAAGTTCCAACTGGGACGCCCATGAACGAGAGCAGGGCGTAAATCCAAAAGAAAATTACCGTATACTGAAAGATATTTAAGACCAGGGTAAAGATTGTGTCGATGCGATTGGCTGATTCTGCAACGAATTTATTTTTTTTATAACGTTTGAATAAGTGACGAATAATTTTTTTACCGATCCAGTCAACCAGTAGCAGCCCAATGGTCACCAGCAAAAGCTGAAAAAGTGTTGTGGCCATATTTTCGCCAATCTGTTGCCAATTAAAATGTTGAATGAACCGCGTGAGGTGACTACTCAATATCATGTTATCCGCTCCTTGAAATAGTATCATCAATTAGTGTAACAGATTGAGCAACAAAAAAGCAGTTGTTACGGTGGGTTTTATATTGCGTCAGAGTAGCCGCAATGCTATTCTTAAGCTAACAGTAAAAAGTAAGGAGGGGTATTTTGACAGCAGGACAAGTGGCAGGCCTAATCGCCGCCATCGCATTTTTAATTTTAGTGTTCTTTATCGGTGCCTTTTTAATGAAGATGACGCGCACACTCGGTGAGGTTAACAAAAGTGTGAAAACGATGACTGAAGATTTGGATGTCATCAGTAAGCACGCGGAAGATATTTTGGCAAATGCCAATACGTTGTTAGACGACGTGAATCATAAAGTTGCGACGATTGACCCAGTCTTTAAGGCAGCTGCTGATTTGGGTACCAGTGTTTCTGAATTAAATTCAGCCACACATCACTTAACGGGTAAGGTAAAATCAACGGCCAAGAGAACGGCGACTACCAGTTTATTTGCCAAACTGGGTGAGTCAGTTGTTAACGCTTATCGTGGTCGAAAAAATAAAGATTGATCATTGAAGGGAGTTTTCACTTATGGGAAAAAAGTTTGGCTTTTTAGTTGGTTTAGCTGCTGGAGCTGCCGCTGCGCATGTGGCATACCGTCGCTTGAGCGATGAGGATAAGGAACAACTTAAAGCAGACCTTCAAGAAAAGATGGATATCGCAAAGGATCGAGCTGTCGACTATGCGTTTTATGCTAGTGACGCTTGGGATGACTTTAAGGAAACTTTCTCCGATCAAACTCAAACTGTTAGCGATCGGGTGAAGCAGGCTGCTAATCAGTTTGGTGATACTTCTCTCAAGCCCAATACGGGAGACGACGATTCATTGCGAGATGAATTGGCAGATGTTTCCACTTCGGCTGATGACGATTCGGATGATATCGTATTGAATAGTGAAGATACCTTTGGCGGTGCAGACGTTGCGGATGAATCAAAAACATCAACAGACGACCCAGAGTCACCAGATGATAGTGACGAAACAAAACAAGATTAGGTATTATATTTATCTAAAAAACAGCTTAGCGTCGAATTCCGATGCTAAGCTGTTTTTTGAATTTGATTTAATTATTCACCAACATAGGTGAGTTGTTTTGAAGTATGCGTGAAAGGTTCACAGCCATTGTCCGTAATATGAACACAATCCTCAATCCGGACACCAGCAACACCTGGGATATAAATACCTGGTTCGATTGAAAAGCACATTCCGGGCTGAAGTAGCATGTCGTTACCTGCCATAATGGACGGAAATTCGTGTTCACTCATGCCCATGCCGTGACCAAGTCGGTGAATGAAGTATTCCCCATAACCGGCTTTTGAAATAATGTCTCGAGCAACTTTGTCTAATTCTGCGGCAGTGATGCCAGGCTTTGCAGCAGCCTGTGCTGTTAATTGGGCTTCTAGACAAACCTGATAAATATCTAGCTGCTTCTCGGTTGGTTTCCCTAGCGCAACGGTTCTGGAAGCATCTGAGATGTAGCCGTCCCAAATTGTACCAAGGTCAAACAAAATGAGTTCGTTATTTTCAAACTTGGTAGCGTTGGTGGCACCATGTGGTTCTGCAGCGTGGGCACCAGCTTGCACGAGGGTATCAAAACTCATTTGCATGATACCTTCCTTCATCAGAGCGTACTGTAATTCAGCCACAACTTGTTGCTCGGTTCGCCCGGCTTTTACTGCAGCAAAGCCTTTTTGAAAAGCGAAATCTGCCCATTTACCCGCAATAGCTAACTTTTCAATTTCGTCGGGAGTTTTGATCACCCGTAATTGATTAATGAAAGGGGTGATATCAAGGCTGAATTGGGCGTCAGTAAAGACTTGTTGCAATCGTTCAAGTCGGTCCACTGAAAGTTGATTTTTTTCCAACGCAATTTCGGTTGGATGGTTAACACGTTTTTTCACGTCGTCTGCAATCATCTGCCATGGATTTTCATGATCTAAGTAACCGTATACAGGAAAGGAAAAGCCAGTGTCTTTTATGGCTTCAACTTCTAGTGCGGGTGCAAACATGAACGGATCTTGGTCAGGAAAAACGACTAGGGCCAATACTCGTTCAATCGGATCACTGTAGAAGCCGGTTAAATACTGGATGGTGTGCGGATCACTGATGTATGTAAAATCAGCGTGTTGCTTTTCAGTCCATTCCTGAACTTGTTGTAGTTTTGACACAATAATCACCTCGAATTAGGATGAAGTCATTATATCATGTTTCCGTCAATCTGAATTTGATCGGGGAGTTGTTCAAGTGAATTTTAGCGGGGACGGTAGTGGCAAGCCAGGCCTTGTATCTAAAACGGTAGAAGTTGGATAAGAGTCTGAAAAAGGAGAAAATTTTATAAATATTCTTGGCGGGTATTACTTTTTATGAGGTCACTTTTTACGGCTTAGGGAAACTTTTATAACCTAGGTTTTACAAGGCTTTTCAGAAATTAATTGAGAAGTCAATGATTGACAAATCTAGTTTTTTTCGATAATTGATGTGAGTGGAACCAGTACGGCAGCCTTGAAAAGTCTGAATGAAGAGTGTATTATCAAATTGAAAACGTTTTCAATTTGATTTCTGAAAAGATATCTGATATTCTAGTCGAGATATTGAAAATCAATGAAAACAAATTAAATCAATAAAGAAAGGGCTATCGCAATGGATAAACAGACTGTAACAATATATGATGTCGCCCGTGAAGCCGATGTGTCGATGGCCACTGTATCAAGAGTGGTTAACGGGAACCCAAACGTCAAACCGGCAACACGGAAAAAAGTGTTGGACGTCATTGAACGATTGGACTATCGGCCAAACGCCGTCGCTCGGGGGCTAGCCAGTAAAAAGACAACTACTGTTGGTGTCATTATTCCTGACGTTACCAACGTATACTTTTCGGCTCTGGCACGAGGCATCGACGATATTGCCATGATGTATAAATACAACATCATTTTGACTAATTCTGACGAAAACGGCCGGAAAGAGGTTCAGGTGCTTAATACTTTAATGGCCAAGCAAGTTGATGGTATCGTTTTCATGGGAAACGATATCAGTGATGAAGTTCGCAAGGAATTCGAACGGTCAAAGACACCGATCGTTCTCGCTGGCTGTGTTGATGATCAAGACCAAATGCCTAGTGTAAACATCGATTACACCGCTGCCGTTGAAGAAGCAACGAAGAACTTGATTGATCACGGTAACGAGCGCGTTGCGTTTGTTTCTGGTAGCTTGGACTACCCAATCAATCGTGACTACCGTTTGAAGGGTTATAAGCAAGCTTTGAAAAAGGCTGGCGTCCGTTATGATGACAAGTTGGTATTTGAGACCGACTATTCATACAAAGCAGGGCAGCTTTTGCAACCGGCTTTACAATCAGTTAACGCTACCGCTGCGGTGATTGGTGATGATGAGTTAGCTGCTGGCGTGATGAACGGTATCACTGATGCCGGGATGAGCGTTCCAGATGATTTTGAAATCATTACCAGCAATGACACTAAATTGACCGAAATGGTTCGGCCAAAGATGTCGTCTATTACCCAACCACTATACGATATTGGTGCCGTTGCAATGCGGTTACTGACTAAACTGATGAACAACGAACCAGTGGATAATAAGACTGTCTTATTACCTTATGGCTTAATGAAACGCGCATCAACTCACTAGTCATTTATGGTTAACAAATGAGCAGACTCAACACTATTTTCTGGTAGAAGACGGTGTGGTCTGCTTTTTTTAATTTGAACATTGGGGGGAGTATCTTATGAAACTCAGAGCAGGGCTATTATCAGTTGCAACAGTGGTAATCACCGTTATTATAATCACCCTGACGGCCATTGTGGGACGACTCACAGCAGCCCTTGTGCCGGCGGTTACTCAAATGGGCGTGCAACTGATTACGGAGGTACTCGCTTTTGGTTGCTGGTGGGGATTTAACCGCTGGTATCCAAAAGCAAAGGTCAGCTGGTGGCACGCCGGTGTTCGTCATCAATGGGTGTTAGTGGTACCAGTGGTCATTGTTTTATTGGGTGATGCGACATTACACCCTGAATTTCAGATCACGGTCAGCCACATTTTGATGGCAATTTTACTTGGTTTTTCAGTTGGTTTATTTGAAGAATATGTTTTCCGGGGTGTGCTGGTTAGCGCAATGCGGCAGCGTTATCAAATTGGCCCAGTACTCACCGCTGTTGTAAGTGGTCTCATGTTCAGCTTAGTTCACCTGATTAATGCTTCTGGTGGCAGTTTGACCATGACTTTGGTTCAGATGCTTGAAGCAGTTGGTTTAGGCTTCTTTTTTGCAGCAGTGTACCTAGTGACGAACAGTCTGTGGCTGCCGATCATTGGACATGGTTTAATTGATGGGTTTGATATACTAGCTTTTGGGACGTTAGACAATACTGCTGGAATGAATGTTTGGACCAGCCTGCTATACGCTGTTGTGTTTAGTTTTGCAGCCTACTGGCTGTTGAAGACAAAACGGTTCGCAGTGCAAATTTCCGCCAATGGGTCATCTCAAATTGATTTCGCACGTCAGCCGCATGAGGTTCGTCCAGTTATTCAACGCCAGTCCGTATCGGCGATAAAAACACTAGTTGCCATTGCGATTCCAGTGCTTGAGCTGGGTTTAGGTGCTGTAGTGGCAGAGGTCACTACCGATAAGTGGATTCGAATCATTTTAGTGGATCTGATTTTTCTAATTGGTTTGTGCACTGCAATTTATGTATATCATGACGTGTTAAGTGATCATTGGCACCGGTTTAAGCATCATTTGGGCAGCGGACTATTAGTTGCAATTTGCGGTGTCATAGCTGCATACATGTTATTAAGTGCTGTTCGACAAGGGTTAACATTAGTTGGTCTTGCCAGTTCTGGTTCATCGACAATCATGAGCATCCAAACAGCGGGGCTGGCATTAGTGGCCAGTTTAACCACGTTGATGGCACCATTTGCCGAGGAAATTGTCTTCAGACACGCCTTGTTTTATCAATGGCGAGGCCGGGGGGCATTCACTTGGCTGATGCTGATTGTTTCCTCGATTGCATTTGGTTTGGTGCACTGGAATAATTTTCATGGTGAGATTGTTCAGATGATTCCCTACATGTTTGTCGGCGCGTTATTTGGCTTAATCTATTATTTTTCCAGAAATATTTGGCAGGTCATTTTGACCCATTTCTTATTTGATATCATTCAAGTGATTGCCGTTATAGCAATGTTTATTTTAGCCATCGTACAAGCAGGCTAGAAAATTTTACCGGTTTCATTGCTGACCGGTTGTATTGAAATTCACCGCGTGATATTATAATAAGGTCTGTGTAAACGAATATAATTAAGAAAAGAGGAGTCGTGAAATGTCAGGACATTCAAAATGGCATAACATCCAAGGGCGTAAAAACGCCCAAGATGCTAAGCGTGGAAAAATCTTCCAAAAAATATCACGTGACTTATATCAAGCCGCTAAAGCAGGTGATCCTGATCCAGCAAACAACCCTCAACTTCGTTTGGTGATGGATAAGGCTCGTGCTGCTAACATGCCTAAGGATAACGTTCAACGCGCTATCGATAAGGCTTCTGGTGTTGGTGGAGCGAAGTTCGAAGAAATCACTTATGAAGGCTACGGTCCTGGTGGGACTGCTATCATGGTGGCCGCTTTGACCGATAACAAGAACCGGACAGCCGCTGCCGTTCGTTCTGCCTTTACCCATCATGGTGGATCTTTAGGCGCTGCTGGTTCAGTTTCTTACATGTTTGATCGTAAGGGCTACATCGTTATCTTACGTGATGGCCTCGATGCCGATGAAGACACGGTTTTGATGGATGCACTTGACGCTGGTGCTGATGACATGAAGACCAGCGATGATCAATTTGAAATTTTCTCAGATCCTTCGAGTTTGACAGCAGTTCGTGATGCGCTGCAACAAAAGTACAACTTGGACACTGCCGAAGTTCGGATGTTCCCTGAGAACACAACTGAAGTACCGGAAGACAAAGTTTCTCAATACCAAGGTTTAATTGACGAACTTGAGTCAAACGATGATGTTTCTGATGTCTATGAAGCAGCAACTTTGCCTGAAGGCGTTGAATAACCATATTAGATTGTAAAGCTGTTCCCAAATAGGGAGCAGCTTTTTTTATTGAGAGTGTGATACAACTCGGTAGATTCCAGAATTTAACGCAAAAAAACGTATTCCGTCGAACTTTGTCGGAATACGTTTTTTTGGGTTAAATGGCCGGAATCTGAGTTGTGGTACATATTTAGACTAGATTAAAGTATTGAACAAAAGCAAAATTTAAATTGTCTTTAAGTCAAGAAACCAAATGAAATTTTTATCAATATGGACTTATGCCACAGCTGTTTTTTATTGCGCTCAAACTCTCCTCATTGACTTGGCGTAGTTAGCCATAGGAGGGACGTTATGATAGAAGAATTAGGTGAAACGCTGCTGAGTGCCGCCATGGCATCAGGCAGTTCTGATCTGCACATTCAACCTGTTGGCGATAATTACAAGGTGTTTGAACATCACGGAGATGGTTTAAGCGTCGTTAAGAAATTGTCAATGAGCGAGGGACAGCAATTGATTGCCCACTTTAAATACCGTGCGAACATGGCAATCACGGAAACAAGGCGGCCACAGCTAGGTGCGTTAACCTTGGAGGTTGATGGCCAGCTGATTCATTTAAGATTATCCAGTGTCGGCAATTTTATCAATCAAGAGTCCATTGTTATCAGATTGTTGCTACCCCTGAAGGAACAGCGATTAGCTTTTTTAGTATCATCACAGCTGATACAACTCAGGCAGTGGTGCGACCAACGCGGATTGGTACTTTTTGCTGGTCCTACAGGCTCTGGAAAGACAAGTACGATTTACCACTTAGCTAAAGAGCTAAGTCGGACTTTATCCGTGCTTGCCATCGAAGATCCTACGGAAATCGTCGCACCTGACTTTTTACAGTTGCAGGTCAATCCGGCGGCAGAAATGAGTTATCAGGCTCTGATCAAGGTCGCGTTACGGCATCGGCCGGAAGTGTTGATCGTAGGCGAAATTCGGGATCGTGAAACAGCTAAAGCAGCTGTGGATGCAGCTTTGAGTGGGCACTTAGTACTGAGCAGTGTTCATGCTCAAACTGCCAAGGGAACGGTCACTCGTTTGAACCAGCTAGGGATTGATTCGGCTGCGCTCAACCAAGCGGTGACCGGTGTTGCCTATCAGCGCTTGCTGCCAACAGCCAATGGTGATTTGGCAGCACTACTCGATCTAGCGGATGGGCCAGTTGAAAATTGGCAGCATACACTTGGGATGACACCACAGTGGGAGGAGAATTTAGCGGATGCAAGAAGAAACGGTCAAATTACAGCAAAAGTTTGTCAGCGATTTAAAGCCGGGTAAGCCTTGGTCAATCAGTACTCAGTCAGAAATTTTTCGGACAATTAGTGACCTTTTACTCGTGGGCTTTTCTGTGCGTCATGCGGTTCAATTCTGTGAAGTACTGTACCGACATCAGATGACCGATTTACGCTGGATCAATGAACAACTTCACGCAGGGTATACGGTTAGTCAAACCTTCGAACCCTTTGTGGATGATCAGATTGGTTTGCAATTACGCCTGGCAGAGGAACACGGTCAGTTAACACAAAGTTTAGGACAAGTGAGCCGGCTGCTTCAGACTGCCTATCAACGGCATCAAAAAATTAAGCGGCTATTGCAATATCCGCTGATACTGGTCGTCATACTAGGTGTCATCATTACGGGTATGAAACTGGTCATTTTACCCCAAATTGAGATGTTAGCCGCAACCAACCAGCCCCATACAAAGAATTGGTGGTGGAGCCTAGCTATCGTACCAATGATATTGATCAGTATTTGTGTATACCAGGGGATTAGGCAACAACCAATTTTAAAGCGGGTGGAACAGACCGCACAAATTCCGATTATTGGACCGATTGTCAAAGCATATTATGGCTACTATTTTCTCGCAACACTCACCATTATGTTTGAAGGTGGCTTGGGCTTTCAAGAAATCCTATTAACACTGCGCCAAGCCAAGACAACGACACTGCTTTATCAATTAGGCGGCAAGTTAGAAACCGCCTTAGCAGCAGGTCAACCATTACCCAAGGTGATCATGCAATTTCACTTCTTACCTCATGAGTTAGAGATGTTATTTCAAAGTGGGAAACCACAGACTGATCTGGTAAAGGAACTTAAAGCGTTAACGGAGCTGTATTATCAGCGGTTAACTGATCGATTAGAAACCATGATGACCTGGATTCAACCACTATCGTTTGTATTAATTGGTGGCGTTATTATTGGTGCTTATGCTAGTTTGTTTTTGCCGATGTATCACACAATTGGAGGACTGTAATGAAACGAAAAAAGAACGCGTTTACTTTGATAGAAATGACAATAGTTCTCTTCATAATAGGGCTGTTAATTCTGATAATTGCACCAAATATTAGTCATCAAAAAGACCGGGCGAACACGGTCCATACTGGTGCTATGACAACGGTAGTTCAAACACAGTTGGATACGTATTTAGATTCAACTGACAAGAAGACTGCCAGTTTGGGTGAACTTCAAAAAGCGGGGTATCTCACTGCCAAGCAAGTCAAAATTGCGGTCAAAGAAGGGATCAAAATCAATGGCGACGAAGTTAAGGCCGGCTCGTGAGGGTTTTACAATGATTGAGATGTTGATTACCTTAGTGATCATTAGCAGTTTGTTGATTCTAATCATGGTTGGTGGACAAAGGTTCTCGCGGAACTCACTTCAGACTGAACGGGCATTCTGGAGCAGTTTTGATAGTTATTGGAAGCAAGCACTCTATGAAGCACAATATCACGGTCAAGAAACTCAGATCAGCATTAAAGAAGGTCACCCGGTTGTTTTTCGAACCTCCAATGATAAGCAGACAGATGAAAAGACGTTGGCTGTTCCCAAGAGTTTACACCCAGAGCGGTCAGAGAAATTATTGATTCGTTCGGATGCAACAATTTCACCACAAACGGTCACGTTTTTATCGGATATTGATCATCGAAAATACCGACTGGTCATTCAAATGGGTTGGGGGGTCTATCATGTTGATCGAGAAGCAGCATAAGGCCGCCTTTGTTCTAAGTGATGCCTTAATTGGATTAGTGCTCATTAGTACGGGGCTGATTCTCTATGGACAAGCACAAGTCTCCATGTCCAGCCAGTTAGAACAGCGTCAGGAACGCGTTGTCGAACTTCGTCACCAGTTTGAGGACCAATTCAAACAACCAAAGCAGGTGGCAAAATGAGAGCCGGTTTTACACTGATTGAAACGTCTATTGCTTTGGTCGTGACGGCGCTTGCGGTATTAAGTCTTCAATTTGGCTTTCAGATGTTGAACGTTCATTCTCAGCAACGATATGACGAACAGCTTGCTTGGTATCAGATGTTGGCGGAGCTTGAAGGCAAGAAATATCGGTTTACTTTGGGAAAGGTTTATCTGCAAAAGGCTGAACTTGTTCCAAACGCAGACGACGAGCGGATTTTCTATTTAAAAGGCCACAACGGTAACTTGATGCTGACAACGGACAAGGGTGGCTATATGCCACTTTTTAAAGGCATGTCCTACTATGAATTTGACGTTGACCATGGCCATTTAAAAATAAACGCGAAAACGAAATTCCAACAATTTACAGCCACGACATCGATTGGGGGTAAACATGACTAGTCGGCAAGGTTTCGTGACCATCATGGCGCTGTTTTTCTTAATCCTGTTGAGTGGTATTTTACTTTTTCAATTGGAGGGTTATCATCGGCAAATGGAAGCTTATAACGTTTTGATTCAGCATTATGAGCAAAAACTACGAACTAAATCATTGAAGTGAGAGTTAAATTTTCCCTGTTCGCTTGAATTACCGGACGAATATTTGTAAACTTATATTTGTGTGGAGAAACCAGTAAGACAGGAGGTTGACAATTCTGGCTATTAAAGAAACCGAGGCGTTTTTTAAAGTACTTGATGAATCTAGCGAGCTACTTAAAGAGGCGCTTGCAACGTCTTACTTAGACGCCTTTATTGAATCTGGTGATAATCTAATCGACGGTCACGTTCAGGTGGAAGATGGTCGGCCTGATGAAACGGTTGTTCAACAGCTTCGAGGCTTGTATGATTCTGTTGATCTCAACGAAATGAATTCAGAAACCGTGCGTCAAGGTATTCAGCTGGCAATGCTGAAGGCCATGCGCGAGGATGATATTCAAGGTAATCATCAACTGACGCCTGATAGTATTGGTATGGTCATGGGCTACATTGTGATTCGACTCGTTGAAAAGCAAAATCATCTGTCGATCCTTGACCCAGCCGTGGGAACCGCCAATTTATTGACAACGATCATGAATCAACTAAAGGATGCCACTCACGAACAAGTGACAGCAATTGGCATTGATAATGATGATTCATTGCTGTCAGTGGCTGATATCAGTACCACTTTGCAGAAAGCAGCCGTCACATTGATGCACCAAGATGCATTGGGCGAGTTGCAGATTCCTGAAGCTGATCTAGTTGTATCTGATTTGCCAATTGGGTATTATCCACTTGATGAAAAGGTCACCAACTTTAAGACGCACGCCCAGTCAGGGCATTCGTTTGTACACCATCTATTATTGGAACAAGCAATGCGCTACGTAAAACCGGGTGGTTACGGTGTCTTTTTAGTTCCAAGTCAGTTGTTTTCAACCACTGAATCGAAGGGGCTGTTATCTTGGCTCCAAGAGGCTGCTTATCTGCAAGGCTTGCTTGCGTTGCCGAAAGACCTCTTTACGGCTGAGCAATCAGCAAAATCAATTCTGCTGTTGCAACGACATGGTAAAGATGTCAAACAGGCTGATAAGGTAATGATCGGAGAATTTCCGTCATTTAAAGATCAAGCAGCATTTTCAAAGTTCATTGCAGAACTAGTCGACTGGGAACTCAATGATTTACTAAAGCGTTAACATAAGGAGATTATGACATGGGAAAAACACTTGCCGTCAATGCAGGAAGTTCAACATTAAAGTTCAAATTATTCGAAGTACCTTCAGAAAAAGTCATCACTAGTGGCGTTATCGAACGAATCGGTTTAAAGGATTCAATCGTTACCATCAAGTATGGCGATGGTCAGAAGTTTGAAAACGTTCAAGACGTTAATGATCACGAACAAGCAATCAACCTGATGCTGGACAAACTGATTGATTTGAAAATCATTGCTAACTATAACGAAATTACCGGTGTTGGTCACCGGGTCGTTGCTGGTGGTGAATTCTTTACTGATTCAGTCCTAGTTGACGATGATGTTTTAAAGAAGATTGAAGATTTAGCTGAATATGCACCTTTGCATAACCCAGCTGAAGCTATGGGTATCCGGGCATTCAGAAAGATTTTACCCGATGTTCCCAATGTGGCAGTTTTTGATACCTCATTCCACACAACGATGCCAAAGACTAATTACATGTACGCCATTCCATACGAGTACTACGAGAAATACGGTGCTCGTAAGTATGGTGCACACGGAACCAGTCACCGCTATGTTGCCAGTCGTGCAGCTGCCATGCTCGGTAAGCCGTTGGAAGATTTGAAGCTGATCACCTTGCATATTGGTGCTGGTGCTTCAATCACTGCCGTTAAGAATGGTAAGTCGTTTGATACTTCTATGGGCTTCACACCTTTAGCAGGTATCATGATGGCTACGCGTTCAGGTGACATTGACGTTTCGTTAGTGACCTTCTTGATGGAAAAGTTAAACATTAAGGATCCTAACGACATGATTAATATCTTGAACAAGAAATCCGGTTTACTGGGTGTGTCAGAATACTCAGCAGATATGCGTGACCTTGAAAAGGTTCAAGATGATAACGACAAGGCTCACCTTGCTCGTGACATGTACATCAACCGGATTGTTCGCTACATTGGCCAATATATCGCTGAAATGAACGGTGTTGACGCCATTGTCTTTACTGCCGGTGTTGGTGAAAACGATATTCCTATTCGTCAAGAAGTTGCTGACAAATTAAGCTACTTTGGTATTGCAGTCGACCCAGAAAAGAATCATATTCGTGGTGTTGAACGTGATTTGTCTACAGCCGATGCGAAAGTCAAGACATTGTTAATCCCGACGGATGAAGAATTAATGATTGTTCGTGACGTTGAACGACTAACTAAATAATCATCGTAAAAAATCGGGCTTGGTTCTTTTGGAATCGAGTCTGATTTTTGCTTACAAGTGAATTGACTTATTTTAACTTTGTTCAATCAAAACTCACTAACGTGCACTTTGCTCACTTATAGGTGAACAAACATCATGAAAGCAATAAAATGCTTAACGGCGCGGTTAAGTGACAGATATCAAGCAAAAATATGATGACAGGTGGTTGTAACCTGAAAGCAGCCGTTTTTGACGTGTATAATTGTTTCTCATGAAGGAGTGAAGAGACTATGTCGAAAACGCAAACTGTCCCAAAACGATCAAGAGGCCTGAAAAACCGTCATGTTCAAATGATTGCCCTTGGTGGCACGATTGGAACGGGATTATTCTTGGGTGCTGGTCAATCAATCCATTTGACCGGGCCGTCGATTTTGCTGGCTTATTTGATAGCTGGAATTGCATGTTTCTTACTGATGCGCGCGCTTGGCGAACTCTTACTGACGGATTTGAGTGCCCATTCTTTCATTGATTTTATTCGAAAATATCTAGGTGAACGTTGGAGCTTTATTGCCGGATGGACCTATTG
The DNA here is from genome assembly GCF_012641075.1 of Secundilactobacillus angelensis. Taxonomy (GTDB): domain Bacteria; phylum Bacillota; class Bacilli; order Lactobacillales; family Lactobacillaceae; genus Secundilactobacillus; species Secundilactobacillus angelensis. The sequence continues at coordinate 7,748 of NZ_JAAXLJ010000006.1, read as the reverse complement.
GGTCTGTTGGTTGAGCATTGCAATGGCCGATTTAACTGCTTCGGGGTTATACATGAAATTTTGGTTCCCAAACTTACCTCAGTGGGCGACGGGGCTGACTTTTTTATTGATACTTGTTTTAATCAATGCTGTTACAGTGGAGGCTTTTGGCGAAACTGAGTTCTGGTTCGCCATTGTTAAAGTTGCTGCAATTATTGCTTTAATCGTGATTGGCGTTATATTGGTCGTCATTCAGTTTAAAACACCAGTGGGCCATGCGTCAGTGATGAATTTAGCTCATGGCAGTTTCTTTGCCCATGGTGCGAAGGGCTTTTTACTGTCATTTCAAATGGTTCTCTTTGGCTTTATTGGTATCGAAATGGTGGGTATGACGGCTTCCGAGACTAATGATCCCAAAACAATTATTCCCAAGGCCATCAATGAAATTCCTATGCGGGTGATTCTTTTTTACTTGGGGTCCCTAATGGCATTAATGTGCATTTATCCGTGGCACTACATTTCACCTAATCAAAGCCCTTTTGTGGAGGTGTTTGCTGCAATTGGAATTAAATCCGCCGCTGCAATCATTAATTTTGTGGTGTTGACCGCCGCAGCTTCAGCATGTAATAGTGCCTTATTTACAACCGGCAGAATGCTTTTTTCACTTTCATACGGCGGTAAAACGAATTTGTCAAAACGGTTAACAAAATTATCGCGAGCGCAGGTGCCCGTTCACGCAATGCTTCTTTCGGCCTTGATTATCGCAGTTGTGGTGTTATTGAACTTCTTTATTCCTGGCAAGGTCTTCACCCTGATTTCCAGTATCGCCACAACTTGTTTTCTATTCATCTGGGGATCAATCATTTTGGCACATATAAAATACAGACGTACAGCATCGGCAGAAGAACAGAAGAAAGTTACCTTTAAGATGCCATTTGCACCATATTCAGATTATTTTGTCTTACTCTTCCTGACAATGGTTGCCGTTATTTTGGTGTTTAGGTTTGAGACGCTGGTTGCTTTGATTGGGTCCGTACTTTGGCTATTTGGTCTCTGGTTGTTTAAAAGTGGTATGGATCGAGCTGAAGTGGGAAAGTTACACCATGAAAATAACTAAAAGCTGTCGCAATGAGCGACGGCTTTTTTGGTAACCGAAAGTCGTTGTTTCCGTTGAAGATCCAACCCAGTTACTTTCCCATCCAAGGGGTAACATGGTAAACTGAGAACATAGTATTTTTAAATCAAATTCTGATTGGACAAAGAAGGGGTAAACGTGCAACTGTATTTCACTGCAGATACACATTTTTTTCATAAAGATTTACTCGGTAATTCGGACTTTGCTCCCAGACCATTTAAATCCGTCGAAGAAATGAATCAAACCATCATTGACCATTGGAATGCACGGGTGACACCAGAAGATACGGTGTATCATTTAGGTGATATTGCACTGTATTTCATTCGACCGGAGCGGGCATCCCAAGCTGCGGTGCTGGAGGTATTGAATCAGTTGAATGGCCATTTGGTACTGATTAAAGGGAATCACGATAATCGAGCGCTATTCAAATTTCTAGCTCAGCATAACTATACTTATGGTGGCAAACCGAAATTTGAATTTCACGATGTCGGTGCCATTATTAAAGTGAACCACCGACAGTATTACATGACGCATTACCCAATGATGATGGGAATCGTCAAACAGATTATTAATTTACATGGCCACATTCACCATTATTCAGTGAACATTAAAGAGGACATTAACGTCGGTATTGATACGCCCGAAACTGATTATTTGAAGGAAAAGCCACCATTTGGAACGCCATTTTCCATGGCCGAAATTGAAGAAATGGTGGCCGGAAAATATAACGATTTTCAGAAGAGAAGATAACTGAGCAGAGGAGCTGGGGTATGACTGAAAAAATTACAATTTTGCACACCAACGACCTGCATTCACACTTTGAAAATTGGCCAAAGATTCGGCGTTACCTGATTGAGGAACGGCAACGTTTCGAGGCAGCCGGCCACCAAGTATTCACTTTTGATATTGGGGATGCAATGGATCGCGCACACCCCTTAACTGAGGCGACAAACGGTCAAGCAAATGTGGACTTGATGAACCAGATCAACTATGACGGGGTAACCATTGGCAATAATGAAGGCCTAGGAAACTCTAGAGAACAGCTTGTTCACATGTATGATCACGCCAATTTTGACGTTATTTTGGGCAATATTCTTAACACGCCAAAAAAGACTCAGCCGAAATGGGCAATCCCTGGTAAGGTTATCTCCACAAAGGCAGGAACCCGTGTGTTGGTACTGGGGTTAACCGCACCGTATACTTTAACTTATCCCTTGCTTGGATGGCAGCCAATTTCAGTTGAACGAATGCTGCCATATTTGCTGAAGCAATTTGAGGGACAGTACGATTGCACTATTTTATTGTCACACCTAGGATTAGACGTAGATCGATCGATTGCCAAGCGCTTTCCTGAAATTAACGTGATCCTTGGCGCGCACACTCACCATTTATTGCCGCACGGTGAACGTGATCATGCTGCTTTGCTCGGTGCCGCGGGGAAGTACGGCGAGTATGTCGGTACCATTCAACTTGAACTGACAGATCATAAGATCGTGGCATCATCAGCTTCTGTTGTGAAAACGGCCAATCTTCAGGCAGCCACCAGTGACCGACAAGAAATTGACGGGTATGAAGAACGTGGCGAACAGCTGCTGGACAATCAGAAAGTCGCCGATTTGCCAGTAGCCATGGAAAAGAACTGGGAGGGTCATTCGCGGCTTGTCAGTGAGGGACTAGCTGCTTTGGAAGACTATGCTGGTACGGATGCTGCCATCTTAAACGGTGGGCTTTTTATGCAAGATTTGCCAGCTGGAATTATTTCACGCAATCATCTTCATAAAACGTTGCCACACGCCATGCACGTGATGAGAGTGACGTTAAGTGGTGACAACTTATGGCGGCTGATTCGAGAAATGGAAAAGAACCGTCGCTTTTTGTCCCGTTTTCCAATTAAAGGCATGGGATTTCGCGGCAAGGTGTTCGGTGCGCTCAATTACTCTGGTATTACATATAATGAGCGTGATGGGTCAGTTCTTTTTCGAGGTGAGACGTTATCACCCCTGAGGACGTATACGGTTGCGATGCCAGACCACTATTTATTCATTCCTTTTTTCCCTACAATTTCGATTGTCGGAAAAAACCAAATTTTATATGGTAAACTTTTAAGAACGGTACTAGGCGACTATCTCGCAAAGCAATATCCAATCAGAAAGGAGGCAAATCATGGATAAGAAATCTTTACAAACTTTAATTGACGACGCTCGCGCAAGCCGTGAGCCAGGCGGTGTGATTGTGGCGGTTGATGAAACTCATTTCCAGATTAATGAACACCCATATGAGCTAATGGTTAATTATCGTGATGCTTTTGACCGGGTCGAGTTAAGCGATCGGTTCAATACGTATTTTTCACGTTATGATTATTTAGTTGGTGACTGGGGTTTCGGTCAATTACGTCTGCGCGGCTTTTATGATGATAAGCGAAACGTTGCCGGTGAATTGAAAATCGGTGCCTTACAGGACTATTTGGATGAAGCCTGCAACACTGGCTGTCCGTATTTTGTGATGCACAATGAAGATGCTAAAGTGATCACCCCTAAGCGCAGTCCACGGCCACGAGAAAATAGTCATCGCGGTCCCAGTCGTAATCAGAATAATGGCGGTAAGCAACAAAATCGTAATCGAACTGCCAACCGTAATCAAAATCAAAAACAGAACGAACAAAAGTCACAACGGGTTAACTCAAGTCAACGCCAGCAGGCTAAACATCATAGTCATAGTAACAATGGTAATGGTCAGCAAAAAGCCTATACGGTAGAAAAAGTTAAACCCGTCAAGAAAACGCCAGTCAGCCAACGCCGTGGAACAGTTAAGACGGTTGGCCACAGTCAGCACCGTAAATTTACAATTCGAGAAAAAGAGGATTAAGGTTTAATGCAAAAACATTACGATGGCTACTTTATCGATTTAGATGGCACCGTTTATGCTGGTAAGCGTAGGATTCCCGCTGCTAAACGGTTCGTTGAGCGATTGCAAAGGGCCAATAAAGATTTTTTGTTTGTCACCAATAACACGACGAAGCTACCAGTTGATGTCGTTGAAAATTTAGCCACCAATCATGACATTCACGTAAATCCTAAGAACGTTTATACTGCTGGTCTAGCCACTGCTGACTACGTGGCTAGTATTGCGACAGAAGGGCAGAAAAAAGTCTATATCATTGGCGAAATTGGGCTGATACAGGCCTTTTTAGATAAGGGTTTTGAGCTGAATGAACGCCAGCCTGATTTCGTTGTGGTTGGTCTTGACTCGGATGTTACTTATCACAAATTTGAAATTGCGACGCTGGCGATTCGTGGGGGCGCAAAGTTTATTGGGACCAATCCTGATTCTAATATTCCTAATGAACGGGGAATGCTACCAGGCGCTGGCTCACTAGTTGAAATGGTTGCGTACACCACGCAGCAGCGACCAATTTATATTGGTAAGCCGGAAACAATTATTATGGCTAATGCACTCAAGCGGATTGGATTGAAAAAGTCTCAAGTTGTGATGGTGGGCGACAATTACAAGACTGATATTACAGCTGGAATTCGATTCGGAATGGATACCTTGCTCGTTTATACGGGGCTGTCGACTCGAAGTCAGGTTGCTCATCAAGATATTGCGCCAACTTATGAAATTGATAGTCTAGACGATTGGTCGGTCGAGGATGAATAAAGACAGAGTGAAAGTGGCATTACAGTGGTTCTCGTTATTTTTAGCAATTATAACGTTAGTCATTTTTTTGACGATCAATAGTGTATGGCTATATTGGTTGAACGTTAAAGTTGGACGCTTATCTCATATTGTAGAGTTATCTACTAGTCGAATTATGGAGAATTATTTGCAATTGCTAGCTTATCTCCAATTACCATGGGTGACTAAACTGGATATGATGGATTTTCCAACCTCGCCTAGTGGCCTTCAGCACTTTATTGATGTTAAGCATCTATTTCTGGTGAACAACAGCGTATTGATCATCACGATTTGGCCGGCAGTTCGTTTTCTGCGGACACTTTCGGTAAAAAAGATGCTCTGGAAACTCATTCGGCCATTCCAGACGGCAGCTCTTGTTCCGGTCCTGGCCGGGTTGTTGATGTTGGTGAACTTTAATCAGTTTTTCGTTGATTTCCACAAAATTCTGTTTCGTAATTCCGACTGGTTATTTGACCCACGTTTTGATCCTGTCATTCTTGTGTTACCAGAAACCTTCTTCTCACAATGTTTCATACTAGCGTTTGGCTTGTTTGAGCTGATTATGCTGTGGGGAGTCTGGCGCGGCAAACGCACCTTTTTAGACAAATAAAAAACTCTAGCGTGGTTATCGTAACCAGCTAGAGTTTTTTCGTGTCATACCATTAATCTTTACTAACCTGACTTCGACTTTTAAGTAAACCGATAAAGGCGGGGATCATTGATACGATGATGATGCCAAGTACGACCAGTGAAAAGTGAGCCTTAACAAAGTCAATATTGCCAAAGAAGTAACCGCCACCGCAGCAGAGTAGTACCCAGGTCAAACAGGCGGGGATGTTGTAGCGCAGGAATGAGTGGTACCCATAGTCTGAAGTCGCCGCCACAAACGGTACGAACGTTCTGATAATTGGCATAAATCTTGCTAAGAAAATTGCAATTTTACCATGACGTTCAAAGAATTTTCTGGCAGATGCTAAATTTTCTTCTTTTATAAAACGACTAAAGAATGGGTGATGAGTGATTGCGATACCTGCTCGACGCCCGATAAAGAAATTGGTTGAGTCACCACCAATAGAAGCCACTAGAAAAATTACAGCAAACAGACCGATACTGAGATGGTAATCCGGATTGGCTGCCAAGGCAGCGGCTGCGAAGAGGAGTGAATCACCAGGCAAGAACGGTAAAATCACCGCACCAGTTTCGACAAAAATAATTAGAAAAAGTATCCCATATGACCAGCCACCAAATGTGTTTACGATGGTAATCATGTGACTGTCAATGTGGAGCACGAAATCAATCAATTGACCCATAATTTTGAAGGTTTCCTTTCACTTTTAAGTTGATGACATTGTATCAGAGAATATTCGACGATAAAAGACTTTCTCACGGATTTAAGCGAATCATAACCATAACACCCTAACATTATTTGAATCGTTTAGTCGGCTTAATGGGCGTACACTTATGCTTTATTGTCTGTCTGACATGCTTTTCGAGTATGAGGGTGTCGTGACTCAAGGCTTGCTTTTCGTCATTTTTCATGGATAATAGATATGAAAGAAAACTGGAGGTTATTAATGTGAATTATCCACAGTTACAACCCGATAAGGCTGACGGCCCCCGGGCTACGATTCATACGTCAATGGGCGATGTTGTGATTCAATTGTTTCCTGAACAAGCGCCTAAAGCCGTTGAGAATTTTGTGACATTGGCTAAGAAAAAGTATTACGATGAAGTTATTTTCCATCGCGTTATTAATGATTTTATGATTCAAGGTGGAGATCCAACCGGTACTGGTATGGGTGGATCAAGTATTTGGGATGAGCCTTTTGAAGACGAATTTTCTAAGGAACTCTATAATCTTCGGGGTGCCGTTTCCATGGCTAATAGCGGCCCGAATACTAATGGTAGTCAGTTCTTTATTGTTCAAAATAAACATTTGTCGGAACAGCTAACTCAGCAAATGCAGGATGCTCACTTTCCCGAAGAAATTGTCAAAGCTTATCAGAATGGCGGTACCCCATGGCTGGACTTTCGTCACACCGTGTTTGGTCAGGTAGTTGCGGGTATGGATGTCGTCGATCAGATGGCTGTAGTTAAGACGGATGACACTGATAAGCCGTTAGTAGACATTGTCATAGAATCAGTTTCGATTGATGATTAAGTAAGGCGACAATTTAACCTGAGGTGCATGATCCTCAGGTTTTTGTTTGAGTAATAGTATGGAAGGAGGCGTTGAATAATGCGTATTGGTGACCACGTTCATGGTACGGTGACTGGTATTCAGCCGTACGGAGCCTTTGTCGATCTTGGCAATGAAGTACAGGGCTTGATTCATATATCTGAATGTCACTACGGTTTCGTTAAAGACATCCACGACTATTTATCGGTTGGTGACGAGATTGATGTTGTTGTTTTGGACATTGACGAATTTACGGGAAAAATTTCTCTTTCGTTGCGTTGTCTGGAAGAAACTCAAGTCCCACTAGCACCAACTGCACCACAAAACGAGAATCAGCATAAACACTATTGGACCAGTAAAAATTTTCACGAGGGGTTTAAGCCGATTCAGAAGAGAAGACAGGCTTGGGCACAGGAAGCAATACGGGAGTTTGTTGGAAAATAAATTGAGTAATTTCGTTATTTGTCCTTGACCCGATAGCTAATAGCTGGTATTATTTTATCTGTTGTTAAAGAACACAATATTAATTCTGTGAATTTATATTCAGACATTTAATATTCAATCGTTCTGGTATTCAACAGTTATTCAGATAATTGAGTTGTTTATGTGAATGAATAAAGATACAAAAAATCGTTGACATTGATTTACAACTTGGTTATACTGATTAAGTCGAGTAATAATGTAGACCTTTGAAAACTGAACAAAGTTTTGTTTCACAAATGTGCAGGGTATATCAGCTTCGGCTGATATCAAATGTAATTTGCGAAGTCAATTTCGCTA
>NZ_JAAXLJ010000059.1 GCF_012641075.1 Secundilactobacillus angelensis | reverse complement strand
AAACTGACCCCAATAATCATCATCTGATTCAACAATTTCATCGTCAGGTAAAACATGGCGTTTAATTAACTGATCACGTGCAATTGCATATTCTAACGAACCTTCTTTAGCTTTTAATGCTCTTTCTAGCCAGTCCATTTTTTCTTGTGAAACGATGGCTACTGCGCGACTATTTGAACGAGCAATATAAACGGTTTCGTCTTCGTCATTAACTTGATCTAAATATTTTTTTAGGTTAGCGCGAAAATCGCTCTGTGTTAATGCTAATGTCATATTTACCACCCTTTCTTTGTACTTAATATTGTACTTTAATTTGTACTAAAAATCAATTTTTTAAGGAGCTAAAACTATGCAACAAGTTGTCTTACCCATCAAAGATTCAAACGTTCTCAAAGAGGTGCAAGATACCTTACTCAACAACTTTAAAGCTGGCCGACGTAACTATACAGTTTTTCAAGTTGGCAAAGCTACGCTACTGCGAGTGAGTGATGTCATGCGCTTAAAGCAAACCGATATTTTTAATCCGGACGGTTCTATTAAACAAAATGCGTTCATTCACGATCGAAAAACTGGTAAACCGAATACCTTGTATCTTAAACCAGTTCAAACAGAGCTCTTATTGTACCGCCAATGGCTACTTGATCATAAACTAGAATCTGAATGGCTCTTTCCTTCCATTCAACACCCAGAGCGCCATATCACGGAAAAACAGTTCTACAAAATTATGAGCAAGGTTGGCGATCTGTTAGGAATTAATTATCTAGGGACCCATACAATGCGTAAAACCGGGGCTTATCGCGTCTACACACAATCTAATTATAATATTGGTTTGGTCATGCACTTATTAAACCATTCAAGTGAAGCCATGACTTTAGCTTATTTAGGCTTAGACCAGGCTAGTACTGAAACGATGCTGGATAAAATTGATTTTGGTTAGGAGGCTGGCTTTATGGATTTAGATTTT
>NZ_JAAXLJ010000058.1 GCF_012641075.1 Secundilactobacillus angelensis | reverse complement strand
AAAATCTAAATCCATAAAGCCAGCCTCCTAACCAAAATCAATTTTATCCAGCATCGTTTCAGTACTAGCCTGGTCTAAGCCTAAATAAGCTAAAGTCATCGCCTCACTGGAATGATTGAGCAAATTCATGACTAAGCCAATATTATAATTTGATTGCGTGTAAACGCGATAAGCCCCGGTTTTACGCATCGTATGGGTCCCTAGATAATTAATTCCTAACAGATCGCCAACCTTACTCATGATTTTGTAAAATTGTTTTTCTGTAATATGGCGCTCGGGGTGTTGAATGGAAGGAAAGAGCCATTCAGAATCCAGCTGATGATCAAGTAGCCATTGACGGTACAATAAGAGCTCTGTTTGAACAGGTTTAAGGTACAAGGTATTAGGTTTACCAGTTTTTCGGTCGTGAATAAACGCATTTTGTTTAATAGAACCGTCCGGATTAAAAATATCGGCCTGTTTTAAGCGCATGACATCACTGACTCGCAGCAGTGTCGCTTTGCCAACTTGAAAAACTGTATAGTTACGCCGGCCAGCTTTAAAGTTGTTGAGTAAGGTATCTTGAACTTCCTTGAGAACATTTGAATCTTTGATGGGTAAGACAACTTGTTGCATAGTTTGAGCTCCTTTAAAATTTTTGATTTTTAGTACAAATTAAAGTACAATATTAAGTACAAAGAAAGGGTGGTAAATATGACATTAGCATTAACACAGAGCGATTTTCGCGCTAACTTAAAAAAATATTTAGATCAAGTTAATGACGAAGACGAAACCGTTTATATTGCTCGTTCAAATAGTCGCGCAGTGGCCATCGTTTCACAAGAAAAAATGGATTGGCTAGAACGAGCATTAAAAGCTAAAGAAGGCTCGTTAGAATATGCAATTGCACGTGATCAGTTAATTAAACGCCATGTTTTACCTGACGATGAAATTGTTGAATCAGATGATGATTATTGGGGTCAGTTT
>NZ_JAAXLJ010000057.1 GCF_012641075.1 Secundilactobacillus angelensis | reverse complement strand
TTAATTCGATTTACCGTTGACTGACGGCCATTAAACAGCTCCAATACTCATCAGCGGCTAAATTAAAGCCATAGATCAAATTCAAAGGCTTGGACCATCTAATTCATCATGCCGTTCCTTAAAACGCTCCTGTGGCCTCTGAGGGGCTTTTTTAGACGGTTCTTTTAGTCCAGCTCGTTCTAGCCACTCATTTGGTAAACCCATACCTAATTTGCGCTGTAAGAAGCGGTCAACGCTCCGAACAATTCCTTGTAGCGTCCCGACTAGCTTTTGAAGACGACGATTCTCAATGTCTAGTTCCATAGCCTTACTTTCAGCTTTAATCAGTTGGTCTTTTTGAATATCCATATCAGACCTTTGGGACAATGTTTCAGTAAAATACGTATCAGTTAAGCTGGCGCCCTGTTTAAGTTTATCAAAATCAAAACGGTCAACCAGCACATACCGCTTATGGAAACGGGATTCTTTCGTTTTAACACTATTTACATCAAATTTAGTGGCTTGATACGTTTTAAGTTTCGCTTGACGCTGTTTAGTTTCATTTTCAACCGCTGCTAACTTTTGTTGCCCCTGCTTAATAGATTCCCGCATGGCTTTATATTCTGGTACCGTTAAACTTTTACGTTCTGATTCTTGAACCCCACGCTGAATATTGAAACCATGCTGTTGTAAATAAGTCGGTAATTGATCTTGAATATCTCGCAAAGCTGTGCGATTAAAAACTCGTTTAGCAGACAATTTATGTTCATCATCAAACGGGACAATCCCCATATGCATATGGGGAGTACTCTCATCAAGATGAACAATTGCATAACGAATATTTTCTTCACCAAATTTTTCAGCAAAATAGTCCTTCGCTGTTTCAAAATATTTACGCGTATCAGCTGCCGTTAAATCAGCAAAGAACTGACTATCACTTGAAATAATCCATTCATTGACCAAGACGGCATCTTTTCTAACCGCCCGCTGGCTGGTTTTTCGCTCGTTAATGTAAGCCTCAATATCCGTTTTAAAATGATTAGTCCGACCAGCGACCAAATCATAATTTAAAGCCGAGCGGTCAACATCAAT
>NZ_JAAXLJ010000056.1 GCF_012641075.1 Secundilactobacillus angelensis | reverse complement strand
TGAGTGCTGATTGATTTGAAAGAGCGAAGCGAAAATCTGAATTGTCTCTGCCGACTTGTCGGCGGTCTCTCTTTTTTGTATCTTAATGGTTTTTATCTTGGTTTTTGTCTTGGTTTTTTGAGTTCTAAATTCTACTGAAAATGATATGCAGAGTAGAGACTAAATACACAGATAAGAGTGAAAAAAGGTGAAAACCGCTATAAACGCTGGTATAACAAGGTTTGTGGCGGTTTTGGGCGGTGTAATTTTTTAGCTCAAGCGGTGTAATTTTTTAGCTTTTTTAGTGTAATTTTTTTAGCTTGTATGATATACTTGCGCACGAAAGGGTGTGATGTAATGTCAACAATATCAAGCGATACTAAGTTTCTTGGAAATGGAAAATGGGTTAATCAAGATACTGGAGAAATGATTGAGGTAAACGAAGTAGTCAAGAGAGTTCCGAGGTCAGGGTTTGAAATTACGTATTTAACGTATTTTATGGATTTATTTGACAAATTGGGTGGTCAAAAGTATCAAGTGTTTAAGTACATCATAGAAAATCGGTCACGAGATAATAATACGTTAGTTACGACTAACAAAGAGCTGTCACGTTTAACTAAGACTTCGACGAAAACTGTTCAAGACACAATTAACTTGCTGAAAGAGGCAGGGTTGATAGAGAGAAGAATGGGAGCAATTATGTTGAATCCTAAATTAGTTCATCGTGGTTCAAATCAAAAAGAAAAGTACCTACTCCAACGGTTCGAAGCTTTCGACCAAGCCGATTCAACCGAGAAATAGGTACCACATTCAAAAAAATCGTTCACTTGTGGTCATTATACCATGAGTGAACGATTTTTAATTACCGTGAGTGCCGTTTGGGACTACCAGCGAGTATTATTCTGCTTCTTCCAGAACAAGAGCTTAGATGGCTTAAAAGGCTTAAAATCGACTAATTGTTGGACAGCATGTACAAGCAACCAAAAACTGGCATAAATCGCTCCTGCTATCAGGACAAAGCCAAGAATGCCGAGAACAATAGCTCCGTATGGGTGTTGTGGCTGAATCGCCATCACAACGTTATACAGCTTATGCAAGCCCCAACCGTTCC
>NZ_JAAXLJ010000055.1 GCF_012641075.1 Secundilactobacillus angelensis | reverse complement strand
GATTTAGTTGAAGAAATGAACAAAGTTACTGATGCTGATATTGATCAGAAGTATGATGAATTAGCTAAGACCTACACCATGAACCCTGGTGACAACGACGAAGCCTTCTTTGAAGACCACGTTAAGTACCAGATTCGCGAATACTTCGGTTTGAAACGCTTCATGGACGCTCATGGCTACACTGCCTTCTCAGATAACTTTGAAGACTTGTATGGTATGAAGGAATTACCTGGTTTAGCTACTCAATTATTGATGGCTGAAGGCTATGGTTTCGCCGGTGAAGGTGACTGGAAGACCGCTGCTCTTGACCGCTTAATGAAGATCATCAGCCACAACAAGCGGACTGCCTTCATGGAAGACTACACTCTTGATCTACGTAAGGGCCATGAAGCTATCCTTGGTTCACATATGCTTGAAGTTGATCCAACCTTAGCAACTGACAAGCCTAAGATTGAAGTTCACCCATTGGACATCGGTGGTAAGGAAGATCCAGCTCGTTTGGTCTTTGCCGGTGGTGAAGGTGACGCAATCGATGTTACCTTGGCTGACTTCGGTGATGAATACCGGATGATTATGTACGAAGTAGATGGCCATAAGGCAGAGTCAATGCCTAAAATGCCAGTTGCTAAGCAAATGTGGACACCTAAGGCTGGTTTAAAGAACGGCGCTACTCAATGGATCGAAAATGGTGGTGGTCACCACACAGTCTTCTCATTCGGTGTCACTGCTCAACAAATGGAAGACTTCGCCAAGATGGTTAGCTTGCATTTGGTTAACATCAAATAACTTTGCGCAAGGATTGCGGTATAATTGATTTAGTGATGAATGTACAGTAATCGATATATAAATGCCCTTGACACTGATATAACGTCAATACTATAATTTCTACTAGTTTAATAGGATATTTAGAATATAAGTCATGATAATTTTACTTGATACTCATTAAAGTAAATTATCATGATTTTTTGGTTTTTGATTGAAGGAGACGTATCTTGAACATTCTAATAGGATTAATGCCTGCTCTATGCTGGGGATTATATCGGCTCTTTGGCAACTGTTGTTGGTAAATTTATAAATTAGTTCTAATCACTACTTTGTGATTAGGACTTTTTTAGTTTTAATATGCAAAGTATAAAGT
>NZ_JAAXLJ010000054.1 GCF_012641075.1 Secundilactobacillus angelensis | reverse complement strand
TCTCATCATCATAAAAAATACCCCCCTACCACATAAAATAATTTTGCTTTTTAAAGTCCCACTTTGCAACGACTTCTTCCGCAGCTTCCATTTGCTCTTTGCTATATTCTTCATTACCAACATGAACTAAGTCACCCTTATCAACGTCCTCAAGTTTTAAATCTTGCTTGATCTGCTTAAAAAGACCGCCATAACTAATTTGCCGTGTACCAGCCAAAGCATACTCTAGATCATTAATCACTTCTAAGTTACGGTCATCATCGGCAGTCATATAGTCAGACGACTTAACTTCATACTTAGCAGTTTCTTCCGCACTAGCTTGCAGAGAACCAGTACCTTTGCGTTTATTAGCCTTAACTATTTCAACATGCACAACTGGCTCATAATCAACTTTTAAGGCTCTCTGCCACAATTTAGTCCACTCTGCTTGTTTGATATAGTTAGTATTATTACCAGTAAAATAGCTCGATTTTACAAACAATAAAACATGCAAATGTTGATTATATGACCTATCTTCATCATTGACCGTGATTTCAGTTGAACGCAGATAACCAAGTAAATTTTTGGTAACTTTCTTATAACGGGTAAGCTTATTAAACGCCTTGGTTAAAACTCGTAATGAACTTCTTAACTCTTCTGCACCATAAGCATTCTTAACTGTCAGTGTTAAAAATAAAAAACGGCCCTTAGGCTGTCTGCTAACAGCTTCCGCAATAATTTGTTTTAATTGACTTGAATTTTTCATACTCTTTCTCCAATTACACAACGGACATAAGCGTTTCTGACAAAACCAAGTCTGGTAGAGTTTTAACTGATTATTGATCTTACGAAAACGCAAAGTTTCCCCACAACCCCTAATGTCATGTGCACGTTTAAATTCTAAAATCGACAAATATTCTGCATAACGGACATTTTCAATTTTACGTTCACGCCAAGGTCTTACTTTCCCGTTTTTTGTTTTATCTCGAAAAATTTCTGACATATATAAAAACTCCTTTTCTAACCTACGTGAAAAGGAGTTTGATTTCTGTTTTTGCTTATATAATTTTGACAACCATAAAAATTATATACCTAATTATTCAAAAGTCCTATAACATCTGTTATACTAGGCTTTGAAGCAATAAAACTCTGAAATCAAACTCACGTGTTCCGGACGGCCAAATCAGGAACTTGCACGTGGGTTTTTTTTGCGCTTCTTTATTATTAAATTTTATATGTCCAATAATACACCAAAACCCCATAAAATCAATGATAAGGGACAAATTACTCGCAAAAATAAAAAACTAGTTGATCATACTAGTATCAAGATA
>NZ_JAAXLJ010000053.1 GCF_012641075.1 Secundilactobacillus angelensis | reverse complement strand
GGTAGCGTCAAGAATCTTGTGTAAACGAAATGCCTTCGTACATATAATATGTATCTAACTTAAATAAATGATGCTTCCAAGGTGTCCTGGAGTCCTTTGAACCCTCGGTGGATCCGCTTCAGAGACTTCTCGTTATAAACATTAAACTGAGAAACCAGGAAGCGATCCAGTGAATCTTCCGTTGGAAATTGTTCTTTGTGGTGGGTGGTGCGCTTGAGATGCTTATTAAAGTTCTCAATCGGGTTAGTGGAGTATAGTGATTGCCGGATAGCTGGTGGAAAGTCCATGAAAGTGAGTAAATTCGGCATTTTAAGCAGATCTTTGATTAATTTGGGATAGGTCTGATGCCAGTTGTTGGCGAACTCATTCAGTTTCAGTTCGGCTGCTTCACGGTTGGCGGCCCGATGAACTTGTTTAAAGTCACTGATCACGGCCTTGCGGTCTTTTACGCGAACTTTGTTCATCAGATTCCGCCCAACATGAACCAGGCAACGTTGTCGTTTGGCTTTAGGGAAATTCCGATTCAAGCCTTCATCCAAACCAACTAACCCATCGGCCACAAACAACAGCACATCTTTAACGCCCTGCTTGATCAAGGTTCCCAGCAGTTCAGTCCAGATTCCAGTCGATTCCGTTGGCGCCACTTGGTAGTTCAGCACTTCTTTCGTACCATCTGGACGAATGCCAATCGCAATATGAACGGCTTCTTTTTGAACGGTATCCCGCTTTAACGGCAAGTAAGTGGCATCTAAGAAGATGGCCGCATATTGTGAAGCCAGTCGACGTTGCTGGAAAGCTTGAACCTGTTCATTGACGGCTTTAGTCATGTTGGAAACCGTGGCTTTGGAGTAGTGAGCACCGTACATTTTCTCAATGAGTTCGGCAATTTCAGCAGTGGTAATTCCCTTGGTATACAACTGAATGACCGTTGTTTCTAAATTATCACTGTGCCGACCGTAGGCTGGCAAGGTATGATTTTTAAACCGGCCATTGCGATCTCGAGGAATGGTTAAGTTAAGTTGGCCGTACTTCGTATCAAACGAGCGCTCATAACTGCCGTTGCGGTTATTACCAGTGTTAGTCCCAGCGTATGAGTAGCGTTCGTAACCCAAAAACTCTACCAATTCGGTTTGAAGCAGCTGGTTAATCGCAATTTCGAGGTGGTGACGAAAAACTTCGTCCAAATCTTGCTTTTGGGCTAGTGCAGCGATAATTTCTGTGGTAAGTTCATTCATGGGGAATGCCTCCTGTGATGTTTTCTGTGGTTACTAAATATCATAAGGGAAGGCATTCCCTATTTCTATACAATTCAGAAATCTTTTATGCATTTACACAAGATATTTTACGCTCTCG
>NZ_JAAXLJ010000052.1 GCF_012641075.1 Secundilactobacillus angelensis | reverse complement strand
GGCGTCTCAATGGCAAGGGATTGCATGATGTTTACGACACGATGGTTGAAGGCCCGAGGATTGATTGGCTCATTGAAAATTACTATCTTGCACCATACAAGTATTACTCGGTGAAGCTGATTGATGACAATAAGCTTAAGAAGTCGAGCACCGGTGATTACACCAATAAATCAATGGATGAAGCAGTAGGTAAGACCATATTTGGTGATGTGGTAAAGACTTACCTAAGTAAAGCTAAAGGTCAACAGGCAATTGTCTATGCTCACTCTGTGGATTACAGCAAAGCAGTGGCAACAGCGTTTCAAACTGCTGGTATCAACGCAGCACATGCTGATGCTAAGACACCGGTGAGAGAGCGAGATAAAATCATGAGCGACTTTAAATCAGGCGCCTTAAAAGTTCTGTGTAATGTTGATCTGATCTCTGAGGGATTCAACGTCCCTGACTGTTCCTGTGTGATTATGCTACGACCAACTGAATCACTTGTATTATACATTCAGCAGTCGATGCGCTCCATGCGATATCAACCAAACAAGACAGCAACCATTATTGACCACGTTGCTAACTATGCGAGATTTGGATTGCCCGATGACGACCAAGATTGGACGTTAAAAGACCGTAAAAAGAAACAACGCAACAATGATGCAACACCAATTCGAACGTGTGAGTTCTGCTATGCCGTGATACCGGCATCAGCGAATATCTGTCCAGTATGTGGGCAAGCTCGAATCGTTGAGCCTTCAGATAATGAGATTGAAGAAGACAAT
This sequence comes from Secundilactobacillus angelensis, assembly GCF_012641075.1. Taxonomy (GTDB): domain Bacteria; phylum Bacillota; class Bacilli; order Lactobacillales; family Lactobacillaceae; genus Secundilactobacillus; species Secundilactobacillus angelensis. The sequence goes on along the minus strand of NZ_JAAXLJ010000052.1, from coordinate 588 downwards.
TCAGTTGAGCTGGAACGCATCCATGGACGATTGGATATGAAAGCTGATTACAACTCAGTTCGATATGCACGGATGAAAACAACCGAAGCGCAGAACATGGAAGATTTACAAGCGATTGCTAAAGCTAGAGGTTACAAACCTGGCTGGGCATTCTATCAAGCAAAAACACGTGGATTTATTAAAACACATTAGGAGGAAACAAATATTATGGCAGATTTTATGAAAACAGATTATTCCAACAATCAAGGTAACAGCTTTGATCCGTTACCAACTGGTACCTACGAAATGATTATTAACAACGCTAAAGAGAATGCAACTCAAAGCGGAGCCGAAACTTTGCAAATTGATTTGCTAGTCCGTAATGACCTCGACAAGGTACCAGAATTAAAAGACACCAATGCTAAGTTTCATAATCGGCACGTTTTTGTCGATAATTGGAAACGCAAATCAACCAATCAATATGATTTGGATGGTTTTCAATACATTCTCCAAGCTGTGGGAGTACCAGAAGGGACACCGCTTAAATCAATTGATGACTTCACTAAATTAATAACCGGTGTGCCAGTCAATGTGTATGTAAAGAAAGAA
>NZ_JAAXLJ010000051.1 GCF_012641075.1 Secundilactobacillus angelensis | reverse complement strand
GGCGTCTCAATGGCAAGGGATTGCATGATGTTTACGACACGATGGTTGAAGGCCCGAGGATTGATTGGCTCATTGAAAATTACTATCTTGCACCATACAGGTATTACTCAGTCAATCTTGTGGATGATACAAAATTGCGTAAATCCAGCACCGGTGACTTTACCAATAAGTCCATGGATGATGCGGTAGGCAAGACGATCTTCGGTGATGTGGTGAAGACTTACCAAGAAAAAACTCCTGATCAACAGGCTATTGTCTATGCACATTCGATTGAATACAGCAAAGAAGTCGCGTTGTCGTTTCAAAAAGCGGGTATCAAAGCTGCGCATGCCGATTCCAAAACGCCATCCGCCGAGAGAGACCGAATTATGTCAGATTTTAAAACTGGCAGATTGCAGATTCTATGTAACGTCGATTTGATTTCTGAAGGCTTCAACGTCCCTGACTGTTCGGTAGTCATTATGCTGCGCCCGACAGAATCACTTGTACTATACATTCAACAGTCCATGCGTTCTATGAGATATCAGCAGGGCAAGACAGCGACCATCATTGACCACGTTGCTAACTATACTCGTTTCGGCTTGCCAGATGATGACCGTGACTGGTCTCTGAATGACCGCAAAAAGAAGCAACGTAAGAATGATGCAACGCCTATTCGAACGTGTGAATTCTGCTATGCAGTGATACCGGCATCAGCTAATATCTGTCCGGTATGCGGTAAAGAACGAGTTATTGAACAATCGGAAAACGAGATTGAAGAAGATAATTCAGTCGAACTGGAACGCATCCACGGCAAGCTGGACATGAAAGCCGATTATAACTCAGTACGATATGCCCGGATGAAACCAGCCGATGCTCAGAATATGGAAGATTTACAAGGAATTGCCAAAGCCCGGCATTACAAACCAGGCTGGGTATTCTATCAAGCTAAAAATCGTGGCTTCATTAAAACGAAAGTTCATTAAAAATTAGGAGGAAACAAATATCATGGCAGATTTTATGAAAACAGATTATTCAAACAACTCAGGCAACAGTTACGAACCACTTCCAACGGGTACCTACGAAATGATTATTAACAATGCAAAGGAAAACGCTACTCAAAGCGGTGCGGAAACCTTGCAGATCGACTTACTGGTGCGTAACGACCTCGACAAGGTACCTGAATTGGCGGAGACCAACGCGAAGTATCACAACCGTCACGTGTTTATGGACAACTGGAAGCGTCACTCTACCAATCAATATGACTTAGATGGCTTTCAGTACATCTTGCAAGCTGTGGGAGTACCAGAAGGGACACCGCTTAAATCAATTGATGACTTCACTAAATTAATAACCGGTGTGCCAGTCAATGTGTATGTAAAGAAAGAA
>NZ_JAAXLJ010000050.1 GCF_012641075.1 Secundilactobacillus angelensis | reverse complement strand
AGTTAACTGCTTATTATCATCACTGAAGTTGCTTAAATCGTTACCAGCCTTACTCAAGTCATTGGATAACTGAGCCGAAGTCGTCTTACCATCGCTCAAGTCCGAAGCCACGTTGCTTTGGTCGTTGGAGAACTGGTTGGAATCGCTGTTGATCTTCGTCTGATCACTGTTGATAGCACTTTGGTCATTACTCAAAGTATCCGACTTAGCAGCTGAGGCGGTAGTGACATCATCACTGTATTCACCCGAATCCTTCGTGTAATCACTTGCCGTTGCACTGGTATCACTCTTCAGATCACTGGTCTGTGCCGAGGTTGCTGCCGACCCAAGGTCGCTAGTTTCCTTCGTCACATCACTATCGATGGCAACTTGATCATCACTCAGACCACCAAGATCGCTGCTCAAGTTACTCAATTCGTTTGAGATGGTCCCCGATGGCGTGTTGGAAACGGCCACGTCACTCGTAAACTTCGTTTGTTCAGAATTGAAATCACTCTGTTGGTCACTAAAGTCACTCAGGTCATTACTCAAACTATTGCTGTCATTGCTCAAGGCATTCGACTTTGCGGTCGTTTGATCACTCGCAAACTCACCAGAATCACTCTTGTAATTAGTGGCATCGCTGGTCAACTCCGTCTTGTCACTAGTCAAGGCCTTAGTCTGATCCGAGGTTCCGTTGGAACCAAGGTCGCTGGAATCCTTCGTGACATCGCTAGTTAACTGCTGGTTATCATCACTGAAGTTGCTCAGATCATTGCTGGTCTTGCTCATGTCGCTAGATAACGTTGCTGACGTGGTCTTGCTATCACTCAAGTCCGAAGCCACGTTGCTTTGGTCGTCAGAGAACTTGTTCGAATCGCTGTTGACCTTCGTCTGATCACTGTTGATAGCACTTTGGTCATTGCTCAAGGCATTCGACTTTGCGGTCGTTTGATCCTGCGTATTAACATTCGAATCACTGGTATAAGTTGTCTGGTCACTGCTCAGCTTATTACTGTTGCTCTTGTAATCACTGTTCTGATCAGAGGTTCCATCGGAACCAAGATCACTTGAATCTTTGGTGGTATCCGACTTCAAATCACTATTATCGTTACTGAAGTTGCTCAGATCACTGGTGGTATCACTCAAATCGCTGGATAGCTTAGCCGACGTGGTACTGCTATCACTCAGGTCCGAAGCCACGTTGCTCTCATCATCTGATACCTTGGTCGAATCACTGTCAACCTTCGTCTGATCACTGTTGATAGCACTTTGGTCGTTACTCAGGGCATTCGACTTCGCGGCCGTTTGATCACCGGCCAACTTATTTGAGTCACTCTTGTAATTAGTAACATCGCTAGTCAACTCCGCCTTGTCACTAGTCAAGGCCTTAGTCTGATCCGAGGTTCCGTTGGAACCAAGGTCGCTGGAATCCTTCGTGACATCACTAGTTAACTGCTTATTATCATC
>NZ_JAAXLJ010000005.1 GCF_012641075.1 Secundilactobacillus angelensis | reverse complement strand
ACCTGCTCACAACACAAGCCCACCAAAATTCCCAAGTTCGGGGAATTCCGGTGGCCTTATCTTGTGCTTCGGTCTTTAACCGCTTGGCTGCGCACCTTGCTATTTATTATAACTTTCCACTATCACATCATCATCCGTCAGGGTTAAATTCGTCAAACTGCCATTTGCCGGACGGACCGTTAAATCATACTTACCACCGCCATAACGTTCCATCAGGCTTAGCAACGTATTCCCGTGACTGATCAGTAGCACGTTGTCGCCGTCTTTAAGCTCTGGATTACGCCTAATAAGATCAAAACCTTGATCTACCCGTGCCCAATACTCCTCGTTATTCTCGGCTTGGTGGAAAGGATCCGCCTCCTTCAAGTAATCCTTGGCCTTGCCAATCGAATACTTGGTCACAATATCTTTAAAGGTTGGTAGCCCATGGGGAGCACCAGCTAAATACCAGGCCTGCGCCATATCGTTACCTTCGTAGTAGCCATAAAACTCTTCGCGGAAGAACATCGCCGTCTGCGGTTCGGTTACTTTTGACGCCTGATTTTCTTTTAAAATGAGTTTAGCCGTATCCATGGCTCGAGTGGTGTCACTGCAATAAGCGGCGTCAAAATGAATATCGGCTAACCGCTTCCCCGTAGCCACAGCGCCATCAATCCCCTTTTGTGTCAAAGGCGAGTTGCTCCAGCCTTGTAATTTATTGTAAATATTAAAGTAAGTTTGCCCATGACGAACAACGTATAAATTGAGTTTTGTCATAACTTGACACCTCATTTCTTTAGTTAATCCCAGTATATCACCATCCGAATGTAACCAAAACGTTAAAATGAAAGCGCTGACTTGCAAAAAACACTTCTTATATTTTGCTAAATTTTCCCTCTAATCCGGCACAACTGCCAAAAGTCTGCTAAACTTATGAACATCAATATGTCGTTAAAAGGAGTCATTATTTTGCTGTTTTTAAAGCGCTTATGGCAAAAAACGGATACGCGACTGGGCTTTGCTACGTTGCTGCTCATCTGTTTTTGGCTAAAAACTCTGCTGGCTTACTTCGTTGATTTTCACATTGGACTCAACGATCCGCTGCAGTTCATTCTGTATATTCTAAATTCAATTCCTACTGCAATCATTTTCTACAGCCTGGCGCTATATATCAAGCGCACCCGGCTGTTTTATACGTCAATCATTGTGCTGGATATCCTAAATACCGTGTTACTTTACCTAAACGTCATTTACTACCGTGAGTTTACTGATTTCATGACGGTTTCCACCATGCTGGGATACAACAAAGTCAATCAGGGGCTTAGTGGCAGTTCTGTTGCCTTGGCTAACTTTCACGACGTTTTCTTCTGGATCGATCTAGTTGTCATCGCGGCATTACTGTTCACCAGACGAATCAAAACCGACAACCAGAAGCTAAACTGGCGGGCCGGTTTCGCCGTCACTTCATTAGGCTTCTTAGCCTTTGGGTTCAATATGGCAATCAGTGAAATGAACCGGCCACAGTTATTAACTAAAACGTTTGACCGGTCTTATGTTGTCAAATACTTGGGTTTAGACACCTTCACCATGTATGACGGTGCCAAAACGCAACACAATAGCGATGTCCGAGCGACCGCCAAAAAATCACAGCTAACTGACATTTTAAAGTTTGTCCATAGTCATTACGCCAAACCGAATAAATCGTACTATGGCAAAGCTAAGGGTAAAAACGTCATTGTGTTGCACTTAGAGAGTTTCCAACAGTTCATGATTGATAAAAAAGTGAATGGTAAAGAAGTTACCCCCTTCTTGAATAAGCTCTACCACAGTCAATCAACCTATGCCTTTGATAATGTCTTTCATCAAGTCGGTCAAGGTAAAACTAGTGATGCTGAAAACATGCTAGAAACCAGCACTTATGGCTTACCTCAAGGGTCACTATTCGCACAGCTCGGTAGTGATAATACCTTCCAGGGTGCCCCATCAATTCTGAAACAAAAAGCTGGCTACACCTCCGCCGTTTTTCACGGTAATGTTGCCAGTTTCTGGAACCGAAATAACACCTATAAGAACCTCGGCTATCAGTACTTCTTTGACGCTAGTTACTACGACACTTCCGGTGATAAGTCGCTTGGGTTTGGACTGAAAGATAAGCTCTTGTTCAACGACTCAGTGAAGTACTTGCAGCGTCTCCAACAGCCATTTTACGTGAAGTATTTAACAGTCACCAACCACTTCCCATTCTCACTAGATAAAGAGGATCAAGACGACGGTTTTAAAGCGCCAAACACTGGGGATAAAACGGTTAACAACTACTTCAAGACCGCCCATTATTTGGACGAATCCATCAAAGAGTTTTACGCTTACTTGCATCGAACTGGATTGGATAAAAAGAGTATTGTTGTGTTGTATGGTGATCACTATGGTATCTCCAACTCTGAAAATACCAGTTTAGCTAAGGCCCTCGGTAAGAACCCCAGTGACTGGACCGACTTTGACAACGCTCAACTGCAACGTGTACCCCTGATGTTTAATATGCCGGGTACAAAGGGTGGTTACGTCGACCACACGTACGGCGGTGAAATTGACGTTCTGCCTACACTGTTGCATCTATTAGGTATCAGTACCAAGCAGTATATTCAGTTCGGAACTGATCTATTTTCTAAAGCGCATGATCCAGTTGTGGCCTTCCGAAATGAGGATTGGGTCAACGATAAGTATACTTGTTTATCCGACGTTCTTTATGACAACAAAACTGGGCAAGAACTCCACCCAAATAAAAAATTACAGGCCAAAATTAATCAAGTACAAGCGAAAGTTAAACTTGAACTGAACTTGTCGGATTCACTTAATCAGAAAAACTTGTTGCGGTTCTATCACCCCAAGGGACTTAAAGCGGTTGATCCAGCAAAGTATAACTACGCTAATGGATTGAGCAAAGAAATTAATATTGAACGTCGCTTGAAGGGCAAATCAACGAGTTTGTATAGTGAAAATGGCAATCGATCAACTCAGTCAGATTATAAGACCGACGCACCTGAACTGCACCATAAGTCAACGGATACTAACCGAATCAAGATTACGAACCCGGACGCAAATAGTGGTGACAAATAACAAGGTGTGACACAACTCGGTAGATTCCAGAATATAAGACAAACTAGCACCATTCCGTTGGTTTTTATCGGAATGGTGCTAGTTTGTTTTATATGGCCGGAATCTGAGTTGTGGAACAGGTTAAGACTACATTCAAGTCGCAAACTAAAGTCAATTATAAAGCAGCGGTTATTAACGAAGCTAACCGACATACTTACCAGTATCGACTTATGGCACAACCCGTTTTTAATTATTTTTGCTTAATAATCGACGATGAATGCATTGGTCCTCGACGATCAGGATATAACTTAGCCATAATCGAATTGATTGCAATCGGTGCTTCACCATAAGCAGTAGCAATCAGCGCCTGCTTACCAGGATAAGTCACACTATCACCAATGGCATAGATTCCAGGTACACTGGTTTCCATTTGGGTATTGACGGAAAACAGCCGGTGATCCGTTGCCAGATCCAGATTCCAACCGTCCACCGTTTTATGATCAGAGGTGAATCCATAGCTGACAATCACATCATCCACCTCTAACGTCTCGGTTTCATCATCAGAACGCATTTTCTTGATCGTGACTAGCATGCCGTCATCACTCTTCTCAATTGCTTTAATCATGTATGGCGTTTGGACATCAATAGTTGAGTCTTTAACCTGTCCAACGGTGTGTTCCAGAGCCCGGAACTCGTTACGCCGGTGAACTAAGTGAACCTCTTTGGCAACTGGTTCTAACATCAAGGCTTCATCTAAAGCTGAATCACCCCCACCAGCGATAAGAACACGGTGGTTTTTGAAATGACTTAAATCAGTAATCGCGTAAAACAAGCTTTTACCTTCAAATTCTTTGACGTTATCAATTGCTAACGGCCGGGGTGAAAACGAACCGTTTCCAACTGCAATCACAACATTCTTTGAATAAGTCTTATCACTGGAAGTCGTAATGGTAAACCCGTCGTCTGTTGGTTCGATATTGGTAACGGTTTGATTAGTCTTAACATCAATTGGGAAGCCTTTAAATTGTTCTAATTGTTGATCGATTAAGTGCTGTGCCTGAATGTCGGGAATTCCAGCAACATCCAAAATCCGTTTCTCTGGATATAAAGCACTGACCTGACCACCTAGAACCGGTAAGCTTTCAATCAGCTGTGCGGAGGCTTCCCGTAAACCAGCATAAAATCCAGCAAAAATTCCGGCGGGACCGCCGCCAACAATCGTTAAATCGTATTGTTTATCCAACTTTGACACCTCTCTCAGCATTTTAATTAATAATCCGTTGTCCCTGTAAAGTTCGAACTTCACGCAAACCAGCGTCAATCAGAACGAAAACAGCAATCCAGCCCGCGATGATGATCAACCATTTTTGAATGTCAAACGCCGCTAAAAATGGTGCGGGCGCTTGCCAGTCCCAACAAGCATGAAGTAATACGGCTAGTAGGTAAAATCGCAAGAATTTTGGTCTGACCATCGTTTTCCCCTTCACTGGCTTGTGACGCACCTTAGCGAGGATGATAGCAGCACCGATAATAGCTGACCAGATGGTATGAGTACCGATTGCTTGCCAGCTCCGCACAAACAGAGTAACTAAGCCAAATTCACCAGTATATCCCGAGGTCTCGAAAACGGCAAAACCAGCACCGACGCAAGCCCCAATCAACATACCATTAAAAATATAGTTAACCCTAAAACTATTGATAAAGTAACCAATTATCAGTAATTTGGCGGTCTCTTCAATAAAACCAATGGCTAACGCCGATCCAAGATCTGTTCCATTACCTGAAGGAATGATTTGGTACAGCACCATTGTAGCCACTAGCGAAGCGATACCACCAATCAGAAAAACTTCAGTCGCCTGAAAAACGGAAATATTTTTATACACGTTAATCTCAAAAAACATAATTGCAAGTGAAAATGGCACCGCCAGCGAACCAATAAAAACCATCCCAGGCACGGCTTTATCACTGTGAAAAACAAGAAAAAGCAGCGTTAACAATGCAAAGCTCAAGCCTAGCAAAGCTAACACCCGCGAAAATACCCAGGGTTTTACTGGCGCAGAAGAAACTTCATCCAGACTCGGCGTTGTCCTCTTGGTACCGACAATAAATAAGGCATCCGCTTCATCCTTATTATGCCGTTTGAAAACCTCTGAAAACATCCGAAACAGGTGAATTTCAACTGCAGTATCATCACCCGTCCACTCGTTCAGCTCCTTGGTTGCATCGTCCAGAAGGTTTTCTCGGTGCTTCTTCTTTAATTGTTCTTCTGATAAATTCTGGGTCATGTTTTCCTCCAAGTCTATGATTTCTCATACAGCTGAACACAAAATATTGTACCACATGTGTCCGTTTTCAAGTAGCAACCGACTCGTTACACAATGGACAATCAATCCTTAATACAGCAGCGATGTAACGTTGAATTCTCCTTAAATTTCTTGTATTTCAAAGCCGCATCACTTATCATTAAAGAGTATAGTGCAGCGCTTTCAACAATATCAAAGAGCGGTTGGGTATAAATCGTTCGATGGAGGTTTTTTGATGGCTACAAAAAAAATGATTTTGGATCTGGATACTGGGATTGATGATTCACTGGCAATTGCCTACGCATTAGCAGCCCCAGATGTTGATTTAATCGGTATCATTGGCTCATATGGTAACGTCTACGTGAAGGATGGCGGGATTAACTCGCTGAAGATTTTGGAATTACTGGGTGCTCCCGACGTGCCCGTTTATTTGGGCGAAAGTCACTCCCTTACAAGTGATCATTTCGACCGGATGCAAGTCAGTGCCCGAATTCATGGTGAAAATGGGATTGGTCAAGTTGAACTGCCAGAACCTAAGCGCCAATTAGAGAAGACTTCAGGTGTCGACTTCTTGATTGATTCAGTTAAGAAGTACGGTAAAGACTTGACACTGGTCCCAACTGGTCCAATGACGAACCTAGCCAAGGCCTTAGAAAAGGCCCCAGAAATCGCGACTGAAATCGGTAACGTTACTTTTATGGGCGGTGCATTAACCGTTGAAGGCAATGTTAATGCTTACGCAGAAGCCAACATCAACCAAGATGCTGAGGCTGCCAACGCCGTCTTCACCAGCCCGATGCAGTTAACCATGGTCGGCCTAGATGTTACTTTGCGGACATTATTGACCCGTAAGGAAACCTCACAATGGCGTGAGCTTAATACCAAGGCTGGTGCAGCCTTTGCTGACATCGTTGACTACTATATCGAAGCCTACGAAGAAACCAATCCACAAGTTCCTGGTTGTGCACTGCACGATCCACTGGCCGTTGGTGTTGCACTAGACCCAAGTTTTATCACCACCCTTGGACTCAACATGTTTGTCTCCACAGATAAGGAAACTTATGGTCGAACAATCGGTGACCAAGCTCGTTTGGATCAACCTGAAACTAACGTCAATGTTGGTATCAACGTTGACGCCGATCGTTATTTAGCAACCTTCATGAAATATCTGACAGGATTATTTGCTAAGAACTAAACTTATAAACGGCAGTACCCCCACAACTGAAAACAGTTGTGGGGGTACTTTTTGTTTTCTTCTCCCATATCAAAAAAGCCACTGATTTCGATGTTGAAATCAGGGCTTACATCTCATTTACTCGTTCAGTTTAAAATACTGGTTCACGAACTCAGCCACACCGTCTTCCTCGTTGGTACCAGTGTGGTATTGAGTCAACGCGGTAATTTCAGGAATCGCATTGGCCATCGCCACCCCTACTGAAGCTGCTTTCAACATTCCCGCATCATTTTCAGCGTCACCAAAGGCCATGAGATTGCTCTCATCCCAACCAAAGTGCTGCAATAGTGCGTGTAACCCAGCTGCCTTATCAGTAGTGGGGCTGAGAAATTCCAAAATGTGCGGTTGTGACCGGGCAATATGATACTTTTCATGAAGCTCAGGTGTTAACGCCGCAATCATTTGATCCAACTCTGCGGGCTTTTGGGCAGCAACGACTTTGGCATATAAGTGATCAGGCAATTCATCAAAGGTCATGGGATTAAACTTGATGCCGCCACCCAACGTGTAAATTGATTTGACTAAATCAGTCACTGGATAAACTTGTTCAAAATCTAAGATGTCCATGGGAAACCCGTTGGCTTTGCAAAAATCATGCAACGGTACTAAATCCGTCTTGCTCAAACCCTGCTTAGCTAAAACATCGCGGCTGGTGTTATTGATCACCAGCGCACCGTTAAAGGTAATCGTATAATCGTCAGCACCCGTCAAGCCAAGTTGTTCAATATAGTGCCAAATGGCGTTGATTGGTCGCCCAGTACATAAAACGATCTTGACGCCGGTTGTTGCTAATTTTTTTAAAGTCAGTTCGTTAACTTGACTAATTTTTTTATCATTGGTCAGTAACGTATTATCCAGATCCAGGGCTACTAATTTGATCATCATATCCACCTCATTGATTTCTTCACAATAGTTTTAGTATAACCCATTGATTCTATTTGAGGAAATCTTCAATCACCGCAAGAACGCCGCTATCGTTGTTCGTCAGTGGTGTGATTAAATCCACCTGCTGTTTAACAAACTCAGGTGCATTCTTCATGACGTAACCGTACTTAGCCTGCTGGAGCATTTCTAAATCGTTACCACTATCGCCAAAAGCTAGGGTTTCATCATGACTAATCTGCCATTTTCGCTGTAATTTAGCTAAACCGTAAGCTTTATTAACGTGGGGCAAAATGACATCGATTCCACCCAGACCACTGGAGGTTGCTCGCAATTGACCTGCGAAGGCCTGATTGACTAACGCTTCCTGCTTTGAAACGTCAAACGATGGCCAAGTAATATCGACCTTATAAATGGCATCGGTCACTTCCGTTAAATCCATCACGTGTGTGAGGTTACCGTAAAAATAACTGGATTGCTTGAATCTTTTTGAGCTGGCTAGCATTTCTGTCCACGCTGCTTGACGGCCTGAAAGTAACACCCAAGCTTGCTCGAATAGGGGTTGGTCCTGCATCCACTTTAAAAACGCTGTTAACACGGTCGGTGGAATCACATCTTCGCTGATTGTCTCACCGTTTGAGACTATGTGTGCTCCATCTTCGGTTAAGTAGGTAATTTCGCCGGTTAAACCATTAAAATATTGGGGTAAATGGGGATACTGATTGCCACTAGCGACGACAAAACGAACGCCCTGTTCCTGCATCTTCGTCAGGAGTCGTTGAAAGTGTGAGTGATCATAATCACTTTGATCATTCAAAAAGGTCCCGTCCATATCAGTGGCAATTAATCTGATGGTCATTTAATCACCTCAGTTGCTTACTTAGTTTGCGTTGGTAACCAATGCCATGGGTCTTGCCGCCACTGTTGCAGCGAATTAAGTTCTGCTTGATCGATGTCCTGGTTCTCATTAGCCAACTGAATCAGCGTACTGTAATTGGTCAGCGTATGCAAGGACAGTTCTGCTTTGGCAAAGTTTTCCGTACTATCTGGTAACTCATATGAGAAAATGCCCAGTACTCCCAACACTTCTGCTCCTGACCGCTCAACGGCTTTCGCAGCGCCTAACACGCTGCCGCCAGTTGAAATCAAATCATCAATCAAGACGACTTTATCAGCCGCCAATATTTGCCCTTCAATCTGCTGGCCAGTGCCGTGATCTTTAGGCTTTGAACGCACATAGCTCATTGGTAATTCCAGCTTATCTGCAACGATCGCAGCATGTGGAATCCCAGCGGTTGCTACCCCCGCAATCACCGTTGCAGACGGAAAATTCTGCTTGATGTACTCTGCCAAACCATCAGCAATGTGGGTCCGAACAGCTGGAAAAGCAATCGTCCGCCGGTTATCCGTGTAAATTGGTGCTTGAATTCCACTAGCCCAGGTGAAGGGTTCTTTTGGTGATAGCGTGACAGCATTAATTCCTAATAAATCGGCTGCAATTTGTCGTGCAATTTCTTTCATGATTAGAGCTCCCATTCTTCAGCAATTTTTTGATAAGCCGCAACTGGATCAGCCGCTTTAGTAATTGAACGGCCAACTACCAGACCGTTACTTCCTAATTCAGCAGCCTGGGCCGGCGTCACGACCCGTTTTTGATCGTCCGCGCTGTCCGAGGCTAACCGAATTCCGGGATTGATACATAAGAAATCATCACTAGTCGAGCGGTGAATCATCGGGTCTTCAAGGGCTGATGAAATGACGCCATCCGCACCACTCGCCTCTGCTAGCTGCGCATAATGCCGTACCGACTCCGTTAAACTTGCATTGACCAGCTGTTCGGTTCGCATCTGTTCCTCAGAGGTTGACGTTAGTTGAGTAATAGCGAGTAACTTGGCGGGTTTTACACCCGCTTTTTGACTCCCTCGCAGTAACCCCTGCTTAGCCCTGCTGATCATTTCAGCTCCACCAGCAGCGTGAACCGTCACCATGGAAACTTCCTGCTGTCCCAATTGATACATCGCTTGTTCAACGGTATTGGGAATATCGTACAATTTCAAATCAAGGAAAACCTGAATGCCGCGCTTACGCAATTCCAGTAAAATCTTCGGTCCTTCAAAGTAAAAGAGTTCCATACCAACCTTCACAAATAATTGGTCTTGATGGTCAAACTGATCTAGAAAATTGAATACCTGATCACGATCTTCAAAGTCTAACGCAATAATAATGGGACGCATGACAATCTCCTTTCTACACAAAAAACCGTTTAGCTCGAGCGCTAAACGGTTCACTGGTTCCATCAAGAAGATGGACTTCTTCCGTAAACTTGTTAGTCTCACTGGGCTAAGTTAAAGATATCTTGAATTGAGTTTACATCAGTCGACCAGCCAGCGTCAAGAAGTACTTGTATTCGTCAACAAACTATGTCACAATACGTGCAACGGTTCGACTGTAACCGCAAAAATAACAAGTGCCTGTGAGCACTTATTTTGGAGGAAACTGAATATGGAAACTACTGTACAACACCACGCGCTAAGCAAGAACCAAAAGTGGACGATTGCTTCTACCTCGGCAGGATTCGCATTGGAGAATATGGACGTTTTATTTCTCTCCTTTGCGCTTTCTTCGATCATCGCTGATTTACATATCAACGGTGCTCAGGCAGGACTGATTTCATCAATCACTAATTTGGGCATGCTAGTGGGCGGTATTTTTTTTGGCGTCGTTGCTGACCGTTTCGGTAGAGTTCGAACTTTCTCCCACACCGTATTTATTTTCGCTTTTGCCACCGCTGCAATGTATTTCGCCAACAACATTACGTTAATTTACCTCTGCCGCTTTATTGCCGGCGTCGGAGCTGGTGGCGAATATGGCGTTGGTATTACATTGATTGCGGAAAACTTCAACCATCACAAAATCGGTAAGATGACTTCGATCGCAGCTATTGGTGGTCAAATTGGTGCAATTTTAGCTGCCATTGCTGCTGCCTTTATCATTCCCGCATTAGGTTGGCGGGCACTGTTCTTATTTGGCTTGATTCCAGTGGGGTTGACCTACTTCATCCGTCGCCATCTGCACGAAAGCGATGAATTTCTAGCAGCTAGCAAAGCCGAAACTGATCCCAGCAAACGGGTCCGAATCAGTGCCCTGTTCAAAACACCAAAACTAGCATATCAAACGATTGCGCTTAGCGTTATGGTCATCGTCCAAATCGCTGGTTACTTTGGTTTAATGAACTGGTTGCCATCCATCATGCAGCAAAAACTACATTTGAGCGTTTCCGGTTCTTCAATCTGGATGATTGCCACCATTGTCGGTATGAGCATTGGCATGATGACTTTCGGCAGCATTCTGGACTACTTCGGTCCCCGATTAGCATTTGGCATCTTTCTGGTTTGCTCCGCAGCAGCCGTGTTTAGTATCACCTTGGCAATTAATGAGATTACTTTGCTAATCGCCGGTGCTGTACTTGGTTTCTTCTCGAACGGGATGTTCGGTGGTTACGGCGCGGTCATTTCCCGTCTTTACCCCACTGAGATTCGTTCAACCGCTAATAATGTCATCGTCAATATCGGTCGTGCGATCGGCGGTTTCTCAAGTGTTGTCATCGGCTTTTTGATGGATCACTATAGCCTGTTCGTAGTTATGGGCTTCCTGTCAATTCTTTACATCATCAGTCTTTGCACAATGCTAACAATTCCGAACCTAAAGAAGTTGAGTCGCGCTTAACTCGCGTTCGCTCGCTTGCAAATACGGACCAGTCCGTGTAGACTATCAACTGAACTAAACGTTATCTGGGGTGCCTTTTGGCTGAGATACCACCCATTGAACCTGATCTGGTTAATACCAGCGAAGGGAGCATAATGCATTTATTTTTCTGATATAAAAGCCAAAAGGAGCGTCAAAGATAATCGTTTATCTTTGACGCTTTTTCGTGCAGAAAAACGTTTAGTCATCAAATACATGGAGGCTTTACAAGATGAAATATTCAAATGCTTGGCATTTACGAGACATTATTCTTTTAACTTTAATTGCGATCTTCTTTGGCGTGATCTACTGGGTCATCGGCCCGCTGTACAACGTTTTAACGGTTGCTTTAACCCCCGTTGGTCTTGGACCGGGTGCTAACGATGTTGTGATGGGAATTTGGGTCATGGCTGGACCACTATCTGGCTACATCTTTAAAAAAGTTGGTTCCGCTACCTTAGGCGAATTCCTGGGTTCCGTTGTCGAAATGTTTTTGGGTGGCCAATGGGGCGCAAGTACAATGATCTCTGGTGTCGTTCAAGGTGTTGCTTCAGAACTGGGCTTTACCTTTACCGGCTACAAGCGCTATGACTGGTTCAGCTTGAATCTGAGTGTGTTAACCACCACCATTGTCACCTTTGGTTGGGACATGATCCGGAATGGCTATTCCAAGTATCACATTGGCCTGTTGATTGCATTATTCATCATCCGTTTAATTTCAACTTGGATCTTTTCCGGCTTGCTGGTTAAAGCAATTGTCAAATTACTCGACCGCACCCATTTGATGCAAACTCAGTCTCGCTAGAATTGAGGGATAACCATGGCAACGATTTCGATCAATCACTTATCATTTTCCTATCCCACTGAAGATGGGCAAAAGCCACTCACGTTAGCTGATGTTTCGGCGACTTTTCCGGATGGCGGTTTTTCACTGCTCACCGGTCCCTCCGGCTCCGGTAAATCCACTTTAATGAAAATTATGAGTGGCCTATACCCTAAGTTTGGTGGTGTCATCACACATGGCGAAATCCAGTTAAATCACACTCCAATCAGTGAGATACCCGAAACTGATCGGGGGCAGCTGATTGCCATGATGTTCCAAAACCCTAATCAACAATTCGCCATGGACACAGTCGAACGTGAATTACTCTTCACATTGGAAAATCAGTGTGTGCCACCGTCGGAAATGATGTCGAGAGTTGATCGCGCATTGGAATACGTAGAGATTACTGCATTGCGTCATCGTCAGCTCAACAGCCTTTCTGGTGGGGAAAAACAAAAGGTTGCCTTGGCTGTCATCATCGCTATGAAAGCCGATACGATTCTGCTGGATGAACCCTTTGCTAGCGTGGATCCTGTTGCGCGTCAGCTACTGTTATCAAAACTAGCAAAGCTGCAACATGAAGAGCACAAAACGATCATCATTTCCGATCACGACCTGGAAGACTATGATGCTTATATTGATCATCTATTCGTCCTGAATGGTACGGGGAACTCGCTGACACTACTCAATGAAACTGATGCCCAAGAAAAAATGGCGGCCTTCCAACGTCAAGATACGTCTGATCAACAATTATCATTACCAACAAAAGTTGATCAACCCGTGATCACAGCGCATGATTTATCTTTAACTGCGGGTACGTCAACTCTGCTAAAACAACCTGAAATCAACTTTTTTAAGCATCACATTACCTTACTCACTGGCGCCAACGGTACCGGAAAGTCAACTTTGCTGATGGCACTCTCAAAATTGCATCAATACGATGGCACATTATTACTTAACCAAAAAGAAATTGCCAAAATTCGCAACAATCAGCTTTACCGGCAAGTTGCACTGGTTTTTCAAGATGCCGACCAGCAATTTCTAAACGTATCAGTCGCAGAAGAATTAGCCCTCTCACTAAAAAATAGTCAAGCAGCGGCGTACTTTAAAGAACGGCTGCCCGGATTTTTAGAAAAACTGCAGTTAGACCATTTGCAAGATCATGTCGTCTATACGCTGAGTGGCGGGCAAAAGAAAAAATTACAGATTCTAGAAATGTTGATTATGGCCACACCCGTTCTACTGTTTGACGAACCGTTTACCGGATTAGACTTCAGCTCACTGCAAACGATCATGGCA
Source organism: Secundilactobacillus angelensis (assembly GCF_012641075.1). GTDB lineage: Bacteria > Bacillota > Bacilli > Lactobacillales > Lactobacillaceae > Secundilactobacillus > Secundilactobacillus angelensis. The sequence continues at coordinate 158,580 of NZ_JAAXLJ010000005.1, read as the reverse complement.
ATCATGAAACAGGTTGCCCACGATTGTCACCAAACGATGCTCATTGTCAGCCATCAGCTCTTTGGTCTCGATGCCTTAGTCGACTACCACGTCACACTAGCAAACAATCAATTACAATATGTGGAGGGATTAGCGTGAACCCAAGTTTAAAATTCTTGTTAGCCGTCCTGATTGCGCTAGAAATCTCGTTCACCAGTACTTGGATGGTTAACCTAGCATTAGCAATCATTGGCCTATTGATCATTTTGACCAGTCGACCACCGCTAAAACGGTTGGTACTCTTATTCTTCGTTCCTCTGATTCCAGCCGTAGCACTAGCGGTAGCCATCTTGTTGCAATCAAACGCCGGGATGCATTTCGCCCTGGTATTGTTCACCCGTATCTACGCCTATGTTTTCGTGGGTTCAGCCGCAACTTTAACCACTTCAGTGAGTGATTTAGTCATGTCATTGGAGCAGAACGCCCACATCCCAAGTAAGTTTGCTTACGGCTTTTTAGGTGCGTTTGACCTACTCCCTAAAATTGTCAGCGAGGTCAACGTTATTCGAGCTGCCGGCAACATGCGCGGTCAGGCGCTTCATATCTGGTCGCCCCAGTTGTACTTTAAAGCCATCTTGGCCTCCTTGGACTGGTCAGAAAATTTGGCAGAAGCCATGACTTCTCATGGTTTTTCCGAGGGTGCTCCACGAACATACTTCAAGCAAATTCGGGTTCACTGGTGGGACTGGTGCATTATGATTAGCAGTCTACTTCTGTTACAAATTGCACTATTTGGCCTCCACCTGCAATAATATGATTACCCTATTTCACCTAAAAGAATTATAATATAGTATAAAGAAGGTGATCATTATGGCTCGAAAACCACTTAAATTCACGACGGCGTTCGGTGTAACTGTAATGGTACTAGGTACACTATTGGAATTGGGTGCCTTTTTCTATCATGCAGGAAGTCCAGTCAGTGGCGAGACCGTCTTTACGGGCGCTATTGTTTTGACGATTGGTCAAGCATTTTACGGCACCGACAACCTCTTCTTATCCTTACTACTAACCTTTTTCAGTTCGATTGGGGTAGGCTACTTTGTGTTAGTTCAAACCAGCAGCTGGCTATGGGCAATCATTGCAGCAATTGCATTTTTTGCCTTCATCGTGGCGCTGTTTGGATTCCGATCATCGATTCGAAAAAAGCACGGTATGTGGTAGCAGCATACCAGCTTAAAAAAGCAATCTGATTACAGCTAAAGTTAACTGTAATCAGATTGCTTTTTGATATGGTTTTAAAATTAATAAGCGTTACCCACTAGCACGTAGCTCACGCCACCATCAACGGACTTAAGTAATTGACCGTTGGCATTGGTCTTATACCAGGCGATAGTTGGGCTGGTTGTCGGATCTGCCCCCCTAGCCTTCATGTTAGGAGACTGATGATTCTCCTGCACCTGCACAGTATAGATACCGGCACCAGATTGACTAAATTGAAAGGCTAAGTCCTGAGGCGTGTATTGACTGCTCAGTGACTGTGAAATGCGATTGGCAACCGACTGCTGCGTCACCGTAGGATGTGACTGGCTGGTAGCAGTAGTTTTACCGTTTTTAGCCTTCGTCTGCTGATTGGCATTCTGATTGCTGCCGCTTGAACCGTTAGCACCATCTGAAGCCGAATCAGATTCAGAAGAACCCTGTTTTGCTGATGAGTCGCTAGTTTCACTGGTATTATTATTACTTTTGGCAACTTTGGCAGTTTTGGGTTTAGAGGCATCTGAGCTTGACTTAGACTGTGAACCGCAACCGCCAAGTAACCCTAAAACAGCTAATGGTAATACGACTTTAATTAATTGCTTCATAACTTATTATTCGGCAAACTCATCCCACAGAGTCCGCCTCTCCCCCTTATTCATTTACGCCCATTATACCATGAGTGCAAATAGATACGAGGTTAAAACAATGCTTACTTGACTGTCCCCGCAAAATCGGGCATAAAGTAGCTGTTGATTGTTTCCACATCGACGTTTTGACCTGGTTGAGGAGCCGCAACAAACTGATTGTTTCCGATATAAATAGCAACGTGATACGTGGCGCCAGCAGCGCCCCAGAACAGCAGATCGCCTGGTTTTGCTTGTGATACTGGCTTTGATGTTACTTTACTTTCTTGAGTGACCGTATAATGTCCAAGTTGCACGTTGGCGGCGTGGGCATAAACATAATCAGTTAAGCCTGAGCAGTCCATCCCCTTTAAGGATTCCCCGCCCCAGACATAAGGAATATTCATGGTAGCAAGCTTTTTAGCTAAATTCACTACTGCCTTCGCACGTGAAGTCGAAGCGGTTTGACCACCGGCAATGACCGCACTGGAATTGCTCTGAGTTGATTGAGCCGAGTCTGTTGAATAGCTGGTCGTACTGCTACCTTCAACGGCATCATGAGCCGCCTGTGTGGCTTCTTGGTTAGGTAATGCTTGGATTGTTGCAGCGGATGCTGTGGTCATGGTTGCACCAAACAATGAAACTGCAGCCGTCAGAACGATTAAACTGTTTGTTAATTTCAAATTTTTCACCTCATATAATGATTAATTGTGTTAATCATACCGTTACAACATCACGAAAAGATTACAGCTGAATTGTCTTTGTGTAACAGTCATGTTTGATGGTGTCCGTAGTGCTCGTTTCCTTGCTATACCGCAGTGTTGAATCATTTCACAATATAACAGACGTTAATTCAAAACTGTTTCAACAACCAACAGAACTCGAATTCTTTGGCGGACTCCCGAAAATCGTATATAATAAGATGTAGATAAAGTTGTGTTTAGTTTTAAGTCATATCAGGTGGAGGTATATTATGGAGCAAGAAGTTAGCGGTATTGCAGAAAAAATTATTCAATATCAAAAGAAACATAATCTTACGGATACTGAACTGGCCTTAAATCTTCACATTACAGTTGAACGGTTGCACAATATTAAGTCAATGGAAAGCAGCCCAACCACTGAAGAAACTGCAGTTCTCAATCATTTTATCGGTGTTAACTAGAGCAATGTATTCAACTCAAGAATGAATTAAAGAAGTCGCTAATTACCAGATTAAGTCTGATAAATTAGCGACTTTTCTAGTCAGCCATTGCCAGTTTAAACGCCTGATAGGTCCTTTCATCAAAGGCTACCATGGTTACTTCTAGAGGTGCGTCAAACCCACGGATCGATGAAACTGCGATCTGACAAGCATCGGCCAATGGGTACCCATAAATTCCCGTGCTAATAGACGGAAAAGCCACCGTTTGGCAGTTGTTTTCTACCGCCCGTTTCAAGCTATTCTCATAACAACTTCGCAATAACTTGGGTTCTTCAAAGGAACCATCACGCCAAATCGGCCCTGGGGTATGAATAATGAGCCGAGCTGGTAAATTAAAGCCAGGTGTCACCTTTGCTTCTCCTGTTGGGCAGCCGTGAAGCTTACGGCAGGCAAGATCAAGTTCCGGCCCTGCCGCGCGGTGAATGGCGCCATCCACTCCGCCGCCACCAACTAAGCCCGTGTTGGCGGCATTAACGATGGCATCGCCATTAAAAGTGGTAATATCACCTTTGATCAATCGTAAATCTGCCATATAAGTCCCTCACTTCTTTCTCCGTGTCCACCAATGCTTTTTGGGCTGTGCTGATTTGGGTCGTTTGTCTTTTCCTAATCTAGCCATTCCAACCCGCATTGGATTTGACGCTAAATCGTTTAGATTCAATGGCGTCTGCTTGGGTTGATTCTCATCTGAATCATCATGTTTTGTTGAATCGCTCATTTTTAAACCCATCTTTCATATATTACGTTGATTTTACGGTATAATATGCGTAGTACGCATAATAAGTATACTGCCAAACTTGAGATTGGTGAATGACGATGCCTTTGATTCATGGCATTGATTTTGTTAAAGAGGTGGACTTATGTCTATTCAAATCGTAACGGATTCAACCGTTCAGTTAACAGCTGAAGAACTGGCTACGCTGCCGATTACTGTGGTGCCGCTAGTCGTCCGTTTAGGCAAACAAGAATTTTTAAATGATGGTGTTCAAATCACCAACGCGCAATTTCTCAGTCACTTGGTGAACGATGAAGAGCTTCCTAAAACCAGCCAGCCTTCCATCGGCCAATTTCTGGAAGTCTTCGATGAACTTGGAAAAAACGGCGATGAAGTCTTGTGCCTTGATCTTACCCATTTTCTAAGCGGTACCGTGAATGCAGCTCGACAGGCCGCTGAAATGTCTTCAACTAAGGTCACCGTTGTTGACTCATTGTCAATTGACCGAGGATTAGCCTTTCAAGTGATTACCGCTGCCAAATTAGCTAAAAATGGTGCACCGATGGATACGATCATCAATGCCATTGACTTGCACCGCTCAAACACCGAAATTTATGTGTTCCTTAACACCCTGGAAAATCTCATCAGGGGCGGGCGAATCAGTAAAGCTGCTGGTGGAATCGCCAACCTGTTGAACATCAAGGTGATGGCTGAAGTCAAAGACGGCGAACTTAGAGTCGCCGCTAAGGGCCGTGGTAAACGGTTCATCCGCAAAGAGATCGCCGACTTAGTGGAGCGAATCAAGTTGCTCGCGCCAGCTAAAGTTGGCCTAACTCACGTGGATAATTTAACTCAGGCAAGTGAGGTCGCCAATCAAATTAAAGCGGCTTTACCCAACACACTGGTCACCATTCACGAAGCTGGTCCCGTCATCAGTACTTACACCAGTGTCGGTGCTTTAGCGATTGAATTCTACACTGACTAATACTTGATCACATTAAATGGCGCCATCCCGATAAAACCATGGGGATGGCGCCATTTAACGTTATATTCTGGAAACTACCGAATCGTGTCACTCTGACCGATTTTGCTTTACAGCCTTATTACGCTGAGTATTTTCTTCGTGCTGGCGTTCCTGCTGTTCTTTTTTAAGTTGCTCTATCCGTGCTGCTTCAGCCTTTTTGGCTTTATCTTTTTCGTTTACCTTAATTTTATGATAGTTATAGAAGCCTAATAGCGCAAACGCAATCAGTACCTGAAACGGAAACGCGACTAGGGTCATGATTGAATAGGGCTGATGCGTAAACTGTGGTGACAGAAGGTCATATAAAATCAGCAAAATTACCATCGGCACAATGATTGCCATGGTATCTTTGAACCACTTGGGCATTTGCTGCCATTTTTTCATCAACGGAGATCCTCCCCCCCTATAGTTCACCTTGATTACGCAACTGTTTTTCGGTTAACATCGCGTCCATGTAATCAAACGCAACCTCATCAATGTCGCTTAAGTCAATAAGTGTCCCGACCTTATCAACAACCGTCCCTTGCTCAATAAGATGAAAGATAATTTCATTCCCACCAAATTTACTGATGTAGCCGGTAACGTTGTCGTCATCGTTCAGTTGAATGCGGATGACTCGCTGGAACTTCGTCGCTTGGCTCAAGACTTCTTGGAATAAATCATCGTTGCCGTCAAACAAACGCTCATCGTTGATTCCTGGTTGTGCGGTCACACCCAGCGTTTTATCCAGAGTGATATAAGTTTTCATCACTGCCAAATAATCAGATTGTGTCGTTACCTTTGCGATGGCGGTCAGCTTCACCAGCCAATAGCCGCCAAACTGGCCGGTCATATCCACCAGATTAATAATGGCACTATTTTCATTGACTGTATTCACCCGGCCAACAAAGAACATGCCCTCGTCCGCAACCGGTTTAATGGAAAGCAACTGCTGCGTTTTCTCCGCTTCATGGAGGGCTGCGGCAATATTGGTTAAGCTTGACACCGATACCTTTTTAACTGGTGTCAACGTTTGTAAATAACCCATAGCAGCGGTTTGTAAGGTAAGCTCTTTACCCTCAAATTCAATTAAACCCACATCTTTAAAATCAATGGTCAGCAACGGGTGTTGATCCAAGTGAAATTTGTTAAACACTTGGAAATCAAAATCGTGGGCCGAGATCCGGGTCACTTCGCCCTCTTGCAACTGCGTATTGCTAGTATCCAGTACCATCACAGTTGCTTCATCGACCATTGCCGATTCTAATACCTGGCGAATCAGTGACCGATCCATGTTAAAACTAGTCGTCAGCCGACCAAACGTAAAAAAGTGCTCAGCTGATGCGTTTTCGATTCGATACCGCATATTATCGAGGTCGTCGCTTTCGAATTCAACAAATTCAATCACAGCAAACGTCAGATAAACGGCGCCGTCTTCGCTGCCACTATCGTCAAAAGTGGTTAAAATAATGCCTGCATCATCAACGTTATCCACGTATCCTGTGTAAACAATATCTTGATTAGCCTGATAAACATTTACTAAAGCTTTTCGTTGCAACGCATATTGCAGATCATTCATGATCGAATTCATTGCTGCACCACCTCTCTGTTGGGTCATTAATCTAGGACAACACTGAAACTTTACGCTATTTTGAGCCTGAAAACAATTAATTTGCGTTAAAATATAGTTAAAATTCATTTCATCAATAAGGAGAATCTACCATGCCCGACAAATCGCGAAAAGGTGCCTCACAGCATAGCCTGCCAGAAATTAAAGTCGACGTCAAAACACCACCCAACTCAGGCGGTATGATGGACTGGGGCCCGATTTTTTCCTGGTTCAAAGGCTTATTTTCGAAAAAGTCTAAGAAATAGATTGACTTATAATTTCCAACCGACTATATTAGATTACAATTAGATAATGAAATTCTGATGGGAATAGTACCCGATGAGGCTCTCTACAGCGACCTGCATTTAGTGAAAGGCAGGAATAGTCCGATTTGGCGAATGAACCCGTATTGACGGTAAGCTGTTCACGCAACTGACCCGCAAGGATGCGTTACCATCCCAGACATCAAAAGGTGTCGTTGAGGCGATTCATGCAAATGAATCGTGAAAATGGGTGGTAACACGGCGTTCGTCCCATACTGGCTTTAGGCTGGTATGGAACGAACGCTTTTTTCGTTTTCTGATACACATATCTCAGTGCACACAATCGTTCATTAAAAATAAGGAGAGATAAATATGACTGAAAATAACTTACATTTCGAAACCAAACAGGTACAAGCAGGACAGACGGTCGACGAAACCGGTGCTCGGGCAGTTCCAATTTATCAAACCACCTCTTACGTATTCAAAGATGCGGCTCAGGCTGCCGGTCGTTTCGCATTAACTGACCCAGGTAACATTTACACCCGACTGACTAACCCGACGACTTCCGTTGTGGAGCAGCGAGTTGCTACACTAGAAAACGGGACTGCCGGCGTGGCACTGGCAACTGGTGCAGCAGCGGTGACAGCTGCCGTTCTAAACGTCGCTAATGCCGGTGATAACATCGTTTCTGCCAGTACGCTTTATGGTGGAACTTACGATCTATTTAGTGTGACGCTGCCCAAATTAGGTATCACCACCACCTTCGTTGATCCGGATGACCCTCAGAACTTCGCCGCAGCCATCGACGACCACACCAAGGCACTTTACATCGAAACCATCGGCAATCCAGGGATTAATTTAATCGATATTGAGGCTGTCGCAAAAGTGGCCCACGACCACGGTATTATTTTAATTGCCGACAATACTTTTGGCACCCCTTACCTGATTCAGCCACTGGATCATGGTGTCGATGTGGTTGTCCATTCCGCTACCAAATTCATCGGCGGTCACGGAACATCCATGGGTGGTGTCATCGTTGAAAACGGCAAATTCGATTATGCCGCTTCCGGCAAGTATCCAGACTTTACCACCCCAGACCCAACTTATAACGGCATCGTCTGGAGTGATTTAGCCCCAGCCGCTTTCACTACGAAGGTTCGCGCCCAAACATTGCGTGATACTGGTGCTGCCATCAGTCCCTTTAATTCGTTCTTACTCCTTCAAGGTTTAGAAGACCTATCTCTGAGAGTGGAACGCCACGTTGCTAACGCGGAGAAGATCACTGTCTTCTTAAACGATCATCCCAAGGTCGCTTGGGTCAACTATCCTAATCTACCAGAAAGCAAATACCACGCATTAGCTGAGAAGTACTTCCCTAAGGGTGTGGGGTCAATCTTTACCCTTGGGCTTAAGGGTGGCGAAGCAGCGGGGAAACAACTGATTGAAAACCTTGAACTGTTTTCGTTACTGGCTAACGTTGGTGACGCTCACTCACTGATCATTCATCCGGCTTCAACCACTCACGCTCAGCTGAATGAAGAAGAACTGAAGGCAACTGGCATCACGCCTGATTTGATTCGGATCTCAGTTGGGATTGAAAACGCAGACGATTTAATTGCCGATTTATCGCAGGCATTAGACAAGATTTAATTGAGTAAAAAATGACCTGCAAATTTCTCAGCTTTTACTCATTTCTAAACGACTGGAAACACCAATAATACCTGTATATGAAAAGCCGACTTCAACAGTCGGCTTTTTGAGTTGCATCCATCTAATTAAGCGACAATCGTTTCTAGTGCATCAAGCTGATCGATTTCGTAGGTTGGCTTGATTTTGGTTTGATTGGCCGCGTGATTTGGATTATACCAGACGGAATCCAAACCAAAACTGGCTGCGCCTTTAATATCGGAGGTTAAGGAATCCCCAATCACTAACGTCTGGGTCGGTTCGTAAGGCTGAATATCAGCGGTGACCCGCTGGAAAAATTCCGGTGCTGGTTTTTGAGCACCTACCAATTCAGAAATAAAAACGTCCTTAAAGTAATGGTCAAAGTGAGCCTCTGACAGTCGTCTTTGCTGCGTTTTAGCGACACCGTTCGTTACCACGTATAAATCGTGACTCTGACACAGATCAGACAACACTTCGGGCGCTTGCGGCATGGGCTGATGGCCCTCACCTAGATAGTCGCGGTAAAGCTCCTCCATTTTTTGGCCGTCAATACCACTAATGCCAAGATGGTCAAATAGGGTTGTAAATCGCTTAACGAGTAGTTTTGACTTGCTAATCTTGCCTAACTCAAACTGCTGCCACAAGGCCAAATTTTCGTCATGGTAAAAGTCGTAAGTTTGACTGGTGAGTGGTAATTTCAACTTCTTAAATAAACTTTCGAGTGCCTGCTTTTCAGCTGCCTGGAAGTTCAATAATGTATCATCAATATCAAAAAGTAGTGTCCGGTATGCCATTTATGATTCACCTTTCATTGGCCTAGTTGGCCGTTTAATTAGTCGATAGCCTGTTATCAAAGCCGCGATAGCACAAATAATGGTCGCAATTAAGAACGAAACATGCATGCCATAGATGAAAACATCCGGCTGCCCATTAATATAAGTGGTGACCTTGGCCCCCTTGTAATGACTCATGGCACTGAAAAGGACCGTGGTTGAAAACGAAACACCAACTACCATGCCCAGATTACGAACTAGTGCGTTCATACCACCGGCGATTCCCAGATTCTCAGGCTCAACAGCACTCATAACAATGGTGTTGTTAGGTGCCTGAAAGATGCCGTTACCAAAGCCCACGAAACCCACAATTGCGGTAAAGAGCCACAGCGATGTGGTCAAGTCAGTGAGCATGTAGCCAAGTTGGCTCATGAGAATCAAGATCAAGCCACAAAAGGTAATCAGTTCTGGCCCTACCCGATCCGAAATCGTTCCGGCAATCGGCGCTATAATCACTTGCACAATGGGATAAGCCATTAAGATTAAGCCAGCTAAATTTGGCTTTAGGCCGCGGGCATTTTCAAGGTAGAACGGTGAAATCACGTTAAAGAAGAAGTTGGTGACAAAAATCAAAAACCCACATAACAAGCTTAGCGTGAAGTCGCCATTTTGGAATAAACTAAATTGCAGCAGCGGATTAGCGACGTGATTTTCGATGTGAATAAATGTCAGCCCCATAATAAGCGCAAAAGCAATTAATCCAAGAATCAACGGTTTTGTGAAGCCAATCTCCTGCCCTAAAAAGATTCCTACAAACATTGACGCCATGAATAAGGCCATTGTCAGTGAACCGAAACGGTCAATTTTTTCACGGGTCTTAATCTTATCCGCCGGTAAAATCACCTGACCAACAATAATGGTAATCACGCCAATTGGAACGTTCAGCCAGAAAATATAGCCCCAGGGTAAATGAGACAGCATCATACCGCCCAATCCTGGCCCAGCGATGGCACCCAACGCCACGAATGACCCGATCATACCTAAAGCTCGTCCCCGTTCATTCAAAGGGAAAATTTCCGTGATAATGCCGTTGTTATTTGCCATCGTCATGGACGCACCCAGCGCCTGAACGACCCGAGCCGACAAAAGCAGGTAAAGATTACCGTTAAACCCAGCTAGCAACGAACCAAGAACGAAGAGCAACGTGCCCGTTCGAAAAACGTTAATTTTCCCCAACGAATCGCCAAGTTTACCAAATAACAGCAATAGCGCACAGATGACGATCAAATAAATTGAGACGACCCATTCTGCTTGATTCATGGGTATGCTTAAATCCCTGGAAATCACAGGTAAGGCAATATTAACAATACTAGCGTCCAAGGTCGACATGAAAGTAAATAGACCTACTGCAGCTAGAATCCACCAGCGATGCTTCTGAACTCGCTGGTCGGTTACATAATCGTTGCTTGTCACGTTGCACCTTCTCACTCTTAAAACTAGTTATTTACAAGTTTTAAATTTACGCTATTTTACAGGGTTAATCAAATACTTAACCTGCTTACAGTGATAATTAATGGTCATTCTTGCTTAACCGATTCCGGACTGCTATTCTATATATTCGAGGTGTAAAACATGACAGATGATCGTTATTATCAACCAAAAGACGCCAAAGATGCCCTACGCTACATCGAGGAGTTATTTAACCAGTATGTGCAAGCCCCATTAACTGTCGAACTTGTAGCTTATCATCAAAAGCTAGTCAAACAGATTCAAGAAGACGTAATTCCCACCGCAGAACGAGACGGCCAGACAACCCAAGTGGAAAACGCGAAGCAGATGCTTTCAACCATGCAGTCTTGGCTGCGAATTCGGATGAGTGGCCAGCCCTTTGCCGGCAAAATGCGTCACTTTAAGTTTGAAGCGGATAACGCCAAACCAAAGTTTAAACGCAAGGTACTTAAAGGCCGTCGAAGTGGCGGGCACCGCTCTGTCTGCCATTAAACAATGCCAAGTTTTGTAATCGAGCTTCTAACCTGCTAAAATTAAGATGTTTCTGATGACAATATAATTTTATAAAGGTGGGTGTGTCTTTATGCACGGATTTATAGGGGAATTTTTTGGAACCGCTATCTTAATCTTGTTTGGGACTGGCTCTTGTGCCAGTGTCAATCTTAAGAAGACTTACGGAACCGGCTCAGACTGGACTTTTATCAGTTTGTCTTGGGGACTGGCGGTTACCATGGGTGTCTACGTTGCTGGGATGCTAGGGTCAGATGGTCATTTAAACCCTGCGGTAACCATTCCATATGCATTGTTTGGCCTTTTCCCATGGCACGATGTCTTACCCTATATTTTAGGGCAATTCTCAGGGGCCTTTGTGGGGGCAGTTTTGGTCATGATCCAATTCACACCGCACTTCAGGGCCACCAAGGGTGAGTCCGCTGGTAACACAGTGGGCATTTTTGCCACTAAACCCGCAATTCACTCACCTCTGTTTAACTTCCTCTCAGAAGTCATTGCAACCTTCGCTTTTGTATTCACCTTGTTGAATTTAGGCGACTTCACAACCGGCTTAAAGCCCTTCATTGTTGGGACACTGATCTTAGTTGTTGGTACCGGTTTAGGGACCACCACGGGGTTCGCTATAAACCCAGCCCGTGATTGGGCACCACGATTTGCCTACACGATTATCCCGGTACCCAATAAGGGCTCTGCCCATTGGGATTACGCTTGGGTGCCGATGTTTGGCCCATTGCTGGGCGGGATTATTGCCACGGCAATTGAGGTTGCGGTTAAATAATTAAACATAGATTAAAAAAATCTGATTACCAGTTTTCACTGGCAATCAGATTTTTTGATGTCGCTATTTAATCATTACTTTGAGTTATAGGCAGAAACTAAACTTTGAAGCACCTTGTTGACATCTTTGTTAACTTGTTCGGTCACGGCTTTGCCAAGATTATCGGTGAGGCTTTGGGTAATCTTGTCAGTATTGTCGTTAACATATTTAAGTGCTGCGGCATTGATTTCCTGTTGAGCCTCAGGTGTACTTGGATCAGCACTTTTACCATCTTTAAAGTTTTGTTCAGCTTGCTTGTTGTAAGCATCGGTTACCTGTTTGAGATAGGCATCATACGCTGCTTTATAGTTTGAGTCGTAGTTTGCATTATAAGATTTCTTATATTCTTCATTGAACAATTTAGACTTCGTATAACTTGTCGCAAAACTCTGCGCCGGTGAACTCTTAGTTACTTTGGCCGTGTATGATTTACCTTTATAACTTGGTAGCAAACCAGCCTTGTACTGGTTAAGTTTAACTTTGTACTTGCTGCTACTGTACTTGTAAACATCCATCCGGTAAGTCGTCTTAGCTAACTTGTTGTTATCCATCAAGCGGTAGTATGTCGTCAGGGTACGGTGACTCTTGCTTAACTTGTACTTAGTTGGCACCGCATACCGAACGGCAGCATTCTTAAAATCGCCAAAAACAAGAATTTTGCCCGTTTTTTTACCGCTCTTAAATGTTTGCCAGCGGAATGTGTAGTAAGCCTGTGAAACTTGGAAGTTACCACTTGGGATTGATGAGATTTTGCTTGAAGCCTGCGCCGTTGTAGGCTGTTGTGCCAATGCAAACCCACCAAAAGCTGCAGTTAATACAATAAGTAATTTTGTTCTTAATTTCTTCATTATTGCGTTTCCCCCTTTAAAAAATAAACCCAGAACCTTACACAAATGATATCATGCACAAAACTGCAATACAATTATTAACCCATATTAATTAATTGAAACAATGGATCCAAACGGACTTGAACCGTCGACCTCCTACATGCGAAGCAGGCGCTCTCCCAACTGAGCTATGGACCCAATACACTAAAAAGACTACCACTAATTGGGTAGTCTGTTAACTAGTTAAAACATTTAATTCTCGACCATCATCAATCCGTCAACATCAGTAAGCTTAATGTGGTTACGACCATGCTGAGAGATTAAGCCATCAGTAGAAAACTGTTTTAATTTTCGGCTAATCGTTTCAGGTGAAGTTCCTAAATATAACGCTAGATCCTTTTTCTGCAGGGGTAAGTCAAAGTCATCGGTCTCCAGTTCGGAACTGGTCTCAACTAAATAATTCGCCAACCGTTCGCCAACACTAGTGGTTAACGTCGCTGCTGCCTGGGCTTCGAGTTGCGACACCCGCTTACCTAAGGCGTTTAACATGTTAATCGCAACGGCAGGAGATTGTGTAAGCAATTTTTGAAAATCTTGCCGCGTAATCAAACAAATCTGCGTATCAGTCAAGGCTTCCGCGCTGGTCTGACGTTCAGCATCTTCAAACAAAACTGACTCACCATCAAAATCACCGGTTTGCAGTAGCCTAATCATCTGTTCGCGGCCACTAGCAGAACTTTGTATCACCTTCACCTGCCCATGGGCCATGATGATCAATGAATCAGCGTGGTCGCCAGCCATAAAAACAAATTCACCCTTCTTCACGTGCCGTTCCTGGACCAGTTCAGCCACAGCAGAAATCGTATCGTGATTCAACTGCTGAAAGATTGGTACCAGCCTGACACATGCTATTGCATCATGATGCGCTAACATAGTGTATCCTCCAATCAAGATGACATCCAACTATATTTTAACCTGATTATAGTGGATAAGACAATAAATGAACTTGACGTAAATCAAGTTCATTTATTTAAATTTACTCACGCATACACGTTGAATTTTAGCCTCATAAAGCTTTAGAATGAAATGAGAGGTGATTAGTCTTGAAAAAATCTGAGAGAGAACGTAAAGAGAGTGTTATCGTCGACATGAACGACTTCTTATTGGAGTACGGTGCCAAAAAATTAGGCAACCGTGAAGATCTTGCCGAAGTGATCTATAACGCAGCCAAAAAGGACGTTAAAGGTTTAGATTCATTGTTTAAAGACAACGGTGAAGCCCGCGAACGGATTTACAAAGCTATCGGTGAGGGGTTTCTTTCAGACTTCGATGCCAGTAAATCTGCCGAACAACTGGATAAGGAATCAGAGTCACTTGTCCATGAAGCCATTAATTATCTTGGTAAACACGAGAAACAATTGGATGATTGGAAGTTTAACTGATCTAAACAATATAAAAAAGCAACGGCTAGCCCCTAACTTGGGAGTCTAGCCGTTGCTTTTTATCTAATGATTATTTGACAACAATATCGTAATGTCCACCGTACGTTCCGCGATCATGCACAACACCCATGCCTAAAGGCGTCTTGATTTTGGTCCCGAATTTTTTGTTATTAGCCAAAATTAAATAACCATTCTTATCATGGCCGTTTAACGTATACGTGCCATCAGAGGTGTAAGCGCCCATCCCAAAAATATGCGAGCCATTTGGCGAATAGTATGTAAAGACCCGCTTATGGTAGTGCACTCTTCCCATTCGTTTAAATGCGGAAATACTCATAACAGCATCCGCCTTAGGGTTATATTTAGTTTGGGCTGCGGCAGTCGTTCCGGTCATACCAGCAACGCCTACAAGCATTAATAACGCGAGTAACAGGCTCGCAATTCTTTGTTTAATTGACAAATTTTATTCTCCTCGAAAAACTAGTTCGTACTAAAAGCGACTGCAACTAGTATATCCAAAGAAAATTACGCTGGTGTCTCATTCAAATTAATGTTTGTCAGTATTTTGAAACATTTGTCATCTGGCTGTTACATTACTCGTGCATTTTTTTAAATAACGCAGCTCTTAAATCGGTACCAATGATTTTTAAAACCAGGTCAATCAACTGATCCGGCATATAGCCCGTCACATCCAATTGAGCTTCATGCCCATTCACACGGGTGATGGTCGCACCATCAGTTACTAGATTCACGTTATATTCCGCCAATAATGGTTTTAACGCTGCTAACTCAGCTTCAGTCATCTTGTATCCTCCAATCTCTACTCATTAATTATAGTAATTGGAGTGATGCCATTTCAAGCTGATTCAGTTAATCTTTACTCAGATAGGCATCAGTACCAGAAACAATTGTTCTTACCGTCTTTCCGAGCACTTGTTCACCAATAAACGGCGAGTTATGTCCCTTTGATAAGAAGTCGTCTGAATGGATTGTAAACGGTGTTGTTAGGTCAAACAATGCAATGTCTGCGGACTGCCCTTCAGTGAGTTTTCCAGCGTTTAACCCAAACAACTCAGCTGGCGAAACCGACATCCAATTGATCAGCTGTGCCAGACTAAACAGCCCTGATTTAACAAACTTGGTGTACAGCATGGCAAATGCCGTCTCACTTCCGGTAATACCAAAGGGTGCCTTCAGCATCGACTGTGCCTTTTCCGCATCCGTGTGGGGAGCGTGATCCGTCGCAATCACATCGATAGTGCCGTCCAGTAACCCCGCGATCAGAGCTTGGCGATCCTGCTCACTCCCCAAAGGTGGATTCATTTTCAACATGGCATTATCTCTTGTGATCTTCTCATCACTCAATAGTAAATGATGCGGTGACACTTCACAGGTCACGTTAACCCCCGCTGCCTTGGCGGCTCGAATCACTTGCACAGTGGCAGCAGACGACACGTGGCAGACGTGATAATGGGCACCGGTCGCAGCTGCAAGCGCAACGTCTCTAGCCACCTGAGCTGTTTCGGATACACTTGGAATACCAGGGAGTCCCAGTCGTTTCGACACACTACCTTCGTGCATCACGCCACCGTAAGTCAAACTGTCATCTTCGGCGTGCGCAACCACTGCCATGTTCAAGCGGGCTGCTTGAATCATTGCCTGATACATCGTCCCTGCTGTTTGAACCCCGTTACCATCATTACTGAAAGCAAACGCCCCGGCGTCCTTTAACCCCGGCATATCAACCAGTTCATCACCACCACGGGCCGTTGTAATAGTCGCATACTGAACCAGATGGACTGCGCCATCTCGCTGATTCAACACCAACATGTCGCGCATCCGTTCCGGCGTGTCAGGCGCTGGAATGACGTTAGGCATCGCGGCAATCGTCGTGTAACCACCATGAGCAGCGGCTAAACTCCCAGTCTTAACGGTTTCCTTATCAGTTTGTCCTGGTTCCCGTAAATGAACGTGCAGATCAACCAACCCGGGACTCATGAATAACCCCTGTGCATCGACGATCTGGTCAACCGGCGTAGCAGCAGTGATGTGCTGACTAATTTTGGCAATTTTACCATCCACGATCAAAAGATCTCGAACCTGTAAGTGACCATCAACTAAACACTGACCGTTTTTAATTAATCTTTTCATCATTAATCCTCATCCACCAGTCCCTGGTAACGCAACAAACTAGCCATGACCGCCATGCGAACGAACACGCCATTGGCCATTTGCTGGAAAATCCTAGAGTTATCACATTCGACTAATTCATCGGCGATTTCGACACCGCGGTTCACAGGTGCCGGGTGCATAATGATGGCGTGCTCCTGCATCCGTGCTTTACGAGCTGATGTTAACCCGTATTCAGCGTTGTACTTAGCAGCTGTAAAGGTCTTGTTCTCCGTCGTATCCAGCCGTTCGTGCTGCACCCGCAGAAACATTAACACATCCATCTGATCCACTAAATCGTCCACTGGCAGCCAGGTTCCATAGGCGTCAAAGCGGGCATTAAACCACTTCTTAGGCCCGCCGAAGAAGACTTCAGCACCCAGTTTGTTCAACACTTCCATGTCAGATCGAGCAACCCTTGAGTGAGTCAAGTCACCGATTATGGCAACTTTTAAGCCTGCGAAAGTCCCAAATTCTTCGTAGATTGTCATCATATCCAGCAATGACTGTGAAGGGTGTTCACCAGAACCGTCACCACCGTTAGCAATACCCAGGTGGATGTTGCGGTCGTTAACCAGCTGATTGTAATACTCGTTATGCTTATCACGAATAGCCATGACGTCAACACCAATCGCCTGGAGTGCTTTCACGGTGTCGCCCATCGTCTCGCCTTTATTAACTGAGCTGACCGCTGGGTTGAAATCAACGACTTGCAAGCCTAATTTACGTTCAGCCATTTCAAAACTGGTGTGGGTACGAGTACTGTTTTCGAAAAATAAGTTGGCAGCGTAGACTGGCCGTGTCAGGTGAATCTGCTTACCAGCCTTAAACTGCTGGGCTTCTTTAATGAAGGCCATCACTTCATCGGCTTCTAAATCTTGCATACTGAGTACGTTTGCGTAACTTAACGGCTTGGTCGTTTCAATCATAGTTTTTTCCTCCTAAAATAAACGCGCCTTGCCGTGTTTGCAAAGCGCGCCTTTTAGGGGATTAACCTTTGGACGTTTTGCTCTCACGGGAGACAATTAAATCGTCAGTAAACAAAAACCTCTCTACCGCCTGTGGGTAGAGAGGTTCACAAATCTAGACTATGTGCCTAGTTTCGCCGGACCTTCTTAGCCTCACAGGACTAATTGTTAAAGGTTTCATTGCTGATATCATAACCCGTTTGTTTGTCTGACACAAGCTTTTTTTGAATTTTGGCTCATTTCCTGATGCGTTTTCAGTACTGGTATCATGCTATAATGGGTTTCAGCTATGAACAAAGAGGAACGTAAAATGACAATTACCAAATTAGGAATCCGCGAGCTCGTTGAGTTTACGCTACGCTCTGGGGATCTCAACGCCAGCATGAACAGCATGAATACGGCTTTAGAGGGTGCTCAGATTCACCGCATGCTGCAAAAGTCTCGTGGCGAAAATTATCAAAAAGAATATAGCCTTGAACGCGAAGTACAGCTGGCAGGTAACCCTTACCTCGTTCACGGGCGCGCTGACGGGGTCATCTTAAATGGGAATGACACGTTGATTGAAGAAATCAAAACGTCCGACGTCGCTTTTGAGGATCTCACGGATAACACTTTGACGCTATATTGGGGTCAAGCGAAAATGTACGCCTACATCTTAATGACCGATGAAGACCTCAACCAGCTGACACTGCAGTTAACCTACTATCGTCGGACAACCGAAGAAGTGACCACGCGGAAAATCACTTATACCTTAGCTAAAGCCACTGAATTCTTCAATTCAGTTATCGCCGAATACGAGACTTGGCTGAAACTGCAAGCTGATCTACGGGAAAGCCGTAACGCTTCCATCAAGGATTTGGCGTTTCCATTTGATCATTACCGAACCGGGCAACGTGAACTGGCCGTATCAGTTTACAAAGCCTTGCGCCTAAAAAAACAGCTTTTCATAGAAGCGCCAACCGGCACGGGTAAAACCATTTCAACCGTGTTCCCCTGTATTAAAGCTATGGGTGAAAATCAGATTCAGCGGCTCTTTTACTTAACGGCTAAGCAGAGCACACGACGGGTTGCTGAACAAGCACTGGGACTAATGGCACAACAGGGATTGACCCTTCGCAGCATCACCCTCACCGCTAAAGACACAATCACTTTCCCAGAAGAAGCAGATCTACCACCGGAGGAGAATCCCTTTATGGTGGGCTACTATGATCGATTGAAACCCGGTCTAAAAGATATTTTGACTAACGAAACTGCCATTACGCGTGAAACCGTGGAGGCCTATGCCCGCAAACACCAACTGGATTCCTTTGAATTTTCATTGGATATCAGTCTCTTTTGTGATGTCATTATTTGTGACTACAACTATCTGTTTGACCCGCAAGTTTATTTGCAGCGGTTCTTCGCCGTCGACCACGACGATGACAACTTCTTTTTAGTGGATGAAGCCCATAATCTAGTCAGTCGCTCACGGGATATGTATTCGACAGAATTATCTTTAGCACCACTGACCGACTTAATTGCCACCACCAAGGACTCAGCAGAAGGTACCCCTGCATTATTAAGGGCTTTTCGTGCCATGCGCCGAGCCTTTTTTAAAGTCGCTGGCCCACTACTAGAAAGCGGCGAAGAGGAAAGTGTCTTCAACAGCCCCGCTGACGAGTTTAACAAAGCCGTCACAAAATTAAGTGACCACATCAGCGACTGGCTTGGAGATGAGCAACGGCCGCAAACCGATTACACAAAAGCGGTGCTGGACTTTTACTTTGCCTGTCTGAGTTACCTTAAAATTGCTGATTTCTACGATGAAACCTACCGAACTAAAATTACCCTGGGGGAAGATCATGACCGGGAAATCGTCTTCAAACAACTCTGCCTTGATCCCAGCTTGTTTCTTCGTGATTGTCTAGATAAGGGGCGCGGTGCCGTCCTATTCTCAGCCACCCTCTCTCCACTGGATTACTATCAGAGAGTACTTGGTGGAAACAATGATAGCTTGTGTTACCAATTGCCCTCACCTTTCCCGCCAAAGCACCAGAGCATTCTGATTACCGACTACATCAGCACAACTTATCGGAGTCGCGAAGCCAACTTAGCCAAAATTATTACCGGAATCAAAACGCTGGTCAACGGAAAAACGGGTAATTACTTAGTCTTTTTGCCTTCCTACAGTTTTTTAAGTACGGTGAGTTTAGCTTTCAAAACAGCTTATCCCGAAGTGGCAACGGTCATCCAAGCCCCTAATATGAGTGAGTCTGATCGCTCGGATTTTTTGGGGGCTTTCCAACCCAACCCTGATCAATCACTGGTGGGCTTTGCTATTCTGGGCGGCTTATTTTCTGAAGGGATAGATTTAACAGCCGATCGACTGATTGGAGTGGCTATTGTCAGTGTTGGCTTACCGGGAATTAGTACCGAAAATAATCTCCTGCGAGACTACTTTGATTCACAGGGTGAACCAGGCTTTGAATATGCTTATCAAATCCCGGGGTTAAACCACGTCTTTCAGGCTGCCGGTCGGTTGATTCGTAGCACCTCAGATGAAGGCGTTATCCTGTTAATGGATCAGCGTTTTGCTAGCCAGCGCTACACCCGCTATTTTCCGCCGCATTGGCAGTATCATCGCATCCTGCACAGTGCAGACGAGTTAGCTCCCACCATTGAACAGTTCTGGCAAATGACCGACAAGGAGCCGAATGTATCGTGAAAACTAAACTCACATTGGAATTAGAAAAAACACTGTACGAAACCTGTCTGGAGGCTGGCAGCATTGCCGTGGAAGAAGTCACCATGCCTGACGATCAGGGCATCGTGGACACTCTGAGCTACCAACATTTACCAACTGGCGAAGACGAGTGGCGCTGTTACGAATTGAAAGTGACTAAAAGCGACTTTCATTCCCATGCAAAGCTTTCCTTCATCGGCAACTACAACTATTTTGTCCTGCCACTCTCACTTTACCTTGAAATCAAGGATGAAATTCCAGCTGAAATTGGTGTGTTAAGCTACCAGAAATATGACCCAGAACAGTTAGCTGCTGCCACTGAGCCGGTGCTCACACCAGGTTATTTAACGGTTGAAAAGAAACCACGGTATCAAGAAATCGCCCTTGATCAAGGTGACTTGATGCGCCATTTTCTTTACTCGCTGGCTCGTGAAGTCCGCAAAGCGAAGCGGGTGGAAACGGGAATCAGTCAATATTCTACTGATCGGCTGTTTAAGGAATTAAAGAAACGGCATCAGCATTATGATATTTATGACCCAGAAAA
Source organism: Secundilactobacillus angelensis (assembly GCF_012641075.1). GTDB lineage: Bacteria > Bacillota > Bacilli > Lactobacillales > Lactobacillaceae > Secundilactobacillus > Secundilactobacillus angelensis. Next base: position 137,978 of record NZ_JAAXLJ010000005.1, on the reverse strand, counting down.
TAATTTTTATGACCGTTTCATCGATGAAACGCGTGCTAATGCCGTGACCGCGTTGCAAGAAGAAGTGGATGCGTTAAACTTTGAAATTGCCAAACTACAGCAGCAACTCTATGAGGCGAAACAAAAATGATCTACTATCCTTATTTTCGTGGTCGTCAATTCGATCTCCGAGCACTGACGGAATTTGCTGAACACGCAGCTACACCTCAGATCGTACCGATTATCGAACCGGTACGTGACGCGCCTGCATTGCCCAAAACGATTACTGCTTTCAGCCAGCATCACCAACGCTTAGCCATCATTCAAAATCCACAGGTAGACCATTACCAGGCTGCCAAACGCTATCCAATCGATGACTTGATGCAATCACCAGAAATTCAGCGAGCCTATATTTTAACACCACTGCTGCCGCCTGATTTGCTAGGCAACAGTTTAGTGATTGTCCAACACTACGCGGATTTGAAGCTATTCCTAGAGCATGATTGGTTGCCAGACTCAGCTACGCTCTTAGTGCCACCTGAGGCCCGAATTCGTCAGTTACTTAGTGGGAGAATGTTCGGTCATCTTTTTGATCATTATACCGTTCCAGAACACAGTTTTGATTTTGCACAAATGCCTGATAGCTTTTGGTCTGATGACATCACCTTTGCCACCCAATATGGCGAAATTGGTTTCAGCGATTACTTAACGCAAGGTGCCGCCTACTTCGAGCGTGGTCATCCCAGCCGAACAGTCACTCTGCATCTGATTTATTTGAAGGATAATCAAGTCCGCATCTGCCATTTCGTTTCTGATCAGCACGAGGACTTCAAACATCAACGAGAGAAATACTTTGAAGCATTGACCAAGGCAGTTGGCTGGATCAAAACCCAACCTGCTGAAAACCAAACAACGGCTACTGCCAAGTTAGTCACCTTAGCTGAAAAACACCATTTCCCGGGCATGGGCGTCTTGAAGGCGCTGACGATTGAGCACCATTTGGAAATTATGACTAGATATTTAGAATCGAATTAACATTCCTGGCCCTAGAGGAGCGTCAAAGCTCAGTTTCCGGCCATGTCACGCAAATAAGACTAATCCCGACAAGATATGCCGGAATTAGTCTTATTTGCGTTTCGTTCTGGAATCTACCGAGCTTTATCACTCACGCCATTGTATTAGCCAGCAAGCCGACGTATGCAATTGCACCCTTAGTCTGCAGATGAACCTCATCATCGGCAAACCAATTGGGCTGATTTTCACTGCGCCCATGCCAATCAACCACATGGACATTTCGGTTGTGCTTAGCTGTTGACGTGATCAGCTGATTGGTTTGGCTCTCCCACTTTTGAGTTGGTACGTGGGTATTGATCCAATAGACCTGGCGTTTACTCCCAACCACTTTCAGGAATCGAGAAATATCAGTTTTTTCTGGTGGCCCATTTGTCCCCAGATTAACCACTACGTTATCAGCTAATTTATGCTGAGCCTTTAGATTTTGAGCAATGGTCGGCAAATCATAAAACTGTCGCCCCACTTCTCCGTCAACTATGGCACGTGGAAAAACCTGCTTCATTTCTGGCACAATATCAACCATAACGGAGTCACCGATTGCCGTTACTTTGGCACTGTGAGCATTGGCAGTCGCTTTTGGGCTTAGATGATACTTTTTGGCGATTTTCTTCTCATGACGAGTTAATTTCACTGGTTTAGGTTTCGGCTTAGTGACCGTAGCTTGATTGAATAGATTAATAATCGGTTTACGACCAACAGTGAAGCCTCCAATCACTATGATCACAATCAAGATCACCCAGAAGATGGGACGCTTTAATATTGGCTTTGCTGGTGCTGCATGTCGCTTCATGTTTTTTCTCCCTTGTCGTTACTACCTTTCATTTTAACATTTATAGTGCATGTGTAATAAAAGAGGCTGTGCCTTAAGTCGATATTGGTAAGTATTTTGATTACGACGACTTATGATTGACCTTGCTTTGCTACTTGAAGGTAGTCTTAACCTGCTCCACAACTCAGATTCCGGCCATATAACACAAACGAGCGCCATCCCGATAAAGGACATCGGAATGGTGCTCGTTTATGTTATATTCTGGAATCTACCGAGTTGTGTCACACCTTCTCGATCAATGATTTAATTAAACGAACTTTTGACGAGCAACTATTTTAAAGTCCCAAGACAAGTTTCAGATAGCCTGCAGCTAAGGTTAAGCCAATCAGCCATAAATCAAGCTCTTGTAATCCCCGTGCCTGCTTCGTCGTGTCGAAGACGATAAAGTGGCCACTAAATAGCACTAAACTTGCAAATAAAAGAAAAGCAAATAAGAATTCCGATGACCCCAGAATCAGGCTGATGAAAGTAACAAAATTCAGGGCCAATATCAGGACTCTGCCCCATGTTACCTCTCGTCCCATAGCCACCAACTGAAGATTAATCCGATTCATCATGTCTAACTCACTCCTATCCTAAGTCATTTTTCTAACCAAGAATATTGTAACGCTTTCATTGGCGATTTATAAGGATTTCGGGACGGTTTTAGCAAGTTCTAATCCAACCAAAAAGCCCATGTCCTAAAGGTGATAGACACGGGCTTTTCAAAATGAGAATGCTTAGATGAATCTTATTTACTTGTCTTATTTTGCTTATTTAACGAAAGCAACGCAAACGCCTTCTGGAACTTTAAAGTCCTTTTGAACTTGAGTCAATTTACCAGTCGCGCTATCACGGCTATATAACGTTGCGTTATCCGTATTTTGGTTAACAAGGATAATAAAACTTTCATCAGCGTTAAAGTTGAAATCACGAGGAAAATCACCTTCGGAAGAAATCTGGTCGACTAGTGATAATTCACCGTTATCTTCAACTTTGAACGTCGCAATTGAGTTGTACCCGCGATTTGAAACGTACACGAACTTGTTGTCGCTGGACAAGCGAATGGCAGCTGCGCCATTGTGTGCTGTCCAATCTTCTGGGATAGTGCTTAATTCTTGACGTAAAGTAAATTCACCAGCTTGCGAAATGTAGTCCAGAACCTCAATACCACTGCCAAGTTCGCCGACTAAGTAAGCGACATTTTGGGCCGTGTTGAAGACGATGTGCCGTGGTCCGAAGCCAGCAGCACACTTGAACTGTGACTTCTCAGTTAATTTGCCAGCATCACTTACGTCATAGAGATAAACCCGATCTTCACCTAAGTCACAGCAAACTAACCGGTTATCTGGCGTTAAATCCGTATAGTGTGGGTGAGGACCATCCTGCTGCTCGGGGGCGGGGCCAACTGCACCAGTATGTTTCACAGTATCCGTGGTGGTCAATGTGCCATCTGCGTTAATCTTATAAACGGTGATAACACCAGTGTGATAGTTAGCTGTGAAAACCAACTGACGATCCTCATCAACCGCTACATATGCCGGATTAGGTCCAGCAACCAATGATTTACTCAGTTCCTTAAACGGCTTTTCGCTGGCATCAAAAACTTTCAGTCCACCAATTTTCTTGCCGTCTTCAGATTCTGCATCAATGGCATAAACCCGGTGTGCTTTTGATTCAGCAACATAGGTTGGGTTGCCAGCACGTCCAACTAATTCAAGGTTTTGTAACTGCTGCTTCTCAGTGTCCAGCTGTAATTCATAGACACCTTCACTGCTTTTATGCGTATAGGTACCGATTAAAAATGTTTCGATCATGTTCAATCCTCCACTATGCTTGATATGAATTTCAACGTTTCAATTATAGCACAGGTCTAGTCCGGCTTTAGTCACGACTTGACGCTTATCAGAATTTTTCTATGAGGTTAAGGATTTACGACTCACCCGCATTTTGTGTTACACTCAATCACATCTACTTTTATAAAGGAAGCGTAGCATGTCAAAATTCGAACTTTATCACCCAATATTAACCCCGCATTACCAGCTTAATTGGCTGACTAATTTTAAAGTAAAGGATGTCAATACTTTACGCCGTACCATGAACCCTAGTGAAACAATGATTGAAACAGCCAACTACATTAACAGAGAAATGAGCACTGTCATGAACGACCAAGCCTTGACCTGGGGAATTGGCGACAAGCAAAAGGATAACTTTATCGGCATCGTTCACCTTGCACCGGTCAACGGAAGCTTTAAGTCAGCTGAGCTCACGATCACCAGGGTCAACAATGATGATCAGACACTGATAGAAGAAATTCAAACCTATTTAACTGAATTTTCAAAAAATCAGCTTCAAAGTAGCCAATTGACCCTTAAATTAAAATAAGGTTCTCTGGAATCTTTCTAACAAAAGTGTTTTAATAAGGGTAACTAATAATTACTCTAATCTGAAAGGAGACCATAGTCATGAAAGAACCGGACGCAACACTGAGTACTGCACTTGATAAGCTTCGTGAACAGCACGTTCGTATCACCCCTCAGCGTAAACTAATTCTAGACTACTTAATGACTCATGAAAATCATCCGCCAGTCGAAGAAATCTACAAGGAACTGGCACCTCAAATGGCAACGCTCAGCTTAGCCACTGTTTATAACACGTTAAACCTCTTTGTTGAACTGGGAATTGTCATTGAAATTCCTAACGAGAACGGTGGTGTTCGGTATGACTTCTTCGGTCGTCCTCACTATCACGCAATTTGTGAGAATTGCGGAAAAGTAACGGATATCTATGATCCAAACTTGCCACAGATTGACGGTATGCTACAAAATACCGCCAAGAAACAATCTGGCTACAGCTTCAATGCCTGCCATATCGAGCTTTACGGTCTTTGCCCTGAATGCCAAGCAAAAGGTGTGACACTCGCCTCGTAATCAACGGTAACCTACAACTATAAAAGCCGAATTAACTTGAACATTAAGTTGATTCGGCTTTTATAATCTGCTGATAATGGTGTAAATACTTGAGCCTTAAGAGTTTTGTTACCTGTTTTTAACAAGAATGAAAATAAGCTCGTTTTAGCCTACCAAAGCAACGTCTATAACTGTAATATTAGGCTTTCACGGTAATAGCTAACTTGTCAATGCACTTTTTTCTCGGTAGTATAGCTTCAGAGAATGAATCGACCGTTCATTAAAAATTTGTTTATAGAGAGATGATAAATGTGAAGAAGTTTCCAAAATTTTCGTTATTAGTTACTGGGATGCTGACTTTATTCACAGTGGGTGCTACCAGTACAACTACTGCTCATGCCGCTAGTTCAGCCGTAAATAACTATATTTCAAGTCAAAATATTACACCTGCAAAAGTGACCAAAAGCATTTGGGGTGGCTTTCCAAAGAATGCTTACCGTCATGGTACTGGTAAGCCAGAAGGTGTGGTTGTGCATGAAACTGCCAACCCAAGTTCTACGATTTACAACGAAATCGCTTATATGAAAGCTCACTACAACAACGCTTTCGTCCATTCCTTTGTTGATGCATCACGCATTATCAACATTGCCAACACGAATTACCTTGCTTGGGGAGTTGGTTTCCCTGGTAACGCGCGATTTGTCCAGTTTGAACAAGTCGAAGTGCATAGCAAGAGCGCCTTCGCACACGAAGTTGCCAACGCTGCTTGGTATACTGCATCACTGCTTCACCAATATGGTTTGAAGCCAAACGATGCGGCTTACGATGGTAAGGGAACTGTTTGGTCTCATGGTGCAGTAGCTAAGTACCTCGGTGGATCTAACCATACCGATCCAGTGGGCTATTACTCAACTACTGGTAAGAAATACTTTGGTCAAGGCTACACGATGGCTGCTTTCTATCAGTTAGTTCACTCTTACTACTACAGCGATTTTAGCGGTTCTGCATCAACACCAAGCAGTTCTTCATCCGCTACCCCACTGGACAAGGTGACCTATACTAAGACGACAGCAACTGGTAAGTTATCAAGTAATTACGCAAGCTATCGCCTCTACAATCACGTTAAAAATGCCTATGCTAATATGACCAAATACAGCTGGACATCCGTTGGTGCCACAACTGGTAAAACAGTCTACATCAACAATAAGGGTGTTAAAGATAAGGCCGGTACCACTTGGTATCGTTTTACCTTCAGTACTGATGCAAACGCAAAACAGTACTGGGCATATTCAGGCGCACTGGATTTAAACTAATTCATCAGTATTCGAAAACGGCAACTCCAATCGGAGCTGCCGTTTTTTTATTTCACAAACTTCTTTCTTGCCTGACGCTCACTGGCCACCATGGCCCAAGTCGTTAGTGGAATCGTGGCAATCACTGACATCATTGAAAATAGGACCATCAGAACCTCACCGACCAGAATTTTATCATTTAAAATCTCACCCAGCGAATAGTGGACCCCAGCGAACCAAATGAATAATGCCAAGAAACCACCGAAGAAACCGAAGAACAACGTGTTAAAAGTGGTCCCAATGATTTGCGAACCAACTTTGAAGCCAGCCCCTTGCAAGTTCTTCAACGTAATTTTAGGGTGCTGTTCGAGAATTTCTGCTAGTCCAGCTGCAATGGCAATCGCCGCTTCAGCAATCGCGCCTAAAGTACTTAGAATTGCCGTGGAGACCGCCACGTTTAAATAGCTGATACCTAATATCGTCGACATCCCTTCAAGATCTTCACTGTCTTCCTGACCGAAGCCTTGAATCTGAGCCCAGTGTTCAATTGGAATAATTAAAATCACCAGTAGAATCAAAACTGCCACGGAAGCATAGAAGGCCACCATGGTACTATTTGAATCATTACCACCAAGAAAAATAGTCATGGCAAGTACGATGACTCCAGTCACTAAGGTCACCAAAACCGGCGACAAGTGAAAGGCCATCAGCACCATAGCAAAGAACAGCGCCGCAAAATTAAAGATTAAACTGATCCACGCCTGTAATCCCTGAGTACCGCCCACAACTACCATGCAAATCAATAATAATAATCCTAATGCCGTAATCGTCCCCATGACTGATGACCTCCAATCATTAAACTTGTAATCCCACAAGCCAGCGGAATCGTTAACACGATCCCAATCCCACTGATGAGACTCTGAACGACGCCAAGAGACATGGTCATGTTAAAGGTATATCCCCACGAATTGGCGTTTTTCAGAAATAGTAGCGCTAAGGGCAACGTTTCAGCGACGAAGATAAAGAATAACACGTTAACTAACGGCCCCATTATCTCGCCCCCAATTTGCCTGCCTGACTTAAAAATTTGTTTGGCTGAAATATCCGGTTTTTCGGCTTTCAGCGCCATTAGCGACGCAATGATATCGGTGGATTCATCCATCACGGCCCCTAACGAGCCAAGAATCGTTTCTGCTAAAAATAGCGGTCGCGGTAGCTGTGTCACGTACTGCATTGATTCGTAATACACGCCACGTTCATGCGTTAACGCAAAAACGACCAACGCCACAATGATTGACAGCGCAGTCCCACCAATCGTTGCCAACAGCGTCATGAGCATCTGCCGGTTGAAACCAATCACAATCAATAACGTGAGTGCCGCAAAGACAATGGCCAAGCCACCGAATATCACGAGTACGATGCCGCCTTGAGTGTTCGTATTCCAATTCACAGCCAACCAGAAAAGCACGCCATTCACAATCACGCTGGTCAGCGCCATTAAGCCACTAAAGCGCATCAATACTAATAGTAGACTAACTGTCAACCACGCGGTAAATGCCAAAGCTGTATCCCGTTTAAGATTACTGATAGTCGCTGAAAGGTTCCCGTGATTGTGGTGAACCGTCAAAAAAACTTTTTGCCCTGTGTGATAGCCTAAGGTTGTCGCCTGTGACTTTAAATAGGTATTATCAATTGTCAGCTGTCGGCCTTTGTGCTGACCATTCGTAATCACACCACGGAGTTGTTGTTCGACTTGCTGATCTTCATTATTGAATTGATCGGACTGCTTTTGCGAACTCATTTTTTTCACCGATTGGATGCTTAAAATCGGGGTCTGGTACAATCCATCATCATGGGCGACACCCAATACTAATAAGCCACCTAAAATGACCACAAAATAGGGCCACCAGCGCCGCCAAAATGAATGCTGCTTGTCTGCTTCATCTATCATTTCACTACCACCTTGTCACAAACCATCATATCATAATGACCATGACTGAATTAACTGTCCTTGCAGATTTAAACTAACCGTTAGTTTTATTTTTTAACAACTATTCTTGCAATTGGGTGGGTATATAGGGTAGAATGGTCGAGTGATTGATTACACCATATTCAAAAAGTGAGGGTTAGACACATGAGAAAAGCACATCCACATGGCGTACAAGGCCGCCGTCCAGTGAACCAAAAGAAGGACGCCAAGCGCCAAAAAGAAATTTCAAACTTGCAACAATGGCTTAAGAGCGAAAACAAGAAGTAATTCTTGTTAATCGCAAGCATTGCAGGTAAAAAAGTCTCATTTAAGCGACTATGCATGGTCACTTAAATGAGACTTTTTTCATGCTAATCCTTGATAGAGTTCATAGTACCGCCCATGAAGTTTCAACAATTCCTCGTGAGTCCCCCGTTCAATGATTCGGCCGTTATCGATGACTAGTATCAAATCAGCATTAAAGACCGTGGACAACCGATGAGCAATCACAAACGTTGTCCGGTTGGCCATGAGATTGTCCATCCCAGCTTGGACCAACCGTTCTGTTCGCGTGTCAATGTTGGAAGTCGCTTCATCTAAGATCATCACCGGTGGATCCACAATGGCTGCCCGGGCTATGGCGAGCATCTGACGCTGCCCGGAAGACAATTCCTCACCATCACCAGAGATTTCAGTATCATAACCTGCTGGTAAGTCCTTAATAAAAACGTCTGCTCGAGCTAATTGTGCTGCAGCAATCACCGCCGAATCATCCGCCTCTGGAATCCCATACCGAATGTTGTCTCTAATCGTTCCTGTAAACAAATGCGTATCCTGTAAGACAATCGCCAACGCCCGACGTAAATCGGCCTTTTTAATCGTTGAGATGTCCACACCATCATACATAATTTGACCGCTATCAATATCGTAGAACCGATTTAACATATTGGTGGTCGTTGTCTTCCCTGCCCCAGTCTCGCCGACTAGGGCAATTTTAGCACCTGCCTGTGCGTCGAAATTTAAGTCATGTAACCCTGCATGAGATTGCGGATAAGTAAAGTTAACGTGGGTAAATTGAATATGACCCTTTACTGGTACCCGTGGCCGCGAAGCATCAGCTGGCTGCCAGAACCAACTTTCACCCTCCTTGACCAAGGTGGTTGTTCCCTGATCATCTTCCGGTGTCTCATCCAATAATTGGAAAATCCGACCGGCACCAGCCATGGCCTGTACGATTGAATTTAATTGTTGAGAAATCTGTGCGATTGGCTGGCTGAAAGAACGACTAAGTTGCAGAAATGCTGCGATGGTCCCCAAGGTGATCAGTGTTGGGTGCATAATGGCCAAACCTCCACCCAATACAGCAATCAGTACATATAGGAGATTACCCATATTACCCATGATTGGAAACAGCATGGTGGCAAATCCATTAGCGTATCGAGCATCATTACGAAGTGTCTCATTGTACGTCTCGAATTCTGCTTGCACCTGCTTTTCGTGTGAAAATACCTTGATGACCCGCTCGCCGTTCAGCATTTCTTCAACAAACGCGTCCAACTGTCCCAAAGAAGCCTGCTGAGCACGGAAATACTTAGCACTATGGTGGGTTAACCAGCGAACAATAACAATACTGGTCGCAAAAATCACCAGTGAAACCACAGTCAAAACGGGACTTAACAGTAACATCGCGGCTAACGCAAAGGTTACGTTGAAAAGTGCCACCACGAACTGAGGAAAACTTTGTGTGATCAGCTGCATCAGCGTGTCCACATCGTTAGTATAGCGACTCATCACGTTGCCATAGTCATTTTGATCAAAGTAACGCAGCGAAAGTGTCTGCATTTTTTCAAACATCTGGTCTCGAATGGCTTCTTGAATTCGCTGACCAATGACCGCCATAATCTGCGAATAGATCACAGTGGCAATCACCCCTGCATAGAAGATCAGTGCCATCACACCAATTGCAAATAATAAGGATCTAAAGTCTGGATTTGCCGCGCGGGTCAGCGGCATAATATAATGATCAATCAGTTGCTGAATGAACAACGAGCCTGCCACACCCGATAAAGCGCTTAAAATGATCGCTATTAGACTGATCGTTAGCCAACCCTTATAATCTCTCACAAGTAATTTTAGAAGCCGCCAGAGTGTCCTACGTCGCTTATTCATGGTGGTCACCCCCGGTCTGCTTCTGCTGTGCCTGGTAGAGTTGCCGGTACCACTGGTTACTTGCCATCAGTTCAGCGTGTGTACCAACTGCCTCAATGCCACCACGCTTCATGATAATAATCTGATCCGCGTCAATAATACTGGCGACCCGTTGTGTGATCATCAGCTTAGTGACGTTTGGTAGCTCACGTTTAAACGCTTGTCGAATCCGCGCCTCAGTCTGCGTATCAGTGGCACTGGTCGCATTATCTAAAATCAAGATTTTAGGTTGTTTCAGCAGTGCTCGGGCAATCGTCAGCCGCTGTCGCTGTCCACCCGAAACGTTTTGACCCGTCTGTTCAATTTGGGTATCCAATCCATCTGGCAACCCGTCTACAAAGCTCTTAGCTTGGGCTTGTTCAAGTACGTGATTTAACTGTTCATCCGTTGCGGTTGGATTGCCCCATTTGAGATTTTCGCGAATCGTGCCGGAAAACAAAATGGTATTTTGCAGTACCATGGCCACTTGGTCACGCAAGGTTTTCAGTGCATACTGGCGGACGTTTTTACCGCCAACGCGAACAACACCGCTGGCAGCGTCGTATAGCCGTGGAATTAGTGAAACTAAAGTGGTTTTTGAGGTACCGGTCTCACCAATAATGCCAACCACTGCACCGCTATTAATGTGCAAATTAACGTCGCTAAGCTGATCATCATCCGTCCCAGGGTAACTAAAGCTCACATGCTCAAAATCAATGTTGCCATCAGGTACTTCAGTTTCAGCATTGGCTACCGCCACAATATCAGGGGCGGTTTCTAGCACCTCCACTGCTCGCTCTGCGGAAGCCTGCGAAACTGAAAGTTGGGAGAAAATCATTGCCAGCATGTTCAAACTATACAGAATGGAAATACTATAGGTAAATAAACTCACAAACTGGCCAATCTCTAGGGCCTTCCCAACAATCAGTTTAGCGCCCAGCCACGATAGAATCAGCATAGTGGTACTAATGACGAACTGCATCAGGGGCATATTAAGGGCAACGATCCGTTGTGCCTTAGCAAAAACTTGGGCAATTTCTTTGGCCGACTGACGAAACTTTGAAATTTCAGCCCCTTGTTGACCATAAGTTTTGACCACTCGAATTCCCCGAAGGTTTTCTCGAACGACCCTGTTTAGTTTGTCGTATTGTCTAAAAACCTGCCGAAATAACGGTCGCGATTTTTTTACAATGAAGAACAGCCCAATCGCGAGCACTGGTACAACGCAAACGAACAGCCACCCGGCCTGACGACTTACCAAAAAAGCCATGATGATTGAAAATAACAGCATGGAAGGCGCCCGGACCGCCACCCGGATCAGCATTTGATATGCGGTCTGGATGTTAGTAATATCAGTGGTCAGCCGGGTCACTAGACTGGAAGTAGCAAAGTGATCCAGATTTTGAAAAGAAAAGGTTTGAATTTTGCTGAAGATATCGTGCCTAAGATTCTTAGCAAAACCGGCAGCTGCCTGACTTGAAAACCAACTTGCACTGGCACCTAACGTCAGTGAGAGTAAAGACATCAATAATAGCAAAACACCAACTCGAATGACCACTGACAAATGACCAGGGCGAATTCCCTGATCAATAATAGCGGCCATCAAAAACGGAATCAGCGTCTCAATGGCGGACTCTGACACGACGATCAACGGCGATATAATTGTTTGCAGCCGGTACTCACGAACCGATTTTAATAACGTGTGTAGCATTGCTGACACACCCCCACGTATTGAAATTACCGTAAGTTTATCACGAGTCCGACTAATTTGATGGTAGAAACACTTGCTATTTACAAGCAAAAAGCATGCGCTGTCTAAACTCACAAAGTGCATGCTTCTTTATCTGACTGTTAAATAAGTTTACTCGCCCACAACCAGTACCGGTGTGATGGAGCGGCGAACAACATACCCGGTGGTCGAGCCCATGATTGCTCGATTCAAGCCGTGAACACCTGACTTGCCAATCACCGTCAAAGTGGTATCAAGCAAGTCTGGTAATGTTTCGGAAATGGCTTGTTTGGGGATTCCAACCTCGAAGTCCGTCTCAACGTCTACGCCGGCATCCTTCGCTCGGGCCTTGGCAGTCTTCAACGTCTCCTCAGCCTGTTGCTTCATATGTGCCATAATGTCGTCACCAAAAATCGCGCCGTACTGGGTGTAGCTCTGGTCATTGGCCACTGCAACTACCGTGATTTTGGACTCATAATGTTTAGCAATGTCAACCGCTGCATCAAGTGCCCGGTAAGCATTTTCACTACCATCAACAGGCACCAAAATTTTCTCAAACATAAGCGACACCTCCACTACTTATTTAGTTTTATGCTACCACATTTGAAAGCGCTAACGTAGAAATACGTACTCAAATCAACCAATAATTTTCAGCCCCGTTTTCATGAAAATTGTGGTCAAATTTTTTTCTGCTTGTAAATCCTAACGCAACAGTACGTCACTTTACCTGGTCGAAATGTCAAGATTGAATTCCAAATTTTAGCTCCCTATAATGAATCATGAGTTTTCAAATCGGGGGGATTATCAATGCAAGAAACAACTAACAATTTATTATCAACTATTAAAGAAGCCTACCACCATAACTGGGTCATCAAGCTGAGCTTAAGCCCTTCTAAAGCAATCACTGGAATGGTCAACACGTCACCAAATCACGGTGTATTTTATCTGACACACAACGGGGACATCGAAAAATTTGACTTAGATGAACTAAGCGACGTCACTGTGATCGAAAAAAACTGGTGGAAAATTTAAACAGAAACCAACTTTCTGAAGCTCAACTTACGATTCGTTGGGTTGTTACCAAACTGAAGTCGCGCGTGAATAATAAATTGGCAGAGTGAGTGACAAAACTCGGTTGATTCCAGAGTGTAACACAAATAAGACTAATCCCGTTGTACTTTGTCGGGATTAGTCTTATTTGTATTGCATGGCCGGAATCTGAGTTTTGACGCTCGATTAGGCTATATTGAAGTCGAGGAAGTCATGAATTGCTTTTTCTTGCATCGTGAGCTGGTAATCTGGTTGAGATATAGTATAATGAGAACATACGTTTGCTAGTGATATTCTAAAAGCAATATCGCAGTTAAACGCTGGTGACTTTAGCGGCGGGTAATTCACCATTACATTTGGTGTCAAACTAGTCAGCGTAGCAGTATAATGAAAACAGTTTACATACAAGATGGAGGTTATCAAATGGCAGATAAAATTGATCAGAGTTTAATCAAAACGGATCTATACGACGCGGTAAATGGCGAGTGGCTTAAAACAGCTACGATTCCTGGTGATCACTCCACTACTGGTGGTTTTACTGACCTTTCAGACGGGATTGAGAAAACCTTAATGGCTGACTTTAAGGACTTATTAGCCGGCAAGTTAAAACCTGAAAATGCTGAAATGAGCGAATTTAAGCAGTTTTATGAACTGGTTAGTGACTTCAATAAGCGTGAAAAAGATGGCAGCGCACCTTTAAAGCCTTACCTTGACCGCATCGAAGCCCTCAAGAACTATCATGACCTTAGTGATCAGTTGGCTGATTGGATTTTAAGCGGTCTGCCAACCCCATTTTCACTTGATATTGATTCTGACATGAAAGACTCCACTAAGTACGCTTTATTTGCTAGTGGTCCGCGCCTGTTCTTGCCCGATAAAACCTATTATGATAAGGACAATCAGGCTGCTAAACAATTAATGCCCGTCCTGCAAAAGATGATGGCTCAATTATTCCAGCAGGCTGGTTATGAAGAAGCCGAAGCTCAAACCATTATTGAACAGGCAACTGCATTTGATAAATTAATCGCACCCCACGTTAAGTCTGCGGAAGAGGGCGCCGATTACAGTAAAATGTACAACCCTCGGACACTCGATCAAATCGCTGGTAGCACTGATAAGCTCGACTTACGTACCGCCATTACCTCTTTGGTCAACGGTACCCCAGAAAAGATCATTGCAACCGAACCTGCCTATTTTGACGCATTGGGTGATTTATTAACCGATGACAACTTCGAGATGATGAAGAGCTGGTTACTGTTCAAAACAGTGATGGGACTTTCTAGCTACTTAACTGAAGAACAGCGGCAAACCAGTACCATATATGGCAGAGCAATGAGTGGCCGAAAAGAAGCCCGTAGTCAAGAAAAAGCTGCTTACGACTTAGCTACCGGAGTTTTCGATCAAGTCGTTGGTGACTATTATGGCCGTAAATACTTTGGTGAAGCTGCTAAACAAGATGTTCATGACATGGTTGTTAAAATGGTCAACGTCTACAAAAAGCGTTTGGCTAACAATACTTGGTTAGGCAAGGCCACACGTGAAAAGGCCGTCTTAAAGCTTGACAAGTTGGGTATTCAAGTTGGCTATCCAGACAAAATTGACCCGCTTTACAGTAAGTTTAAAGTAACGCCTGCAAGTGAAGGCGGCAGTGTCTTATCGAACGTGATGGCCTTTACTCGCATCCGGAATGAGGACGATTTTGCCCGCTGGAACCAACCAGTCGATCGTACTCGTTGGGAAATGAGTGCCTCAACCGTGAACGCCTACTTCCATCCGTTCTATAACATCATCGTCTTCCCAGCTGCAATTCTTCAAGCACCATTCTACAGTCTCAAACAGTCTTCCAGTGAAAACTTTGGCGGCATCGGGGCAGTTATCGCCCACGAAATTTCGCACGCCTTTGATAACAACGGATCGTTATTTGATGAAAACGGCAGTCTGAACAACTGGTGGACCAAAGAAGATAACGAACATTTCCACAAATTAGCCGAAAACATGATCAAGGAGTTTGATGGTCTGCCATACGCTGGTCAAAAAGTGAATGGTAAGCTCACTGTATCCGAAAACATTGCTGACGGTGGTGGTCTGAGCTGTGCGTTAGAGGCCGCTAAGGGTGAACCCGATGTCGATCTGAACGCCTTCTTCCTGAACTGGGCCAAGATTTGGCGCCAAAAAGCTACTCCGGAACGCGAACAGCTGCTACTGTCCATCGACGTTCACGCCCCAGCTAAACTGCGGGCCAACGTTCAAGTCCAAAACCTGGATGATTTCTTTAGTACTTTTGATATTCAACCAGGAGATAAGATGTACAAAGCACCTGAAGACCGCGTTAAAATTTGGTAATTTAAGACAACAAAGAAGGGTCAACGTTCACGATGAACGTTGACCCTTCTTTTCGGTCTTCAGATGATGCCCTCACGTAATCCCATAAAAATGGTGAGAATCAGTAAATCCGCTGACCCACCCAAACTGAGGTTGCGGGCAGTAAAAATCTCGTTTAATTCGTTAAGAAATACCATTCCCTGAGCCGTTCGACTGCCACCTAGAGCGAAGTACTGTTCTGACTGCTGATGCGCCCAGTGGACGATATCGTTGGTTTGAGCACGCTTCACTAAGTTAGTGTCTACACTGTTGCCCACGATGGTCATCAGTGTGTCTAGCAGCCGCTGATTAATTGTTCCTTGGTGTTTGCGCAAGGCTGGCAACCCAACGGTCATGACCGTTGGAAAACCCGCTTCAGCTTCACCGCGAATACCTTTAATACCATAGGTTAAATATTCTTTCTCACCAGCTGTTAACGCTTCAGGCGCTTTATCAGCCAATCCCTTAAAGTCGTTAGCAGTCAGATTCTTTAGCATTAACTGAACAATTTGCTGCGTTGAGAACTCGCTATGAGCACTCTGATATGCATCAGCTGTCACTAGAACACCTAGAGAAAAGATTGCACCCTTATGCGTGTTAACGCCTTTAGTAGCCTGGAACATAGTCTTTTCCGCCTCAACTCCAGCGGGGCGAATAGCTAAGAACAGTTCTTTCAGATCATTGCCTTGAAAAGTGGTCCCCTGCGTCACGCACTGGTTGAAATACAATCGTAGACTCATGGCACTATCAATAAAGGTAAACACATCCATATCGGGATGGGGGCCGCTAGACACCGGGTCAACTAGCCCCGGTTTCGGATTGACGCTAACTTCATACAGTAACGCACGTAAAGCATCGCCAACCAACGTGTCTTTTTCAGTGTCATTCATGCCTAACGTCCTCCTGTAGGCTCAAATTCAGTAGTGTAAATCTCACTGATTCGAGCCTGTAATTCAGTTACAGAATGACGTCTAGAGCGCGCACAATCCTTTGCTTCACGATTGCAGATTAAGCACTTTCGCACTGGCAAATTAAAATCCGAACGGGATAATGCCCGCTCCCGACCAGCTCGCAAAACATCCACGTCGAATAGACGCCCCAGATGATCGTGATCTTCAAAATCAACGGCTAACTGTTTGGCTGCCGTTGGATCAAGCTCAACGGTAATGAATAGCTCATTTCCAGTTGGCTTGTCCCATTGCGTCAACGTATGAAAGTGGCGAGTCTGCGCCCCTAGCTGGTCATAAAAGCGTTGCATACCAGCGGTAAATAACCGCTTGATTTGTTGGTTGTTTTTAATTGGCCCAGGAATATTCAGTTTGATGGCAAGCAACGTTTCGTCTGGGTAACGTGTCAGCAATTGCTGCTGCAGTGCCACCCGTGCGTCACGGTTCTCAAGCACATCAGTGATTTCTTGCGGCTGACCAGTTTGGAAAATGGCGGTCATCAACTCAGTCCTTTCAGGGAATAACAGTTCTTAAACGATATTAATCCTTAACTTCTTTAATGGTGTCAATGATTGAGCCATCACGGTATTCAATCATAGCAACGGTACGGTCAGTGAATTCAAGCGGCTTTGGCTTACCCACTTTTTGTTCAGCCAACTTTTGGAGGTCTTCAATCTTGTAAACCGGCACACCAGGCAAGTTGCCAAGCGCCTTTTGAAGATCTTTGCGCTTAGGGTTGATTGCAATCCCGTATTCAGTAACCAAAACGTCAACAGAATCACCTGGTGTCACAACAGTCGTGACATCTGGCACGATGGTTGCGATCCGACCACGAACTAGTGGTGCGGAAATGATGGTCAATTTAGCCGTTGCGGCATCTTGGTGACCACCAATAGCACCACGAATCACGCCATCGGAGCCAGACATGACGTTGACATTGAACTTGGTGTCAATTTCTAAGGCACTCAAGATCACAACGTCCAATTGATCAACCATGGCACCCTTGTTATCAGGATCAGCGTACCATGAAGCATCGATTTCTTGTTGGTTGGCACTGGTGTGCATGGAATCGGCAGCGCCCTTGTCAAAGTCTTGCACATCCATGACCTTGTCGACCAAACCTTCTTTTAACAGATCGGTAGTTGGCTTAGTAATCCCACCCAAGGCAAATGATGCTTTGATCTGGTTGTCGATCATTGATTGACGCAGGTAACGGGTAACAGCTAAGGCAGCACCACCTGAACCAGTTTGGAACGAGAAGCCGTCCTTGAAGTATGGTGAGTTAACAATGACGTCGTTAACCGTAGCGGCGATCTTTAATTCCTTAGGGTCCTTAGTGAAACGAGTAGCGCCAGAACCAATCTTATCAGGGTCCCCGACCTTATCAACTTTAACCACGTAGTCCACTTGGGTCTGCTTGATTGAAGCTGGTGTGTTTGGGTAGCTCACAATGTTATCAGTCAATAAAACGACTTTGTCGGCGTATTGGGCATCCATTAAAGCATAACCCAATGAACCAAAGACAGCGTCACCTTCCATACCGTTAGCGTTACCAAGTGCATCCGCGTTAGGCACACCCAAGAAGGCAACGTCAATCTTAATGTCGCCGTGTTCGATTGCCCGGGCACGGTTACCGTGTGAACGGAAAATAACTGGGTTCTTTAAACCGCCGTGTGACACGAAATCACCCAGTGAACCGCGCATCCCTGAACTGGTGATGTGAGTAATGGTACCAGCCTTAATGGCTTCAATCACTAAATCATTCATGACACCAGTCAGTGATGAGGGTGCTAAGGTTAAGTCCTTGTAACCAGCATCGATAATTTCACGCATCACCATATTGAATACAAAGTCACCGTTTCGGAAGTGGTGATGGAAAGAGATGGTCATACCATCTTTTAACGTATCCTTAATGACTTGCTTGATTGAGGTCACAACCTTGTCGTCTCCGGTAGAAACGTGCACTTTAGGGGCAACCCGCTGAATCTCTGGGTGACCAATTTCGGTGGATTCAAATGGTTGATAATTTAAATCCTTCATAACATCTTCTGGTAAGTCGCGATTAACACTATTTTTCAATGTAATTACCCTCCTCATCAACTAGGTTGGACGCCTTAGCGAGCCCCATTACACGTTGCGCACGTAGAACAACTGGCCGGTCAACCATTTGACCGTTCATTGAAATAACACCCGAACCCTTAAGGCGGGCTTCTTCAATGGCGTTGATCACGTTCTTAGCGTTCAAAATTTCCTTTTGCGTTGGTTCGTAGACTTTGTTAACCATTTCGATTTGACGAGGGTTAACCAGTGACTTGCCGTCGAAACCAAGTTGGTGAATGTATTCTGTCTCGCGGTAGAAGCCTTCTGTATCGTCCATGTTGGTAAAGACGGTATCAAAAGCAGCCACACCTGCCGCACGGGCAGCATGAAGCACCATGTTACGGGCGAATTCAAGTTCGGCGCCATCTGGATAACGGTGGGTCTTCATATCAGTGGTGTAATCTTCAGCTGATAAAGCGATCCCAATCATCCGGTCTGAAGCTGCAGCAATTTGAGGTGCATTAAGCACACCCTTTGCACTTTCAATCGCCGCCATCAGATGAGTTGAACCGACTTCTCTGCCAAATTCTTTTTCAGCAGCTAAAATATCAGCTTCAAGCTGTTTTACCATGTCTGCAGATTCAGCCTTCGGGAGACGAATAACGTCAATTCCGGCTTTAACCATTGCCTTAACATCGTTGGCGTAGAATTCAGTATCTTGGCCGTTAACACGGACAACTAATTCAGCATTGCCGTAATCTTGGGTCTGAAGTGCTTCGTATACTAAGACACGCGCAGCATCCTTTTCTGACAGTGAAACGGAATCTTCAAGGTCAAACATGATGGAGTCGGCGCCATAGATACCGGCATCCTTCACCATTGCTGGGTTATTACCCGGAACAAACATCATTGTCCGACGTAAACGTTCTTCATTTTCAGCCATTTTATAATACCTCCCATGCTGGTTGATCGGTGGTCTGACTAGCACGTTGCGCTGCCGCAATCGTACGGGCCTTGATCACACAGTCAAGCGCACCTTTGTCTACCGCTTTTACCTTAGCTGCGTTAATGCCTAAGTTATTAAGCGTTGTTGTAATGACCTGACGAATTTGGTCGCCGAACTGTTTTTCAACATCGGACTGTAAATCAATCTGAATTCCGTCGGCAGCTTTAGAGATCATAATCTGAATATCTGATGACTCCAAAGTACCAGCAACGGCTGTATCCTTAATTTCCATCAATGTTCATTCCTTCCTGAATCCGTTTTTGTAGGGTTGTTAAATGATGCTGGATAAACGAAGCAGTCGTCTCCGGCACAAGGGCCGCTAAACTGCTTGTCTCACCATTTTTGATGAGCTGTCTAACTTGTGTTGCAGTGATCACTTGCTGATCACTTGTGAGTGCCTGATTACGATCAATTACCTTCACCTCAACTGCAGGTGGTAATTCCCGTTTCAGCACTTCGTTGTAAATATTGGTTGTCCGCGATAACGGCTCGGAACCAACGTAACGGGCCTTGATGTTCAATGCCGGAGCGATGACGTTCCGAAAGATGCGGGCGTCCAAGGTCGTTTGGTATGTCACTGCCTGATTCGGTGACGCTAAGAAATAGGCTGGGAACGTGGCGTAGCTAACCATGTAGTCGCCACCATTAACCACGATGACGTTGTCCAAGTCAGCCGTACCATCCTTTACTAATTGGAACCGTTCTGCGGTGGTAAATAACGAAGCATCCGTATTCACGACGAACACGTAGACTAGGTCGTTTTGACTTGCAGCCTGCTCCACCAAGTAACGATGGCCGCGGGTAAACGGATTAGCGTTCATGACAATACCAGCGACTTGTTTGTCGTCCTGACCATCAACGCGCGGAATCTCAGCCAGAAAGTCGTGAACATCCGGACTTCCCGTTTCTAAGAACGCCGCCTCGTCTGAATGTGCCAGCTCGCTGAAACCAATGTGCTGGAAGCTCTCACTATATTTGAGTTTGGTGAACACAAATAAGTGATAAACGTGCTGCGCAAATTGACGGTTCACTAGTTCCGAAACAATCGCATTGAATCTGGAACCCGTGGTCACGCCCTTGTTGCAGACGCCAATGTATTTCAGCACATTGCCAGCAACGGAGCCGGTGGCAACAAGGTCATCACCGTTATAAATACCAATCGTATAGTCGATTTGATCGACCTCATTAGCTGAGAAATTAGTGATATTCAAACTCGTTAAGAAAGCTTCCCAGTCCGCTTTTACTTTGGGGTTGCTAAGATACAGATCGACAATTTGATTGTCCATATCAGGCCTCCGTAATCAATTCTTCTTTCTCACCATCGCTGTAATCAACGACAGCTTGGCTTACCATTTCAACTACTCGTTCATTGAAGACACCCGGAACGACTTCTTCAGCTGTTGGTGTTTCAACGACGCTAGCTAATGCTTTAGCGACCACTAACTGCAACTTTGCATCAACGTGGGTAATCCCGCTAGCAAGCAAGCCCTTAAATAAACCAGGGAATGCCAAAATGTTATTCACTTGGTTAGGGTGCTGACTTGAACCAGTAGCGATAACCTTTGCACCAGCTTTGGCAGCTTCATCAGGTTCGATTTCGGGTACCGGATTAGCCAACGCAAAGACGATTGGATCCTTAGCCATCCGTTGCACATCATGACCAGATAACAAGTGCTGATCAGACAGACCAACGAAAACATCCTGGTCATCCATAACGTCTGTCAGCTTCAGGTTCTTTTGGTCATTATTTGCCTTGATCTTGGCTGCAAACTCGCGCTGGTACTTATTATACCGAGTGTCATCAGGTGTAACTACCCCGTAGACATCAACGAGTGTCAAGTGTGTGATACCAGCTGCATACAATAACTTAGCAGTAGCTAAACCGGACGCACCGATTCCATTAATAACCACGTGGAGGTATTCTAATTTTTTAGCGACAACTTTGGCAGCATTGATCAGCCCTGCTAGAACAACAATGGCTGTGCCTTCTTGGTCATCGTGATACACGGGAATATCCAGAGATTGACTCAGTGCTTCTTCAATCTCAAAACACTTTGGTGCCGCAATGTCTTCCAAATGAATACCTGCAAATGACTGCGACATATTCTGAATGGTCTTGACGATTTCGTCAGTCGATACTTGGTTAACTGCAATTGGAATAGCATTAATATTAGCCAAATCCTTGTACAGTAAGGCTTTACCTTCGATAACGGGTAAACCACCAGCTGGGCCAATGTTTCCTAAGCCCAAAACAGCTGAACCATCTGTAATCAACGCAACTAATTTACCGCTAACCGTATATTTGTTTTTGAGTTCCGGATGCTTGGCAATCAGCTTGGAAAGAACTGCAACTCCAGGCGTATATGCTTTGCCTAAATCGGTTTTATTATGTACACCAAGGTCGGATTGGATATCCAAGACACCAGTATGATCCTCATGCACTCTCAAAATTTCATTATTATCAGTCAATCGCACCATTCCTTCCAAAATAAACACTTGTGATATTATTATCAAACTCCACTACACTTATAGTTTACTCCGTCTTTTTAACTTTTTCAAATATAAATCAGATTTTTTATATTTTTAAAATAACAATTTCTGTTCTGATAAAACTGTTTAAAAAAGTGAGCATTTTGGTTTGAACATGATATGATAGTGGTGAAGTGATTTTTATGTCCGATTTTAAAGGAGGAACCCCGTTGGATAACATGAAATCTCGCGAGCAACTGGCGAACATTGCCCGTGATTACTACCTATCTAAACTCACCATTTCGCAAATATCTAAAAAATACAATCTCAGCCGTTATCTGATCACTAAGTCATTAGATGACGCCTTAAACAATGGCTTAGTTAAAATCTCAATCAATGCTCCCATTGACCGAAACATGGAGATGGAAGCACGGTTTAAGAAACAGTTTGACCTTCAAAACGCCTTCATTCTCAAAGACGCCGATAATACCAATGAAGACTATGAAAACGTTGTCGAATTTGCCGCTGAAGAAATTCAGGACATGCTGCACCGCAGTACGGTGATTGGCGTTGGTTGGGGTGGTACCGTAGCCAACGTCATCAACCATTTCCAGTCTGAAATCATGGATGATCTCGTCTTTACTCAGTTCATGGGTGATAATTTAAAATACAACTCAACCCTTGGAGCGACGCCGTTAGTTCAAAAGGCTGCGACTAAGTTCAGTGCAAGTTTCAGAACGATTCCAGCACCTTTATACATCATCAACGATTCCACCCGGACTGCCCTAAAACAGGAACCAGCATTGGTATCAGCCTTTACTACCATGGCTAAAATGGATCTGCTATTTGCCGGTGTCGGTACATTGGCCTCTGTAGATTCCATTCCCCTCTGGCGTAACCATCGCAACGAGATCCTGGGAGAAATTGAACCGGACGATGTCGCTGGGATGCTGTACGGCCGTCCGTATGACATTGACGGGCATATTCTAAATACCGGTCACGATAAGCTCTTTGGCGCATCACTAGATGCCATTTTGACGGTGCCGCACCGGTTAGCCATCGTCAAGAGTAAGTTCAAAGGACGCGCTTTATTGGGTGCACTACGCGGTGGTCTGTTAACGGACTTTGTCACCAACGAGTCCGTTGCCAATCGCGTTTTGCTTGAAATGGATCGATCATAATCTGAGAGTAAATTAAAAGCACTATTTCGACTTTCTAGCCGAATAGTGCTTTTTTTACTTGAGCCAACACTGGTCATTTGTTCATAGCTGTTTCAGAAAGGTAGCCAACACTTCATTAAACGCTGCTGGTTGTTCAGCCATCACTATATGGCCGGCATTATTGATGACTTGTGACTGTCCCTGTGGCGCCAAATTAGCTGCAGCTTTCGCAAATTTCGGATCAAAATAAGGCGACTTTCCCCCAGCAATCACTAATAAGGGTACCTGTAAACCCAACAGGACGTCCCGCCAATCTTGGAAAGCATGGTCTACCAGACAAGCATAATTTTCGTCACTATCATACGGATGGGCCTGTCTAGCAGTCTGAACACCGGCACGGACCTCTTCGGAAACTGGCGTGGCGGTTCCCGAGCCTAACGGGAATTTTAGCATCCCAGGAAAGGTTTCCCAAGTCAGCCCCTTAAACCCATACTGCCACGTTTTATCGCTGATCATTTTAGGACTTTGATCAATATCAACAATAGCACTGAACTGTTGTGTACCAAACAACGACACGTACGCAAACAGCGTGCTGGCACCCATGGAATTACCGACACCAATCACCTGATTCACTTCTAGGTGTGCCAACAATTCCTGCACGTCGATTGCGTGCCTACTGATCCGTCTACCTTTAATTGTCCGCTGTGAAGCACCCTGATTTCTAGCATCTAAGTTAATTACCCGGTAACCGGCTGCAATCAAAAACTGCTTAGTGGGTAACCAGATCTCTCGGTAGCTACCAATACCGCCTAGCAATAACACTGGTTGACCATCGCCCTCATCCGTATAGGAAAGTTTGACGTGATCGCTTGTAATAAAGTCCATTTTTCCACCTCAACTAAAAAACGAGTTGTCAGTAATTGCTTACCCAACTCGTTTAATTAATTCTATTTTAACAGTTAATTATTCAGCAGCGAGTAAAACTTCGTTCATCTTCCGTGCTGATTCTTGCATCTTGACGGTTTCTTCGTCAGTTAAACTAACTTCAATCACCTGACGAATACCACTACCGTTAATAACGGCTGGTGTACCGATATAGCCATCTTCCAAACCATATTGGCCACTGACTGGTGCTGAAATTGGCATTACCAGGTTTTCATCTAACAGGATGGCCCGGCAAATCTTCATCAAGCTGACAGCAACACCGTAGAACGTTGCGCCCTTACGGCTGATGATGGCGCCACCCTTTTTCTTAACGTCTTCTTCAATCTGAGCTAAACGGTCACGATCGACGTTTGGTAAGCTCAATAATGGTTGACCGTTAACCGTTGCTTCATTATAAGCAGCAAATGAACTGTCGCCGTGTTCGCCTAAGACGTAGGCGTCAACATCACTGGTGCTGACATCTAATTCCTTGCTGAGCGCCACTTGTAAGCGGGCACTATCTAATGAGGTACCGGTACCGATAACACGGTTCTTAGGGAAGCCAGAAATATGTTGAGTCAAAGCAGTCAGGATGTCAACTGGGTTAGCAGAAACAACAAAGACCCCATTAAAACCGCTATTAACAACTGGCGTAACGATTGATTCCAAAATCTTAGTGTTCTTATTGACAAGGTCTAAGCGAGTTTCACCTGGCTTACGGGGAACGCCAGCGGTCAGAACCACAATATCTGCATCCGCAGCGTCTGAATATTCGCCAGTTCTGATTTGAGCTGGCATCATCATTGGTGTCAGGTCTTCCAAATCAAGACTATCACCCTCAGCGTGTTCTTTTTGAATGTCAACGATGACTAATTCATCGATGCCACAGTTTTGAAGAAGTGAGAATGCAAATGATGAGCCAACTGCGCCGTCACCCACTAGTAATACTTTACGGTGTTTTTTAATCATAATGATGGTCTCCTTTCAGTCGATCCTGATACCCAATGTGTTTGTTATTTATGTCACATTCATTATACTGCATTTCGTCAAAAAATGTTTACTTTTTTAAAAATTATCGTGATTTTTTTAAATTTGTCA
Organism: Secundilactobacillus angelensis; assembly: GCF_012641075.1. Lineage (GTDB taxonomy): Bacteria > Bacillota > Bacilli > Lactobacillales > Lactobacillaceae > Secundilactobacillus > Secundilactobacillus angelensis. The sequence continues at coordinate 112,976 of NZ_JAAXLJ010000005.1, read as the reverse complement.
AAAATATTTTTATCAAATCATAAATAATCGCTGTATTTATTGAATCATTAATCTAACATGCATCGAGAATCTTTACAACACTTTTCACTAGTTCACTATTTAAGGTGGTATTTCAGTGTCGTATCAGCAACGTTTCACGGCCTAATTTTTTTTATTTGTGAATCAGAATACGCAAAAAATCTAGCTCGGCTAAACCGCCTTGCTAGATTTTTAAACTTTCTATCAAATTAGACTATTTAACGCGTACTCTTTCGAATAATCAACCTAGTCCCCACCGAAACTTTCAGTGGGACTTCGCGACCATTTTCTAATCGGCTTTGCATCAGATCAACAGCGCTAATACCCATTTGATCGGTTGCCACGTGAACGGCACTAAGTTCAGGATAAACGTACTTAGCAACTGAGGTGTCGTTAAAACTAAACAAGCTTACCCGATCAGGGATCGCAATGTCTTTTTCTCCAAGGGCCTTCAACGCTCCGATTGCCATTGGGTCGTTACTGATGAAGAACGCATGGGGCAAGTTTTCACCCAAATCATGAACGGCTTGCTTCATTAACTCATAACCAGATTGATTGGTGTAGTTCCCTTCATACGCAAACCGTGGATCGTATAATTTTCGTTCGGTCATAATGGTTTTAAACGCCTTAAACCGCGGATCCGGAATCTTCAGTAACCCATCCGTTGTATGCTCGGAACCATAGATAATGCCGATATCCTGACTTTTGGGCAACAGATAGTCGATCACCTTTAGTACAGCTGGTTTAAACTCGGTAACAACACTGTCAAAGCCGCGGCCCATTTCGCTCCAGTCCACGAAAACAAGGTTATTGCTAATTGCGCTAAGCTCATCAACCTGAGCCTCGCTGTATTTTCCAACCGCAATGATACCATCAACGTCTTTGCTGATTTCAGAAACTTGGTTTTGAAAGACGGGAATTGTTTGAATGTGCAATTCCTGACTACGCTTTTCAATTTCCATTCGGATCGTCATGTAGTATAGGTCATCTAGTTCTTTATTGATGGAATACCACTGAACAACCGCAATCTTGTATGTTTCAGGGACTTGTGAGACCCGTTTAGTTTTCGTGTAGTTCAACTTCTCGGCAATTTCAAAGATGCGTTGCCGAGTATCGTCACTAACGGACAAGGTCGTATCATAATTCAGTACTCGAGAAACAGTAGATAGGGAAACACCCGCTTTTTGAGCGATGTCTTTTAATGTCACTTTCATAGATGCTTCCCCTTTCATATCATTATTTTTTAACTTGTGCGATGAAGCGGTCAAAGGCAGCTTGTCCCTGATCATTCCACTTGAAGACGCCTGCATCTTGTAGCACTCGGGCAAAGACTTCACCAATGGACTGGTCAATGATTTCATCAGCATTGTCAGCAGTAAATTGGTGATCTGCTTTCAGCTGGTCTGCCCAAGTCTTGTGGTAGTCTTTCATCTCATTGGGATTATCCAAGACGTATTGCTTAACTTCTTGCATTTCAGTTTTAAGACGTGCAGGTAAAATTGCCCGGCCCATAACTTCGATCAAACCAATGTTTTCTTTCTTGATGTGTTGAACGTCCTGATGCGGATGGAAAATGCCGTCTGGATACTTTTCAGAAGTCTGGTTATCACGCAGGACAATGTCCAAGACAAACTTGGATCCACGACGATACGCAATCGGTGTAACTGTATGGTGTCGTTCACCATCAGTGTACGCGCGCACATCCACTGATTCATCATCGTAATGCTGCCAGCTGTTCGCAATTGCAGTTGCCGCGTTAATCAACGATTCCGGCGTGTCACCTGAAAGCCTGATTGTCGACATTGGCCACTTCACGATGCCAGCGTCCAAGTCATCATAGCCAGCTAGTTTAATTTTCCGATCCACTGGTGCCTTCATCATTGGAAAGTCATGACGACCGCCTTGATAATGGTCTTGAGCCAACATAGAGCCACCAACGATTGGCAGGTCCGCGTTACTGCCCACAAAGTAGTGTGGGAAGACGCGCACGATTTCCAGCAAATTACTGAAAGTATGCTGATTGATCACCATTGGCCGGTGAGCTTGCAATAAGAAAATGGCGTGCTCACTGAAGTAAGCGTATGGGGAATACTGGAAGCCCCAAGGTTCCCCACCAAGTGTCATTCTGATGACTCGGTGATTGGTCCGTGCGGGATAGCCCAGGCGACCACGGTAGCCTTCGTTTTCAATGGCTAATTGGCTTAGCGGGTACGTGTTGCTCTTCTGATTTCGAGCCGCTGCAATGGCCTTAGGATCCTTCTCCGGCTTCGACAGATTAATGGTAATCTCCAAATCACCGTAGTCCGTCGGCGTGTTGAAGACAATGTTTTTAGCAATTGAACGCGTCTTGATGTAATCATTTTTCCGACTTAAATTATAGAAGAAATCAGTTGCAGCTTCCGGCGAATTTTGGTATTCATTCCAGAATTCTTGATTCACCTTAGCAGGTGTTGGAGTCAATAAATCTGTTAGTTCCGCCTCCAAAATATCCCGATCAGATTGACCATCTTCAATTTTACCGTTCTTAACGGCAGTTTCAAGTAAAGCATCCACAATGTCTAACAGATCATTGCTTTTAGCTTCAACGGCATCATCATCGCCAACTAATCCCAGTACCCGATTAGTCACGTAGATGCGGTCAAGCGGCTGATAAGTACCACTTTCTATAATAGCATCAACAAAGCGATTAACTGTTTCTGACATTTTAGGCTTCACCTCGGTCATTGTAGCCCTTTGGATGTGTTTGCTTCCAGTTCCAGGCAGTCTTAATAATTTCTTTCACGTCGTCGTATTGTGGTTTCCAACCTAAGACTTTACGTGCTTTATCACTGGCCGCAATTAAGGTACTTGGATCACCGGCACGGCGAGGGGCGTCTTCAGCGGGAATTGGTTGTCCAGTTGCTTCACGTGCAGCTTCCAGAATCTGCTTGTTAGAGAACCCAGTTGATGACCCAAGGTTAAAGGCATCACTATCATTGCCCGCCTTCAGGTATTCCAAAGCCAGGATATGTGCATCCGCTAAGTCCACAACATGGACGTAGTCACGCACGTTAGTCCCATCCTTAGTAGGATAGTCGGTACCAAAGATCTTTAAGCCGGTACGTTCACCCGCAGCAACTTGCAAAATGATTGGAATCAGGTGGGTTTCTGGATGGTGGTCTTCACCGATTGAGCCATCAGCTTTGGCACCCGCAACGTTGAAGTAACGTAAAGCCACGAACTTAATACCATATGCCACATCAGACCAGTGAATAATCTTTTCCATGGCTAACTTGCTTTCACCATATGGGTTAGTTGGAATTTGAGGATCAGTTTCCTTGATTGGAATCTGCTTTGGTTCACCGTAAGTTGCTGCGGTTGAACTGAAGATGATCCGCTTAATGTCGTGATCCTTCATTGCTTTAAGCAAGGTAATCATGCCACCAGTGTTGTTATCAAAGTACTTCAGTGGGTTACTCATGGATTCTGGCACAATTGAAAAGGCTGCGAAGTGAATAATCCCTTCCACGTCAGTTTCCTGATTAAAAACTTCATCCAAGAAGGCGCGGTCACGAATATCACCTTGGTAAAAACGGGCTTTGGGGTTAACCGCTGCCCGATGACCTGTGATCAAATTATCGATTACGGCCACGTCATACCCCTTTTCAACTAATCGATCAACAGTGTGTGAACCAATATAGCCCGCACCACCTAATACAACAACTGTCATAATTAATTACCTCCATGCTTTCTCTTTGACCTAATTCCGATATAAAAGCGCTCTGCAGGTTTAATTGCTTTGCGCCTTGTGATAACTATTAAGCTTTAAGTTCCTTAGGGCCATCACCAATGCTTGCAACGTAGAAGCTGGCTTCATAACCAATTTCTTGCTTGTAAACATTACCGACATTCTTAATGAAGTCATCAACGTTAGCCTTGTTAACAATAGCAATTGCACAGCCACCGAAACCGGCACCAGTCATACGAGCGCCCAAGACACCCGGTTGCTTCCATGCGGTCTCAGCTAAAGTATCCAATTCCTGACCGGTAACTTCATAGTCATAGTGCAGTGAAACGTGCGACGCATTAACTAACTTACCGAATTCTTCAAGCTGACCATTACTCAAAGCCTTCTTGGCACGCAACGTCCGCTGGTTTTCGATTACCGCGTGGCGGGCACGTTTAATTAAGGTGTCATCGTTGACCAAGTAAGCATCCTTATCGAATTCTTCTTGCGTTAGATCACCCAGTGTCTTAACGTCAACGCCGCCCTTTTGTAAAAGCGCCACCGCTTTTTCACATTCTGACCGACGTTCGTTGTACTTAGAATCTGTCAGTTCACGGCGCTTGTTAGTGTTCATGATGACGATAACGTTGTCGCCCAATTCAACGGGAACGTATTCATATTTCATGGTATTAGCATCAAGCAATACGGCTTGGTTCTTCTTGCCCATGCCGATAGCGAATTGATCGAGGATACCAGTATTAAGGCCTAAATAATCGTTTTCAACTGCTTGGCCATTCTTGATCAACGTCATTTGATCAACACCCCAGTCAAACTCTTGGTTTAAAATGTTACCAATCAACAGTTCGATTGATGCTGACGAAGACAAACCTGATGCATCTGGTAAATCTCCGTGAACGAAGAGATCAAAACCATGGTTAACCGTCTTACCCTGCTTAGCCATCTCATACATGACACCGCGTGGGAACTTAGCCCAGCTATCGTTTTTATCAAAGTCTAGTTTATCAATTGGAAAAGTTAAAATACCTGCGTCTGGAAGGTTGGCGGAATAAAGTCGAACTTGATCATCTTTACGGGCTGCGTAAACACCGTATGTGCCCATGGTGATTGCGCAAGGAAAAACATGACCGCCATTGTAATCGGTATGTTCACCAATTAGATTGATTCGACCTGGTGAAAAGTAGACACGTTCACCTGCGTAGCCAAAAGCTTGATTGAATTCGTCTTTTAAGCTCTGATAGTCCATAATTATGCCTCCACAAATTTTACTAAATTTTTACTACCTCTAACTTAACCTAAATTCACGTGATTGTCAACGAAAAATGAAATCGTTTTCTTTAGCGTAAAATCAATATTTAACAAATTTTTCAAAGGCGTATATGAGTAAAATAAAGGCGATTCAATCTGTTCAACCCTCCGATTGAGCAAACTAAACCGCCTTTATTTATTTGTTAATAGAAACTGACTCACCTTTAATCTTCTACCCACTGATTCAGTGCGTTTTCGAAATCGGTTAATTTTTGAGTAGCTTTTTCATCCGTCTTGCCGTTAGTGCCAATGTAAAACTTGATCTTGGGTTCAGTCCCTGAAGGCCGAACAGCAATCCAGGTTCCATCCGCCAACCAATACTTCAAGACGTTTGAAACTGGTAGAGTCAACTTTTCGGTACTGCCATCCTGGTGAGTCGCAACTTGAGTTTGATAATCATCGGTGGTTTCAACTTTAACACCAGCAAACTCTGTTGGTTGGCTCGCCCGCAGTGACTTCATGATTGCAGCCATCTTGTCAGCACCATCGACACCGTCAAATTCCTTGGCAGTCGTCTTTTCTTTAAAGTAACCATACGTTTTGTATAGTTGTTGAATCCCGTCATAAAGGGTCAGTCCCTGCTGCTTGTAATCAGCAGCAACTTCGGCCAGCAAGATAGTTGACTGAATCGCATCCTTATCCCGAACAAATGGGTTGATCAAGTAACCGAAGCTTTCCTCAAACCCAAATAGGAACGTGTGATCATGATTTTGTTCAGCCAATTTAATCTGCTCGGCAATGTATTTAAAACCAGTCAGCACGTTGACCATCTTGACGCCGTAGTGATCAGCAATCTTAGTTGCCAATTCAGTGGAGACAATGGACTTAACGACCATGCCGTCTGCAGGTAATTTGCCGGCGTCTTGCTTAGCCTTCAAGATGTAGTTCAATAAAACTGAAGCAATCTGGTTACCGGTCATCAGTTGATAGTCGCCATTCGGCATCCGAACAGCAGCACCTAAACGGTCAGCATCAGGGTCAGTGGCAACTAACAGGTCAGCGCCCTCTTTTTTACCTAGCTCAATCGCCATGTTAAAGGCCTCTGGAAATTCGGGATTTGGATGAGTAACGGTTGGAAATTCAGGATCAGCAATGGCTTGTTCCTTGACCATCGTAAAGTGATTGTAGCCGGCATCTTTCAATGCCCGGTAGCCAATGATGTGCCCAGTTCCATGCAATGGTGTGTAAATCAGCGTCATGTCCTTACCAACTTCATCGATCAGCTTAGGATTGACTGAAACTGCTTTAACACCAGCCAGATAGTCTTCATCAACATCTTCACCAATGATGTGAACGAGGTTTTGCTTTCTCAGGGTTGTTTCCTTCACAGTTTTAACGGTGAACATGTTATCGATACCGTTAACGTACTCGGTAATTTGATCAGCGGCCTTTGGCGGCATTTGACCACCATCTGGACCATAGATTTTAAACCCGTTGTACTGCTTAGGATTATGACTAGCCGTAATCATGATCCCAGCGTAAGTGTGTAAGTGACGGACAGCAAATGATAATTCTGGTGTTGGTCGAATATCATCGAAAACAAAGCTTGGAATCCCATGTGCACCAAGTACCTGTGCAGAATGATGGGCAAATTCTCGCGATTGATAACGGGAGTCGAAACTGATTGCTACCCCACGTTGCTTGTCTTCGTCAGATAAAGTATCCATGAAGCGGGCTAGCCCTTCAGCAGCTGCACCCACGGTATAAAGGTTCATTTGACCAATTCCGGGACCAATCAAGCCTCGCATCCCTGCCGTTCCAAACGCCATTGGTTTTGTAAAGGCGTTTTCCAGTGCTTCTTGATCATCCGCCATATCAACTAGTTCTTGTGCTAGTGCTGGATCCAAGTCTTGATAGTTCTTCCATACTTGATAGTTATCTTGCCAAGTCATCGTATCGCCACTCCTCTTAGTTTAAATTACTCATTCTCAATTATGTCTCCGCTTTCAGTATAAGCCGAAAAGCGGAAAAATAGTAAAAATTTTACTAAACAATTACGATTTTTTGAATTTCTGAAACTCTTTTCAATTTTACCATCTTTAATTTTCGATTGCATTGGCTTTCTATCTGCTTGCTACATTCAGACTGTTGCGTGTTAAACTAAACCTAACAACTAATGTGAGGGGCCCAGCTATGAGTGTGAAACCATTTGATTTTAGTCAGTTATTCGTACAGCAATCGTTAAAACAGCAAAAAAAGTTTGGCAAAAAACTCAGAGAGGCCTTTCCCTTTGAACAGCTTGGAGAATACAACGCAATGGATCGTGATCCCAATCAGCTCATGGACCAAGTTCGTGCGATTTTGATTCCAGAGTTATTACCTGAACGGACCCAGCGCATGACCCAATCGAGTTTTTCCTTTTTCCGTGGCACCGCCGAATTAATGGAATACGATTTGGCACACCAGATAAATTCGCCAATTCATGCGGTCATTTGCGGTGATGCTCACATTGGCAACTTCGGCTTTTTCGGTTCACCAGAACGCAACCTCTTGTTTGACCTGAACGACTTTGATGAAGCTGGCATCAACCCCTTCGAGTGGGACGTTAAACGTTTAGCAGTCAGCACTCTGTTAGCTGGCCGTGAAAATTCATTTGACGAAAATGGTCTGCAGCAGCTGATCAAAGAACTCGGTGAAACCTACCGTAAAAGTCTCCAAAACATGTTTGAACTTACCGCGCTGAATCGCTTTTATCCCGTTAACGATGTGAAAACTGTCCTCAACACGATTCCATCGAAAGAAGTTCACACCAAAAAGCTTATAAAATTTCTCGAGAAAGCAGGTAAACGGGATTCGGAACAGGTCGTCCGCAAGTTTACGACTACCAATAGCTCTGGCGAAACAGTCTTCAAGGAAAATCCGCCGCGGACACGTCACGTTAATGATCAAGTCACAAAACACATTACCAAATATCTCACGCAATATCGGCAAACCTTGTCTCCTGACGTTAGTTTAATGTTGTCGCAATATCACGTCACTGATATTGTCCGCCATAGCGTCGGCGTCGGCAGTTTTGGCTCTCGTTGTTACCTGCTACTATTAACTGGAACGGACGAGTCGCACCTCATCTTGCAAATTAAAGAAGCCCTACCACACCGTCAGCTGGCCGATCAACTGAATGAGGACAACGTTCAGTATGAACTCAATGAAGGTAAGCGAATCGTGGACTGTCAAAAAATTCTCCAATCCGCATCGGATTCCTTCTTAGGTTATTTCTCCACGACTAATCGAAGTTACTACGTCCGCCAATTTCGTGATATGAAAGCCTCTATCGACCTTTCGTTATTGGACTGGGATCAATTCGATGCTTATGCGAAAACCTGTGCTTGGATTTTGGGGATTGGGCATGCTCAAAGCCCAACTGCTGGCGTAATTTTGGGATACACCGGCCATTCCGATAAATTTGACAGTGCTATTCAAACGTGGACTGTTGCCTATGTCGATCAAGTCGCAGCTGATTTCCAAGCTTTTAAACAGTATCGATTATAGTCAAAACCGCTATGTGACAGCAAATATGGTCACGTTGCGGTTTTTTAATTTGGCACATAGCAAAGCCTTATTCTTGACTCACTTACAAAAAGTAAGTATTCTAAAGTCATTCAAAAATAATTATCTTTGCTGGAGGCAAATATTATGGTTATGACTAATGGTTACGAACAAAACGAAAACGAAAAAGTTTTAGACATTTTAAATTTAAATCAACTAGAAGCTGACGCTAAGAAGATTATTCCTACGGGCGGATTTGGTTACATAGTTAGTGGTTCCGAAGACGAGTGGACCCTACAAGCCAACCGCAAAGCTTTCCAGCACAGACAAATCGTGCCTAAGGCCTTGAGCAATATTGAAGATCCACAGACTGATACCACAGTGTTTGGTTTGGACTTAAAAACACCGATCATGATGGCCCCAGCTGCCGCACAAGGTTTAGCCCACGCTAAAGGTGAAGTTGATACCGCTAAGGGTGTCGCAAAGGCTGGTGGCTTAATGGCCCAAAGTACTTATTCATCAACCTCGATTGCTGACACTGCTGCTGGTGGTGAAGGCGCGCCACAATTCTTCCAACTCTACATGAGTAAAGACTGGGACTTCAACCGTTCACTCTTGGATGAAGCCAAGAAGGCCGGCGTTAAAGCCATTATCCTCACCGTTGATGCCACTGTGGGCGGCTACCGTGAAGCTGATATTATTAACCACTTCCAATTCCCAATCCCAATGGCCAACCTGATCAAGTTTAGTGAGGGCGATGGTGAAGGGAAAGGTATTTCAGAAATTTATGCTTCTGCTGCTCAAAAGATTGGTCCTGATGACGTTAAGCGCATCATCGACTACACTGATTTACCAGTCATCGTTAAAGGAATTGAATCACCTGAAGATGCACTCTACGCAATCGGTGCTGGTGCTGCTGGTATCTATGTTTCGAACCATGGTGGCCGTCAGTTGAATGGTGGTCCAGCTAGCTTCGATGTTCTGGAAAGCGTCACAAAGGCCGTTAACCACCAAGTTCCGGTTATCTTTGATTCTGGCGTTCGTCGCGGCTCAGACGTTTTCAAGGCAATCGCATTAGGTGCCGACTTAGTCGGTATTGGCCGGCCAGCAATCTATGGCTTAGCCCTTGGCGGCGCTGATGGTGTGTTCTCTGTCTTCGAACATCTGAACAACGAACTGAAGATCGTGATGCAGTTAGCTGGCACTAAGACAATTGACGATATCAAGCACGCTGAATTATTGCATATTCAATACTAATTTAAAAACTTTAAGCATTCAAATTTAAAGGGACTCAACAGTAATCAGATACTGTTTGAGTCCCTTTTTGGTGTTACGATTCTAGTTGATCAACCATTTTGCCAATGTCGGTTGATGCTTTGTTAGCCATTCAGCCAGACGAGTACGACTAAGCCAGCGGTGAAATTTCGGTGATAGTTTTTTCAAACTGTAAACAGCTAATATCATAAACGGAATGCCCGGGATGATTGGTAGCACAAAGCCAACAATTGACCCAATGATACCGGTAAACATCAACGTTGACCATAGTAGTTTTGTAAAAATTAATTGCACGTTATCATCCCTTTTACTTTTTGATTTTAAAGTAGTATATCTGCTATCCGAAATTCTATCAAGGGATATGTGATGGATTTTCAGAATGTTAATACTTTCGTAATGTTACCTTGCTGAAACGCGCTCACCACGGCAGATAGCTATGTGTAAGACGAGAGCCACGCAAATTCCAAGTTCGGGCTTGGTTCCTATTACCTTGCTGAAACGCGTTCACCGCGGCAGACAGCTATGTGTAAGACAAGAACCACCCAAATCCCAAGTTCAGGGATTTAGGTGGTTCTTGTCTTACACGCCGCTATCTAAACGCCGCGGTTCACGCTCTATGAGTTCCACAACTCATCCAACAGTTCTCTAGCACTTTCATTCAAGCTATCCTTACTCTTATCCGTACCAAGGTGGGTGTAAATTTCACCTACATAGACCCCTTGATCGAATAGACGTTTAAATACCTTGTCGATTATTGGCCGCGTTTTGGCTTCTTCTTGCACTGGCCCAAATGGGTTAGCAAAGAAAGTTGTGCTCATGCCGACTTCATCGGTAGTCCCTAACGCAAAGCGCTTGCCTTCTATGAAGGTTGCCTTGGCTTCCTCTTCATTATCAAAACGGTGAATACCAATGTCCTTATCATAGTTGTTGGCATAGACCCACATATCGATCCCGTGGTGGCCCACAACTCGATTATACGGATCCGCTGGAATAATGACCCGAGCATTCTTCCGGTCTGGGTTCAAGTAAACACCACGGTCCATATTATTGAAGGCCACGGCAGAGCTTAAATCATCTAGTCGCACGAATGCCCCAATTTCAGTCCCTTGCGCATACAAATCATCATCCGTTAGCGTAAAGCTACCCATATCATCAAAAATCGTTTCAAGACTGAGAATCTTGTCATCCGCAATTTCTTGTAAGGCTTCCAGTGATTCAGACTTCCCGGCACCTGAATCGCCGAAGAAGACCACGTTTTTATTCTTACCGTTAGCGAACTTGATTCGCACCATTGAGCCATGAATTGGCAAGCGGTTTTCGTAGATCATGTGCAGGTTATGCAACGTTAAGCACATTTTCTTCATGTAACCGAAGTAAGTGGTCTTGTCGTTATATGGCACTTCACCGACCCAAATATCGTTTTCTTCATCGTGGTGATAATGGCAAACATCGCCTTCAGTTTTTTGCAAACCGAACAGCAGGATCTCGTCTGGCTTATGACCGGCAACATCTTTGGCACTGGCAACTTCAAACAAGTTAGCCAAGGAAATACCACTGACAAAGTAATCACGATGGAAGTAGATGTAAGCCAAGCTCTCACCAATTTTAGCTGGGAAGCAGTACCATTCGTTTCTTGATCCGTGGAATTTATCGATTGGATTGTCAGGAACAGCGGTAAAAGTTCCTTCACGTTTATTTGAAGGTGTCTTCATCATCATTGGTGGCCGCAACATCAGGGTCTCCAGGAATCGAATAGGCTTCAACGCTTCGTAGCCGCTTGGAATTGGCCAATCTAATGATTGTGTCAACACACAAGCTGAAGTCCCAGCGCTCACCTGACGATAAGTCTTATTACGGAAGCCTTGCAATTTTTCTTCAATTGTCCGGTAAGCTTCAATGACAACATCGTTAAATTTATTATCCATTTGCATGAAATTCTTGGAAGTAGCTTCACTGCCATGCAGGTTGACAACTCCGATTCGAAGATATGATCGGTAGTATGAATACAAATCTTCAACGCTATACAAGATTTCTTCACGCTTATAAGTTTCAAAAGCATCAGGACGATCAAGCAGTACCGCCTTTAACGTATCGATGTAAGTTTTTGGATCCGCATCCTCAAAATCGCTTCGATTACTCTCTTGAGTATGACGACGATCCTCTAAAAACAAACGAACAACTTCCTCTAGTTCTTTACTATTGATCAATGTAAAGATATCGGAAACGTACTTGTTCGTATAATTAAGTACGGCAACTTCTCGATCCGGATTCATGTATAACGCAGATGTTTCTACTTTTCCTGACTCAGTCATGTGGACAATTCTCCTTCCAATGCAACTAATTTGCATAGCTCTATTGTAGCTTAAAAAAAGCCGAACGAAAATAGAAAAATGAGAAATTAATAAAAGCGATAAATTCCGTCATGACGGGGTATTATCGCTTTTTAAAATTGTAAAAATGAGAGATTTTTTTGAAATATTTAGAATAAAAAAGAAACTCTTTTTGCAAGTTTTTATCTCGGATTAATTTTGAGCTTTCTTTTCTTTCAAACTTAGTGCTAAAAGTAGCCCAATAATTTCAAGAATGAAGAAAGTAATGAACACAATGTGAAAATTACCTAGGGTCGCAGTGGCAACACCACCCAGTGACAGTAAGATGGTTGCCACAGCAACACCGGTAGAGCCAAGAAGTTGACGCATAGTGGTGATTACAGCAGTCCCATGAGAAACCTTTTCATTAGGTAGCGCATCCGCACCCAACGTGGTCGCTGGCATCATAACAAAGGCGTTGCCACCTTCAATCAGCATCGCAATCGGCATCATACCCCAAAGCGAGAATTTAACGGGGACTAATGCTAAAATGCCCCAGCCAACGAGAATCATGACCATACCAATGAGCAGTACTTTCTTAAACCCAATCTTGTCAGCTAAGCGCCCCGTCAACGGGTTCAAAATACTCAGGAACAAGGCACCGGGTACTAAAGCCATCCCCGAAATGAAGGGACTGACACCCAAAATAATTTGGTAATAGAGTGGGAAAACAATGGTGACAACAATCAGTGCAATGTATGATAAACCCGTTAACCACACTGAAGCGTTGAACTGACGGACTTTGAAGACCCGCAAATCAAGCAATGGTTCAGGTAGGCGTAACTGTCTGATCCCGAAAAACAGCAGCAAAACGATACTAACGATCAAGATCACACTGGCTATTCCCCAGTTAACCCCTGGAGTACCAACCAAGTTAACCACGTATAGAACGCCGATAAACCCAATTAAACTGACAACTGAAAGCCAGTCTAAGTGCGATGGAACCTGTGGCATGACGTTGACGATGGTTTTCAGCGATAGCAAAATAACCAGGCTGATGACGATCATAAAGACAATAAATAGTCCTTGCCAAGTAGTAAACCGCAATACGATCCCTGAAATAATTGGACCAACCGCCAAAGCAGACCCCATGACCAACCCTGCAACACCCATCGCGCTGCCGCGTTCGTCACGAGGTGTGATCGTCAAGAGTACCGTCTGATATGATGGAAACAAAATTCCCACACCGATGGCTTCCATTGCACGTCCCAACAGAACTAACGGAAAGTTGGGGGCTAAGATAATTAATAGTGTACCCACGTCAAACATCGTTAAAACGGATAAGAATAATGGCTTAAAACCGATGTTACTCAACAGCCACGGGCTAACTGGCATCATAATGCACATGATCAGCATGAACCCCGTCGTCAGCCACTGAACCGTTGACGCTGAAATTGAAAAATACCGCATTAACGTTGGATAGGCAGTCGACAGAGCTGATTGACTGATAGACATTGTAAAAGTCCCCATCAGCAAAGTCGTCACAAACCATAGGCGTGTGCGGCCAGATAGAGTAGTAGATTGACTCATTTTCAGATTCCCCCTTACGACTATAATCATAGGCGTAATCGGGGCTAAAATCAATTGTGTAAAAGACAGGTTAAGCCAAAAAATATTTTTATTATTTGTCTTGTTTACTTTTAAGTTTTATCACCCTAACAAAAAGTAACAGTTCTAACTATCATATGACAACGTACTAACTGCCAGCATGATTTAACCGACTACGAATTCGCGAAAGAGATACTGGTGTAATGCCAGATACGACGCCAATTCATACTGAGGAACACGGTCAACCAGATTGGGGTCAGAGGCCACTAAATTTTGATAGCGCAACTCGGGTGAGTCTTCAATCCGATTAAGAAAGTACTGGGTATAGTCGATGAACCGATGGCAGACATAGTCCGTAAAAGCTGCCATCAACTTAGAATTTGATTCAATTTCTCGGCGCAGTTTTGTACCGTCAACGACCATCACCACCGTTTTCTCCATGGCGGTAATTGCAAACAGACTAGGCTTATCCAGATAAAAGCTTTCAAAGGAAGACACGACTTGCCCCTCAAAGAAGAACTGAACGGTGATATCGCGACCGTCATCATTATGCCACAACCGAACGGCACCCTGATTCACCAGATAAAGTCGGGTTGCAATATCCCCTTCAAATAACAGGTCTTCTCACGCTTCAAAGGTTTGTGAATACCCCATTTGCTCAATTTGATCATAATATTCACTCAGATCCATTATCAATCCCCCCAATCCATTAAAAAAACACGACCAAATTGGCCGTGCCTAAATCAACTTAAACTATTAATCGTGCCATCATCAATCGCTTTTTTGATTTTCTTGGCTTCATCCAAGCGTGACTCTGTAATGTACTTCATCGTAACGTCTTTATCTGTTTCTGCTTCGTTAAATTGCTCTGTTAAAAATTCGATTTGATCTTTTAAGTATGAAATTAAGTCCATCTTTCCCACCAACCTTTTCGTCCTATTCTTATTATAAATCAATCCTGCTTAATTGTCGTCACGATTTCCCCCGAAGAGGATGATTAATCGCAATAGTTGCAAAAATGTTGCTAAAGCGGCCGCAACGTAAGTAAGTGCTGCTGCTGTTAAAACCCGTCTTACCATTGGTACTTCTTCAGCCGTAAGCAAGCCGCCGTCACTAAGAATTCGCAGTGCCCTGTGTGAAGCGTTGAATTCAACGGGCAACGTCACCAATTGAAAGAGGAGTGCGAAAGAAAATAGAAAAATCCCGATGTGAATTAATGTTTGGTTCATTCCCATAAAGACACCCACTAAAATCAGCGGGAAAGAAATGGAAGAGCCAAAATTAGCAATTGGCACAATGGCGGTTCGCAACCTCATTGGCGCGTAATTAGTGGCATCTTGGACCGCATGTCCGCATTCATGAGCCGCTACTCCCACAGCCGCCACCGATGACGAATTAGCCGTTGATTCAGACAGATTCAGCGTTTTATTACCACCGTTATAATTATCAGTCAGATTACCTGCGATTGGGTGAACAGACACATCATGAATTCCCGACTGCTGTAAAATATATTCTGCAGCGGAGGTCCCGGTTACCCCACTTTGAGCACGATAACGATCATATTTAGCATACGTCGAATTGACGTAACCTGATGCCAACATTGATAACAGTAAACCCGCAATCACTAAAATATAGGTTGGATCAAAAAAGGCAAATATCGGTGATGTCATTAAACGTCCCCCTTTAGATATATTATTGTTGCAGAACATTGTAACAAGTTATTGCAGTGGGGACAAGAAATTTAATGAATGCTTAAGGTTATGGGGGGGAATCTGTTATATAGCTTAATCGGGTTCCAGCGGACTGAGAGCTACGTGTAAGCAGGTAACGTTATAAGCCCCCAAGCCCAAGGCTCTTAACGTTACCTGCTTACACACCGCTCTCAAAACGTCCGCTTCCACACCTTGCCTATTCGGGTTCCAGCAAGCAGAGACTTGCACCTAAGTCACTTCTGGCAAAAATCCCAATCCCGGGGATTTTCTGCCAGAAGTAACTTAGGCTCCAGTCTCTAAACGCTTGCTTCCACACCATGCCAGTCTCAAAACGTTTGCTTTCGCACCTTCGTTTTTTGGTGTACCATTATAACTGTTGAATTCATAAAAGAACAAAGGAGCATATATTCTTGATTACTATAAAATCAGAACGTGAAATTGAAATGATGCGTAAATCCGGTGCCGTTTTGGCTGGTGTTCACTTGGGTCTGCGCGATATTATCAAACCTGGTATTTCTAGCTGGGACATTGAAAAGTTTGCTAACAAATACATTGAAGAACACCACGCCAAAGCTGAAGAAAAGGGCTTCGAAGGTTACAAATACGCAACTTGCGTCAGCGTTAACGACGAAGTTGCCCACGCTATTCCCCGTAAGGAACTCTTACTTAAGACGGGTGACATCGTTGCCGTTGACATGGTGGTTAACTTGGACGGCTTCATGAGTGATTCTTGCTGGACCTACGCGGTTGGCGAAATTAGCGAGGAAAAGCAGCACCTCATGGACGTGACTAAAAAGGCGCTCTACCTTGGTATTGACCAAGCTGTCGTTGGTAACCGGATCGGTGACATTGGTTACGCCATTCAACACTACGTTGAAGACGAAAACCACATGGGCGACGTTCGCGAATTGATTGGCCATGGGATTGGACCGACAATGCACGAAGAACCAAATGTCCCTCACTATGGTGAACCAGGCAAGGGCTTACGTTTGCGTGAAGGCATGACTATCACCATTGAACCAATGGTCAACTTAGGTACTTGGGAGATTGCCTCTAAGCAAGTTCCTGGCGATACTTGGGAATACTACGTTTCAGCTGATGGTACCCCTTCAGCTCAATACGAACATACCTTAGTAATCACAAAAGATGGTCCTAAGATCTTAACTTCTCAAGACCCAGTTGAAGATGCTAAGTATCTATAATTAAAATCAGCACATTAAAACGTCCCGCAGGTGGAAACAGACTTGCGAGACGTTTTTTGGTATGATTGAGCTATTGAATTTACTCAGGAGGAATGTAAAATGTCACTTACTAACCAGACACCAGAGCCCCAAGTACAATCACTTTTCAAACGGGTCGCTGGCAACTACGATCGGATGAACAACCTGATTTCGTTGGGTACTCACAAACATTGGCGAAAAGTAGCGATGGAAAAATTAGCCATTAAACCTGGTAGTTTCGTCCTCGATCTCTGCTGCGGCACAGGAGATTGGACGATTGCATTAGCGAAGGCGGTTGGTCCCTCTGGCCAAGTCATCGGCTTAGATTTTAGCGAGGAAATGTTAGCTGTTGCCAAAACAAAAGTTGCGGCTGCTGGAATGAATGATCGGGTTACCTTGGTTCAAGGCGACGCAATGGCACTCCCTTACGACAATGATCATTTTGACGTGGTCACAATTGGTTTCGGCTTGCGTAACGTGCCGGATGCTAATCAAGTTTTACGTGAAATGCATCGAGTGGTTCGCCCCGGCGGTCAAGTGGGCTCGCTAGAAACGTCACACCCAACTCAGCCGCTAGTTAAACTGGGTTGGCAAGTTTATTTCAAGCTTATTCCGATGATGACCAAACTGGCCGTTCATAACTATGAAGACTATGTCTACCTGGAAAAGACGGCAGCGGAATTTGTCGATGCAAAAACGTTAGCGAAAATGTATGCCAATGCGGGATTCGAAAAAATTGACTACCAAACCTTTGACATGGGCGCGGCAGCTTTTCACAGCGCACGAAAATCGTACACCAAACAGTAAATTAGTTAACCCACCCGTGGGTTTCTAAGTTCATATCTCGCTTGCGCATCCCCGAAACGTAGGGGTTTCCCGCTACGTAATACCGGTAAGGCGCGTTAGTCTGACCACCGCGCTTGCTGACACCGATCCGAGCAGAGGTTAAAATCTCTGACGGCTCGCGAGTATCAAGTAAATCAACCGTAAAGGGACTATCATCAAGCATCTTATTATTCCAGTGGAGATCACTGACGCCGAACGCCTGCATCAGTTTTCCCGGCCCATTGGTTAGTTCTGATCCGTTTTTAGGCCGGTTAGCCATCATGATGCCCAGCCCCTCTTTAGGCTCAACACCCCGGATTAAAATTCCTTGTGGTTCACCTTTGCTTTGAACTGCAATATCAAAAGCATAGTATCCACGAGACGTATAAATGTAAATATTACCAGGCGCTCCGTACAGCGCGTCATTAGCTTTAGTCCGACGCCCTTCATATGCATGGGCCGCTGAGTCCGCGGCACCCAAGTATGCTTCAGCTTCAACGATATAGCCGCTGACCAGCCCCTTAGGTGACTCGTATCTCATCAGTTTTCCCAGCAAATCTCGGGTGATCATTTCAGTGGGACGACCACTAAAAAATTCTGCCATAGTTATCATTATTTTTCCCCTAACATTGTAATGTGATATTGTATATTATAGAAGAGGTGATACAAAATGGCACTCAAAATTGAACGAATTTATACAAAACCAGCCGATATGGATGGCTATCGGATCCTAGTTGACCGGTTATGGCCACGCGGAATTTCCAAGGTCAACGCCGCACTTGATGAATGGTTTAAGTCCATTGCTCCCTCAAAGGAACTGCGTCAATGGTTCGGACATGATCCTGAGAAGTACGACGAATTTAAAACCCGTTATGTAGCTGAACTCGATGCAAATCCAGATCGAGATGAGTTTTTGGATTTAATCAAAACTCATTTAGCTGAGGGCAACGTCATCATGCTTTTCGGTGCAAAGGATGAAACTCATAACCAAGCTGTGGTATTAAAAGACTATTTAGAAAAATTGCTTAAGTAAAAAGATCACTAATTAGTGATCTTTTTTAATGCCTGTCAATTTGCTCGCGAATTCCTGCTAAGGTAAGCTCGTTCGTACTATGAAACTTCACAGTTGCTGAAGCAATTTCAGCCGTCTCTCCAACGCCAACCGATAAAGCACCCGAGCGGTTCACGGCCGTCAGACCAGTTTTGGAATCTTCAATCCCGATGCACTTATCTGAAGGAAGTTTTAACATTTCTGCCGCACGCTGATAAATCTCTGGATCTGGTTTGTTGTGACTAAGTGTCGCTGGATCCACAATCAGCGGAAAGTAATTCTCCAATTGCATTTTTTTAATTTCTAGTGGCGCATTAACCGAAGCAGAAGCGAGCACGACACCATAATGCTGTGCCTTCAACTCATCGAGGAAATCAATAATTCCTGGCAGCACATCCACTGGTGACATGTGAGAAATCAACTCAAGGTACATCTGGTTTTTATGTTCACCTAATTTTCGGCGTTCTTCCTCTGAATACTGATCTAATCGATGACCAGCTTTTAAAATAGTAACCACTGCCTCTGGCCGATCCATGCCTAGCAGCGTTTCGTTAAGCGTTGAAGACCACGCAATACCAAGTTCATCCGCCAGTTGGTGCCAGGCTTGAAGATGGTACTGAGAAGAATCGGCGATCACGCCGTGCAGATCAAAAAGCACGCCTGAATATTGCTCGAATTTAACCATTTGAATCACCTCTACCAGGGCAATCGCCCTTTCTTTTTAAATGTAATCCCGTATAATGGAATCGTTATGGAGGGATCGCGCGTGTATCAAGACAACGGGAAAACAACTATTTTAGGAGATTGTATCTTACTTATTATCTCTATTATAATCAATTCATTAGGGAACGCACTGACGGTCTCCCTAAACCTTGGTAGCGCGTTATGGACCGCGTCTGCTGTCAACATGTCCCACCTGTTCAATATGAACCTGGGCAATATTTTGCTACTTGAGGGCATTGCGGTTATCCTATCAAACGCGATGTTACTCCACCAGTTTGATTGGCATCGGATGTTGGGCAACGTCCTTTTCATGGTCCCGTTCAGCTACCTAGTCAGCGGGATCGCCCAGCTATTGACCGTCTTTCACATCCAGCAGTTATCACTGGTACCATCAGTGATTTTAGACATTATTGGCGTGATGATGATTGGTTGTGGTATCTCCATCTACCAGCGGATTAATCTCATCCTTCATCCAAATGACGATTTCATGCAGATTCTAAGATTTAGATATTTACACGGCAACGCGGTGACTGCATCGCTCGTCGCCTTCATTATCCCGATTACGATTATTGCCATCTGTTTTGTGATCCAGCGTCACCTATGGGCTGTGAATATCGGTACCATCGTTGCCTTACTATTCCAGGGTACTTTCATTGCGTTAAGTGACCGATACATTTTTCGAAAATTAAAGCATCAACGTTTATAACCAAAAAAGTTCGTTCGCATACATCGCGGACGAACTTTTTATTGACTGATTAAAACGCAAATTCATCAACTACTTCAAACGAAACGTTAGCGTTCTGCTTAATCATCTTAGCCACTGGGCAGTAGTTTTTGGCTTCATCAACTAATGCCTGTGCTTGCTCATGGTCAACACCAGTCATCAACACTTGGACTCTAACCACAAACTTATAGCCTGTGTCGTCCTTTAATTGATCAACACCCGTATGAACAACACTGGTGTGTGGTAATTTGTGCAACTGCTCAATGATTTCAATGGTTGCGTTAAAACACGTACTAATCGCTAACCCAACTAATTGTTCTGGATTCGTTCCAGACCCCTTGACCAGTGAACTGCTTACACCAAGCGCTAAGCCTTCATTACCACGAATGAAGCTGACACCGCTCAAACCTTTTTCATTAACTGCCTCAGTATGATATAACGATCCATCAATTGCCATTGTCAGGATCCCCCTTTTATTTTTTGTGCCTGTAGTGTAGCACGCAAGAAAGCGATTCCAAAGCATTTAGCTTGTATGATTTGTACAAACTAATTTGCCCCAAAACACACAAGATAATCTAGGTACCACTAATAAAAGGAGTAACTATCAGCTAATAATTAACGAATTTTATAACTTCGGCGCGTTAACTGCCCATTCTGGTTTTTGACCAGATAACGCCTCATCAATCATCTTAGACGCGCCAAGTGCCATTTTCACACCAGCCTCAACGGTATTCGAGCCAGTATGTGGCGTCAAAAAGACGTTATCCATCTTGAAAAATGGACTATCGGCTGGTAACGGTTCCTCGTCAAAAACGTCTAAGGCAGCGCTGGCGATTTGATGGTCCTCGAGTGCTTTGATCAATGCCTGTTCATCTACTACTGAGCCTCGTGCTAAATTAATCAGTGAGGCACTAGGTTTCATCAGGCTAATCTCCTTTTCACCAATCAAGTGTGTCGTTTGCTTAGTGGCCGCAATGTGCAACGTCACGTAATCGGATTGCTTCATCAGGGTCTCCAAGTCCACGTATTCGCCGTACTCAGTTGGTCGCTTAGTTCGGTTGTAAATTAGAACTTTTACGCCAAAACCACTGAGCATTTTGGCAACCGCTTGACCGATATGACCATAACCTACTATTCCCACTGTGGAACCGGTTATTTCATGGCCAAAGATTTGCTTAGCAGCATCTTGCTGGCCAGCACGCATCAAAGTTGAAACTTCAAATGATTGCTTTGCTAACATCATCATATCTGTTACAGCGTTTTCTGCCACACTAGTCGCATTGGCGCCAGGGGTATTAGTCACCCAAACACCTTTGGTTGCAGCGTACTCTGCATCAATACTGTCATACCCCACACCATAACGGGCAAGTACTTTCAGATTTGGCAACTTGTCGTACAAATCATTGGGGAAAGGTGACACAAACATCATAATGCCAGCAACGTCTGGTGCTGTTGCCAAAATAGTCGCCTCATCAGCATCAGCAACAGTGAGCACCTCGTAACCTTTCTTAGTTAAATAATGGTCGGTTTGCTTGTCAGCAATCTCCGGAATAATTACTTTTTGCATTCTGAGAATTCCTTTCTGTTTTAAGTATTCTTCACGCTTTAAATTTTAACATGACTCCGGCTAATCTTTTAATTTAAGGCTGAGTAACTGTGGAAACTCTATTCCGACCGGCTTCTTTTGAATGATATAATCGTTGATCCGCCCGCTTATAAACATCCAAATAATTCTGGTCCTCAGCATCAACCTGATCTTGGCCCATGGAGATGGTAATTTGAAATTGTTCATCATGCGGTGTAATGAACTTTAGGCCGCCAATTTCCTGTCGCACCTGATCCGCGACCATCTCGGCAGTCCCTTGTTGAGTTTCCACGTCGAACACGATGAACGAAAACTCTTCACCACCGACTCGATAAGCCTTGCTGTTGGTGCTGATTGTAGGTAAGAGCCGATTTAATTCAGTCGCTACCGCCTTCAATACTTCATTACCCTCCAAATGACCATAGCGATCATTCACCCATTTGAAATGGTCAATATCAAAGGTGTAAAGCAAATACTGCGTACCATTTTCGCCGTACTCTTTGAAGGCTTGGTGTAAGTCTTCGGTAAAGATTCTAAAATTACTGAGCTTGGTTAAGTTATCCCGCCTGGCTTCGTAAATGAGCAGTGCTTGTCGTTCGTTTTGACGCTTAAGCTGGTAATAGATAAACCAGAGTAAATAATACACGACGAAACACTGAGCTAATGCAATTACCCAACCGACTTCAATACCACGCAACGAGATCCAGTTGGCCCACAGAAACGGAGCTGAAAATAAAAAGCAGAACGGATAATACAAAATAGGCCGATCAATAATCAGATACCCAAACCGATCGGCTATCCCCATCACAATCATGGTTGCCACAAAGAAATAACCCCACCACGTCAAATTAGGCAACCACCAGTACCAGAACAGCAACGTCACCGTGAGACTTAAGAACAACCAGCGACTCCGCTTGAAGAACAGAGCAAAAATAATGACACCAATTTGAAACGCCAAATAACTCCAGCCGAGTCCTTGCCTATCGTGTGCCTCCATGATACGAAGCTCTGAAGCCAAGTGAAAAAGGACTAGAAACCCAATTGTGAGCACGATTTGGCTTACTCCACGAAGTCGTTCCCAAATTTGAAGGTGAAAGTCGGTTCGTTGCAGCCAAGAGTACAATAAAGTAAATCCCGTTAATAATAGCAGATTAATGATAAAGTTGACCCCACGAACTTCCCATATCAACATAACATTTCCTCCGTTTTCAATTTAATTTTGAAAACATCCGTATTATTTTATTACATTTCTCTGTTTCTGTTTGCCCTCTGCTATTTTAAGATAACTGACCCGACTTTCGCAACCGCGAAGATACCGGGTTTGCTTTCATTTCAAAAAATAGTTCTGGTAAAAATCTTTTTTAACAATTTTTACCAGAACTATTATTCAATTCAAAATTTAATTAGCTAAGCGGTTAGGCGATAAGATCAACTTACCACGAATAGCCGACTTTCGTTCCACTGTAACTGGACGAGCTGCCACTTCCGCAATTTCTGGAGATGGTGTAAAGACCAGCTCGTGATCGTGCTTGACCAAACGATGAATTGACATCAGTATGACCGCACAAACCCCGATCAACGGGAATCCAGCTAAGACAGAAATCGTCTGAATCACTTTGAAACCACCCACTAAGACCAATGAGAAGGCAAAGATCATAAAAATAATGACCCATGTCATCCGATTGAAACGGGTTGGTTCGCGGCGCTTCAGTGGTGTACTTGTGAACGATGACAGAATGTATGCTGAACCAGAAATGGTTGTCGCCAAGAAGATGAAACATGACAAGCAGTAAAGCAATGTCATGACTTGCTTCATCGGCAACGTCCCAATAACGGTTGCAATGACAGCAGCCTGACCCTGAGTGTTTAAAATGTGGACCAGGTTAATGACCCCATTTTGTTGCAGCCAGAGTGCGTAACCACCCATGACGGCGTAGAATAATGCACAGCCGGTAAAGCCGTACAGCAACATACCCATGAGCATCTGACGAATCGTCTTACCTCTGGAAATCTTCGCAATGAACAATCCCATTACTGGCATGTATGATAACCACCAGCCCCAGTAAAAGATCGTATCCTGCTGGGTGGCACTTGGCTGCGTATTCGTAGCCATTGGCACAAACTTCTGTGCCAGCATGCCTAAACTGCGCGCTTCGTTCGTAATAATGTAACGCGTTGGGCCAAAGAATAAAATTAAGACCAGAAAACCGATGGCTAACCAAATGTGTGCCATACTCAATCGATCGATCCCACCGTTTAAGCCTTTAAAGACTGTAACAGCGAACAGAACAAACAAGACGGCAAACAAGCCCATTTCTAGCGGCAAACCGTACTTAACACCGGTTGCACTTGAAAATGCTTTGGCTGTAATTGGAACTTCCATCCCAATCGATGAACCAACACCACCAATAATACCAATCACGACAAGGACGTTGATCAAGCCACCAAAAAACTTTTTTGTTGATTGATGATTATCACCGTCTAGCATGCCGATCCCATCACTGAGTTTTTGAACTGGCTGACCTTTACGATACATCAGGTAACCAATCAAAACTGCAGCGGGTGCAAACATCATCCAAGCCATTGGCCCCCAGTTAAACTGCCCCATCATTGTGGCAGAGATATAGGCGGCGTGAGAATAGGCTTTGATGTGAAAAGGTGGATTTTGAATAACCGTCAGTGGATCAGTGATCGACAGCATCATAATGCTGGCATCAATCGCAGTGGCAAAAACCATTGCGCCCCACTTGAAACCACTGTAAACCGGCTTGTCATCAGGTTTTCCAATTTTAATTTTCCCATATCGGCTAAATGCCAATCCGATTAAGAAGACAAAGTTGATGATATAAATACCAAGGTACATCCACCCTAACTTTAGGTTCATCCAACTCAATAGGCCAGATAGCGGTGTTTGAAGACCCTTTCCACCTATCATTAACACTAAAGTTGCCAGTAAGAATAATCCCACAGTTGGCACAAAGACCCACTTGTTGATTAACTTGCTTCTTAAAATAATATTCCTCCTCTAATAATTGTACATACCGGGGACAGAGTGTGGCGCAAACCAAAGTGTCCGGCAAGGCTGTAAAAGGCCGCCCTCAACTCACGCCTGATAAGAATCCCGTTATCGAATTCAGACCATTTGTGAGCCAGTTAAAACCTCTACCTTGCGTCTCGTGCTTTAATTCGTGAAGTACACCATGGCTTTTTATTAGCTAAGATGTACTTGAAACCACCGATGAAATTGTTACCTTTCAACTCTGAAAACACCCGACGTATTTTCATAAGGGTCAGCAAAGTACAAAACACAAAAAAGCTGTCGAAAACGGTCTAAGACCACTTGCAACAGCTTTCTCTGCAACAAATTGCCACTTCCAAATGTAACCCGAATGAATTTACATTTTCATTATACACGTTTGAAAGAATAAGTAAAATGTGTGCAATTGATAAGGAATCACATTTAATTGATGGTTTTAATCACTCGAGCTGGGTTCCCTGCTATAACAACGTTATCGCCAAATGACTTGGTTACCACAGAGCCCGCGCCAACCACTACGTTATCGCCCAAAGTGACCCCTGGTAAGATTGTTACCCGGCCACCTAACCAAGCATTATCACCAATCGTGATTGGCTTGCCTAGTTCAACATCTGCGTTTCGCTGTACCGGATCCAGTGGGTGAACTGGTGTATACAGGCCAATATTGGGGCCAAAATAACAGTGCTCACCAATCGTTATTGGGCAGGTATCCAGAAAGGTCATGTCGTAGTTACCGTAAAAATGATTGCCAATGTGAATATTGAAGCCATAATCGAATTTGAATGATGATTCTACGAAGAAATCATCACCAACGTCTGCCAACAATGCTTTAAATCGACCATTCCGATTGTCATTATCAGTAATCTGATTGATTTCTTCCAGTTGTTGTCTCATATATACTCGACGGTTAATCAGTTCAGGATCGAATTGATTATAGGGTTCTCCAGCCGTCATTTTTTCGCGTTCTGTTGTCATGAATTGAACACTCCTTTGCTAATAAGCATATCACATGTCACAAATCTGAGTTAAATTGCTTCCATCAATGATACTTTGCAACTAAACTAAAGTAGTATCCAAAATGGAAAGCAGAGGCGATTTATTTGAAACTTGCACTAACTATCTTTCTCCTAAATGCTTGTTATATAACACTAAATACGTTTCGAACCATGTTGGTTGTCCGCCGTCAGCGTCTGTGGGCACCACTATTAGCAGTTTTAGAGGAATTCGTATACGTGATTGCCCTGGCAATTGCATTGAAAAACATTAATTCCCCAATTAACGTCGTTGCTTATACCGTTGGTTTCGGAATTGGGATTTACCTTGGTATTCTCATCGAAGACCATGTTGCACTGGGGTACGTTAACTTTCAGGTCACCGTCAAAATTGATAATGACGATCCGAAGTATCAGCAAAATAAAAAGCTGCCAGAAGACTTACGTAACAACGGCTATGGTGTCACAGAAACTTGGGGATATGGTCGTGACGGTTCAAGACTGATTTTAAATATCTTGGCACCACGGAAAGCTGATCACCGACTGATGGACTTAATTCATCAACTAGCCCCTGAAGCATTCGTCATGGTCAACGAACCAACCCAAATGTCCGGTGGGTTTTGGAGCAAGGAAGTTGAACGACGCTTCAGGAAAGTCGCTCATAAAGAAAAGTAAACAGTAAAAAGCACTAGGCTATGGATTCTTAAACAAATCCAGTTGTCCTAGTGCCTTTTTAATGTCTGAAACTGACTGGTCAACTTCCTTTTGTGGTTTGGCTGCCGGTTTTACCATCTTGGGCTTACCTGTCGTTTTATTATTAGAACCAGCTGTCGTGTTGACTGGTCGAGTCGAAACGGGTCTGCCACGCTTTAACATGGCATCCATGGTTTTATTCAATAAACTATCTACAAAAATATTGCCCTGATTATCTGCATGTCCCTTTGTCCAAACCAGCGATAGCTTGGGAAACTTTGGTAATAGTTGACTGACTTGCTGCCATAGCTCAGCATTCATCAGCTCTCCGCCAGATCGTCGCCAACCACGTCGCTGCCAACCTTTTAACCAGTCTTTATTGATTGCATCTAAAACATATTTCGAATCAAGCACTAGCGTAATATCAGCTTTTTGCTGATTTGCGTCAATCAAGGCTTCTAGTGCTTTAATGAACGCCATGATTTCCATTCGATTATTAGTTGCTCCCCATTCCCCGTGAGAATCACTCAGTACTTTACCAGGTAATTCTAATCGATAGGCCCAGGCTGCTGGATCAGAAGCCTTTACGTGACCGCCTTTAACGTTACCCGAGTTCCTAGTACCACCATCTGTATAGCCAATAATCATACCGTCATTATTTAAATGTTCGGCGGTTGTTTCTCCCATAAATTGCTTGGCTTCCGCCTCACTGTTAAAGCCCTTGAATTCGGCACCAGAAAAACCAGAAACTTCCTTTTGTGCTTCTGGCCAACTGGTATAGATACCAGGGTGCTGACCCTTACGTACTGCGTAGTATTTACCCAAAATAGTCACCCACTTATCACTTTAAATATTATTTAAGTTTAGTAAATTCTTATTACAATCCCAATTTTTCGGTAGTCAATCATACTAATTCTGTGAAAATTATGCTAAAGTTATTAGTGTAAACACTATTTAACAAAAATCAACGTTCAATGATGAACTTTGTCAATTTATCCAGCAGTTCAAGAGGAGGAACTCTGATGTCAGAAATCCACGCTCAGCTCATCAACATCGATCAAGCCCACGCGCTGTTGAAAGAGCAACATAGTCAAGCCAATGAATTTTTCCCAGAGCTAACATTAACTGGTCAATACATCCTACCAGATTATCGGCTCACTCGTAAACGGGAAGCGTTCAAAATTCGTAAACACACCTTTTTAAAGAAGCACTACAAGTCCTACGTGGCCTTTGATTCTGAAAACGGTCAAACTCTATGGATGCATAACTTTTCCAGTTTAACTCAAGCTCTATTCTGGCTCCAAACTGGTCTTAAACCAGGTGATACTGACAGCCAATTTTCATTCAAAGAGTGGCACGAAACCCATGCTGAAGAAATCGAAGGTTACAAGGATCAGCTGCGGTCGTTGCATAAGGAAGCTATCGCCAAAAAGAAGGCGGCAGATTCTCGTGCACACAAACCTAAAAAGCACGCTTAGCATCGTGAGTTCTGAACTTAATCGGAACTTTTTTATTTTATTTTGACATCAGAATTTCAATCCCGATTTACTAAAATCCCTTAGAACAGTCATACCGTTATCGACTGTTCTAAGGGATTTTGTTAACTAATTACCCGAATGATTACTTAGTCATATCATTTGACGCGAAATACGTTTTTACCTCTTGTGGTTGAGTCTTGACGGTAACTGCACCATGGTGAATCGCGTACAGTACTTCTGCCCGCTCGTTCAGTGCATCGTAGAAGTTATCACGGTTCATAATGATACAGTTGGCTTCCTTGCCAACTTCTATTCCGTAATGGTCTAGAATGTGCATTGCCCGCGCGCCATTTTTGGTGACGTAACGATATGAATTCATAATTTGATCATAGCCCATCGTCTGTGCGACGTGGAGTCCCAGGTGCAATGGATCTAACATGTTGCCATCACCCATCGGATACCATGGATCTTTAATGTCATCT
The DNA here is from genome assembly GCF_012641075.1 of Secundilactobacillus angelensis. Lineage (GTDB taxonomy): Bacteria > Bacillota > Bacilli > Lactobacillales > Lactobacillaceae > Secundilactobacillus > Secundilactobacillus angelensis. Next base: position 84,726 of record NZ_JAAXLJ010000005.1, on the reverse strand, counting down.
TCACCAAAAGCAACGTTAATCCCATCTTCAGTGAGCTCCTTAACCCGGGTCATTCCTCGACGCTTTGGATACGTATCGAACCGACCACCCAGGAAGGTGTTTACCAGTGGGTTAGCAATCATATTAATGCCAGACATCTTCAACAAACGGAAAAGCTTGTATGCATAGGCATCGTTATAAGAGCCCAAAGCAGTGGTGTGGCTAGCGGTCACCTTATCGCTCATGCCAGTTTCGTACGCCAGGGTTGCGAGTGTCTCAAGGCCTCTAGCAGCTGGGTCATCGATTTCGTCACAGTGCACATCAATTAATTTATCATACTTCTCAGCCAAATCACTGACAAAATGCAAGGACTCCACGCCGTACTCACGGTTAAATTCAAAGTGTGGAATTCCGCCGATGACGTCAACGCCCATCTCAGCTGCCTTAGTCATTAATTCCTTACCATGTGGGAAAGAAAGGATTCCCTCTTGAGGAAAGGCAACCAACTGGAGCTCAATAAAGTCTTTTACTTCGTCCCGAACCTCGATTAGCGCCTTCAATGCAGTTAAATTAGGATCCGTTACATCCACGTGTGACCGCACAAACTGAGTCCCATGACTAGCTTGCTTTTTTAATGTTTGCGTCGCGCGTTTCTTGACGTCCTCAATGGTCAACTTCTGTTTTCTTGCAGACCAGATTCGGATACCATCAAACAGCGTACCAGACTGATTCCATTCTGGATCCCCAGCTGTCAATGTTGAATCCAAATGAACGTGAGGGTCAACAAATGGTGGCAACAATAATTTACCACGACAATCGATCAGTCCTTCACTATCCTTTGGAGTGATGTGTTCAGCAATTTCAACAAACTTGCCGTCCTCGATTCGAACATCTTTCAAGGTTTCGCTATTTTCAATTGACACTTGCTGTATCAGCATCTTTTTACAACCCCCAGCTTATTTTGTTTACGCATATAACTTGATTATACCACGGGACTTACCAATTATTAGTCGTGTTATTTATTTCCTGATAATTTACTTTTCGCACGATAAATCTAGAGCTGAAAGAATGACCATTTTACTTTTAAACTAACTTGATTTTCGCTATAGTGAGATTGAATACATACAAGGAGGATCAGATATGTCAATTCCAAAACGTCAGCACTTATCACTGCCAAAAATGCTGACCCTAGGTTTCTTGATCATTATTTTAATTGGTACAATCTTGCTAAGCCTGCCAATTGCCACTCGTGGCACACATACGACCTCCGTACTGGATGCACTTTTCACCGCGACCAGTGCAACGTGCGTCACTGGTTTAACATTGGTGAGTACCGCCCTCCACTGGTCGATTTTTGGTCAAACGGTGATTTTGCTGCTAATGGAACTTGGCGGGTTAGGCTTCATGACCTTTACCGTCATGCTGTTCTTGTTCATGCGCCGGCAGATGAAACTTTCAACGCGGCTGCTCGCACAAGAATCACTCAATCTTGACAATCTATCACAGCTCAGTGTCATCAAATTAATTTTGTTCCTCTCACTAATCATTCAATTCGCCGGTGCCGGATTATTGATGGTCGACTTTTACCCCCGTTATGGTTTGATCAAAGGGCTCTGGTTCAGCATTTTTCACGCCGTATCTGCCTTTTGTAACGCCGGCTTTGATCTTTTCGGTAACAGCCTAGAAGGATTCGCTAATGACCCATATGTATTAAGTGTAATGGCTATTTTAATTATTGCCGGCTCTTTCGGTTTTCTAGTGTGGCAGGACTTACTTTTATATCCCAGACGGCATCATTTGACGTTGCATACCAAGTTAGCTTTGGGTACCGGCTCAGTACTCATGCTGCTGTCAATTGTGGTTTACCTACTAAGTGAAAATAATCTAGCATTTCTCGGCCCACACGTCTCCTATGGCAATCGGTTGATCAACACCGTTTTTATGGCCATTACTCCGCGAACTGCGGGGTTGATTACTCTGCCATACCAACAACTATCCATCGCTAGTATCGCCTTCACCATGTTGCTGATGTTCATTGGTGGGACGCCTGGTTCAACTGCTGGTGGTGTCAAAACCACTACCATTGGTTTGCTCACGCTGCAAAGTATCGCAACTCTGCGCGGTAAACGAGACGCCACTTTTGGTCATCGGCGGTTTACACAAGCTAACGTTTTCCGGGCACTGACATTAATCTTCGTTGCACTGATTATTTTAGCAACGGCAACTTTAATTCTCTGCGCTACCCAGCCAATTCCTAACAATGATGGTTTGCAAACCGTCACCTTTGAAGTATTAGCAGCGTTTGGAACCACCGGAATTTCGTTGGGTCTAACACCACACCTGAACCTGCTTGGGAAACTGATCATTATGTTTTTGATGTTCATTGGCCGGGTGGGAATCTACACCGTGATGTTTTCAATTTTAAATGCCAACCGCAAGCAACTAACCTACCGTTACCCAGAGGAGAGTGTGCCAATTGGTTAAACAAAAAAATGAAAATTACGCCGTTATTGGTTTAGGACAGTTTGGCAGTGCCATTTGTCAGTCATTAGTCCAGGCTAACCAGCAAGTTTTGGCTGTGGACATCGACGAGGAAAGAGTCAACGAGTTCACTAACATCGTCACGCGGGCCGTTATTGCAGATGCACAAGATGAAGATACGATGAAGGAACTGGAAATTGGTAGCTTCGACCACGTTTTCATTTCGATTGGTCAAAACATTCAAGCTAGCATCATGGCGACCCTGTTGACCAAAGAACTCGGTGCCAAAGACGTGATTTGTAAGGCTGAAAACGAAAGTCACGCACGGGTACTTGAGAAAATTGGTGCTGATCAGATTGTTCGTCCAGAGCGTGATATGGCTCGGCGAATCGTCTTTCATCAGCTCCAACCTAATATCGTCAATTACCTGATGTTAAACGACCAGGTCACCATGGCTGAAGTCAAAGTCGATAATCCCGAGTTTGTTGGCAAATCGCTTAACGAGTTGTCCGTCCGTAATAAGTATCACATCAACGTCATTGCTATCAACACAGATGGTAAAGTTAACCTCTCACCTGATGCTAACGATAAGTTAAAACTCAACGATTTAATTTCGGTAGTTGGCTATACCACTGATGTTAATCAGTTCAATGGGGACGCACAACTTTCATAGGTTTTCCAAAAATGTGAAGGGATTGTGACATAAGTCTATATCGACAAGGATTTAGTTCATTACTTGCACATAGCCTTAACCTGTTCCACAACTCAGATTCCGGCCATATAACGCAGAACAACGCCATCCCGATAAAGGCCATCGGAATGACATTGTTCTGCGTTATACTCTGGAATCTACCGAGTTGTGTCACAGCCCCTTTACGTTCATCTTATTTTCCACCTGCAATGCCTCGTAATCGATTTCCTCTTCAGCTTCACCAGACCAGTTCAGAGACACGATACCAACCACGATAAGTGCCAATCCAAGGAGCTCACCAATTGAAAAGGTTTGGTGAAACAGGGTCACATCGACTGCAGCGGTTAAGACTGTTCCAGCACCTGACCATACGCCATAAGCAACACTCAAAGGTACGACACGCATAGCATATGACAGGCTATAGAGCATGATTAAAAAAACGCCAATGCATAGAAACGTCCAGGAAAACTGTGTGAATTCCCTTGATAATTTCAGTGAAATCGCCCCGAGAATCTCGGTTACGATTGAAATTCCTAACGCCACGTAGTACCTAAACATCCGCCCTCACCTCACAATATATTTAGCATCACCGTACCAATAATAATGCACGTCACACCAACCACCTTTGAGCGATTGACGCGTTCCTTGAAGAAAACAATCCCAACAATCGTGGTGAAAAGCGTCCCGATGGCGCCCCAAAGCGCATAGGCCACTCCCAGATCTAACCAGCGAAGCGACTTGGAGAAAAGAAACAGTGTAATCGTGTACCCAATGACTAAGCAAATAGTGGGGAGCAACCGGTGAAAACCATCCGACTCTTTCAGCAATGAACTGCTAATAATTTCAAAAACAATGGCCGCAACCAAAAACCCGTATCCCAATAACAACCTCATCGCCCCGCTTCTTTAGATATTATTTGCCTTCATTCTAACCCTAATCGTTGCCCGGGAAAATAGTGCTTCACCAATTGGAAGGATTCCACGTCCGTCCATCTAACTCTCCTTGTGCCAGTTTAATTCGTCGTTGCTGTTCTTCACTCAGCTCGGCTAAAGCTAAATACAGCGCTCGCTCCTTAAATTGCGGTGTCTGTGCTGCCAGTGCCATCAACTGTTGCGTTGCCCAGGTTTGTTCAGCCATTAGTCAATCCTCCATATCATGAATCATTTTGATGTTCATCTGCAGATCATCTAAAGTTGCTTGATTATTTTTAATTTCTTCCAAAATTAACGTTAATCTTTGCCGTTTTTCTTCCGGTACAGTTGTAATTAAATCCGTTAATTGGCCAATCAGCCAATTGGTTTTATCATCAAAATGTCCAAGCCGTTCTTGGGTCAAGTAGCGTTGATAATCAATGAGTAGGTTAGCTTTTGTGTCGTCGGACTGGTACCCAAACTGGTCAATGATAAACGTCGGCAAGAAGGTCATTTGTGTCTTATTGGCCAGCGCCTGAAAGGGAATCATAATCTGGGAAATGCTAAAATCTTCACCGGCTCCAGCAGCGAAGTTTTTAGCTGGTGAGCCCAAACTAACGGCGATTCCTAATTCTTTACCCACTAAGCCGCCCATCGCAGCCGGATAAACAAAATGACGAGTCAGCACTTGATCCAACCAATTTTTTAAAATGGCTGGTGCGCTGTACCAATAAAGTGGAAACTGCAGCACTAATCTGTCGGCCTGCTTAATCAATGCTTGCTCAGCCGCAACGTTTACAGCAAAACTGGTGACAGGATGCCAGATCACGTCTGGTAAATTCGCAGCTTCCTTTAAAAACTGCTGCGTACTAGAATCTTCAATTTGCGGGTGTCCCACAACTACTAAAGTTTTGATAAAACCGCCTCCAATCACTTCTGCACGATATTTTTAATTAAGCTCATCTTATCACACCCATTATTTACTGGTGCCACAAAAGCTTATAATATCTATTTTTTGACGACAAAACGGTTTTGAGAGTAGGCTTTCTCAAAACCGTTTTTGTGCAGTGTTTTATAGGGAGAGCACAGTAGCGACCGAACTACTGGGAATGGTCATGGGATTTATACGCATGCTCAATGCGCAACCCTTACCATTCGAGATAAGTGTACCGTTGATCTGTAATGAACCTTTGTTGTTTGTGTATTAATTGCGTAAAGATTGTTCTGGTAACTTGGGTGCAGTCGCGAACTAACCCAGATAATTTTATATCAGCCTAACAGCTCAACATTCATCATGGATAAACAATTGCTAATAAGGTATTCTTAAGCTGTAAAAGTAACTCGGTCAACCCACGGAGGTCATTATGGAAAAAGGACAGGCATTACCAGCAAAAATTAAAACGGTTTGGCGAGTTAGTGCGGGATGTTCATTGTTAGTTGGTCTGGTCGTTACGGGTGGCTTAATTGCCGCCACTAAATGGTGGCAATGGTCGCCTGTATTTTGGCTGATTTGTGCCGGCTTAACGGTGCTGGATGTTGCCATAGAATTGGCATTGATTCCCTATCGATACCGGTTTTGGCGTTATCAAATATCGACTCAAGAAGTGGAGATAGAATCTGGATTCTTCTTTCATCAGCAAACTGCGATTCCAATCAATCGCATCCAAAACGTCACTTTAGAAGCCGGTCCAATTCTGCAGTGGCAGCAACTGCAAACCGTGAGTATTGAAACTGCGGCAACTTCACACAAAATTAAGTCGGTATTGCCAGAAACTGCATCACAGTTAAAACAACAGATCATGGCCCTTGCAATGGAGGCGACTCCTTATGACAACTAAGCACTTACACCCACTAACGCTGATACTGATGGTGTGGAAGAATCTCGTTAACATTGTCTTGTTCACCTTAATCATGTTTGGCGTAATTAAGGAACTGCACCGGTGGCAGTACCTCATGATTCTAAGCGGCATCGTCTCCTTAGCAATTATCTTAGCAGTTGTTAAATACTGGTGGTTTACGTATGAATTGGACGACCAAGCAATCACCATCCATTCAGGTGTCATTTTCCGGCAGCAGATTCACATCCCCTATAATCGGATTCAAACCTTGCAATTAAAACAGTGGTTTTATATGAAACCGTTCAAAGTGTTAGCGGTAAGTATTGAAACCGCTGGCCAATCAAATTCCAAGGCTGAAGGTCAATTGCCAGTCGTTTCGAAACGAGTTGTGGATCAGCTGCAAAATCGGGTTAACGGGCAGCCAAACGATCAGGGGGTCCCGGACACACCGGCGACTTCTGGCACTATTTATCACATCGACTGGACTGACTTAAACCTCTATGCACTCACCTCATTAGGAATTCTTCCTTTAATGGTGGCCTTAGGTTGGCTATATAATAATTTAGACAACATCATTCCTAAAAAATGGCTACAATCAGTGTTTAGCCGGGCAGAGCATTTGAATATCATCTTTCTAATCAGTGCGATACTGGGCATCCTAATCATCGGCATGCTAACAAGCTACCTCATCATCATCCAACGTTATTACCATTTTCAACTAACAAAACAGGATAATCAGTTACTCACTGAAAAAGGCTTTTTCCAGCATAATACGATTACCGCTTCGTTAAACCGGATTCAAGCCGTAGTCATTGAGCAAACTATTATCCGACAGTGGTTAAAATTAGCATCCGTTCAGGTGATTCTTGCCTCCTCGGCTGCAGACAAGGAAGATCAAAATAACCTAGTCATGATGCCGGTAATTAGTCAACGCCACTACGAACAAATTCAGCCTTTCATTCAATGGCTGCCATCAGTTGAACCAACGTATATTCGAATCAGTAAAAAGGCAAAGTGGTTACTGATCAGAAATGCAGTGGTCCTGGCAGCAATTCCAGTGGTTGCCTTAGGTTACTTTTTTCGACCTTGGGGTTGGCTGGGGCTACTGTTATTGCCAGTGGCGGTCGGGTTAGGTTCTTATGCCGGACATAACATGGGCATAGCGATTTTAAGTCGACACTTACTCAGCACACAAGATGGTCACTTCTTTAAACGGTCAACTTATTTAATTCCTAAGCGTCGAATTCAAGCTATGACAATCGCTCAGTCGATTTGGATGAAACGGACACAGTTAGCTCACCTACGACTTCAATTACGCCATGGTGATTCTTCTCAGCAAGTTGAGGTTCGCTACTTGCCAATACAAGTGGCACAGTCGCTTTACCAGTGGTATGTGAACCCAAGCTAGGTCAAAAGTTGTTGATAGCACAAAAAACCACCAATCAAAATGATTGGTGGTTTTTATTAGCTTAATTAAGAATTAAGCAACAGTAACGTTAGCAGCTTGTGGGCCGCGGTCGCCGTCTTCAACATCCAAAGTTACCTTTTGGCCTTCTTCAAGAGTCTTGAAGCCGTCAGCATTGATAGCTGAGAAATGTACGAATACATCTGAGCCGTTTTCAAGAGTGATAAAACCGTAACCTTTGTCAGCGTTGAACCATTTAACAGTACCTTGTTCCATTAGAATGAAACCTCCATGCGCCATGCGCAAATAAATTTTGCATTTGAAACTTTTGAATAAGGAGCCATTCTAAAAAGAACGTTGTACCTTAATTCCGAAGCATAAATACATTAACAATAATATAACAGGTAATCCAAAAAAGTGCAACAATAAACTGCTCAAAAATGATGGCTTGTTCCGAATCATCATATATCCGCTGGCAGTATATCAAGCCCGATATACTGCTATTTATCCAAGCATAACTGGATCTCAAACAGTATTATCGACATATTGTCATTTGGTTATCATAAGCTTAGTTATTCATTATCAAATTTAACGAATCAATAACTCAATCGTGTCTTTTTGAGGTGCAAAATTAAGTCCGGCAACGCGTTCTTTAAGAATCTTGGAGTATTCATCCAGCACGTCGTCAGGCAGCGGTGTTGTATCACCAAATTCAGCAATAACATCGTCGGGTGAATCAACTTTTTCCATATTGATAAACAACCGCATATTACCGACTGTATCCCGTAAAAGATCCGTCAGCAGACTATTGGGTTTGCCTTCCAGATCGGTGACGACAAGTTGTGCGCCATCAACTCCTTGGTGGTTGATCGTAATCATTTTTAACACATCAAAAACGTTATTCATGTTCGGCTCCCCCAATTTGATTATTGCATTGTGCTCATTATACACGATGTTCCCAAGGTGTGAAAGTTAATCCGTCCTGGTCATTTTGCTGGCATGGCAATCACCCGCCACCCCGGTTTTAGATTGAAGTGCCAGTTGGTCTTCACATAATCGTGATTTTTAACGCCAACACTGAATAACAGCCGTAACTCTTCGTTTCGATAAACCCGGTATGTTTTGGTTACAATAAGACGGTTATGACTCGCATTTTGAGTCAACTTAACCGAACCCTTTTCTGGATCAGTGCGCGCCAGTTTCGATTCAAGCGGATTGTTCTTGTAGAAGTAAACCCGTTCATCTTTAGTTCCAAGGTGGCGATAGAGTAACACCCGCTTTTGCCCCTTCAAACTGGAGGTCAGAGGGTACTCGTGGCTTACGGAGACTTCTTTCATTCCTAAGTACTGATTGTAATTCAAAATCATCAGTAAAACACTACCCACCGTCAAAATAAAACCAATGGTCACCCAGACGGTCTTTTTAGTCCCGGCCACCATAAAAATCATACTGCCAGTGAACAGAAAGGCGCCTGCAAATAATAGGATTGCAATCATTAGCGCACCCCCTTAGATTTTTTTAAGAAGAAGGCCATGATTAAGCCAATCAATGCAAAGCTAGTGGCAATGGCAAAGGCGTATCGAAACCCAACTACGTTAGCGTGCAATGCTAATTGTTTGAATAAAATGGGTGTTGCCTTAGCTACGCCATGGTTAGGCATGCTGTTCATCGTCACATTAGACATCACGGAGACTAATACGGCAGTCCCCATGGAGGCAAAGACTTGTCTTGCCGTGTTATTAACAACGGTCCCATCACTAATCAAGTTTAGAGGCAAAGCATTCATACCCGTTGTCGTAACGGGCATCATGACCATGGAGATCCCCATCATCCGCACGGTGTAAAGACACACGATATCGATGACTGGTGTGGTTGCCGTAATTGGAATAAAGGAACCCGTGGTCAACGTCAGTAAAAACATACCTGCGATAGCCATATTACGCGCGCCTAAACGGTCAAAAATCCGCCCTGTAAGTGGGTTCATTAGCCCAATAACAATTGCACCTGGCAATAACGTCAGCCCGGAAGCCAATGGCGATTCACCGCGGACAGTTTGCAAATAAATTGGCAAAATCAACGTAAAGCCGTTCATTGCCATAAATGACACAGCGACTAACGCAGCGGAGAGCGAGAACTCACGATGAGCAAAAACTTTAAGCTGCAATAACGGATTACTAATTATCAATGATCGCCAAATGAAAAGTGCAACGACGATGACGCCCACACTTAAAGTCACGTAAACGATGGGATCCGTCCACTGGTAATTACCGACTGACGAGAAGGCAAACAGCATGGAACCAAAACCAATGACCGAAAGTAAAACCGATAACCAGTCAATCGGAACCTTTTTTGTAGGTAATACTTTTCGTAATGTAAACCAGCCCATCACAAGGACCAGCAGTAAAATTGGCAGAATGAATAAGAAGAGCATTCGCCAAGAATAGTGCATCAAAATCCAGCCAGAAAGTGTTGGGCCAATGGCGGGTGCTAAGCCAATCACCATTCCCGCAGTACCCATAGCAGCACCTCGCTTAGATGGCGGGAAGATTGAGGTCATAATCGTTTGGTAAACCGGTGCGGTAATACCCACGCCAGCCCCCTGAATCAACCGGCCAGCTAAAATCATCCAGAAATTCGTGGCAACCAGACACATGAGCGTCCCGATACCAAAAATAACAATCGCTGATAAGTATAATTTTCGTGAATCAAACCGCTGAAGGAAAAAACCGGTAATGGGGATCACGATTCCCATCATCAACATGAATCCAGTGGTCAACCATTGAACGGTATTGGCTGAAATATTAAAGGAACTCATTAATGTTGGCAGTGCAGTTGTCAGCATGGTTGATGTTAGGAAGGTACAAAATGTTCCCACTAACATCGTAAAGACGAGGATTATCCGGTTATACGGCCGCCCCATTTGATCGACAGGTTGATCTGAATGATGTAATTTTTCATCCAAAAGCTCACTTTCTTTCTATTTAGTGTTAACTAACCGTTGCATGAGTTTCTCCTGGACTTTGGGCAGAGCAATGGTATTTAATTCTTGTGTTGATAACCATTTTCCAGGAAAGAAACTGAGGTCAGCGTCTGGCGCCACTTCAGCACTTAATAATGAGATTATCCATTGCCGGTGGGTAAACGTGTGCTTCACCGGTTTAGCACCCATCGGCACTAGGCGAAGGTGGAGCCCATATTCCTGACGAATTAATTGTTCTAGTAAGTTTAAGCGTTCTTCATCCGTCACGAGTTCCGGTGTCTTGCTCAAAGCGAGTACATCGTCTTCCGCAATCAACGGGAAAGTCCAAAAATTAGCCAGTAACCCCTCACTAGGCCGTTTTTGCATCAAAAATTGATCGTTTTGCCGGATCACGATTCCGTAATAGGAGACTTTAACCGGTTTCGGCTTCTTCGATTTAACTGGGTATTGCATTTCAACACCATCTATGTAGGCCTGATTAAAAGCCTTTACGGGAGAATGAGCTGAATCAGGATTTTTAGCCGTCATATAACTGGACCCGAGATCCATAATTGCTTGATTAAAATCCCCGGGTCGATCCGGAGACATAATGCGTTCAATGATCTTTTCAAAAATAGGCCGGGCTTGAGGCTTAGCAATATCTAAATCAATTTCAAGCAGTCTGGCGAACACTCGAAAAGCATTGCCATCTACGGCTGGGACCGGCTCATTGAACGCAATACTAGCAATTGCACCAGCAGTGTAAGGACCAATTCCCGCCAATTCTTGCAACCCTTCAACAGTTTTGGGCCATTGTCCACCCCGCTCATTGACAATTTGCTTGGCGGCTTTTTGCAAGTTACGAGCTCTAGAATAGTAGCCCAACCCTTCCCAGGCTTTCATCAATTTAGCTTCAGGTGCCGCTGCTAAATCACTCACCGTGGGAAATTCCGTCATGAATCGCTGGTAGTAGGGAATCACGGTGTTGACCTGTGTTTGCTGTAACATAATTTCCGAAATCCAAACGTGGTAAGGCTCATGATCTTGTCGCCATGGTAATTGACGACCATTAACATCATACCAATCCAGTAAGGTTTTTCTAAAGGCGTGAATTTGGTTTTCTGACCATTCGATCATGTTATCACTCCTTTACTTCAACTGACAAACGTACAACTTGGTCATGCGGCTCACTGGTTTGCCAACTACTAATAATAGGCTCTTCATAAAAGTCACCGCCGAGAACAAGGTCGTGCTCATCAGCGAACTTGCGTAGTCGGTCAAACCCAACCATTAAGGGCTGATCCAAGTGATGATAAGCAATCACGACCCTGCCGCCAGTTTGGCTAGTATCAGCCTTCACATGACTATTTGGGGCCAATGGCGTATACAATGCCGTAACCAATTCACTGTTACCCATCTCTACGGCATGGTGAGAATGCACCTTTCCCACTAATAAATGAACGGGTGGGATAGCCATAACTGATAGCACGTGGGCCACCTGTTGTTGAATTTGTGCACCGTTAACTGCCATTTCCTCAGGCAGAGTAGTCGTCAGGAGGTCAACTGGTGGCTGGTTCACGACCGTTGCAGCCTCTGGCATCGCCTGGCGAGCTGTTTCTTGATTGGAAATTTCTTGAGCAATCTGCTGATGTGCAACACCGAGTTGATTGAGTTGTTCTTCAATGAGTTGCTGCTGATACTTGAGCATCGCAACGTGATCATTTTCATTGTTCTTTAGCGTCGCTTTAGTTTGGTTTAAATCGTTTTCTAACTTCACCGTGGCTTGTAGCGACAGCCATTGATTGACCTGGTTTAAATCGTATGACCGGCGCCCATTTTTGTCCCTAACTGCCGGTTCAAACAGCCCCAGTTCATCAAACCGATTCAGCACGTGCCGGTCGATTCTCATGAGCTGGGCAAACTGCCCTGCAGAAAGTTGTTGTCCTTCTATCAATACTGTTCACCTCGCAAAATGTTTACGTGACTTGACGTTATGAAACTGCTTTATTATTATCAACTTAGAGTGAATGGGATGGAGAGGAAACGGCCATGACATCAAAATTAAAACTGATTGGCATTATTGTAGCAGCGCTTCTGTTAGGCGGCTGCCAACAAAAATTATCGAATTCAAAACAAGCATCTGACAGTAAGGGCGTTATGTCTCAGAACCAAAATGTCACCGTGGTTGAGCAAACTCGGCTAAACACGGTGGATATCTCGAAAGTCAGCAGTTTCAATAAATTACGAAGCTCAACTGAGGGTTTATTCCGATTAGGCAATAATGGCCGAGTTAACAACGGCTTAGCCCAAAGTTACCGGATCAGCAAAAATGCCAAAACGTACACCTTCAAGCTTCGAAATAACGCTCGCTGGAGCAATGGTCAGCCAATTACCGCCAGTGACTTTGTCTACTCATGGCAACGAAGCGTTAACCCGCAAACTAGGTCTGTCAATTCTAACTTATTTGATGGGATCAAAAACGCCGACAAGATTAGGAAGGGTGAACTCAAAGCAAGCCGTCTCGGTGTTAAAGCCCTGTCAAATCATGAGCTTCAAGTCACACTGGAGCACCCAATGGTTTACTTTGAAACCATGCTAGCCTACCCACTATTTGCGCCGCAACATCGCGCAACAGTGCAACGATATGGTTCTGCATACGGTGCCAGTGCTAATAAGCAAATTTACAGCGGACCATTCAAATTAGTTAAGTGGCACGCCAATAGTGCCTCGCGAACCCTGGTCCCTAACCCTTACTACTGGGATAAATCCCATGTTTATCTGAAACGATTAACCATCGTGACCTCTAAGTCCCCTTCCCAGGATTTGAAAGCCTACCAGAAAAACAAAGTTGCTGAAATCCAACTCATTGGTAAACAGATTCCTGAAAACAAAAATAATCCGGACTACGTAGTCCGGCCATTCTCATTGATGCGTATAATCGCTTATAATTTTAACACAAGTGAAACAACCAATAAAAAACTCATTAATAATCGTAACGCAAGATTAGCTATTTCGCACGCAATTAGCCGTCGCCAGTTAATCAATAACGCGCTACAAAATGCTTCGTTACCGCCTAAAGGATTTGTCACCGCCGGACTGAGTAAAAACAACCTGAACCATTCTGATTTTGCCAATCAACAGGAAGCCTCATCATACGTTAAAGGGAACGTGAAGTCTGCAGCAACTGAATGGGCTACGGCTAAACGCCAACTGAACGGACGAAATTTTAAACTAACGCTAGTCACTCCTAACGATGTGAATAGTGTCCGGGTCGCAAAAAACATCAAAACTCAGCTTGAAAGTAAGCTCACAGGATTAACTGTAAAAGTGGTCTCACTTGATTCTACTCACTTAACCACTCGCATCAGTCACGGCCAGTTCGACTTGCTGTTGACCGGTTGGGGAGCTGATTATCCAGATCCACTGTCGTTTCTACAGGCCATGACCAGCAATAGTCGTCATAACTACGGTCGGTGGCACGATGCCACTTATGACCATCTGGTGGACATCATCAGCAACAATCAAAGTACCAATAATCAATTGCGTTGGGGTCAAATGCTCACCGCTGAGAAACGGTTAACACAGCAGCAAGGTGTCACCCCCCTGTATCAACAAGCCGATAGTTTCTTAACCAACCCTAAGTTAAACGGAGTGGTTCATAATATTAGCGGTGTTGTTGAGGATTACAAGAGTGCTTATTGGGTCAAGTAAATTAAATAACCCTCGTCCAAATGAATTTATCGGGACGAGGGTTATTTTCTTAAACCGCATCTAATCAGCCTTCACACCATCTTCATTAGCAGCCTTCAATGCTGTTAGGAACGCTTCGCCGTACTTGGCGAGTTTACTTTCCCCAACCCCACTGACCGTTAACATTTCTTCTTCATTTTGTGGCATCACTGCACACATATCTCGAAGGGTTTTGTCTGAAAAAATAACGAATGGCGGCACGCCCTGCTTTTTGGCAAATTCACGCCGAATTGTCCGCAAATTTTCAAATAGATCATCGTTTTGTGGTAGAACATGACTAGCTTGAACCGCAACCTTGCGATAAACTTTCTGTTTGCCTTGCAAAACGGCAACACCACTGTCACTCACACGCAACACGGGATACTGGCCACCCTCGGCTACCAAATAGCCAGCAGCAGTGAGAAAATCAATCAGTTCGGCCACTGACCGCTGTGATGAGCCTTTCATGATGCCATAAGTCGTCAATTCGTCAAAGTGAAATTCCTTAACTCGAGCCACGCTTGAACCGGTCAGCACTTGTGCCACCAGAATTTTGCCGAACCGTTCACTCATCCGTTTTACACAGGATAAGACCTTTTGCGTATCCACGGTAATATCCTGTTCTTCACGATCGTCTAAACAATTAGAACATTGTCCGCAGTCAGTTCCTTCCTCACCAAAATAATTTAAAATAAATTTTTGAAGACACTCCTGCGTATTAGCATACTGAGTCATGTCCTGCAATTTTTCGTATTCCCGCTTTTTACCAGCATCGTCTCGTTCTGACTGATCAATGAGAAAATGCTGAATTGACACATCCGACTGCCGAAACAACAGAATAGCTTCACTGGGAAGACCGTCTCGTCCTGCCCGACCAGCTTCTTGGTAATAAGATTCCAAACTGCCTGGCACTTGTGCATGAATCACGAAACGCACGTTACTTTTATCGATTCCCATGCCAAAAGCATTGGTTGCAACCATCACCGGCACCCGATCATAAAGGAAATTTTCTTGGTTTTCGCGCCGAACTTCCTTTGTCAAACCGCCATGATACATGGCCGCATCAATGTGCTTTTTATTTAATAACTTGGTCAATCGTTCGACTTCCTTACGGGTGCTGGCGTAAACGATACCTGATTGACCAGAATTTTGCTTTAAGTAATCCACCAGATACTTGTCACTGTCCTGCTGTTTAATAACTTTAAAGGCCAGATTAGGACGCGAGAAGCCCGTTTTAACCTCTTCTTGTAAACCTAGCCGCTGAATGATATCTTTAGCTACGATTGGGGTAGCGGTGGCTGTTAAAGCAATGATCGTCGGCTGACTTGGCAACCGTTGGATAGTCTGTGCCAAATTCAAGTAGCTTGGTCGAAAATCATGTCCCCATTGTGAAATACAGTGGGCTTCATCAATAGCCACTAAATCAATTGGCAACTCCGCCAGTCGGTTTAAATAGCCTGAATCTAATCGTTCTGGTGACACGTACAGTAATTTAACATCACCATTCTCCACGTCATTAAACCGTTGATTGATTTGGTCATAATCCAGCGAACTGTTAATAAAAGTTGCTGCAATTCCGTTTTCATTCAGAGCATCAACTTGGTCCTTCATCAATGAAATCAGTGGTGAAACCACTAATGTGACCCCGTCTAACATCAACGCTGGAATCTGGTAACAAAGCGATTTACCACCACCAGTAGGCATGATAGCCAGCACGTTTTGGTGATTCAGCACGTCATTGATAACGGCTTCTTGTCCAGTACGGAAGCTATCGTAACCGAACTTGGCTTTTAATATGGTCTGCGGCTTCATGAATTTCAGTTCCCTTCAAATAATCTTTCTCCAGTTTAACAGAATACTGGTCCTAATGTTAATTACGTCAACCAGGTGATGAACTTTCAAAGCATAAATCCTAGCTATTTGAAACGTGCTCGGCGAAGCAGAGACTTGCACGTAATAAAGTCATGGCACAAATCCAAGTTCGGGATTTTCACCATAACTTCACTACGCTCCAGTCTCTAATCGCTTCTACTCACACTCTATTTATTTGAAACGTGCTCAACCAAACAGAGAGTTGCAAATAAGGCACAGCCAACAGAAATCCAAAACTGGGATTTCCATTGGTTGCGCCTTATTCTCCACTCTCTGAACGCTTGTTTTCACACTCTGTTTATTTAGCAGTAATGTAGCCCTGCGCCTTCAATAATTCCGCACATTCAACGGCACCACCAGCAGCGCCACGGGCCGTGTTATGTGACAAACCGACAAATTTCCAATCAAAAATTTTGTCTTCGCGAAGCCGACCGATGGAAACACCCATACCGTGCTCAAAGTTCACGTCCAGGCGAACTTGAGGACGGTCATCCTCAGTCATATAACGAATAAATTGCTTCGGTGCACTTGGCAATCCCAAACGTTGTGGTTCACCCGTGTAACTTTCCAAAGCATCAATTAAATCCTGCTTCGATGGGTGCTGACGGAAGTTAACAAAGGCTGCGGCAGTATGCCCATACAGGACTGGAATCCGAATACATTGAGACGTAATCACCGTATCTTCTGCTGGCACGATGGCCTTTTTCTCGTCATCAACGTGGCCCCAAATCTTCAGCGGTTCGCCTTCTGACTTGGCTTCCTCACCAGCGATGTAAGGAATAACGTTGCCTTCCATTTCTGGCCAGTCTTTAAACGTCTTACCCGCACCTGAAATAGCTTGATACGTTGTCGCAATCACTTGTGTAGGTTCAAATTGACGCCATGCTGATAACGCCGGCGTGTAGCTTTGGATAGAACAGTTCGGCTTTACAGCAATAAAACCGCGAGTCGTGCCAAGGCGTTCCCTTTGATACTTGATGACATCAGTGTGATCCGGGTTAACTTCGGGAATCACCATTGGAACGTCTGGCGTCCAACGGTGAGCACTGTTATTGGAAACAACTGGGGTTTCTGCTTTGGCATACGCCTCTTCCAACTTACGAGTGTCAGCCTTATCTAGCTTGATGGCGCTAAAAATGAAATCAACTTGAGGCGCGATTTCATCAACTTTAGCAGCGTCATGAAGAACCATCCCTTTGACTTGTTCAGGAACGTCGCCTTCCATCTTCCAACGGCCCTTAACAGCATCTTCATAGGTCTTGCCAGCACTGTGAGCACTGGCGGCAACCAAAGCAATCTCAAACCAAGGGTGATCGGCCAAAATCTTGATAAATCGCTGACCAACCATACCCGTTGCACCAATAATTCCTACTCGTAATTTCTCACTCATCAGATATCCCTCGTTTTCATCACGCATATTTTCAAATTAGTTTTTAATAATTGCATTAAACTTTATTTTGCACAATTAGTCAAGTGCTAGGCTTTATGAGTTAAAAATGCTTGCATCCGTTTCATAGCTTCAGCCAAGTCATCATCCGACGCAGCGTAAGAGAAACGAATGTAGCCTTCTCCACCAGCACCGAAGGCACTGCCGGGAACGCCACCAACTTTAGCTTTCTCCGCTAAATCGTAAGCAAATTTCACGTCATCTGTACCGTAACTGTCTGGAATCTTAACAAAGGCATAAAAGGCGCCAGATGGTGTTGCCATTGACAGCCCCATTTCATCCATTGCATGTTGGACAAAATCGCGGCGTTTTTGGTAAATTTTGCGCATCTCAACAGGATCTTGCAGCCCGTTATGAAGCGCTTCGGCCGCAGCAGCTTGTGCTGGGTTCGACGGCGAGGTCACCATGAAAGCGTGCATCTTGGTGACGTTGGCAATTAACTCAGCCGGACCAGCCAAATAACCCATTCGATAACCAGTCATGGCGTGAGACTTCGAAAGGCCGTTAATCAAAATGGTTCGTTCTGGAATGACATTGGCAATTGAATAGTGATCAACACCATAAGTCAGTTCGCTATAAATCTCATCAGCAATCACCAGCAAATGGTGATCAGCAATCACCTTGGCTAAACCTTCAATCATTGATTGCGGATACTCCACCCCGGTTGGATTGCCTGGATAGTTTAGCAAAACCGCTTTGACTGAGTCACCTTCTTGATCCAGCACTTCTTCCAAACGTTCTGGGGTCAACACAAAGTTGCTGTTTGAAGTATCAACTTGAATAGTCGTGGCACCAGCAATGGTGACCAGTGGGAAATACAGAGCAAACGCTGGCGTTGGGATGACCACTTTATCACCAGGATTTAAGATGGTAAGTAACGAAGCGCATACCGCTTCCGTGGCGCCTACCGTTGCGATAATCTCGGTCTCAGGGTCGTAGTCCAGTCCCTGACTTTCCATCAAGTAATGATGAATCCCTTTCCGCAGATACATGGTTCCCTTTTGAGGCGAATAGTGAGAATCATTGTCACGAATACTCTGAATCGCAGCTTCTTTAACGTGTTCAGGCACGTTCATATCTGGTTCACCAAGGGTCAACTGGATGATGCCTGGGATGGTTGAGAATTTTTGGGCAACTTCGCGGATTCCAGAGGGGCCGACTTGGTTTAATCTTTGATTAACTTGCTGACTTAAATCACTGGCTAATTGAGGCATAATGTCACTCCATTTTTAATTTAATTAAAGTACGTTTTCAAGACCTACGACTAATTGCTTTAAGTCCAGGACGTGATCCATGGCAACTTTGACACCAGTCATGAATGATTGACGGTCAAATGAATCTTGACGAATCGTCAACGCTTCACCGGGACCACCGAACAGAACTTGTTCATGAGCAACGTAGCCTGGTAAACGCACCGCATGAATGTGAATGCCATGATAATCACCGCCACGAACGCCCGATAAACTCTCTGTTTCATTGGGATTGCCCTGCTCATGTTCTGGGCGAACTTCGTCAATCAGTTTAGCGGTACTCAAAGCCGTTCCTGAAGGTGCATCCGCCTTATTATCATGGTGCATTTCAATAATTTCAACGTCTGGGAAATACTTGGCCGCTTCCTTGGCAAACTTCATCAATAATACAGCCGACATACCGAAGTTGGGTGCAATCAGCCCACCGAGGTGCTTAGCAGCAGCTAAAGTCTGCACTTCACTCACTTGATCGTCGGTTAAACCGGTTGTCCCAATCACGGGGTGAATTCCGTGTTCAATTGCAAATTTGGTGTTTGCGTAGACTGCACTTGGTAATGTAAAGTCGATCCAGATGTCAGCATCTGTTTGAATCTCGTTCAAGTCACCATAAATGGCAACCCCGGCTGGTAAATCATAGTCTTTTGGATCCTTTGATGTAATCCCGGCAGCAAAACCGGCGACTAATTCATAGCCGTCACTTTCTTGAACTAAGTGAACAGCTTTTTGACCCATGGCACCGGTAAACCCGGCGATTAACACTTTTGTCATTGTCATAAACTCCTTGTTCTACAACTTATTTAACTAATGCACCTTCGTCCATGCCTAATGCGTGGGCTAATTGACGAGACTCGTCATCATTCAGTGATTGGATTGGTAACCGACAATCGCCAACACCATAACCTTGGGCATTTAATACCGCTTTAACTGGTGATGGTGATGGGAACATGAATAGGGCAGCCATCTTTGGCGTCAATTGTCGTTTGAGACCACCAGCCTTAACCAAATCACCAGCATAGAGGGCATCGTACATTGACCGCATCTGATCACCGTAGATATGAGAAGCAACTGAAATGACACCGGCACCGCCGACTACTCGGGCGGAGAGTGCTTGGGCATCTTCACCACTGTAAACGTAGAAATCGTCAGGCGTATGTTCAACTAAGAATTCAATGTCGTCGATTGAAGTACATTGTTTAACGCCCGCGATCTTTGGATTTTGCGACAACGTCACAACCGTTTCGTTAGCCATAGTCACGCCTGTCCGACCAGGGATGTTATAAATGATGATTGGCTTTTCAGCTGCATCCGCAACCGCTGTGAAATGGGCAATCATACCGCGTTGGCTGGGCTTGTTGTAATATGGCACCACCACGAGTTCGTAGTCGACACCCTGAATTTCACTGACTTCTTTAGTCAGGGCTGCTGTTTCACGGGTGTTATTGCTACCAGTACCAGCAATCACGGGAACCCGACCACCAATTATTTGACCAAAACGAGTATACAAATCAATCTTTTCGTCGTGGGTCAACGTTGGCGTTTCACCAGTTGTTCCACCAATAACGAAACCCTTGCTACCAGTATCAATCAAGTGGTTGGTCAATTTTTCCAACGCTTGGTAATTGATATTATCATTTTCGTCAAATGGGGTGATGATTGCAGTCATCAAATCTACGTTTTCTAATGTTGTCATGGTATGTCTCCTTTTTAATTGACTGATTGCATGCAGCTGATTATCCAGCCATCCGGTTGGTCAACAACCCGGTGATGGCATTAACACCTGCTTCAATGGCTGATTCCTTAGGATTTAGCGTTGCTGAGTGAAGTTGCGAGTCATCTTCAACCCCAAGCCAAAACATGGTGCCAGGAATTTTAGAAAGCAGGTAACCGAAATCTTCACCCGTCATTGCAGGTTCCGTCTCAACAAAATGAACGTCTGGATTGTCCTTCATATAATTGATGAAGCGTTTGGTCAATTCCGGATTATTCTCAACTGGCAAGTAGCCGCCTTGATTCAAGGCAACTGTCACCTTAGCATTAAAGCTTCTGGCAACACCCTCGCCAACGTCTTGCAGTCGCTGATCGATTCGTTTGATCATGACCTGAGTCAGCCCACGTATCGTTCCTTCAATGTGGGCATGACCAGCAATCACATTACGAATTGTACCAGCTTCCAATTTACCAAGGGTAATCACACCGCCCTCAATGGGATCGATACTCCGGGAAATGATGGTTTGCACCTGGTTGATCAATTCAGCAGCAGCAACCACCATGTCATTGGCATCTTGTGGATAAGCTGCGTGGCCGCCCTTACCTTCTAAATCAATGTTAACTTCAGTGGTGCCAGCAAACAGCGTGCCCATTCGACACCCAATAGCACCAGCTGGTAAATCAGGATTATCATGTAGCCCGTAAAATTCATCGGGCCGCCACTGATCTTTAAACACGCCTAGTTCATAGGCCAACTTACCACCATTTTCGCTTTCCTCAGCCGGCTGGAAGAAAAAAATCATGTTGTCAGCTGGTTGATGTTCAGCGAAGTAGCTGAGGACACCTAATGCCACAGTCATATGAATATCGTGTCCGCAGGCGTGCATTACACCCGGATGCTTGGAAGCGAAGGGTAATCCGGTTTCTTCGGTAACTGGTAAGGCGTCAATATCGGTCCGATAACCAACCGTCCTTTTAGGTGAACTGCCTTCAACTCTAACCAGTAAAGCGGTAGGTAAATCCGCGATCTTTTTTACTTGCAAATGAGTCTGATCAAAACCGGCAATTATCTTTTCCAGATAAGCTGATGTCTGGACTTCATGTAGTGCCAGTTCTGGAATCTGATGCAAATCGCGACGAATATTGATTAGCGCGTCTTCCGTTAATACTGCCATTTCATCACAACTTTCTTAAATCATCTTCGAGACCCGTTTTAGATTCAGTCTTCTGATCAACATTCTTAATAAACTTGGCTGGCACGCCTGCAACCATGGTATGCGGTGCAACATCTTGTGTAACCACCGCACCCGCAGCAACCACAGCACCTTCGCCAACGTGAACACCTTCGATGACTACTGCGTTAGCACCAATCAACACGTTATCGTCAACCCGAACCGGTTCAGCGGACGCGGGTTCAACCACACCAGCTAAAACGGTGCCAGCACCTATGTGGGAATGCTTCCCCACAATAGCACGGCCACCCAGTACAGCACCCATGTCAATCATGGTATCATCACCAATTTCGGCACCGATGTTGATGGTAGCCCCCATCATAATAACTGCGTTGTCACCAATCAGCACTTGATCACGGATGATTGCTCCTGGTTCGATACGAGCATTGATTTCCTTCATATCTAGTAGAGGGACAGCGGAGTTACGCGTCTGATTTTCAATTTCAGTGTCCGTAATCTCTGTCTGATGCTGGTCAAGAAAGGCTTTGACATCGGACCAATCGCCAAACAATACACCAGTCTTTGTTTCAATGAAAGCCTTAATACTATCAGGCACTGCTAAGTTAGTTAAATCACCCTTGATGTATACCTTAACTGGTGTTTTCTTTGGTGCGTTGCCAATGAAATCAATAATTTGCTGTGCGTCTAATTTTGCCATGTTATTGCCTCAACTCTCTTAGTTTATTAATAATAGGTAGTTTTTTATTAAAATGATTCTGGTAATGGTTGGTCTAACCGCGTCAAATCAGCATACGTCTCACGTTTTACAACCAACGTTGATTGACCGTTTTCGACGAAGACAACCGCTGGCCTTGGGTTGCGGTTATAATTGGATGCCATTGAGTAGCCGTACGCACCAGTATCAAGAATTGCCAATACGTCACCTGGTTTACTTGCTGGCAAAGGTTGCTTATCGATCAAAATATCACCGGACTCGCAATACTTACCAGCAATGTGTACCGTTTCTGTGGGTGCTGCGGTCGGCTGATCAACTAAAACCGCTTCATACTTGGCTTGATAAAGAGCTGGACGGATGTTATCGCCCATACCGCCGTCAACGGTTACGTATGACGTCAGCCCAGGAACATCTTTCCGGGAACCAACCGTATAAAGGTTATATCCTGCCGGACCCGCAATTGAACGACCAGGTTCAATCCAAACGGCCGGCATGTCTAAGCCTTGATCAGTCACACTTTGTTTGATGGTCTTAACAATGGCATCAACGAAGTCTTCAGGTGCCAATGGATGATCATCTTTAGTGTATTGAATACCAAACCCACCACCGACGTTGATCACTTCTGGTTGATAATCGTACTGATTATGCCAGTTAGCGGCGATTTCAACTAGTTTTTTAGCCGCCATCTGAAAACCATTTAGTTCAAAAATCTGGGAACCGATGTGGGCGTGAATCCCTAACATGTTCATCCGGCTGTTCGCTAGAACTTCTTGCAGAGCTTCATCAGCTTGGCCAGTCTTTAAATCAAACCCAAACTTACTATCTTCCTGGCCGGTGGAAATGTACTCATGGGTGTGAGCCGAAATACCTGGGGTAATTCTCAGCATCACTGCTGAACTGGCATCCCGTTCCCTAAGGACTTGATCCAGTAACTCAATTTCATGGAAGTTGTCGAGGACAATAACACCAACGTGATTTTTAACGGCCATTTCCAACTCATCAAGCGACTTATTGTTACCGTGGAAACTAACACGTGTCATTGGAAAGCCAGCTTGAATGGCGGTGTAAAGTTCGCCACCGGAAACCACGTCAATGTGACCTTGCTCTTGATCGATCACTTGGAACATAGCAACTGCAGCAAAGGCTTTGCTAGCATAGCTGACCGCATAATCAACACCGTTTGCTTCAAAAACTGATTTGAACCGCCGAATCTGGCCACGAATTTTAGAAACATCGTAGACTGCCAGTGGTGTTTGGTATTTCGACGCTAACTCATCTGCGTCAACCCCGCCAATGGTTAAATGTCCTGCCTCGTTGATCTGTTGGTTCGTCAATTGCTCGCTCATGTTATGCCCTCCGGTGATTAATAGAATGTACGAAAAAGGATCCTTTTGTTTGCGCTAAACAAAAGGACCCCACGTTTAATGACTCATTCATTATGGACTCATTTTCGATAGCGCTCCGCAGACGTTATATCTGCGACAGTCCGTGATTTATTCAATCACGTCCCAGCAAACTGACTGCTGTAACAATCAGCGCTTCGGCAACGTCCCCTTTTGGTCCACCTCTTAGTCATAACAGTGACTGAGTGAACTGACTAATGTCGGTTGCAACCTCTTCGATTTAATCAAATTCTATAATTGTTTTCTAAGATAGTCAAGGGAATAATGAAAATAAAGGGTGAAGTCAAGCGTTTAGAGACTGGAGCCTAAGGACACTCGGACAAAAATCCCGGACTTGGATTTATGTCCAGGTCTTCTTAGGTGCAAGTCTCTGCTTGACGGAACTGGATTAGAAAACGTTGCCACACCACCCTTTCCACACCCCCCAAAACTAAATTTCAAAAAAATTCACTTCCTACAGTTGCCCCACAAAAACACCCTCATTTCCTGTCAAAAAAAATTTGCCAAAGAAAAATAAACTGTTAGAATTCAATGTAATTATTAACCGTTTCTGATAAAGCAGGACGGACAAGGAGTGTTTAATGTGAAAGTCGTTAAGTTTGGGGGCAGTTCGTTAGCTGACGGACCCCAGTTTGAAAAAGTGATTTCAATAATGAAAACTGATCCTGAGCGTCAGGTGATTATCACCTCAGCGCCAGGGAAACGTCATGATGGTGACATTAAAGTGACGGATTTACTCATCAAATATGCAGAATTAACGATTAAACATGCAGATACGAGCGACGTTTTCAACCAGATCTTCAGTCGCTATCAAGCAATTGGTGATTACTTTAATCTGGATGAAGATGCTCTCGCACCTATTTGGCAAGCCTTGAGCGAACTACCAACTACTGACTATCCGGACGATGACTATCTCCTCGCAGCTTTCAAAGCACACGGTGAACGTTTGAACGCTCGTCTGATGGCAACCGTCATGACTCACTTGGGTCTAAAGGCACGTTTTGTGGACCCTAAAGAAGCGGGTATTATCGTCAGTGATGAGCCTAATAACGCAACGGTGCTGCCAGAAACATATCAACATTTATCCCATGTGGATGTGGATGATTCTATCTTAGTTTTTCCAGGTTTCTTCGGCTTTACACCTGAAGGTCAGATTGCCACCTTTTCTCGTGGCGGCTCAGATATTACCGGTGCAATTGTTGCCCGTGGATTGAAGGCGGACCTTTACGAAAACTTCACTGATGTGGACGCTATCTACGCCGCTAATCCAAAGCTGGTCGCCCATCCACTAGCAATTCACCGCATGACTTACCGTGAAATGCGAGAACTTTCATACGCTGGCTTCTCTGTTTTCCATGACGAAGCCATAATTCCCGCAATTCAGGGCGAAATTCCCATCAACGTCAAAAATACCAACCGACCAAATCTTCCTGGCACTTTAATCGTGCCCGAAAAGGATTTCAAACCAGCACAAACGATTACCGGCGTTGCCAGTTCTACCAGATTTGCGGCGCTTTATCTTCACCGCTACCTGTTGAACAAAGAAGTTGGGTTTACCCTGAAGCTGTTACAAGTATTTAAAAAATACAATGTGTCTTATGAACACATGCCTTCTGGGATCGATGACTTAACCGTGATCTTCGATAAGACCCAGTTTGACGAAGATACCGTCCATAACATGTGTCATGATATTCAAGAAGCTCTCGACCCTGATACATTAGAATGGATCGATGATTATGCCATCATCATGGTCGTTGGTGAAGGCATGCGTAATCAAGTTGGCGTCATTGAACAAATCATTCAACCCCTAGCTCAACACGACATTGGCGTGCATATGATCAACCAGGGTGCCTCACGGATTTCCATCATGTTGGGTACCCGCCGTGCAGATGCTGGCGAAGCTGTTAAATCAATCTATAACGCCTTTTTCAGCAGTGAGCCAGCTTAAATTTGATCCAAAAGAGAGACATTTTGATTAAAGACTGATAGAATGGCAACACGATTATTTATCAACAACAAGGAGTAGTCAAAACTATGGTGCAATTACGTAAAGTACATGGATCTGAAAACCATTTTTTCCTGTTAGATCAAACCACTCTTGACCAGCAGCTAAACGACGATGAACTATCCGCACTAGCCCAACAAGTCACCAACCCAGACACAGGGATTCTTGACGGTGCCGATGGGGTACTCGTTGTGAATTCATCTAACCACGCCAACGTTTTAGGACAGATGCGTGTGATCAACGCCGATGGTAGTGAAGCTTCAATGTGTGGGAACGGTTTACGAACCGTTTCACGCTATTTGGCTGAAAAGAACCACACCAATCAATTTAAAGTTGAAACCCTAACTGCAGACTTACAAGTCAGCCGGCAAAATGATTTAGCTGCTAGCGTTCCTGCTTTCAGTGTAGAAATTTCGCCAGTGCGGTTTAAGCCAGCCGATTTCCCATTTACCAACCTTGGTGACGGCGCATTGATTGACCAACCCGTTCCGGCACTTGCGCCAGGCCTGAATTTCACGGCAATCGCTGTGCCTAATCCTCACCTAATTAGCTTCGTGGATGAAGAAACGATGAACGGTCCCCTTTTAGGCGAGCTAGGTGCCCGTCTGAATGGTGCTAACGACTATTTCCCAGATGGCGTGAATGTCAGCTTCGCTCAAATCCTTGGTAAGAACCAGCTATTCGTTCGGACCTACGAACGTGGCGTTGGGTTCACTAACGCTTGTGGAACTGGAATGTCCGCTACTAGTTTGGCTTTTGCGATGGTCCATCCTAATGTGGGACAGTTCGACCACACGATTTCGGTTTATAACCCTGGTGGTATGGTAAAGACTAAAGTTCACCAGTCAGATGACCGTTACTGGATTGATTTAATTGGTAATGCCACTGAAACCCATCTCATTGATGTTAACGAAGAAGAACTTCACAACGCTAATGTTACAACAGAAACAGCTTCAATTCAGGAAACTTCTGAAGAGGCAGCTTACCTGAAGTTTGTGGATCAATTGCCAAAAGTTTCTGCCATTGCTGTTAAAAAGTAAATGAATATGTATACAGCAAAAATGACTTCAATCCTTCTCGGGTTGAAGCCATTTTTAATTTAAGTGAGTTTACTTTTCGCAAGCTGAACTAAGTCCTCACTGACAAATTCACTGGTAAATCGTTGCATCGGTGTAATGGCGTGACGATCCTTATACGCCACAGGTTTAGTGGCAATCACCGCCACCGTCAAATGATTTTCGGTCAAGAACACCTGCCCGATTCCCTTTAATTTACCCTTAGTATGTCTGCCCGTCCGCCAAGAATGTAACTGAAAGTTGGCTTCATCAGGGATCACGTACTGACCACTATCATCTTGTTCAACTGGTACACCGATATATTCTTCAACTGGGTACTTTGCTTTTGCCATGATTCACCTACTGCTTTTCAATTAATAATTGGTCAACTAGCACCTCGATGTCGTCATCGGACATGACCTTCCGTAGCCAACGCTTACTCAGTCGTTTCCGTAAGTCGCTGGCATCCAGTGTCGCATTTGTGAGTTGCCCTTCTAGCTTCCGCGCTAATTTATCATCTAACAGATCCCCGTAAACTGCAACCTTGGTCATTTGCTGACCCTCAGCCATAAAGTTAATTGCAACCGAACCACTGTCAAATTGCCTGAAACGGTAACGGTTAAACCCTGGATTAGCTCCAAAGTTCCAGTCATCAGTGCGGTATTGTTCCGCTAACCGTTCATCAATAATCTGCCAATCGTGATCGTTTAAGTGATAAGTTTTAATCTCTTCCAACTTATCAACGTGGAAAAGTTTCAATAATAACTGTGTCTTGAATTGTTCACTGGTCAAATTCTGATATTCGGGGTTTAAATGGTGTTTAATGTTTTCGATGTTGCTGCGGTTAGACTTCACCCATTTTCCGTTAATGCGCGTCTCTACCGGGTGGAGTGCTTCACTTGCGGCTTCAAGGTTCATATC
Organism: Secundilactobacillus angelensis; assembly: GCF_012641075.1. Classification (GTDB taxonomy): domain Bacteria; phylum Bacillota; class Bacilli; order Lactobacillales; family Lactobacillaceae; genus Secundilactobacillus; species Secundilactobacillus angelensis. The sequence continues at coordinate 57,165 of NZ_JAAXLJ010000005.1, read as the reverse complement.
ATACATCAAGGTTCCCCCCGCAGCGTAAGCATCGCCAGATTTAACCATGGTCATGCCAGTAAACTTATGGTCGTTGACAACCAAGTCTGAATTGCCCCGCAAAACTGCTTCCGTGGCACCAAGCTCATGGAGTGCATCAAGGACCGGCTGTGCAAAGACGCTATAATTACCCCATTCAGCACCGTCATCCGTCTCGCCCACTACGATATTTTCGAAGACGAGGTTACCCATATCATGGTATACCGCACCCCCGCCAGAAGTCCGTCTAACCAACGCAATGTTGTTCTCACGCAAGTAAGGCACGTTAACCTCAGCAAAAACGTTTTGGTTCACACCGACAATGACAGACGGTTCGTTAATATACATGATCAGGCCGTGACCTGGTAACTTGAGATCATTGATCAAGTAGTTATCCAGGGACTGATTTACGATTGGATCATAAACTGGTTTGCCATCTCGGCTGGTATCGATTAAGAACATAAGAGAGGCCCCTTTTTCAGATATTTGATAATTCTATTTTACGGGTTTTTCTCAGTGGATTCCAGCACAACGTGAAACGCTTTCTTTCTTGGATGAACCTCGGTATACTATGCTATGAAGAACGAATGAGGAGGAGCGATTCACTATGTCATTTTGGACTAAATTAATTACCAGCATCAAACATTTATTCGGTGGGAAACCAGCTAAATTTGAACCCCAAGAAAAGGATGGTGTTTGGTATCAAGAAATCAAGCCGGGTGTCATGCGACTTGGCATGACTGATCAGGTTTATGAAGATCTTGGTGACATCACCTTTATGGATTTCTCATCGCCAGACAATCAACTAGAACCCGATGATGACCTGCTTGAAATGGAAGGTGCAAAAGCCGTTGAAACTTTGAAGTCACCCGTTAAAGGAACGATTATTGCGCGTAACAATGACCTGCTTAAACAAAATGACCAGTTAGCTAGTCACGCTACTCAAGATAACTGGCTGGTAGACGTCAAAACTGCTTAAAAAAAGAACGTGATTACAGTGAAATGACTGCGATCACGCTCTTTTTAAGTTTCTTTTGGCAACTGCCAAAGCCGTTTTTGATTAGTTTTGGTTTTCTAGCTTTTCAGCAGCTTCATCAATGGTTGCAAAACCTGACTTGCCACTCTTAGCCTTTGGGTGCTTAGCACGGTCTTCCTCTGCCTTTTCGATCAATGCCTTACGCTGTTCTTTACTTAACTTGTTAGCCATTTAAATCGCGCTCCCTTTATTTTCTAAATTTCATACGTTAGGATACCCTAACAAATTCATACTAGCACTAAAAGTTGATTTTGTTAAATAACGAGACTGCTTGTTTGGTGATCTGAACATCCACATAAGCGTATTATAAAGAACACTTAATTTTATGGATAAGCAAATTATTTAACACTGAAAAATAAAGCACTACAATGAAGTTATAAGGAGGAATTCAATATGGCAGAATCAGTAGATAAGACTTTATTCTTAGATTACAACATGAATGACGCTTTTGACTGGAGCGACGAAGAAATGCCAGTTCGCGACGCCATTTGGGATTACCTCATGGAGCACAACGGTCACGATACAATGAAGACCGAAGAACAAATGAAACCATTCATGACTGAATCCGAAGACGATATTCGCAAGTATGTTGAAGGCAATTTAAAGACTGCCAGTGCAAAGTAACTGATCAACAGCAGACTTGTTCAAATAAGGGTGGCCCACCAGCAATGGTGAGCCACCCTTATTTTGAATTGTTTGTGAATTACAATCTCATACAAGATATAATCATCTGCTAATCTATAATAACTGATTAAAAGCGAATTAATTATGGATATTTGACTAGCTTTATTCGGAAATATAGTTTAAAATCAAATTCAAATCTAGCAAGATCGTTACCGTGGAAGGCAGATATTCAGAAAAAACTTTTGTATATTCATTTTTCTGCATAACACTTTTCGATTAACGCCTTACTGATTCTACCATTGTTTGTTGTAAACCTTTTTGTACGTGGGTTTTAACAAGATATGTCATCGTACGCTGTTTTAGGTTATGCATAAAATATAGTAGCATTTTATCTCTATAAGTATTCATATTTTAACTAAATAGCTTATATTTAATTGAAAATGGCTGCTTTTATGTATATTCCGCCTTGACATTCTTCTAAAAAAACCTTATCTTATACAAAAAGCAATTAACTCCGTCCAGCGAGGCGGTAATTGAGGAGGCTATCAGACATGAAAAAATATTTAACGCTTGAAAATGGGGATCAATTTGTTGGCACCGCCGTGGGTGACTTAACTAAAGAAATTAAGGGCGAACTGGTTTTCACAACCAGCATGGTGGGCTATCAAGAAACACTTACTGATCCTTCATATACGAATCAGATTATCACGTTTACTTACCCATTAATCGGTAACTACGGCATTTCGCTTCATGCGAACCAATCGCCAACGGTTGCCGCATCAGCCGTTGTTATGCAAGAACTTGCATCGACGGTTTTTCATTATCAAAGCGTCATGACTTTAGATGAATTTTTAAAGAAGTCAAACGTCCCAGGAATTGCAGGTGTTGACACCCGTCAATTAACCAAAATCATCAGAAAGCACGGGACTATGAAGGCTAGTCTCACCAATCAACCACTTGATACCAGCAGTTTTAACAAGACGCAATCAGTCGACATGATCGTTAAGTCAGCCACTTTCTCACACCCTGAGGACGAGAAGCCTGACCACGTTGTCTTGGTTGATTTTGGTGTTAAAGCCAATATCGTAGAATTCCTGAAAAACTTTGGTGCCAACGTTACCGTTGTGACTCCTGAGGCCACTTTTGAGTCAATTGAAGCTTTAAATCCTGATGGTATCTTACTCTCTAACGGTCCTGGTGACCCTGAAGAGTTTACCGACTTTTTGCCCGTCATCCGTCAATTACAAGAGCATTACCCACTGTTTGGTATTTGCTTAGGCCATCAGCTTTTGGCGCTGGCAAATGGCGCTCGCACTTATAAAATGGTCTTTGGTCACCGAGGCATCAACCACCCTGTCAAAAACCTACTCACGGATGAGGTTATCATCACATCTCAAAACCATGGGTACGCTGTCGATATCGATTCCGTTTCTGAAACTCCCCTTGAAGTCACTGCTGTTGAAATCAATGATCATACTTGCGAAGGACTGCGCTATCCAGGTAAACCGGTCTTCTCTGTTCAGTATCATCCAGAGGCGGCACCAGGACCACACGAAGCGACACGTCTATTCAGTAAATTCATGGGTTTAATGAACACGAACGGGGGAGTACAGCATGCCTAAAAGAACGGATTTAAATAAAATTGTTATCATTGGCTCCGGCCCGATTGTCATTGGTCAAGCAGCTGAATTCGACTACGCCGGCAGCCAAGCCTGCTTAAGTTTAAAAGAAGAAGGCTATGACACGGTCCTGATCAATTCCAATCCTGCTACGATCATGACCGATGACGAAATTGCCGATAAGGTCTACCTAGAGCCACTGACGATAGATAGCGTTACCGCCATTTTAAAGAAGGAAAAGCCCGATGCTATCCTACCGACTTTGGGTGGCCAAACAGGGTTGAATCTAGCCGTGGAACTTGCGAAAAAAGGCATCTTAGCAGATTTAGGAATTGAATTGCTGGGAACTAACTTGCATACCATTAACCAGGCTGAAGACCGGGAAGCTTTTAAAGATTTAATGAACGACTTGAGTCAGCCGATTCCGCCTTCGAAGACGGTTTATGACCTTCAGACTGGGTTAGATTTTGCCCATGAAATCGGCTATCCAGTAATCATCCGGCCAGCATATACGCTGGGTGGAACTGGCGGCGGTTTTGCTCACAATGATGACGAAATGAAGACCGTCTTAAATCGTGGTCTCACCATGTCGCCAGAAACTGAATGCTTAGTTGAAAAGAGCATCGCCGGCTACAAGGAAATCGAATTCGAAGTCATGCGTGATCACAAAGGTTCTTCCATTATCGTTGCTGGTATGGAAAACTTCGATCCCGTCGGCGTGCACACTGGTGACTCAATCGTGTTTACGCCAACTCAGACGTTGAACGACAAAGAGTATCAACGTCTGCGGGACGCATCTCTGACCATCGTTAACGCCCTTAAAATCGAGGGGGGCTGCAACGTGCAGCTCGCCCAGGATCCTTATAGTGAACACTACTACGTCATTGAAGTTAATCCACGTGTCAGTCGTTCGTCAGCCTTGGCTTCCAAAGCTACTGGCTACCCCATTGCCAAGATTGCGGCCAAAATTGCAGTGGGTCTTAATCTTGACGAGATTATCAACCCCATCACGCAGACGACCTACGCAATGTTCGAGCCAGCGCTTGATTACGTTGTCGCTAAAATCCCCCGCTTTGCCTTTGACAAGTTTTACCACGCGGATCGTAAACTTGGTACGCAAATGAAAGCCACTGGTGAAGTGATGGCGATTGGTAGCAACATCGAAGAATCACTCCTAAAAGCTGTCCAATCTCTTGAATTGGATTCCCAGATGCAAGCCAGTCTCTTACCAGACGATGCCAAAGACAAGTCATTGGCCGAACTCCTGGAAACAATCAAAACGCCAACCGACATTCGGTTGTTTGAAATCTTTGCTGCCATTGGCAAAGGTGCAACCATCAAGCAATTGCATGAATCAACCAAGATCGATATGTTCTTCTTGGCAAAATTAATGAATATTATCGACATGCAAAAGGAACTCACAACGACCATGCTAACCGCCGAGACGGTTTTAAAAGCTCAAAAATTGGGTTTTGATGATGATATGATTAAAGCTGTGACTGATGTAACCGATTCAGCACTAGCCAAGCTTCACGCCATGGCTGATCAGCATTTGGTTTATAAAATGGTGGACACCTGCGCTGCTGAATTTGAGAGTTTCACCCCCTACTTTTACAGTACTGTGGGCACTGAAAACGAAAGTCAGCCTCTCGGAAACAGTGTGATTGTTCTGGGTGCCGGCCCCATCAGAATCGGCCAAGGTGTTGAATTTGACTACACCACTGTCCACTCCGTTAAGGCCCTGCAATCAGCAGGTTACAACGCCATTATCATTAACAACAATCCAGAAACGGTTTCCACGGATTTTTCGATTTCTGATAAATTATACTTTGAACCGCTCACCATCGACTCAGTCATGAACATCGTCAACTTAGAAAAACCAATTGGCGTAATTGTTCAGTTCGGTGGCCAAACTGCCATTAATTTAACCCAACAACTCACAGACCGTGGGGTTAAAATTCTCGGCACAAACATGGCTGGTATTGAACAGACTGAAAACCGACACGAATTTGAGGATCTTCTGATCGACCAAGGGATTGCTCATCCAGCTGGTGATACCGCAACTGACATTCCTGGTGCTCACGAAATCGCTACAAAATTAGGTTACCCCGTTTTAGTACGGCCAAGTTTTGTTCTTGGTGGTAAAGGAATGGCAATCGTGCACGATCAAGATGAACTCAATGATTATCTGGTACCTGCCTTGAAACACAGCCATGGCGAACCAATCTTGATTGACAAGTACATCAAGGGAACTGAATGTGAAGTCGATATCCTCAGTGATGGCAACCAAGTCTTTATTCCTGGTATTATGGAACACTTAGAAGGTGCCGGTGTGCACTCAGGTGATTCTATCGCCATGTATCCACCACAGACTTTAACTGACGTTCAAAAGGCTGAAATCGTTCAAATTGCAACTAAGATTGGTGAATCTGTGCATTGTATCGGGATGATGAACATTCAGTTTATCGTTGCCGATCAGGTCTACGTGATTGAAGTGAACCCACGGGCTTCAAGAACCGTACCGTTTATGAGTAAAATTACGCACATGCATTTGGCACAGTTGGCTACCCAACTCATTATTGGCAAGTCATTCGACGAAATCGACCTGCAGCCAGGCATGTATCCTGAACCAGATAGTGTATATGTAAAGGCACCGGTCTTCTCATTCGCCAAATTACCGGGCGCACCAACCGCACTTAGCCCAGAAATGAAGTCAACTGGTGAAGACCTTGGCCACGGTAAAACACTGTCAGAAGCACTGCATAAAGCCCTCTTTGACAGCTACGACTTCGACAGCGATAAAACTGGTCCAATTCTGGTCACACCGTATGACGCCAAAAACATTGATTTAATGACCGCCCTCGACGCTGGTGGATATCCGCACCAAGTTTACCAATTGGATCAAGAATGGCCAGACAATCTCGCTTTTGTTCTGGCAACGGAAGATGAAAGTGATTTGGCTAAACAATTGACAACGCGCGCTTTGAGCCACGAGGTCACCTTGTTTACCGCAGCTGACACCGTTGCTGCACTGGTCAAGCAAACGAGCGCTAAGCAAGCAGGATAAAAATTTTAACTAAACTAACGCCCCCAACAATAAATGCTGAGGGCGTTTTGCTGTTTAGAATATGCTGAAAAACAGTTCTATTTGAAATAATCGAATTGTAAGCAGTTCGTTATCAAGAATTTGATGAAACCGTTTACTTTATGATTGACACGGGGCTTTTAACCTGCGATGATTAAACTATAAAGGCATAGAATTGAAACTACTTGTTATCAAGGAGGGATTGAAAATGATTAAAAATCAAGACCCACAAGCTACTGAGCGACTCACTCATTTAACCCTTTTACTAGTGACCCACGCGCCGAAACACGTACCGCTATCCGAGCTAACTCAAATCTTAAATGTCGATTCAGATACTATTCGTCACGACCTCAATTGGGTAACTGACTTTCTGGCGCATTACAGTTTAGTTGTCGATCCTTCAGTTGATCAGCAAGTAGCCGTTTACGGTCAGGAAAATTATTTATTCCGAGCAACCTTGGATCTCTTAAAATCACTTTCAAAACCTGGCCAATTGGTCACGGCCTTTCCAATTTCTGACTCACAATTGGAAAAGCAATTAACAGATCGATTAAATGAATTAACTAAAACAACACCGTTAGATCTTACTGCCCAACAATCTATTTACGATTATCTTTGGACATTAGCAATGCGGTACCGTTTTGGTAGAGTGAAGCGTCTTGGACTGGCAGAACTATTCACACCCGGTCAATTGGCATTAATCTCCAACGAAAAGAAATTGCATCCATGGTCCCAAAAAACAATTGAAGTATTAGAAAATAACCTACCCGACAAAAAAGATATGCCGTTAGTTGAAGGTTATTTACTCACTATGAGAGTTTGGCTTTACGCTAATTAGTTGAACTTAACACTTTGGCCATTTGGCTGAGGTGTTTTCTTTTTGTCAAAACTCCGATTATAATGAAAACATTGTTTTGACTAATTTAACCGGAGGCAACACATGATAACTTTCCAACCAGCCCAGGCAGACCAACTTGACGCAATCATGATTATTGAAAATCAAGGCTTTACTCCTGACGAAGTCGCTACACGAATGAGTATGGCAGAACGTATCAAGCGCATCAGTGACACTTTTATCGTTGCCACTGATAACCACCAAGTTTTAGGCTATATTGTGGGACCAGCTTCTAATCAGCGTTACATCGATGATGCCCTGTACGATCACCTTGAAGCTAATCAGCCAACAGACCGTTACCAAACAGTTTTAAGTCTGGCAGTATCTACCACCGCACGCAAGCAAGGACTCGGCAGTAAACTACTCAGTGAACTAGCTAAAGTTGCGCGCACCCAGAATCGTGACGCTATCACCCTCACCTGTCTGGAAAAGTTAGTTCCCTTCTACGAGCGTAATGGCTACGTTAACGAAGGTGTTTCAGCTTCCACCCACGCCGGTGAAACCTGGTATAATATGGTTAAAGCACTCTAATAGTTTGCCACATCAGTACAACCGATTATAAAACCAAAGATAATATCGACCATCAATCAAACTGATTTTGGTCACACTGGTATTTTCTGGTTCAGGAAGCGTCATTGCATCTTGTGGCTGAAGTGCTGCCAATGCGGCGGCTTTTACCGTAAAACCATGAGTAACAACGATGAATTTCCCGTTTGCCGAACGATTTGCATAATCTGTCATAAAAGCTGTTACCCGATCAACCACGTGATCAAAAGTTTCGCCGTCAGTTGCATACTTGGTATAGCTTGGCAAAACATCATGTAGTACCGGATCAAAAACATCAGGGTATTTTGTCTGCAGATCCAAATTCTTCAAGCCATCCCATTTGCCGTATGAGATTTCAAGTAATCTTGAATCCGTTTCGGTGGGAAGTTTCGCCGTGGTATTCAGAAGCGCTGCGGTCTCCTGTGTCCGGTGTAAGGGACTGATAAGCAACTGATCGGCAAATTTCAGGTCAAAATGATCGTGTAGATGCTTGGCCTGCTTTTTTCCATTTTCATTTAAAAAGGTGATATCGGAATTGATCGTCCCCTGCTTGAGACCAAGTGCGTTAGCTTCGGTCTGCCCATGGCGGATGAAATAAAATTCAGTCATACTTTGTGTCCCCATTTCTCACTATTTATGTTCTTATTGAAGCGATTACCAATGATTTTATAGTATCAACAATCCTCATACAATTCCAACCTTAATTAAATTTCATCACTCTTAATATTGCCCATTATTAGCAGGAACCGTTTCCATTCCATTTAAGAGGCTAATAATATTAATATTTTCGTTGACAAGTCTTTTCCCTTCTGTTAAATTTTAATTAAAGAAAGGGAGGTTATTGATATGAACAAGCTAAATAACATGCAAACAGTATCATCCTCCTGGTCTACAGTCACATCTGCGTAGACCGCTCTTCATGTGCACTCATTGGTCCTACACAGATGAATTTTAATTCAACTGTGAGGCCGTAATATCTGTAATCAACCACCCTCACAGTGTCCGCTGTGAGGGTTTTTATTTTAATTTATTTGGAGGAATATCTCATGACAGTTTATAATTTTGCCGCTGGTCCAGCAACGTTACCAGACCAAGTCATCAACCAAATTCAAACCGAACTCCCGTCGTTGCGTGGAACAGGAATGAGTATTATGGAAATTACCCACCGTTCCGCACTTTTCGATGATATCATCAACACTGCTCAACAGGATCTACGTGATCTCATGGGGATTCCAGATGACTACGAAGTGTTGTTCTTTCAGGGCGGCGGTACAGGACAATTTGCCGCAGTACCTATGAATTTAGCCACAAAACATCATCGAATCGCCCTACTGGATTCTGGTCACTGGGCAGCTAAAGCCGGTGAAGAGGCTGCTAACCTTGGCTATCAAGTTGATACGTTAGCGTCAACCAAGGGCACCCATTATGACCGGCTGCCAGCCCGGACATCAACGCTTCCCGTTGATACTTACGATTATTTGCATATTTGTACTAACAATACGATTGAAGGCACTGCCTACCACGACTTACCCCAAACCAATGGTACACCGTTGGTAGCTGACATGTCCTCGAACATTATGGCACAACACTATAACGTCACTGACTTCGATTTAATTTTTGCCGGGGTTCAAAAGAACTTGGGTCCTGCAGGTGTGACCCTGGTCATCGTTAAAAAATCGTTGATAAAAAAGGTTGACCATATTCCTAGTGTCTTTAACTACCAACTCTTCGCTAAAAAGAACTCGATGCCAAACACGCCACCAGTATTCAATATTTACGCAACCGGCTTAACGCTAAAATGGCTAAAAGAAATTGGTGGTATCGAAGCGATGGAAGCCCTCAACAAAAAGAAGTCTAGCCTGCTCTATGACTTTTTAGATCAATCAAAACTCTTCAGTAATCCAGTGAAGCCAGCGGATCGTTCTTTAACTAACGTACCGTTCATGACTGACGATTCCAAAATCGATCAAGCAGCCATTGATGATCTAACGGCTCACGGACTGTTGAACTTGAAGGGGCACCGTAGCGTTGGTGGCTTAAGGGCCAGTCTGTACAACGCCATGCCGTTTGAAGGTGTTCAAGCACTGGTTAACGAACTCTATCACTTTGAAAAGAACTTGTAGGAGGTTATCTTTATGTATCAGGTTAAAACGTACAACGCAATTGCTAAAGCAGGTCTAGATCGACTTACCAATCAATACCAAATCAACCAAACCGATGACGCGGATGCGTATCTCATCCGTTCAGTGAACCTTCACGAACTAGAGCTGCCCAAAAGTTTAAAGGTCATCGTTAGGGCTGGTGCGGGATTTAATAACGTGCCCATCGACAAAGCCACCGCCAATGGCACCGCTGTTTTCACCACTCCTGGTAGCAACGCCAATGCGGTGAAGGAATTGATGGTCGCTATGTTGGTTGCCGCATCCAGAAACCTGTTCGCTGCTGCTGATTACGCCGCTCACAATAGCGGTGCTGATATTTCCAAGCGCACCGAACATGATAAGACTAAGTTCAGTGGTCAAGAGCTATTGGGCAAAACGTTGGCCGTTATTGGAGTGGGCCACGTTGGATCACTAGTCGCCAATGCAGCAAGCCAGTTAGGTATGAAAGTTATCGCCTACGACCCCTATCTATCATCGGATGCCGCATGGCGAATCTCCACTGATATTAAACGGGCGAAAACCTTGGCCACTGCCCTTAAAAATGCTGACTACGTAACCGTCCATGTCCCTAAGAATGAGGAAACGACCGGGATGATTGGTGCCAAGGCCTTTGCTGCAATGAAAGACGGCGTCACTGTCTTTAACTTTGCGCGTGGTGGCATCGTCAATAACACGGAGATGCTTAAAGCCCTAGACAGTGGCCATGCTAAATGCTACTTTACAGATTTCGGTAGCGACGAAATTCTTAACCGCAAAGACGTTGTAATCACACCCCATATTGGTGGCTCTACGGGCGAAGCCGAAACTAACGGTGCCGTTCAAGGTGCCGAAACCATCATGAATTTTTTGGAAACTGGTAACGTTCAGAACAGCGTGAACTTGCCGAATTTACAAATTCCATTTGGCACACCATACCGAATCACTGTGATGCATCAAAACATCCCTAACATGGTCGGCCAAATTGCCACAATCTTGGCAAACGCTAACATTAACATTGAAAACATGAGTAACGCCGCTAAGGATAAGGTTGCGTATACCATTATTGATGTGAACCATTTGCAAAAACAAGACGCGGTCATTCTCGACCAATTGAGCGCCATTGACGCCGTTTATCGCGTCCGGTTACTCCGAAAATAATCCAAAAAAACAGGTTACCAGCATCCCTACACGCTGATAACCTGTTATTTTTGTAAAACCTTACTGTTGTTGGGGAACGCGAAGTAAAGTTGGCTTATTGCGATATTCATTCGAAGCCGGCACTCAGACGGGGAGTCAGCAGTGTCGACAGTAATCATTATCGCTGGTAAAACTGGTGTTTAAATGACTCGTCGTCACCAAACACTTTTATCTAACGCTGCATCTTGCCACCACGCCCCCACGCGGCGACAAACACAACTCATTACGACACTCAACATTTTAAAGTTAAACTGATGGTTTTCGCAGTTGCATTCGGACCAATATTCTCTCCAATATCAACCTTCACTGTAAAAAATAACTCCCAAAGCCACCCGGTTTTCTATTTAAAATACAAGTATGTCGTCATGTTTAACCCTTGTATTAAGATTCCCAAGCTAATTTCCAGGTCGTTAGCCATCAACAAACTTAAGCAAGAGCACCTTTAATACAGTCTTATTATGGCTTGAAAGCCCCGTTAATTCAATACTTCGAGTCTCCCACTTTTTTTGTTTTTTTTAAAAAAAATGGTGAACCAAATTAATCCGAAAAACTGATTAATTGACGCAAACGTACTATAATAAGGTATAATTTAGGGTGGAATATTAATCGAGTAAGAATGATTAGGAAGGCTGCCATGGATTATACGTTTTTACTAACGAAAAATGATAACATTTGTTTGGACATTTTGTCCCGTTTCACCCAACAAGCTGACCAAGTCTTGAATAAAGAAGAGTTAGCGCAGTCGTTGTCATTGACGAACTACCAGTTGAATAAGTACTTTGAAACTATGAATGCTGATTTAGCAGCCATTTCAGAAAACACGCCCTGCTATTTGGACGAACCTAATAAGGGAATGTGGCAAGCTTTTGGGCTGAATTCTTATCTCCTGCAAAAAGTCACCCTGTTGTATTTAAACCGGTCACCACTTTTTACAGCTTTGGAATATCAGTTCTTCTACAGTAATTTATACACCAAGCGGCAATACGTCACTGCCAATTATATGAGCAGTTCGGTTTTCTATCGTGCGCTAGATTCGCTTGACCCAGTTTTAAGAAAGCACGGGTTCTTCCAAGCCAGTAGTCTTTACGCGGGTGAGGAATTTACGATTCGACTGCACTTGTTTCAACTGTATTACACAATGTACAACGGTGTTTCAGAACCCTTTGAACCGTTAAATCCACTGATTTCTGACATAGTTTCAACGATCCAAAGTGAATTACCGGATGAGCTGAACCCAACACAAGCAACCAAATTATCAACTTTCTTGCGAGTTTGGTTGCTGCGGATGCTCGATTCTAACCCGATTGGCTCTGATCAAAAGCTCCACATCAAGCCAACGGAATCGAGTCAAGCAATGATGGATCAACTCCAGAAACTGCTGGCCAAGCAGCTGACATTGACTGCTGATGAGTTCAACTATTTGGACAGTTTTCTGATTGCACAAGGCTACCTAGGATTTGACGAAATGGGCAAATTAGCCGCTGATATTCCTGCGGTTGATGAATTAACTCAGCAGTTCATGGGCGAAATGGAGAACAATAACGTTCTGCTCACTACTCGCTTAGTGGATAATCAGCAATTAAAAGATAGTCTGTTAAGCATCCATTTTCAGTTCACAACTTTTTACATTGAACCGACGACTTTTATCGATCCTGACCAAGTCAAATTCTTTTCGGAGCTTTATCCCGCCTTTGACATTGCTGTTTCGCATAACATTACAAAGTTACAGCGACGAGAAGACCTGCTTTTAACCCAAAAGATGGCGGTGAATTTGTATTTCAGTTACATGTTCGCGCTAATCAATTCCGTGCCAACCGAATTGATGCGCGACCAAGTTCACATCTGCGTAGACTTCTCACAGGGGACGCTATATACCAATTATGTTATTCGTTCTCTGGATGGGTTCAATCACGCGCACATCATTATCGATACCCATTTAACCGAAGACACAGATATTTATATCTCTGATTTTCATTCAAACAAAGTGACTCAAGCTCAGGTTATCTGGCAGGATCCGCCTACACCAGTTGATTGGTCTAACCTGGCAGATCTGATTCTAGATACCAAGCGAAATAAGTTACCAGATTTATTTCCAAACCAAGACACAGAATAGAAAGGAAGTGGCGTTGATGAGATTAAGTAAGACAGCAAAAGATAAATGGTTAGCAGCTTGCCTCTTTTCAGCAACTGTTTTAGCTGGCTTTCAATTACAGAGGATGGATGCATATGCTGGTCAGCCGGAAACAACGACTACGGTTACCAGTACACCCGCTAACGGCTCTGCATCTGCAGAAAGACCCGGCTCTTTTGCAACTAGCACCAACAGTGTAACTCTGTCATCTTCGAGTTCTTCGTCCACCTCCACAAGCTCAAATAGTAGTTCTGCGTCGTCAACTTCAACAACTCAAACTACCAGTACAACATCTACTAGCTCCACATCTACTTCTACGACGACAACTAGTTCTAGCCATTCTAGTACCACGGTGATAACTAGCTCCACTAATTCCAATAGTTCAAGTTCATCGAGCAGCAGTACTAATACTGGTTCAAACAATAATACCGGCAACGGGACAACAGAAACCGAACCAATGGGTAATTTACTGGTAAATGCCTTTGATGGTTTGACTCATTCAAAAATTGAAACTAGCAATTATCAGGGTGCCGTTGATTCCTCAATTAAAGACAAGGACGCCTTAGTTGCTCAAATTCCTGGTTACTCGTATGTTGGTGACGTTAATTCCGATATTCCAAGTACCTATGAAAAAGATCCTCAAACCGCCAACTTAGTATACATGCCACTGTCATCAATTGTGGTTCGTTACGTTGACGTTACTGATCCTGACAAAGTGCTTTGGACTTATACAATTCCAACCAACTACGCAACTGAGGGACAAAAGTACACGACCGACACCAACGTGATTCCCTTTACCGGATATGATTTCGATTATGCTAGTGCCAATACCAGTGGCACGATTGATCAGACGGTAAAGTCGTTAAAGGATTCTAACCCAATCACGGTCAGTTATTACTACAAACCAGAGCCAAATCAAAACAGTACTTGGGACACCAGTAACTGGATTGTGACTACTGCAACTACCCCAATTGGCTCCACCGGCGAATACAGTTTTAACGTTTCAGTTAAACGAAATAATTTACCGGCGATGCAACTTGGTGGCTATGGTATTGGCCAAACCGGCCCCGTTCACGCGCATACTAACACTGGCTCAACAGGTAGCTCGATTACAACGAATACTGGTACCAGTGAAAACAGCTCAACAGCTACAACTGATACAAATATCGCAACAACCACTGACAGCAACACGGCAAGTACCGTTGCCGCACCTACAGCAACCGTAAACATCATTAACGAAAGCGGAAAGCCTGCTGGTCAGATGACTGTTAGCGGCCAACCGGGGACTAACGTACGGGCGCAAATCCAGCAGCAATTAAACGACATGCGGCAGAATGGCACCGTCATTTTAAGTAACGGTGTCAAAGGAAACACAGCCTTAGGGACAACTGATTCAGTGTTAACCATTAAAATCAGCAATGCTCGCAAACAACTGAATCCTTTCCAGAACAACACAATGCCAATCGTGATTCAACTGGGGAATGCTTCACAATCTGTCCGTCAGGAAAATAATGCAACCACTAACAAGTCTAGCAATCAAGATTCTAATACGAACAATAGTCAGACCAGCCAAAGCAATTCACAGAAGAAGCAACGGATTGCCCAAACTCATAACTCTGCGCAAGCTACTTCTAAAGATACTGAGCAAAACGCTCAAACATCTCGCGATGCAATTGCAAACAACGGACAATCACTTCACCAGTTTGCCGCGGATAATGGCGGTGGTGGCTCCCACGTTACCCAATTAGGGGCCTACTTCATCAGTCTTTCTGGTAAAATCAATCTCGGGTCAAGAGTATAGCAATCAAACGTTCATTTCTGAAAATTAATCGGAAATGAATGCTTTTTGCGCTACTTAGTTAATACACACAAAAAATGATTACCAACTGCAAACAACTGGTAATCATTTTTTGTATATTCTGTTATTTACTGAACCACTTTGACGTGTCTGTCTAGAACCTGACTTAAGTTTTCTTCAACTGCATTTTCTCGCGCAGTTGCTGCTTCTTCAAATGTCAGAAACCCCCGATTAAGTACGTACTTCCCCCGAATCATTAACCGTGCAACCCAGCGCTTGGATTGCTTATCGTAGCAAACACCCGGGATCCCCGAAGTGTTGGTTTTTCGTCTCTTCATGATTGAGACAACGCTAGTCCCATTGATTTGTTGAAGATTACGAACGTTTCCAGAGTTTGCAATCAGCCGGACATCACTTTTCATCGCTTCCCGACCGCGTTGGCGCCGAAGGCAACCACAACTTTTGGTGTTGCCTTTACGCAATAAATAGCCGTCCGCAACGATCTCCTCGCCACAATCACACCTGCAGTTCCATAAGGCATTCCCGTTTTTCCCCTTACCTGCAAAACCGGTCACTGTTAATCGGCCAAAGCGTTGATTAGTTAAATCGATTCTTTTCATGACTATCCCCCATTTATTGCTGCGTTGATGTTGACCCAGTCATTTCAGTGCTCGCCTGCATTCCCGTCTTCTCTCTACGCGGATGCCGAGCCCGATAGCGATCTAAGCCAAAAAGGCCTAGTAAGCATAGAAACAACCCCATGCCAATAAAGACTGCTTCCGTCAAATTCTGACGGTTGACCTTGGCCAGTATGCTATTACTAGCAGCATAAGCAAGATTCGGAAATTGTGTCAAACCGTATCCAACAGCTACTGCTAACGTCCCCAAAAAATAAGTATGCTTGTT
The DNA here is from genome assembly GCF_012641075.1 of Secundilactobacillus angelensis. GTDB lineage: Bacteria > Bacillota > Bacilli > Lactobacillales > Lactobacillaceae > Secundilactobacillus > Secundilactobacillus angelensis. Next base: position 41,169 of record NZ_JAAXLJ010000005.1, on the reverse strand, counting down.
CAAAATATGTCGTTTTTCCATGCTACTCGGCCCCCTCTGATTATTTATGTATCTATCATTAATAGTACGCTGGAAGCGCTTAAAATCAACGTTTCTTCGAGAATTTAGTTTACCAGTTTTTTTAAAAAAAACGAAAAAAATGGAAAAACCTTGTGTTCACGGGACTCGTAGCCAGAATCTAAAAAACGACCGATCAATTGATCAGTCGTTTCGTCTAGATTCTACTGGCATAACCGTCTCCAAGAAATCGCCAATATCAGTGTTTAACTGACGCCCCTGTGGACTAAAGGTCATGACGTGTGGCGCTCCTGGATAATGCCGATAAGTCACAGGCGCACTCACCGACAAATAGTCCGCTAACCGCTGGCCCATACTACGATCAAGCAATTCATCAGCATCACCTTGAGCGATAAAAACCGGTTTAGTTAGGCCGCTAAGCTCATCGTGAATCGGTTGAGTATACTCACCAATGCTTGCTAACATGGGGTTAATATTTTCAGATAAAAACTGCATTTTTGAAATAATCTCATCAGTTGTCAGACGTTGCTTTTGGTACCAGCTTTGACATTCTTCCAAAAAGCGCTTTGCAACCCGACTCGTGTCCACTGGAAAAAGTGGTGTATCAATGGTGCCACCTGTAACAACATTTTCAGACTGAGTTAATGCTTTCATCGCAAATAAACCACCTAGGGATTCACCAAAAACCGCTATCTGGTTATGTCCGTCCGCTGTTAATTGCTGGATTGCTTTAACTGTATCCTGCCACCAGTGAGCCGGATTACCTGTTTGAAAAATCTGCTGCGGATCGACTGTACCATGACCCGTAAACATCGGACCTAATACCGTATATCCCCGCTTTTGCAAGCTACGTCCCATTACGCGAACGTCATTTGGTGTACCGGAAAAGGTGTGTAGCAATAATACAGCTGGTTTACCCGCTTTAAAGTAAAAAGCTTGCGGTAGATCCATTTGTATCACCAACTTTCACTATTTTAACAATATTTTACACTATCCGAGTGTAAAAAGGTGTGACACAACTCGGTAGACTTCAGAATATAACACAAACTAGCACCATTCCGATGATCTTTATCGGGACGGTGCTAATTTATGTTGCATAGCTGGGGTCTGAAGTTTAATTATTCGGTAACCTGATGGCGACTCTTGCCACCTTGAACGATTGTCAACACATCATCCAAAGCAATTTCCACCATGTTTGCTACTGCAGCATCCGTGTAAAAGCCAACGTGCGGGCTGACACTAACGTTTGGCATCGTCAGTAATTTTTCCAGTGGTGGATTATTTAGGTTCTTATCCGACCAATCCTGGCTAAAAATCTGGCTATCCCCTTCGATGGTATCAATTCCAGCCCCTGCAATCTCACCCTGCTCCAACGCGGCCACTAAATCATCCGCCACAACAACCGGACCACGTGAAGCGTTGATGAAGAAAGCTGACGGCTTCATCATTTGAAAAACGTGTTTGTCGATCATATGATGTGTTTCAGCCGTTAACGGCGTGTGCATCGTCACGATATCAGCTGTTTTATAAACAGTTTCGTGATCAGTATACGTCAGTGTATCCCCTAACTCTGGCCGATGAATGGGGTCAGCGGCAATTACAGTTGAACCCAAGGCCTTAAAAATTCGAGCAACCGCGCTACCAATTTTTCCAGCACCAATAATGCCGATGGTCAGGTTATGGATTTCGTTTGCTTCCAACCCACCCCAAGTAAAATCATGGTGAGCTTCCCGGGCTTGCGCAATCCCTAAGTGACGAACCAACTTCATCACATGTGCTAGAACTAGTTCACTAACGGATCGGGGCGAATATGCCGGCACGTTGGTGACCACCAAGTGATTTTCGGCAGCTTGCTTGAGATCAACAATTTCATAACCAGTGATTCTCAACGTTAGCTGTTTGATACCTAATTCGTGAAGGCGTTGATAAATTTTCGGCGAATCCACCGGAATATGTTGCTGAATCACAATGCCATCGTAACCCTTAGCCAGTTCAACCGTTTCTTCTGTCAGTGGGACATCGTTGGTATCCACTTGAACATCAGGATGCAACTTCATCCATTCCTTAACGGCGACTAATTCATCTTCACGTGCGTGGTATAACAAAAACTTCAAAGCGTCTTCCCTCTTCCTCATTTATGCAATTAATGCTGATCAACAAATTTTTGAATGCGTTCAACTGCTTTCTTCAATGCATCGGTGCTGGCTGCGTAACTGATTCGAACGTAACCTTCACCACCAGGACCAAATGAAGCACCTGGAATCACAGCTACTTTTGCCTCTTTGGCAAGCTCATAGCAAAATGCCACGCTATCCTGGTTCAGATTGGCTGGTATCTTCGCAAAGAGGTAGAATGCCCCTTTCGGATTAGCACATTCGAAGCCGGCTTTCTTTAATCCGGCAAGCAAAAGATCTCGACGTTGTTGGTAAATTTTCCGCATTGCAACCCCATCGTCCGGACCATTTTTAAATGCTTCTTCAGCTGCCGCTTGCGCATTGGCAGTCGCAGAAGTAATGGCAAACTGGTGAACTTTGCCAATTTCTGAAATCACATCTACTGGCCCACATACTAGGCCAATCCGCCAACCAGTCATAGCATGGGACTTAGAGACCCCGTTTAAGAGCACGGTTTGGTCTGGCAATAGTTCACCCATTGACACGTGATGCTCGCCGTAAGTTAATTCCGAGTAAATTTCATCACTTAAAACGAAAATGTCGTATTGCTTTAAAACATCCGCGAGCGCCTGCAATTCTTGACGATTGTAAGTAACGCCGGTTGGATTAGACGGGAAGTTCATGACAACCGCTTTGACGGTATCCTTATTGGCTTCAATGGTAGCTTGTAATTTTTCTGGCGACAAAATGAACCCGTTATCAGAAGTATCCAGGAAAATCGGTTTGGCACCATTCAAAATAGCAACCGGAATGTACTGCGGGAAGATCGGTGTTGGAATAATCACAGTGTCACCCGGATTTAACATTGCTGTCAGTGAGGAGAAAATCCCTTCTGTGGCACCAGTAGTCACTAAAATTTGAGATTCAGGATCGTAGTTAACGTTATATTTATCGTGTAAAAATTTTGAAGCAGCCTGGCGTAAGCCTTCAGTCCCACGAGAATTCGTGTAGTGACTTTCATTATTCTCGATACTGCGGATAGCTGCCTGCTTAACGTGATCAGGGGTATTAAAATCCGGTTCGCCTATGGTCAGCTTCACCATATCAGGCACCTTAGAAATTTCTTGATTAAACTTCAATATAGATGAAGGCTGAATCTGTTTTAACTCATGTTTCATTTTTTCCGACAATCGACTCATAGCAAAACACTCCTTATAATATAAAAGACCCGTACAGCCAGTAACTGCACGGGTCTTGAAGCCTCTCCCACACAGTCAGAACCTGATCTGTGTGGTCATTTAGCATTTAATCACAAAATGCTTCTGGCTCTTCACAGATCAGTACTGGAAAAACCAAAAGTAAAATCGACTATTCAATTGAGTTGGCTTAATTTTATGCATAATGGCGACCTCTCAGAATAGATGTTAGTTTTATCATAGCATTTTAATGAAAGAAATCAACCCAAGGTGCGAAAGCAGGCGTCTAGAGAGCGGAGTGTAGGGGGCTTTTGACAGAAATCCCGGGCTTGGATTTATGTCGGAAACCACCTACATGCAGCTCTCTGCCTGCTGTAGCCCAATTAAACCCAAGGTGCGAAAGCAGGCGTTTAGAGAGCGAAGTGGAAGTGAATAATGACAAAAATCCTGGGTTTGGATTTATGGCATTGTTTACTTCCATGCAGCTCTCTGCCTGCTGCAGCCCAGTTAAACCCAGGGTGCGACAGCAAGCGTTTAGAGAGCTGTAGCCCAGTTAAGCACAAAAAAGCCACCATCCCAAGGGACGATGACTTCTACTTCAAACTTATTTTGCTTGGATATAACTCTTGTTAGCAGTGATATAACTACCATCAGTCAGCTGAATTCGGTAAGTGCCACTGGTTGACCGTGCAATGGATTTTGCTGTAACAGTTGAATTGTACTTCACACTGCCCTTTTTACCAGTGAGATTAGCTGTCTGATAACGATTGATGTTCCGGGTTACACGTAATTGTTGACCATTAGAAACACTGGTGAAATACGTGTCCTTTGGTGTATTCGTGTACCATTTTGTAACGGTTGAATTATCGACGGTCCGGCTTAAATCAACCCGACCACTGACGCCTGAAAGTGAGCCGGAACTGGTATACTGCCATAAATCAGTCGAAACATTCGGTTTAGCGGAATAATTAGCGATCCATGAACCGTTAAACTTAGAATAGCTAATTTTGTGGACGTTGACGTAATTTTGGTATGAATAGTAAACTAATGGCTTCTTAGTCAGTGTCCGCATGGTGTTGTACCAAGCGTTAACGTATGACTGTTCACTACCTTTTCCAACTCGCTTTTCGTTATCCAGCGCATAAAATTTTGCATGCTTATTGGATAGCGCATAGAATTGACGAGCATCGCTCACTGCATCTGAAGTACTATTGAATTCAGCATAGTCATATTGACCAAATGGTGTTCCATATTTGTAGGCACCGTTAGCATTGACGTCACGCTTCGTATCAACTCGATAGTCACTGTCGCCAGGATTACCGTGTTTAACCCGAATAATGGTCATCCGTAAATCCTTGGAGGCCTTAGACCAGTTGATATTCCCCTGATACTGTGAAACGTCGGCAATTTTAGTCTTAGCTGCGAACGCCGTCGTGCTGAGTGTCAATACACTAACGAGTGCTAATGAGCCAGTAAAAATGCTTTTGAGTAAATGATTAGTTTTCATGTAATTCCCCTTGTTCTAAATTATTAATTGTGTCTAGTGTAACGCATGAATGAAACAGAGTGAAAACATGGGAATTACAGTTCATTTACGCTTGTGTGACAAGGTGAAACCAAGGTGTGAAAACAGGCGTTCAGAGAGCGGAGTGGAAGGTGAAACGGACAAAAATCCCGGGTTTGGATTTATGTTCGTTGTGCCTTCCATGCAGCTCTCTGCCTGTTGCAGCCCGATTATACCAAGGTGTGAAAACAGGCGTTCAGAGAGCGGAGTGGAAGGTGATACGGACAAAAATCCCGGGTTTGGATTTATGTTCGTTGTGCCTTCCATGCAGCTCTCTGCCTGTTGTAGCCCGATTAAGCCAAGGTGTGAAAACAGGCGTTCAGAGAATTAAGTCATGTTGTAGGCCGCTTCCACCCCACAACCATAAGGCAATATAATTGTCCAAAACCCAATAATCTGTCATAATACGTTCAAAATTAAGCTTTGATACCGGAGGAAATACAATGGAAAAGACTGATTTAATCGGTTTACACCACATCACAGCCATTACATCAAGTGCACCCAAAATGTTTCATTTTATGACGACTGTGCTCGGACTGCATTTAATTAAAAAAACCGTTAATCAAGATGATGTGTCAACTTACCACTTATATTTTACAGACGACATGGGAACTGCTGGTACTGACCTCACCTTTTTTGACTTTCCAGGAATAGCTCAAGGTCATTATGGCAAAAATAGCATTTCTCGAATTGGTTTTCGGGTACCAAATGATGCTGCTCTAAAATTTTGGGCGAACCGTCTGGCGGAAAATGGCGTTAAAATCGATGACATTCAGGAACATTTTGGCGCTAAGATTCTCCCCTTCTATGATTTTGACCAACAGCGGTACCAATTAATTTCCGATGAGCACAATACCGGCTTACCAGGTGGGACTCCTTATCGACATAGTCCAGTCCCAAGCGATATGGCAATCAGTGGGCTAGGCCCAACAATCATCACCGTTGCCCAACCAGAAAAACTCGGACACCTTTTAACCAGTACCATGGGCTTTACCAAGCTTGAAAAACAGGGCTCCCAAACGCTTTATGAACTACACGAAGGTGGCCACGGCGCCCAAGTCATTGTGGAAGCCAGTCTAATCCTGCCAGATGGCATTCAGGGATATGGTACCGTTCACCATATGGCTTTCCGAACACCCGATACAGATAGCCTGAACTACTGGATCAAGCGAATTCAAGCTGCTGGTCTGCACGATTCCGGCTTTGTTGAACGATTTTATTTCCAGTCTGAGTACTTTCGAGCTGCTCCGGGTGTGCTATTTGAAATTGCGACGGACGGGCCCGGTTTCCTAGTGGACGAAACTTACGATGAAGCAGGTGTTCACTTGGAATTACCACCATTCTTGGAAGGACAACGCGCATCGATTGAAGCTAACTTAATCCCGTTTAACTCAGAGGAGGCTCCCAATGACAACTGATATTCACTCTGCTTTTTTCCCCGGCAATCCAGATTTAGCCCCCGTCCTCATGTTACATGGTACTGGTGGCGATGAAAGCGATCTGCTGCCAATTGCGACCTTTTTATTTCCGGAGCACCCAAAATTAGGTATCCGCGGACGCGTTAGTGAAAATGGCAGTAACCGTTACTTTATCCGCCACGAAGATGGTTCATTTGATTTAGAAAACTTGAAACAGGAAACTGATTGGTTACTCAATACAATTGAAAAAGAAACACAGTGTTATCAACTTGATGCCAAGCAGTTAATTGTGCTGGGTTTTTCTAACGGCGCTAATATTGCTGCCTATGCCTGGTTAAATCAGCCCACAACTTTTAAAACGGCTGTTTTACTCCATCCGATGATGATCACCCCACCGCAGCAAACCCGTAATTTATCAGGTTATAGGGCGTTTGCAACTTACGGAGACGTTGATCCGATCGTGTCAGAAGACAATTTTGATCAGTTAATGAGCCAACTACAAAATGCGCAAGCGTCAGTCGAAGTATTCAAAAATCATCAATCACACCATCTCACCCAAACGGAGTTGATGGCGGCTCAGTCTTGGATCAAGAATCTCTAACAAGCGGTTGGACAATTCCACATTTTTGAATAATACAAATAAGCCCTGTCCCGGCAGAAACCGGGATGGGGCTTATTAACGTGACCGAGTTTTGTCATTTTACTTCATCCATCAATTGCTGTACTCCTCGAGCCATCGCTAACTCTTCGTTTGTCGGGATAAGCAAAATTTTAGAGCGACTATCTTCGGTCTCTAATGATCCTGTGTTGCCTGCTTTATTTAATGCTGTGTCGATTTTTATCCCTAAAATGCTTAACCCTTCAATAACTCTCTGACGAATTACAGGGTCCTTCTCACCAATACCACCAGCGAACACTAACGCATCCGCCCCACCCATTTCCGTGTAATACCCACCCACGAGTTTCACGATTTGAGTCACAAACATATCTAAGGCAAGTTTTGCTCGCTGGTTACTTTTAGCGGCTTCATGCAAATCACGCATATCTGAAGAAACACCCGAAACTCCCAGTAAACCTGACGACGCGTTGAGTTCCTGTAAGACCACTTCCGGTGTTTCTAATTCCAACCGTTTCATTAAATATGGCACTAACGTTGGATCCACGTCACCACTACGAGTCCCCATCATGACACCCGTAACTGGAGTTAAGCCCATGGAGGTATCAAATGGCTGACCATCTTTCACCGCGGTAATTGAAGCCCCACTGCCTAAATGCATGGTGATTAAATTCAAGCCCTCTAGCGGTTGATTCAACATTTCAGCAGCTCGATTAGCTAAGTACTGGTGAGAAATGCCATGTTCACCATACCGCCGAATTTGATACTTTTTCGTCCACTCGTACGGAATGCCATAAATTGCCGTTTTTTCTGGTAGGCTATGAAAATATGCGCTGTCAAACACCGCATACTGCGGTACGCCAGATAGTCTTTGCGCTAACAGTTCAATACACTTAATTTCCAACGGATTGTGCAGTGGCGCCAATTCACCCAACTCTTTTAACTGACTAATACGGCTAGGAATTAATTTAACCGGGCCTTTAAAAAGGGTCCCACCAGCTACTACTCGGTGGCCCACCGCTTCGACCTCATCTAAAGTCTCAACCCCACCAACCGTAATCAAACGTTTAAGAACCCGATCAATTGCCGTCATTTCATCCAGAGTCTCCACAACTTCTTTCGTCTTTTTCTTACCGACTTTAACTTTAACAATCGTTCCAGGCAAATTTAACCGTTCAACTTGCCCCGAGGCGATGACGTGCTCAGCCGGCATATTTACCAGCTGCCACTTCAAAGAAGAACTCCCTGCATTGATCAACAGTATTTTGGTCATAGGTCAATACCTCCGTTTACCTCTATTTTACAGGAGATAATGTCCTTTTAAGTCAAGTTCACGGAAAGGTCATACACCTTTCGAAAAAAGTGCATATTCGTTGAGCAACTACCTGCTTTTAGATAAAATGCTGAATAACACCAGTAATAGGGATTCTTTTAGAGGGGGAATCATGTTGAAAAAAGGAAGCTTTTTTGTCGTGCTGTCAGCATTAATGGTAGGCTTGACGTTACCATTTACCTTATCCGAGACCACCGGACACGCAACCACACTGACACCGACCGCAGCAGACTTGCACCATAGTGAAACATATTATCAAGCTCACGCTGAGGAGCTGGCTGACCGCTATGGTTTAAGCTATAAGTCTCAAACCGCATTATTGCCAAATGAAACCACCAAAGTGTACGTAGCCAGTAAAAATATTCAAGTCAAGAAAAGTGTTCAGCTCGCAATGAATTACTGGAATCAGAAACTTGGACACAAAGTTTTTGTTGGTGGCACTCAGTCCAACCATACGCTGACGGTGACGATGACTGGCAAGAATACCAGCGCCGATGCCTGGTGGAAGCCAGCACAACACCAACTGTCACTTGAAAAAACGGATTACACTAAACAGCTGCCGACAATCCGAAACAAAATGATTAAACAAACTACAGCCAGTGCCGTAAAAACACTGAACAAGAGAGTGAAGGCTTACGGTCATAAGATTGCAAATAAAGCTAATTTTGCGCATGATTACAATCTGTATCGAGCTGACCAGCTCAGCCAGGTAAAAAAGAAGATCACCTTGCAAAAACGAACTATCGTGAGCCAAAAGATTGACGTGAAGGCCCGCACCTTCGAATATGCCAACATTGTCGCTCACGAAATGGGCCACTCGTTAGGTTTGCAACATTCTACTAATGCAGGAGATGCCATGGCTGCCAATAGCAGCACACCGAACATTTACAACTACGACAAGGTGAAAACGAGTAAAAACGGATTTAACATTCTGGACAAAACAGACATTAACCGTGCAAAGTTAGCCCTTGCCATTCATGATGCACAACACTAAACCAGCAAAAAAGAACCTTGCAAGCTATTTTGAATAACTTTGCAAGGTTCCTCTATTCTCTGCCAAATTTCTCACCTACATTACAGTCCGGTGTCAAATTCAAATGTTATTGAATTCGAGCTTTCCGGCATGGTAATATAATAGATGAGAAATCAAACGTACATATCACCAATTTTTCATTATTCACTTATGGTGAATGCACATAGAGCAATCATTCAAGCTGACCGATATCAACGGTCGGCTTTTTTAATACTTAATTTGGTTTAGTAGAAAGCATTGGCTCTTGTCCAATATTTGTCATTAACCAAATAGTAGGTAGAGGTTTTACCATTGAGTACTGAAACTCGCCGTGCTCGCTTAGTGATGGAAACTTCTTTGGAACCTAAGTCGGCCGTTGTCCCAGCTAATTTAGCTAATTGTGGGTCATTGAAGACTTTGGTGTACATGGTGTACTTCTTCAATGGGTTCAACGTCCGTTCATAGGACTCATAAGTGATCTTATCAAATTTCAACGCACCAGAGCGAACCCAGTACTTACGTGCACTGGTACTAGAACTAAAGCGAATCCGGTACCACTTGCCACTGTCGGCCGTTGCACGCATGTCAACGTAAACGATGCCAGACTTCTTCGCATGTGACCAACCATCTTTAGAATTGAAGATGTACCAGCCCTTATGCCCACGAATATGGTTATAAAGACTGTACTTCTTAGCATACGATGAAGTTAACTTTGCGTATTGGATATTGTAACCAGAAACGTATGATTCTTTTTTGTTTGTGGCCTTGTTACCCTTGTACTTACCAGTCAGCTTCTGTAATTTAGAAGTATTTTTGACATCAGTTGGTTTGATTGCCGCGCTCTTGTTGTTAGTATTTGAGCTAACTGTCATATCGCTAGAGTCCATACCCGCACTTAAAACAAACGGAATATTGCTCTTAGAACTAGTAATCTTGTTACCAGTGACTTTAACGCCCGAAATACCAGCACCCTTTGAGTTATCAAAGAAGATATAACGGTTATTTGGATCCAAGTTAACAAACTTGTTGTTCGTGATTTGAATGTTTGACATCTTCACAGTTGGTGAAGTGTTAAAGATTCGAATATAGTTACCTGAACCTAAAGCACCCTTGTTTTCGAAGGTATTACCACTGATGTAAAGGTTTGACACACAGATGAAGTGAATGTTAGCACCATCATCATTTAGCTGTGGCTTCGCATCTTGCACGTAGTTGTCAGTAAAATGAATGTCGTGGATGATACCATCGACACCCTTGGCATAAACCACGTGTTGACCAATTGGGTTTGGTGCAAATGACTTCACAGTACCTGAAGCATTTGACAGTGGGACAAACTTGTTTCCCGTCACATTAACATCATATGATGGTAAGTTATCATACACATCACCGGCTTGGTGGTACGACATGGCTTTAGAGTTAGAATAGTCAACTTGAATGGCTTCTTTGTAATCAAAGTTAGTATTCGCGTTAAACCCAGTAAAAGTCGAACTCTTGATGTCGATACCATGGCTACCATCAAGATCTATGTAGTGACCAGTTGGTGATTCAGCATTGTCAAAAGTACAGTTATTAAAGGTAACATTCTTAGCATGGTGGATCGATTGAACGAACACACTTTGGCCATCACTAGTATTGTAATCGCCGCGGAAAGTGGCGTTGTTCCAAGTGACGTTACTGATTCCGCCATCGTAGCCACCCTTTGGACTAGGATAAACGAATGGTATCCGGTCGCCCTTCTTGATTTGGAAAACGGCATCCTTATCAAAATTAAAGGTAAGGTTTGAATGGAGTACAATCGCATTCAATTCGGCATTGGTGAACAAGTAAGTTCCCTTTGGCACTTGAATGGTCACATTTTGATCCGGATTAGCTGAATCAATAATATCTTGAAGCTTTTGAGCATTATCGGTTTTCCCATCGCCAACCATACCCTTGTCCTTAGCATTAATCGTTGAATCCGCGTGAGCTACAACGGTTTGGCTAACACTGCTATTACTTGTCCCAAACTGCGTAAACCCTACGCCTACGATAACCCCTAAAGCTAAAACGCCAAGGATCATCTTTCTTGGTTTACTCATATATCACGTCATCCTCTCATAAAACACTGAAACTCCTCTAACAATAGAAAATTATATCACAAGGTAACATTTATTAAGAATATATTTCGATTTCAAGCATGTTACTAATTTATAACATATTCGAAATTAATGGCTGATGATATATATAGAGGCTGTGACACAACTCGGTAGATTCCAGAATATAACACCAAACAACGTCATTCCGATGGTTTTTATCGGGATGGCGTTGTTTGGTGTTATATGGCCGGAATCTGAGTTGCGGAACAGGTTAAGGCTATATTTAGGAATGAACTAAAGTAAATTTTAGGATGTGTGTGTCAAGAAATTAAATTAAATACTTTTCGATATAGACTTTTGTCCCATATCTTCGCTATTGAACGATTAAAAAACTTCTTTATCAGTATAGTGTTGCGGTAAATCATTGAAATCGTAAGTCTTTAATGTTTGAATGGCTTCTTTGCCATTATAGAAAGCAGTATAAGACTGCGCTAACATTAAGTTCAACTTTTTACTCTCATCATATTGCACCAAAATTACTGGAACACCGGCTTCCCACGCAGCACCAATTTCAAAGACGGTACCTGAATCCGGCTCGTTTTCCTTGGTTTCTTCGTATTGGTAATCCAAAATGGCAACGACGGCATCCGCCTTGTGCACTTGGCGGACATCACTATTAAACGTTGCCACCTGCCATTTAAACGTACCAAACTCTAAATCTTCTTGCTGATGTTCAGAAGGGATAAAAATGCCACCATCCGCCACTGTAGGGTTGGCTCTTAATAAGCTCACCACTTCGTTAACACGCTGGTTTTGACCATCACTGAAGAATGGTGCTGCTAAGTAAATATTATTCATGACAAGAGATTCTCCTTTAATATATTAACAATAAGAATACCATACATATCCCGGATTTAATCATTAAAAATGGGCTCATTTAACCTGCTCTCGATGCTGAAAGATCCACTGAGAAAATATCTGTTGGTTATCGTCATTTCGAATCAGCCAGTCACGAACTACCGTACTGCCATCATCCGTTTGTTCGTTCAGCAAGTTAAGCAGCCCGTTTTGGTCACCGTCCGCCAACGTTTTGATCTGAGTGAGATGATCAGGCAGCCAATCTAATAAAGCGACTGGTATATCACTCGGGTTACCCTGAGTATCCTCAATAGCAATCAACAAGTGTGGCGGCAAAATATAATCTGCTTCATCAGGCACATGATCGAGGGTGATAAGATTTGGTGCTAACCGTGCCAGTAATCGGGCTGTCATTTCGATCAACGTATCGGATAACGATTCAGTCTGGGGCGTCACCATGGCGGCAAACACACCAATTACATCATAATTTGCGAGCGATAGCACGTTCATCATTGGCAACAGTAGATCATTACGCTGACTTTGCTGCAACAGATAACTACCTAAATACTGTTCAGCGACGGGCACCACCTCATCAGTTTGAAAACTGCCGAGAACTTCTTCTGCAGTCACCGGATGGTTCATAAATCTGCTTAACCGATGGTGGTTCAAGGTTGCATTATCAATGAAGTGATACAAAGCCTCTTCATCCGTCCCTGCTGGGGAAATCAAACTAGCAAATGGTTGTTCTCCTGCCACCGCAACCCACGCATAGCTTTCGTGTAATCGATTCACTAATTGCTGGGAAAGAGTGATAGTCTCTAGTTCTGCTGGTAATGGTTTTCTTTGATACGTTTCAGATATCATCACGTTACCCCCTAACTTCAACTTCGTTTAAGATGCCGTAATCATATTGAAATTTCAGTGAAAATGCAACGAATGAGCTTAAAATAAAAGGGGACCGCAACAACTCACGTCATTGCGGTTCCCCTTTAGCACACGACGGCGAAATCGTATGCCAACAAGTGTTTAGCAACTTTATAGTAGCGGATTTTGTCATGACGTTCAATTAGAATTCAATGAGAATGGTTGACTTGACTGGTCATCAATAACGTTTTTATGCGACGATGCGCCTTTTTCTAAACACGTATCCCGAATTAGTCTTCGATTTTATGCTGCAACGACGTATTGTTAAGTAACACGTTCAAAATCACAGCTGTAAAACTGCCGACAACCATTCCGTTGCTAAGAATAGTTTGCGCTTCTGCGGGCAAAAACTGGAACAATTGCGGCTGGGTGGTAACACCAAGGCCAAGACCCACTGAAACAGCAATAATCAGTAAATTACGATTATTGAGTTCAACTTTCATCAGCATCTTAACTCCTTGGGCACCCACCATTCCAAACATAATCAGCATAGCGCCACCCAGAACGGAGGCCGGAATCAAAGTCGCAATTGCGCCAAACTTGGGGATTAAACCCAAGAAAATCAACAGAAAGGCTGAATAATAAACTGGCCGTAGGGTTTTGATTCCTGATAATTGAACGATCCCAACGTTTTGTGAAAAAGTTGAATAGGGAAAGGTGTTAAAGATACCACCCAGAATAGCTGCCAACCCTTCAGAACGATAACCATGCTTGAGATCTTTAGTGTTCAAGTCACGTCCTGTAATTTCAGCTAGGGCAAAGTACACCCCAGTCGATTCAATCATACAAGTTACGGCGGCCAAAATCATCGTTGCAATCGACGACCACTCGAAACGGGGAACGCCAAAGTAAAATGGCTGCGGTAATTGCAGCCAGTGAGCTGCACTGACAGGCGCAAAACCAACTCGCCCAAGTGCAATCGCTAAGAGCGTACCAACTAAAATGCCAATCAAGATTGCAATCTGTTTGATGAAACCGCGACCCCAAATATTAATGACAATAATCACTAATGCAGTGGTAAATCCTAACGTCAAGTTCATCGGTGAGCCGAAACTTTTAGCGGTTGCATCTCCACCACCAAGGTTTTGAAACGCTACGGGAATCAGCGTAAAGCCGATTAGTGTGATGAGTGAGCCTGTTACCACTGGCGGAAAGAAGCGTCTCAAACTAGCAAATGGTCCGGCAACCAAAATGATAAACAATCCGGCGGTGATAATTCCACCATACATATAAGTCCAACCAAAATGGTTACCAATACTTTGAAGTGGTGCGACGTATTCCACCGCACACCCGAGAACAACTGGCAAGCCAATCCCTGTGATTGCCGTTCGCTTTAGTTGCAGCAAAGTGGCAATCCCACACATAAAAATATCCATCGAAACTAAATAAGTCATCTGAGCAGCGGTAAAATGCAACGCGCCACCAACGAGTAACGGAACTAAAATATCACCAGAATACATGGCCAATAAATGCTGAAAGCCTAAAATTAAATTTTTAACAACGGAGCGATTGTTTTTAACAGTGTCCAAGTGCCATTACCCCTCATTCGGTTTTATATAATCAATAACTTTATATTATCATGTTGCAACTACCTATTCAAACAAATAATGAACATTATAAATATAATATGCAATAAAGTTCGGATATTAACGTTTGAGTTGCTGTACCTGTGCGTAAATGGCAACCAGTTCTTGTCCAAGTTCAATCGTCGTCATTGCCATACTTAAATGATCCTGCGCGTGAACCATTAGCAAAGATGGCCCATCATCGGAATTTACCCGTTCACTAATATACTTACTTTGGGCTTGATGTCCTTCACCCAACCGCTGCTGTGCAGCCTCAAATTTACCTTGTGCTTCAGAAATCTTTCCGAGTTTGGCCAATTTGATGCCCTCAAAAGCCAATTTCTTGACGTCACTTGCAATCAAAATCAACTGCATTGAAACGTGTTGCTCGTCATCGGTCATTGTTGACTCCTATCTAAAAAGTTTTTTTAAGTACTAGCGTAGCGCCAAACAACGCTAAATGCAACGTTTTAAAACGGGGGCAATTTCGTCATCCATCCCTCAGGCTTCACCCAATACTTCAATTCTTAAGAATCTCTAAGTCACGTTGCTGTCGTTTGACTGAAGCACTAAAACTTCGATACACTTAAAGAAATTCTTTTACTACGCTATAAGGAGCGCCTATGAACACGCAAACGATCATGACTCTCATCGATCAGTATGGTTATCTGGCAATTGTATTCTTGATTGCTTTAGAAAATATTTTCCCGCCGATTCCTTCAGAGGTCATTCTTACCTTTACCGGATTTTTGACACTCACCTCAAGTCTCACTGTTTGGGGATCGATTGTGGCTGCAACGGTTGGTTCAATTCTGGGTGCAGTTATCCTTTACGGCATTGGCCGGTTAGTTTCAGTGGACCGACTCAGTAAGTTTGTCAATACTCGTACCGGTCGCTTACTTCGCCTAAAACAAACCGACATTAAACGAGCTGGTGACTTCTTTAACCAACGTGGTACCATTGCCATTTTTTATGGTCGTTTTGTTCCAGTAGTTCGAAGCTTAATCTCTATTCCCGCTGGCATGGCAGAATTTCCTTTTTGGTCGTTTGTTGGCCTGTCAACATTAGGAACGCTGCTTTGGAATACAGTACTGATTAACGCAGGCTGCTTGGCAGGCACGCATTGGCAGGTCGTGATGGGCTGGTTCGAAGAGGCTTCAACCATTATACTAGTAGGCGTGACAATTCTAATTGCGCTGCTGATTGGTCGTTATTACTATAAGAAACGAAATCACTAAAAGACCGCATGGCATCGTCATGCGGTCTTAATATTTGACTTAAATTAAACTAAACAATTTCCAAGTGCAGCTGTTCACTCTTAACCCAATCAAAGGTGAGAAGCAAACGGTAGACAAACAATGAGATGACTGCTGGTGCCAACACTGCCATTACCATGTAGGCAATAAACATTGGCATACTGCTTGAAGCCAAGTTGATTGGTGCAATCAAAGAGTTTAATCCCAAGCCACCAAGGGTATATGAAACTTTAAAACCGAAGAACACGGTAGCTAGTGGTGCACATACCCCAGCAGCAATAAATGATGGAATTGCTAGTCGAGGATTCTTCAACAGGTTAGGGAATTGAACCTTGGGTGTGATGATTCCTTGAGCGATGTTAGCACCGATCTTGTTTTGACGCCATGAGATGGCAGTGAAACCAACAAATTGTGCAGTGGTACCAACTAGTGCAGCACCGGCAGCTAATGGTGAGAGCATAACGGCAACTGATAGCGCTGCAGATGATGCAGGCGTCATCAAGAATAATGACCAAGCAAGGGAAACACATACTGAACCAACAACTGGGTTAACTTGCATTGATTGAGCGATGAAAGCACTCATCCAGTTCAAAGCTGGCGTCGTAACACTTGCCAAGCCAAGTCCTGCAATCGAACCCACTAGGGTAGCCGCTAATGGCACCAACATCATGTCTAGCGGTGTCTTACCAGTAAGATACTTACCAACTAGGACAGCGACTAAACCAGCTGCAACGGCACTGATTGGTTGCCCAGTGGTGAAGATCCCTGATTGAGCTGCTTCAACCATCTTGTTACCCGTCGCAGTTGCGGCGTGCATTGCAGTTCCAGTGAAGTAAACTGCATTTGCACCAACTGTCGAAGAAATCATAGCACTGAATAATACCAAAGTATTAACTTTCATTTGTGAGGCAATTGCGGCACCGAACGCGGGTGCCAGTAACCATTGTGCGATGGAACCAACTTGGAAAAGCGCTTGCCAGTGAACGAAGTTAGCGATTGATTGGGTTAACAGTCCAATCCCTAACATGACCAGGACGGCATTTGAAACACCTGCCGAAACCTTATAAACATAATCCATGACTGACATTTTCTCAGTGTCAGTTTGTGCTGCTTGTGTACTTTCCATATGTAAGACCTCTCTTTGCCTCTTTGTGAGAATTATGTGATAAAATGAGAAAATGATTAAAATGTTTATGCTGTTATTAAACCATCAACTTGAAATCATGTCAATACTTTTTCACAGTAAATTTTAATTTAATTCTCATTTAATCTAAATTAATAAGGCAGCTACCCAAATTTCTTGGATAGCTGCCCTTTTCTCTAATTTCTGATAGTCGATTTTTAAGAATCTTCTGCATCTTGTCTGTACTGCGTTGGTGAAACTCCAGTATATTTTTTAAACGAGGTTGAAAAATAATAGATGTTTTGAAAACCAACGTTCAGAGCAATATCTTCCACGGAAGCTTCCGTATTCAACAGCCACTGAGTTGCTTCTTCCATCCGATACTGCATCAAAAATTCCGCTGGGGTGAGTCCAATCGTTTGCCGTAATACTCGCACGATATAGTTTGGCCGAAGATTAAAGTGTTTACTTAACGTGGCAGCAGTAATCTTCTTACTAAAGTTTTTCTTGAGGTATTTTTGAATGGTTAACGACATCTGAGTAACTTCATTTTTCGCATTATCCTGAATCTGCATCCACGAGATTAATTTAATAAAAATCCCTTGCGCTTCAAAAAATTGTTTGGAATCGCAGTTTAATTCCTTAGACACCAATTGATCAACCATCGGATAAACAACTTCAGGCTCTTCGATTGATCTGAATTGCTTTAAAAATAGTGTTTGGACAGGGACTTCTGGATGAAGCATCAGCGATTTCATCGAATTTTGCGCCGGAGTCAGCGATAATTGAACGTGCCAATCTCCGGCAACATAGGCGTAAATCCAGTCTAGCTCGACCTTATCCTCATCTGCCCACCAGGTATATTTATGGTATCCCGGGGTCATAATAAATACTTCTCCCTGATTAATTTGCTGCTCCACACCATCATGAACCATCGTCAGGTGTCCGACACGTACAAAAGCGAACACAAAGTATTCTAAGTGCACTTGGTTAGTTTTCCTACCATCAGGTTTAAGCTCAAGATGGCGGCCTTCAATGAAAGTCGGTAATGGTAGGCAAGACAACGAGATATACGCAGTCTGTGCCATGCTTCGTTCCTCCTAACCGTTTTCACTATTTTTCACATTTATTTGACCATGAATGAATTGATTTATAAAACTCCATGTTTATTCTAACAATATCATAGGTGTGATAACAACCAAAAAGTGTTACTAAATTCGATATTTTTCGAACTCAGTAGCACTTTTTTTATAATTATTATTGTTCAATGAAAGCTCGAATCAAGTTCTGTACAACTTGGTTATCCGTGGGCTGACCAACGGTAATGCGTAACCAGTCAGGTCCCAAGCCTGTTCGAACGAGATAGCCATTTTGGAGTAATTCTTGACTCAGTTTTGCAGCATCCGTGATCTTAAAAAAGATGAAGTTAGCCTGTGATGGATAATACTGAACCTTTAATTTCTGAAGAAACGATAGCCACTTATGTCGCTCCTTGGCAACGGCATCAACCACGTCTGCAACGAAAGATTGATCTGCATACGCTGCCTCAGCAGCAATTTCAGCAAAAGTACTCAAGTTGTAAGGCAGTCGGACTGTTTGTAGTATTTTGGCTAACTGCGGTGCCACAACGGCATACCCCACCCGAAAATTAGCCAATCCATATGCTTTGGAGAACGTCCGTAAAACCACCAAATTATCAAACTTTTGCAATAAGTCGACTACCGAGGCCTGTTTTTCATCAGTGACAAAATCAATATAAGCCTCATCAACCACCACTGTCACTGATTTAGGAACCTGATCCATAAAGGTCGCAATTGCTTGGTGAGTAACATACGTCCCCGTTGGATTATTGGGATTGCATAACCAAACCATCGCGGTTGCAGGAGTAATTGCGGCAAGCATCTCTTTCAAATCAGTCAGACCATCTGTATCAACGGGAACGTTGACAAGCTTGGCTCCTTCGATTTCCGCGTGAAGGGCGTATTCAGAAAAGGTCGGCTGGGTTAACACGACTTCATCCGCTGGTGAAAGTAATGTTCTGGACAACAACTGAATAATTTCATCGAGGCCGTCACCAAAAACTAACGTCTCAGGCTTAACCTTGAGGCCTTGTGCAATTGCGTTTCGAAGACCAGTCAACTCACTATCCGGATACCGGTTGGCATCTTGTACACCCCAGTCTAAAATTGCTTGAGCAACTTTAGGAGACGTCCCCCAGGCATTTTCGTTGGCCGATAACCGAACCAATTTCGTTAACCCTTGTTCTCGTTTGATTTCTTCAATGGTCTGTTCAGGGATATATGGCTTTAGTTTTTTAATTGCCTCTTTCAGCATTGGCTACCTCCTACAGATCTTTAATGTCTCGACGTTCCTTGGTCTTACTCATTAACCCTTCACGTTGCGCTAATTCTTTTTTGACCTGGTCAACGCTGATGCCGCGGTCAACCATAAGAACCAGCACGTGATAAGCTAAATCGGCAACTTCATAAACAAATTCGTCATCACTATCATTCTTAGCAGCGACCACGACTTCCGTGGATTCTTCGCCAACCTTTTTGAGAATTTTATCTAGACCCTTAGTAAACAGGTAATCCGTGTACGAACCTTCCTTAGGATTATTTTTACGGTCTAAAATTAATTGATACAGTTCGTCTAAGTCTTGCATATTATTTTCCTCCTGCTGAATTAAGTTCAATATCACGGTAGAAACAGCTAGTATGCCCGGTATGACAGGCTGGTCCAGCCGGATTTACCCGCACAAGTAGCGTGTCCTCATCACAATCAATCTGAATTGCCACGATGTCTTGGGTATTGCCACTGGTTGCCCCTTTGTGCCAAAGTTCTTGACGGCTGCGTGACCAAAACCAGGTTTGCTTACTGTCTAAACTGAGTTGATAGCTTTTCGCATTCATGTACGCCATCATCAAAACTTGCTGGGTCTTATCGTCCACTACAATTGTTGGAACAAGCCCATCTGGGTATTTATCGAAATTGGGTTTCAACGTCATCGTACTGTCACTCCATCCTTTTTCAACGCCGCTTTGACATCTGGAATCGTGAACTCACCAAAGTGAAACACAGAAGCAGCCAAGGCAGCATCGACAGCTGTTTGATTAAAGATATCATTAAAATCGCCGATCTTGCCACAGCCACCTGAAGCGATAATCGGCACATTCACAGCCGCTGTTAATGCTTGGTATAGTGGAATATCAAAGCCACTTCTGGTCCCATCCTTGTCCATACTCGTCACCATCAGCTCACCGGCGCCAGCTTTGACACCCTGCTTGGCCCATTCGATGACATCTAGATCAGTGGCTTCTCGGCCACCGTTGACGAAAACGGTATAGCGTTGTTTTTCTGCATCCCATTTACTATCAATCGCTAACACGATACACTGGGCGCCAAACTTTTCGGCGCCTTCAGAAATTAAGCTGGGGTCGCGGACCGCTGCAGAATTGACCGCTACTTTGTCAGCCCCAGCTTTCAGCAGTCGCTGCATATCGGCGACACTATGAATCCCGCCACCCACTGTTAGGGGCATAAACACTTGACTGGCGACTTTTTCGATGGTATCCACAATCGCTGGCCGCTTCTCGTTGGTTGCCGTAATATCCAGAAAAACTAATTCATCCGCGCCTTGCTTCTCATACGCAGCGGCAATTGCTACGGGATCACCAACATCGGTTAAATGAACGAAGTTGACGCCTTTCTTCACGCGACCATGATCCACGTCCAGACAAGGTATAATTCGCTTAGCTAGCATGACTGGACACCTCCGCTAAAGTCTTCAATGGCAAATCACCGGTTGCCATAGCCCGGCCGACAATGGCAGATTTAATGCCCGCGTCAGCCAAGCTCTGTAAATCAGCAACGGTGGTCACGCCACCAGACGCGATCAATCTGGTGGTTGGAAATTCCTGCTGGAGTTTTCCCAAGAGGTTCACGTTGGGGCCGCTTAATGTACCGTCCTTAGTGATGTCTGTCACCACAAAGTTAACCACCCCAACCGCCACCATGGACGTCATCAAGGTACTCATGGATACATCACTTTCTTCCAGCCAACCGGAAATGGCGACTTTGCCATCTTTACCGTCAATCCCCACTACCACTTGATCATTGCCAAACTGATTAACGGCCTCTTGAACTAGCTGTGGGTCAGTTAATGCAGCAGAACCAAGAATGACTCTGGAGACACCACTGGTGAGATAGCCATTGATTTGAGCTAAGGTTCGAATACCACCGCCAACTTCAACTTTTAAATCAGTTTCTGCACAGATGCGTTTGATCAGTTCGCGGTTTACTGGCCGGCCACTTTTGGCACCATCTAAATCAACCAGATGAAGCCGTTTCAAACCAGCTGTTTCAATCTGTTTAGCCTGCTGAAGCGGGTCTTGGGCAATCAGTGTGGTTTGTTCAAAGTCCCCTTGATAAAGCCGAACAGATTGCTGATTTCTTAAATCAATTGCGGGAATAATTTCCATTAAGTACCAACTCCTTAAATGCTGCTAGACCATTCAAGCCGATCCGGCCACTCTTTTCTGGATGAAATTGCATACCAATCACGTTTTGATGACGTACAATGCTGGGAATTTTAACACCGTAATCACTTTCAGCTAAGATGTATTGCGCCCGGGTTTTGACATAATAGGAATGAACAAAATAAGTTGATTGCTGGTCAAAGCCGTTGGCGATTGGGTCTACGCGTGTCACTTGGTTCTGATCCCAGCCCATGTGAGGCACCTTTACGCCAAGATTTTCTGGAATTGCAACCACTTCGCCGGGGATTAAGCCTAACCCTGCCGTTTCACCGAATTCAAAGCTCCGGTCAAATAGTAATTGCATGCCGAGGCAGATGCCTAAAATGGGCATCCCTTGCTTGGCAGCCTGTTGAATAACTGGAATCAGGCCGCGCACTTTCAAAGCCTCAACTGCTTTTCCAAAGGCACCAACTCCAGGAAGAATCAGACCATCTGCTGACGAAATCACATCGGGATCAGCTGACAGCGTATTAGGAATGGCTAGAAAGTCCATTGCTTTTTTGACGTTTCTAGTATTACCAGTGTCGTAATCGATAATCGCAATCATTAAATCACTCCCTTGGTAGATGGCACTCCTTTGATTTCTGGATTAATGGTCACTGCAGCCCGAAGCGCGCGACCAAGTGCCTTAAATAAGGTTTCAATCTTGTGATGGGTGTTCCTGCCATAAAGGACTTCCGCGTGAAGGTTTAACTCAGCGTTAAAAGCAAAGGCTTGGAAGAAATCTTCGGTAACTTCAGTGTCATAATCACCAAGTCGCGGATTTGTTAAATCAGCCTTGAATACCAAATAACTACGTCCTGACAGGTCGATGACCACTCGGCTCAACGTTTCATCTAAAGGAATCAAAGCTGAACCAAAACGTTCGATCCCCTCCTTATTACCTAGTGCTTGTTTCAACGCCATCCCCAAGGCAATCCCGACATCTTCAGTCGTGTGGTGGGGGTCAACGTTTAAGTCACCATTAGCTTTAACTACAAGACCAAACCGGCCATGCCGAGCAAAGGCGTCCAGCATGTGGTTCAAAAAACCAATTCCGGTATCAATACTGATCGTATCGTAGTCATCTAAATTTAGACTCAGTTCAATTTGTGTTTCATTAGTATTGCGTTTAACCGTTGCTTCTCTCATGGTGAGCCTCCTTAGTTAAATCGTGATTCAACAGCTCGGGCGTGGGCTTCAAGCCCCTCAACTCGTGCCAACGTTGTAATCGCCCTTTCTTCCTTCTTCAAGGCTTCCCTTGAGTAGGTGACAAACTGAGTCCGTTTAACAAAGTCTGAAACCCCAAGTGGTGAGAAGAATCGAGCAGTCCCCCCGGTTGGCAAAATGTGGTTAGGACCAGCAACATAGTCACCCACGGGTTCTGAAGCGTTGAAACCTAAGAATACAGAACCGGCATTCTTAATTTGGTTAAGATACTGCATAGCATCTTCCAACTCGATTTCCAAGTGTTCTGGCGCAATGGCGTTCATGACGGTAAAGGCCTCATCAAGGTCATCCACTACTGCGATAAAGCCTTTATTGGCAACGGAGGCACTGGCAATTTCTTCACGGGGTAATGTCTTCACTTGACGGTCGATTTCATCACTAACAGCGACCGCAAATTTTTCACTCGGCGTGACCATCATTGGCCGCGCCATCTTGTCGTGTTCCGCTTGGGAAAGCAAGTCAGCGGCTACCTCTTTAGGATTGGCCGCATCATCCGCAATCACACCGATTTCTGAGGGACCGGCAATCATATCGATATCAACTTGGCCAAAGACTTGTTTCTTAGCAACAGCAACGAAGATATTGCCTGGACCGGTAATTTTGTCCACTCGAGGGATGCTCTCAGTCCCGTATGCCAAAGCGGCAATGGCTTGCGCACCACCGACTTGATAGATTTCATCAATGCCGGCAATCTTAGCGGCGGCTAAAACGGCTTGGCCAATACCGTCCTTTTGTGGCGGTGTTACCATAACGATTTTGCCCACGCCAGCGAGTTTAGCGGGAATGACGTTCATCAAAATGGATGATGGATAAGCGGCAGTACCACCGGGAACATACAAACCAACAGCTGCTAACGGGGTGATTTTTTCACCACGGACAACACCCTTTTGTTCCGCATCAACAAAACCGTGTTGAATCTCTTTTTGGTGGTAGCTGATAATGTTGTTCTTAGCTAAATTCAAGGCGTCAATCAAATCCTGGTCTGCATTTTCATACGCCGCGTCAATGTCAGCTTGTGGCACTCGCAAACTATCTAATTCGACTTTATCAAATTTGCGGCTATACTCTTTTAATGTTCTATCACCATTCTTGATGACGTTGGCAATGATTCCGGCAACGGTTGCTTCAACTTCCGGCTGGTTGGCTTGCTGATCAGTTTGACGATCAACTTGTTCAAGTAATTGATTTAAAGTCTGATTTTTAAATATTTTCATTATTCATTCACTCCTAATTTAAGTTTAGCTTGCTGTAGATTTTCAACTAAGGTTCTAATTTGCGACTGATATTGTTTCAAAGCTAACCGGTTCACCACCAGTTGAGTGCTGACTGGCTGTAATTCAGCATAAACGTGAAGGTTATTTTCCCGTAATGTCGTCCCTGTTTCGGTAATATCGACAATGGCGTCTGCTAGGCCGATCAGCGGTGCTAGTTCTACCGAGCCCTCGATGCGAATAATTTCCACATCTTCACCAATACTTTGAAAATAGCGTTTCGTGATGTTGGGGTATTTGGTCGCGATAATCTTCCTGCGAGCTTGCTGAGGATTGAAATTACTGGTAGAAGCTAGAACGAATCGGCACCGGCCAACCCCTAAATCCATCATGGCGTACTGAGTGTTGTTCTGCTCAGCCAAAATGTCACTGCCCACAATGCCTAGATGAACCGACCCACTATTGAGATAAGTGAGGACATCGGGCCCCTTAACTAAAATTGTTTGGTACACCGGATCTTCATTAAAGATTAGCCGCCGTCCCTTATGACGAATACCGCTACAGTCAATTCCGCTTGCTTCAAGTAACGGCACCACTTGCTGTTCCACCCGGCCCTTGGTTAACGCAATCTTGATTGGCATTTACTCACCTTCCTTCGTTAAATCCAATAGTTGCTGATTGTTACTGACAGCGATTCGGTTAGCCTCTTCACGGCTGTCGGCCAAGCATAACGTACTGTTAGGAGTTTCTTTCAATAGTATTTCCGCCTGCTGCCACTGATCAGAGTCGAAATAAATCAAAGTTTGTCGCGGTGCATCTTGCAACGGCACCCGGTCAGCTAGGGCATCAACATCAAAGGCCAACCCAACAGCTGGCTCTTTAATTTGCTGAAAACTGGTTAACAAATCATCGTAACGACCACCGCTGAACAAATAATCTGACGCGTTTTGGGTGTAACCTCGGAATGCCATGCCAGTATAGTAAGTCTGCGGTGACGGAATACTGAGATCGAGGACAACTCGCTGCTCAGGAGCGAGCTCTTTAATAAATTGATTCACAGCGGTCAAATTATCAATGACTGTCTGCACCTTTGAAATCTTTGGTAGACGTTTGACGACATTGATCACCGTATCAAAATCGCCAAACAGCCACGGCCATTCACCAAGAAAACCACCAAATTCGGTATCAGTCAGTAACGCTGAAATCTGGTTATAAACTGTCAAGTTCTTGGCGAACAGGGCTTGTTTAAGCGCTACCTTCGTCGGTTCTGGCACTGGCAATGCTGCTAAAACGGCTTCCACAAACCGAGCATCGCTTAATTCTAAAGTCATTTCTTTAACACCAGTGGCCCGGCATCCTGCTAGTGCAATCGTTAAACACTCAAGTTCACCTTTGATGCTGCTAGAACCAACTAATTCAATACCAGCTTGAGTGACTTGATTGTAACTGCCTGATAATTGCTTCTTGACTCGGAAAACATCGCCGCCGTAGTACCATTTAGCTGGTAGTTCAACCCCGGTAGTGCTCATCATCCGTGCCACCGGCAGAGTCAAATCTGGTCGAAGCACTAATGCCTCCCCTTGTTCATCCAGCAATTGATATGGCCGGTAATTATCAAGGTTCAGTGGTTTAAAGACGTCAGCGTACTCGAGAATTGGTGTGGTTAGCTTAGTAAAACCACGCTGCTTGAAGATTGAAAACAGTTGTCCGGAAATTGTTTCTTTAACAGCAGCTCGCGGCCCAAATTCATCTCGCGTCCCACTTGGCAAGTTTCGATTTTTAATCATGTTGTCCTCC
Organism: Secundilactobacillus angelensis; assembly: GCF_012641075.1. Lineage (GTDB taxonomy): Bacteria > Bacillota > Bacilli > Lactobacillales > Lactobacillaceae > Secundilactobacillus > Secundilactobacillus angelensis. The sequence goes on along the minus strand of NZ_JAAXLJ010000005.1, from coordinate 15,342 downwards.
TCCTGGATAAACAAAAAATCCTCGCAAACTAAATAAATTAGTTTGCGAGGACGATATCATCGCGGTTCCACCTCAATTTGTCGTCACCTCACGATGACGACCTTACGTTGCCAATAACTAGTCATTGAAGACACTTCAAGAACAGTTAAGGTAACCCTGATAACGCTAAACATGCGGAGCAGCTTACTTCATTCGGCTGATCAGTTCATAGAGGTGTTTCGTTGTCCCAATCACTTGGCTTCCAGCATTCCAAGTTCTCTGCACATTGGGGATCAACTACTTGTTCTAATCACAACTTATTTTGTCATTCAATTTTAATTGTTGTATATAATTTAACACCAAATTTTAATTTGTCAACGTAACCTTTAATAATTCTCATTAATTTGAGCCAAATAACCTAACAATCTCCTAATTTAATCACGTTTAGTTAAATTAAAATTTATTTAGCATTGATCATTGCCATCAAAGTATGATAGCCGTGACCCACCTCTTTAATGCTATGCGCGTCACTCCCATAAACCAGTGGTATCTTTAACTGCTGAGCCTGCTTAAGAATGGCATCATCCGGGTAGGTTTCGTTGCAGAACTCCTTATAAAGACCGGCAGCATTGTAATCAAGTTGGTCACCTTTTTGTTGAATGGTCTGTAGTAGTGTCGTGATGACCTGCCACGTATCAGCATCATAGATCCGTGGTAATCCAAAATAATCCTGAAACTTTCTAATCAGCGTCATATGACCGATTCGTTTAGGTGCATATTGACCCAAATCTGCCGTGACCGCTTCTGTAACGGCCCTAAAATACTGGCGATACAGTGCTTGTCCATTCTCCGCGGGTGTCAGCAATCCGGTTTCAAAATCTGTCAGTGTGTCGTCCACACACCAAAACTTATGATTAGCCCCCTGCATAAAGTGAACCGACAAAACGTTGTCAGTTGTTTGTGGCCCATATTCGTTCAAGAAATCCCGTGTCCACTGCACGTGGTTAGATAAATAGTCGACTTCAAAACCGACGTTGATGTGAATCTTTGCTCCGTACTTATCTTGCATCCGTTTGACCTTTTTAAAATAAGCTGGCAAATCACTCATTGCCATGGACGCTTCTGTGTAGCCAGTCTCCAGGCCTGCGTACTCTTGTTTAAATGCGGTTGGTAACGGCGCATGTTCAGTAATACTGTAACGTTCAAATCCTAGACGAATTGCTTTTTGAATCATTAATTCTACATCATCGCCACTGCCGTGAGGACAGAACTCGGTGTGTGAATGGCCATCTTGTTTCAGCATGAAATCGCTCCTTAACATTAATTGTCCTAGTTGTAACACATTCTGACGTAAAATTTATTGTTTTACGGCTGTTTGATGGAAAACAATGGCAAGTATATTGGTCGTAAACTGTGCCATTACCAATAAATAATTGCTATAATGAGTTAGATTATCTCACCGTTTTATCATTTATTGAAGTTTTAATTCGTCATTATTAAGAGGAGGCACTATTTTGGGACTCTCAAAACCCTTTTTAGACACCATTAGCACAGATTCAGTTCGTGGACCGTTAAATTTGATTACCGACGTGCCCGGCGTGACCGTGGGACAAACAACTTTTAACAGTGGCACCCACCATACCGGTATCACGGTAGTTAAGCCAACCACCGACAACGTTTTTCTCAACAAGCTACCCGCTGCCGCTCACGTCATCAACGGGTTCGGTAAGAGTACCGGTCTCGTTCAAATCAACGAATTAGGCACACTTGAAACGCCGATTGTCCTCACGAATACTTTTGCCGTTGGTACCGCTGAAACCGCACTAGCAGAAGACATGATGGCTGAAAACCCTGCGATTGGCGATACCACCAGTACCGTTAATCCCGTCATCATGGAGTGCAACGACGGCGATATTAATGACATTCGTGATGTTTTTATCACCAAGGAAGACGTATTGAAAACACTGCATCATACTGGTCAGTCCTTCGAGGAAGGAACCGTTGGCGCCGGTGTTGGTATGAGCTGCTATGATTTGAAGGGTGGTATCGGGTCTGCCAGCCGGGTCATCAAGATTGATGGCAAGTCCTTTACAATGGGGGCACTGGTATTATCAAACTATGGTTTTCTGCGAGACCTTAACATCTATAACGTGCCAGTAGGTGAAAAATTAGCGGCCTTTAATGCTGAAAAAAAGCAAAAAGAAAAGGGCAGTATCGTCACCATTCTGGCAACCGATATTCCCTTCAATTCTCGTCAATTAACCCGGATCGCTAAACGTGCCAGCGTTGGCATCACTCGTACCGGTGCCTTTATTGGCAACGGTAGTGGTGAAATTGTCTTAGCGTTTTCCACCGCCAACCGCATTTCCCACTATCCCAAAACCGAGCTGTCTTCGCAGGCCGCCATCACAGATGATAAAATTGACCGTTACTTCCGGATGACGGTCTCAGTGGTCGAAGAAGCCATTTTAAGTGTGCTAACACACGCAACAACTCTAAATGATCGTAAAGGTAATCCCCGTCTCAGTTTGCAAGATGCCTTACAGGGCTACCAAACTCACTATCAAGATCCTGAAGTTGCTCGGCTGCAAACTCAGCTAGGCATCTAATTAATTTCGACAGCCCAATGACGTGCATTATAAGCCGTCTTAAAGTCAGTGATACTCAGCCAGTAACGGCCATCTATCGGGTCAGAAACGTGCAAAAGTTTACCAAAGCAGCCGTCAACTAGCACCGCGTGATTATTACTTAACGCTTGACCGAAAGAATATTGTGACCATTCTGGTTGTTCAAAGCCCACCGTGACGTAAGCCACGATGGGCTTTTTTTGTTGTAAATGAAGTGGGAATTCTTCAGCAGGTAAACCACTCAAATTCGTGACCGGGGCATATCTTTTTGCCCATTCAACTAACGGCTCCGGAAAAATCGCTTCAAAGTGTCCGGGGACATCCTGATCAGGTTCTCCACCAAACCCATGGTAAGGGTTAAAGTCAGCCGCCCTGGGCATCTCCTTTAAAAAACTTAAATAATCAAATGTCATCGCGTAATTCTTAACGTGCAAGCCTTCAAGCAGTGCTGCAGGTTCACAGCCGTTGGGCATTCCCCACCAAATTTGGTTGATGTTTTCGGCATGAAGATTAACAAGTTGCTGACCTTTTTCGAGGGCTAATCGCCATAAGCTCGGAGCCAAAGTAACGGCATTTTTCAATACATAGTCACCGTCACTTAATTGATACCAATGTTCACCGTGGTCATCCGTAAATTCACGCGTCACTTCAACCATTGTCCCAGAATCAAGCTGTATGCCATGACTGCCATCTGCAGTTAAGGTTGCGGTCTGGTTATTGATCACATAAGCATCATGTTGCTTGGGTTGGTGTGGTGCTAACTTTAGCCGGCCTGCCATGAGTTCACCTCGTCAATGACCGCTTGTGCCATTTTCTTAGACTGATCATTAAATAAAGTCGGCAAGTTATCTAGATCAAAATACCTAACTTGTTTGGTTTCATCAGTAACGTGATCCAGTGGTTTGCCACCCGTTTGGCGAACTAAATACAGCGCCGTGATAAGCTGCGTTTGATCACCATTAGGATAAGTATAAAAATCCTTATCAAATAACTGAATCAGTTTAACCGGTTCAACTTCAATACCAGCATCTTCAAGGTATTCACGCTGGCAGGTTTCGGCAAAGCTGGCACCAAATTCCATGTAGCCACCTGGGAAGCTCCAGTCGCCTGTATCAGCCCGTTCTTGTAGCAGCAATCGATTATCCTCGTCCAGTAAAGCACCCGCTGCAGTATTCAAAATCATTGGCCGGTGTCCGACTAATGCTCTTATCTCGTGAATATAGTCCGCCATAAAACCATCCTTTCAAGTATACTATTCGGTCTTATTATAGCAGTTAGTTCCTGGCTTGTGCCTCTTCACTTGGACTTTTAAAGATATAACCAAAGCCGCGAACCGTCTTTAAACATTGAGGATTTTTAGCATCAATCTCAATCAATTTTCGTAGTTTGCTGATGTGTGAATCAATCGAACGCAGCGTAGAGTCTCGGCCGTTACGCCAGACGCTTTCAGCAATCTGATTCCGTGTTAGGACTACGTTTTCATGTTGCATGAAGTAGACTAGTAGCCGAAAATCCACTGGGCCCATGGTTAGCTGACGACCGTTGATGGTGACCATATAGTGTTGAAAATCGACTTGCAGCCGTCCGGTGTTAAGCATTTCTCGGCTTTCTGATTGTGGCTGATAACAACGCCAAATCTTTTGCTGAATTCGGGCGCGTAATTCACGGTTCCCCATCTCTAGAGAGAGTAGTTCATCAAAATGGTAACGATCAAACACATCGTAGAGCATACTGATCCCTAGTTTTTTCCTGTGAATCGCTAATAGTGGCCCACGAAACTGCTGACGCATCAAAATCAGCGTGTCGATTCGATGCCCTAATGAAAAGAAATGGTCTAAGTCCAAAATAATTAAAGTTTGGTTATCACGGTTTAATAAGAAGTCTGGTAAATACGTTGGGCTGCTAATCACCTGCCAATCAGCCATAATTTGTCTCAATCGTTTTAAGAGATTAGCGTTATCACTAACCAGCAAAATGCTTTTTTCCATGAGGCTTCCCCTTTTCATTTCGGTTGTTACCATAGTTATCCCACGTTTTCATGCCCAACAAAACCCGTTTTACATAAACTTTACATGACCTATACATTAACTTTACGCAGACCTTTTATACTGACCTTGTGCTTAGGAATTAATCCTTCTAAGACACAATCCATTTAAAGGGGAATATGCTCATGCATAAGAAAACTCTGGTTTCCACGTTAGTTGCTTTTAGTCTCACTGGCCTGTTATTAGGAGGTTGTGGTTCGAAGTCTAGTCAGAAGTCAGCTTCTGATGATACTAAAGCTGCAAAGGTCACGAAGATTACTGCTGTTGGTTCAACTGCTCTTCAACCATTAGTTGAACAAGCAGCCCAGGATTACCAGGCTTCAAACAAGAACGTTAATCTCACCGTTCAAGGTGGGGGGTCGGGTACCGGCTTAAGCCAAGTTCAACAAGGTGCAGTTCAAGTTGGTAACTCAGATATTTTTGCGGAACAGTCATCAGGCATCAAGGCGGACAAATTAGTTGACCACAAGGTTGCTGTCGTAGGTATGGCACCGGTTGTTAACCCTAGTACTGGTGTAACCAACGTATCCATGGCACAATTACGTGACATCTTCACAGGTAAAATCACCAACTGGAAACAAGTTGGCGGCAAGGATCAAAAGATTGCTGTCATCAATCGCGCCCAGGGTTCAGGTACTCGAGCAACTTTTGAAGGGGCAGTACTTGAAGGTAAGAAGGCCGTTACTTCTCAGGAACAAGATTCCAACGGTACCGTTCAAAAACTGGTTTCATCAACACCTGGTGCGATCAGTTATCTAGCTTTCTCATACGTGAACGAAAAAGTTAAAGCTCTTTCCATTGATAATGTAAAACCAACCGATAAAAACGTGACATCTAACAAGTGGACGATTTGGTCATACGAACACATGTACACGAAGGGTCAACCTGATAAAGCAACTGAAGGTTTCTTAAAATACATGAGTTCTGACAAGGTTCAAGGCAGCTTAGTCAACAAACTTGGCTACATCAGCATTCATGACATGAAAGTAACTAAGAACGCTAAAAACGTTGTGACAAAATAAATCTTTTACACATGCCCTATAAGCGGAAAATCAGGCGAAACATTTAGCCTTGATTTTCCGCTTGTCTATGGGAAACCAGCTCGAATTTCATCGTTCCTGCTGGCGTTGAAACAAGTACATCATGATATTAGGAGGAACGATCGTAATGGATGATATTCAAAAAAAATTAATGTCGCCATCCAAAGCATCTCGTGAAGACATTACCGGCCGAATCATCAGTTATACCTGCATTGCAGCAATCATTATCCTTGTCATTAGCATTCTGTATTTCATTACTTCTCGTGGAGTGGCAACATTTACGACCAACCACGTTAACCTCTGGCAATTTCTGTCTGGCGAAGAATGGAATCCCGGAACGTTGAACGATCATGGTCAACCACAAGTTGGTGCACTGCCCATGATCGTGACATCCTTTAGTGTCACCATTTTGGCAGCTCTGTTAGCCACACCGTTTGCAATTGCAGTAGCCCTTTTCATGACCGATATTGCCCCTAAAAATGGCGCTAAGTTTCTCCAGCCTGTGATTGAACTGCTAGTCGGTATTCCATCCGTCGTTTATGGGTTCATTGGCTTGACCGTTGTTGTGCCAGCCATCCGTCACATCTTTGGTGGCACTGGTTCGGGAATCCTGGCTGGGACCATCGTTTTATTCGTAATGGTATTACCGACCATTACTTCACTAGCAGTTGATGCTTTACGAGCGGTTCCTGCCTATTTTCGTTCAGCCTCGCTCGCACTGGGAGCAACCCGCTTTCAAACCATTTACAAAGTACTACTCCGGGCAGCCATGCCCCGTTTATTAACCGCCGTCATCTTTGGAATGGCCCGCGCATTTGGCGAAGCACTAGCCGTCCAAATGGTGATTGGGAATGCGGTGTTAATGCCACACAATCTAGTCACCCCAACGGCCACATTGACCAGCCAATTAACTACCAACATTGGGAATACGATCATGGGCACCTTACCGAACAACGCTCTTTGGTCATTGGCACTGATTCTATTATTAATGTCCCTAGTGTTTAACCTAATCATCCGCTATATCGGAAAGCGAGGCGAAATTAAATCATGACACCACATCAATCTGACCGGATTGCAACTCAATTAATCAATCTCCTAGTAGGAATCGTTGTACTGATATTGCTCTTTTTATTAGGTGACATTGTTCTCAGTGGCTTTCCTCACATCAGTTGGCACTTCTTAACTTCACCCTCCAGTTCTTTTAGTGCTGGTGGTGGTGTTCGTGATCAACTGTTTAACTCGCTCTACCTGCTCGTATTGACTCTTATTATCTCCTTCCCCTTAGCACTGGGGTCTGCTATCTACCTGTCGGAATACGCCGGCGATAATTGGTTCACCGGCCTAATTCGCACCGCAATTGAAGTACTGAGTTCGTTACCATCCGTTGTGGTCGGACTATTTGGTTACCTCTTATTCGTCATTGAATTTCACATGGGTTTCTCGATTTTGTCTGGGGCGATTGCCTTAACCTTTTTTAACTTGCCACTCTTAGTTCGGAGTATTGAGGGATCACTGCACGCTGTCCCAAATAGTCAACGAGAAGCAGGAAGTGCACTGGGTCTTTCCAATTGGCGAACGATCCGTGGCATCATCCTGCCAGTTGCCTTGCCGGGTATCCTCACCGGTATCATCCTTAGCGCTGGTCGTGTTTTCGGTGAGGCCGCTGCTCTGATTTATACAGCTGGTCAAAGTGCCCCTCTTCTTGATTATTCGAACTGGAACCCAACCTCTAGTAGTAGTTTTCTCAACCCAATGCGGCCGGCTGAAACGTTGGCTGTTCATATTTGGAAAGTAAATACTGAAGGTGTAACACCTGATGCCGTCAGTATTTCTGCCGGCGCATCAGCAGTCTTGATCATTGTCATTTTAATTTTCAACTTTGGTGCCCGTGCGATTGGCAATCAGATGTATAAAAAAATGACTGGAGGAAAGTAAATTTACTATGCAAGCCTACGATTTAAGTCAAACTCACATTGTTACGCCAGCTGAAGAAATCGCGCTATCGACTAATCAATTACAAGTCTATTACGGTAACAGTAAACACGCGTCCATGTCTGATGCTAGTTTGAGTTTCCCCCGGTTTCAGATTACCGCTTTGATTGGTGCTTCAGGTTCTGGAAAGTCGACATATTTACGATCACTTAATCGTCTAAACGATCGGATTGCGCGTATTAAAGGTGAAATCATTTATCGTCATACAAACATCAATGATTCGAAAGTTAACGTCTATGAGGTTCGAAAGCACATTGGGATGGTTTTTCAGAAGCCCAACCCATTCGCAAAATCCATCTCGGAAAACATTACTTTTGCCCTTAAGGCTCAAGGCATCACCAACCGACAAGAACTCAAGCAGCGAGTCGAAACTAGTTTGAAGGAAGCGGCCTTGTGGGATGAGGTTAAGGATGATTTGAATAAAAGTGCGCTGGCCTTGTCTGGTGGCCAGCAGCAACGACTATGCATTGCCCGTGCAATTGCGATGAAACCGGATATTTTATTGCTTGATGAACCCGCTAGTGCTTTAGACCCAATTTCAACAACCAAACTGGAAGTTACGCTCAAAGAGCTTGCCAAGAACTACACCATCATTATTGTGACTCATAATATGCAACAGGCTTCGCGTATCAGTACTTACACTGCCTTTTTCCATCTGGGTCACGTGCTTGAATATGATCGAACAGAAAGAATCTTCCAAACGCCAATGATTCAAGCAACCCATGATTATGTCACTGGTAACTTTGGTTAAGAAAGGATCACGTCATGTCTATCATTCTCGAAACAAAAGACGTTCACTTGTCCTATGGTAAAAAAGAAGCCTTACACGGTGTTAATTTGGATTTTGAAGATAATAGCATCACCGCACTGATTGGGCCTTCTGGCTGTGGCAAGTCGACTTTTCTGCGTTGCCTAAACCGGATGAACGATTTAATTCCCAATACGACCATCACTGGCAGTTTTCAGTTCCACGAACGTGAGATATACGCATCCACAATCGACCTCGTTGAGTTGCGTAAACAGATTGGAATGGTTTTTCAGCAGCCGAACCCCTTCCCATTTTCCGTATATGAAAATGTGACTTATGGGTTAAAACTCACTGGTCATAGTGACCGAAAATTTCTCGATGAACAAGTCGAACGAGCCCTGAAACAAGCAGCAGTTTGGGATGAGGTCAAAGACAACCTCAATAAAAGTGCCATGTCTTTCTCTGGGGGACAGCAGCAACGAATCTGTATTGCTCGATTATTGGCCGTTCAACCCGATATTATTTTGTTGGATGAACCTACTAGTGCTTTAGATCCTATTTCGAGTGCTCAAATTGAGACCACTTTATTAGAGCTAAAGAAAGAATACTGCATCATCATTGTGACCCATAATTTACAGCAGGCCTCACGAATAGCAGACCGCACAGCTTTTATGCTAAATGGGAACCTAGTGGAATATGACAACACGAGTAAAATGTTTACGAACCCCGAAAAGCAGGATACTAGTGACTATCTAAACGGTAAATTTGGTTAGGAGTGAAAAATAAAATGAATAATATTTTTACAACCGAACTCAAAAAACTATTCTCGGTTTTTACTGAAATGGGAGAAGCTGTGAGTGCGCAAATTGAACAAGCCACTGAATCCTACATTAGTCACGATAAAGCCGCCGCGCAATCCCTCGTTCAGCAAGACAATTCTATCAATACAAACGAGGTTGACCTTGAAAAACAAGCCCTCACGTTGATGACCCTACAACAACCGGTCGCTGACGATTTCCGACACGTCATCACCATTTTAAAGGCCAGTTCTGACTTAGAACGAATCGGTGATCACGCCACCGGAATTGCCTTGGAAACCATCCGTGTTAAGGGGTCGCAACGCAACAAAGATGTGGAAACAGACATCGCCGCACTAACTGTCATGATTCGCACGATGTTAAAAGAAGCGCTCGCCGCTTTACAAAGTTTTGACATGCAGTCAGCACAAGCAGTCGCCAACCAAGATCAGGATGTGGATGCTAAGTTCGATCAAATTCGTCGTGACATCACTGCAGCAATCCAAGTTGACCCTTCTGTTGCTGAAGCGGGTGCTAGCTATCTGATGGTTACAAAGCTGTTAGAACGCATCGGCGATCGAATCGTTAATTTAGCTGAAGAAATGGTTTACAACCAAACCGGTGAAATTGTGGAATTAAATCAGGGACGCTTGCATCCAAACGGATAAGAATTGCAGATCATCATTTCCACAAAAAATAGGTTCAATTAAATTTTTATATTCCACTTAACGATATGAATCCCGTAACAGCGGTGATAAAGAGCCCGTTGAATCTCCAAAAATACTAGATATTTTCAAATAATTAAGTTACTACCCTTGCTTTTCACGCCAATAGCTGTTAATCTTATAACTAATGTATTTAATGCTTCGGAATTTTGGTACGACGTTCGCAAGAATGACTTCCCCGATTTCTAAAGTTTCAGATACACAAATATATTGCGCTATGCGCTCGGAGGTTTCACTCTTATGGAACAAGGTACTGTAAAATGGTTTAACGGCGACAAAGGTTACGGCTTCATCACTTTGGAAAACGGCTCAGACGTTTTCGTTCACTTCTCAGCTATCAATGCTGATGGTTACAAGACTCTTGAAGAAGGTCAACATGTAACCTTAGACGTAGAACAAGGCGACCGCGGCCCACAAGCAGCCAACGTTACTGTTGCTTAATTCGTTTAAACCATAAGAAGGGTTCATCGATTTAGTCGATGAACTCTTTTTTTGTTATTTCATGATTCGATCAGAGAAAGCAAGCGGTTGTTGCGGTTGGACACAAAATAGGCATTCCCAGATTATGAGAATGCCTATTTTTGTGTGTCCATATTTAATTTCTAGATGACATTTCGATCAAATGGGTCGTCACTAATACCCTTTTCAAGAATATCACGAGACCATTGCTTAGCTGAGAACAATGAATGGTCACGGTAGTTACCACAGCTGGTAATGTCCGTGCCAGGAACGTCTTCCCATTTGATATCATTAGCGATTTGTGCCAGTGAACTCTTTAACGCCTTGGCAACTTCAGTAGTTGTTGGTTCACCCCACATGATCAGATGAAACCCAGTCCGGCAACCAAATGGTGAACAGTCAATAACACCATCCATCCGGTCACGCAATAAACCTGCTAATAAATGTTCAATTGTGTGGAGGCCAGCGGTTGGAATTGCATTTTCGTTAGGTTGAACTAACCGTAAATCAAAATTCGAAATTGCATCGCCCTTTTGCCCTTTTTCCACCGTAATCAAACGAACATACGGCGCCTTAACTTTAGTATGATCTAATTGAAAGCTTTCTACTTTTGCCATGAGAATCCTCCTTGAATTTTATATCGTGCACTATTTATTATACCGCTGATTTCTGATTCATGTTATTCGTACAAGTCAGGACGCCGGTCAGCAAACACCGGCATAAAACCACGAGCCTTATCGGTTGCACTGATATCAATCGTGACCGTCTTTAACTCTTCTTCATGACCCAAATACAAGACGTTGTTACCAAGTGGATCAATCACCACAGAATTGCCGCCAAAGCGGTTTTCAGGATCCGCACCTACCCGGTTAACACCGACGACAAAACTTTGATTTTCGATTGCACGAGCCGCTAAGAGCTTTCGCCATTGTGGCATCCGTGATGTCGGCCATTCAGCAGGCACAAAGATGATGCGGCTGTCTGTTAAGGATAAGGTTCTGAGCCATTCGGGGAAGCGAATGTCGTAACAGATAACACTCGTCGCTGGTGTTCCCTTAACTTCGAACCGATCTTTGTGATCACCGGCTGCCAAAAATTCATCTTCGTGCATTAAACCAAATAAATGAACCTTATCATACGTTGTCAGCAGCCCGCCCTTTTCATCAACAACATACGTGGTATTGAAAAATTGATTATCTCGCTTAGTAGCCACTGATCCAGCATGTATCATAATGTGGTATTTTTTAGCCAGCGCCTGAATGACGTGCATTGTCTGGGCACCATTAACATCGGCAATATCATCAAAACGACTGAGATCATAGCCGGTATTCCACATTTCTGGGAAAACAACGATGTCTGCTTGTTCAAGTGCCGCCTGGGAAACAAACGATTCAATTCGAGAAAAATTTGCGGCAGGTTCGCCAAAACTAATATCCATTTGTGCTAGTGAAATAGTTATTTTCATGCCTACGCCTCCATATATCCTTTTTAGTATAATACTGATATCTCAGTTATCAAATACCCAAAATTGGATTTCAATTAAATTTCTCAAAAATAAGTCGTGGTTGCACATTAGTTCAATTTCCGTCACAATAATAACAAATTACATCTGAAAGAGGTCATCAATATGGATTCATTTACGGTATATCTGGTTCGTCACGGCAGCACGATGTTAAATAGTTTCAACCGGATGCAAGGCTGGATCGACTCTGACCTATCTGAAGAGGGTATCACGCAAGCTCGACAAGCTGCAGAAAAATTACAAGGAGCTGTCATTAACCGTGCTTTTTCATCAGATCTTGGCCGGGCCATCAGTACCCGCAACATCATCTTGAACCAGCTCCAGCAGACACCCACTGAGATTGATCAACTGCCAGAATTCCGTGAAGTTAATTTTGGGTTCTTCGAAGGTTTGAATTCCGATGACATTTGGGCGGGGATTGCCTCTCCTTATGGTAAGAATAGCCAAGCCGACCTCCTCGAAATTGGCGGGCTTAGAGAGGCTCGCAAAGCAATGAAAGAAAGCGACCCTTCTCACACTGCGGAAGATTATGACGAGGTGATTTCACGGGTTAAAGCTGGCTTCAAAGTACTGCGTGATCACTGTCAAAGCGGCGAATCAGTTCTGCTGGTCAGTCATGGCACTATCATTCGTACGATCATCGATTATCTCGGCGTCGATACCAAGGGTAATTATCCGCAAAACGGTGGCATATCTGAATTAACAGTTTACCCTGATGAAGTTATCGTAGAGGCTTATAATCAATAGTCTTCCAATACGCTTTCAACTCTGAAGTCGAGAAGAACCAAGGATTCCGGTATACCAGCGGAATCTTTTTTTGCTTTTGCTTGAAAACGGTTTCACACTTCGCTAGACTAGACTTATGTTTAAGTTATAGAAAACAACGAGGTGGAAATAAGATGACGAAAATATTAGCAGTCAATGCAGGGAGTTCAACTTTAAAATGGAAGCTCTTTTCAATGCCTGACGAAACCGTGATTGCTTCCGGTTTAGTTGACCGCTTGAATTTACCCGGTTCCATTTTTACAGTTAAACGACCAGATGGTGATAAGTTCGAGGAAACGCAGGACAATATTGACTATCGATTAGCCGCTGCGATGGTGCTTTCCCACTTGAAGGAAGCTGGAATCGTCAAACATTTGCATGAAATTGCTGGTATTGGTCACCGAATCGTAGCTGGTGGAGAAATTTTCTCAGACTCCGCGGTTGTTGATGACGCTGCACTGAAACAAATTCATGAGCTCGCTCAATATGCGCCGTTGCATAATCCAATTGAAGCCGAATACATTGAAATCTTTCAGCAACTACTGCCAAACGTGCCCCAAGTAGCCGTATTTGACACCGCACTGTACACCGACATGCCTAAAATCAATGCTTTATACCCGATTCCTTATCAATACTACAAAGAGTATGGTGCCCGTAAATATGGCGCTCATGGCACAAGCCACCGCTACGTCTCTGCTCGGGCTGCTGAACTATTAGGTAAACCCCTGTCTGATCTCAAACTGATTACGTTACACTTGGGATCTGGGTCATCAATCTCCGCTTTTGATCATGGCAAAGTCATTGATACCTCCATGGGATTCACACCACTGGCAGGTGTCATGATGGCGACTCGTTCTGGCGACATCGATCCCTCGTTGGTCTCATTTTTAGCTGAGAAAAAACACGTCAAAATGAGCGAAATGATTGATATTTTAAATCATCAATCAGGGTTATTGGGTATCTCTCAACTATCGCCCGATCAACGTGATTTGGAATCGGCACAGGATACTAATCCACAAGCAAAATTAGCGTTGGACATGTACGCCAACCGAATCGTTCGGTATATCGGCTCATATATTGCTGAATTAAACGGCTTAGATGCCTTAGTGTTCACTGCTGGTTCCGGAGAAAACGGGATTGATATGCGTGCCAAAATTGCGGATCAGTTAAGCTACTTTGGGATTCAAATTGACCACGATCGTAATCAAGTTCGTGGCAAAGAACAAGTTATTAGTCCTGACAGTGCCCCAGTAACAGTCATGGTGGTCCCAACCAACGAAGAGTTGATGATTGTCCGGGATGTGCAACGACTGACACAAAAGTGAACACTTAAAATTAAAATGTTAACGCTGCGTTGTTATCTGGAGCGTACCGCTATTTGAGGAAATTAAGTGATATTATAGGGTATTGTTTTGAAAGATTTGGCACTTGAATCATCCCCAAATGTACATTGGCTGTATTTTGATTTTTGGGACCATAAAAAATCGTCGAGAACTTTCAAATTCCTGACGATTTTTTTATACCCCTGAATTTTTAAATCAAGTACAACATTGAAGCTATTTTCTGTAGTGAATCAACCTACTTAACTACTAGATGCTTACCATCATAAACACCCCAAAAATTAAAATAACTAACCCTGCTAATGTTGAAATAATTTGGCTTTTTTGTTTTTCTTTCAGAATTATCGTTGCAACCATTGTCGCAATCACTACATTTAGTTGTGATAAAGCGAAAGCATTTACTAACCCGTTTAAACCCAATGATACCAAGTAAGTAGACGCTGCACCACCAAATACGATCCCAGAAATGATATTTCTCATTCCCAATGGGTCGTTTCCAGATATCTTTTTGTGCCCAACAAAGTAAATTACGGATGCACCGATGAACATCCCCAAGGACTGAGGGAAAAAGCCAGCTAATCCGCTAGTATGACAATAGTGCGGGAAACCAGAATATCCCCAATATCCGATAGTTGTCACAAGCAAAACCAAATAAATCATGATGTCTTTACGCTTAATTTTTACCAAACCATTAGAAATGGCAACACCTAGTAAAATTATGATTAACGCAGCTAGCCCTAATAAATTATCAAATACGCCAACCCATTCTTTGAATAGCCACCCGCCAATCAATGAATTTCCAATGGTTTGAAATGCCGTAGTTACAGGCATTATTGTACTGACACCTGCTTTTTTAAAGCACCAAACTTGACCCGCCTGCCCGATACTCCAAAATAGTCCAGAAATAAAATATAACATAAAATCATTTATAGAAATTTGATACTTAAAAAGCGCCTGAACAATGCTCGCAAATAAGAAAATACCGGCACTTGTTCCAAATAACTGCTGAAAATAATTGCCACCCATTTTTGTTAAAAAGATTGGATATAATGGTTCTACAATATCTGTTGTTGGTAATAGATTTTATCTATTACTGATAACAGATTTTTTGTTACACTACTATTTAATTTAATAAAAAAACGGGCATTCCCGCCCATTCATTAAAATCAACCACGACGAAGATTTCTAGAAAGAAGGAATACCTTTATGAATTATAATACTACGAAGTTGTTGCTAGGCATAGATGATAAACATGTAAAAATTAAAGGTGGTACTGAACGGGCTGATGGGGTTATCCAGGTTA